>CBDETP010000008.1:0-177810 GCA_965242995.1 Coxiellales bacterium
CAGTAAAAATTATCTTATGCTAAAGCAAGCATGGGCTAATTACAATTTTTCTTGTTTCGGCTTTGGTAGAAAAAAAATTAACACAACAGCAATCACCACCTTCAAAGGAATAATCATCAACGACAGCTGATAAGAGTGCACCGAATAATGACTTACACCTTGCCGATAATGAGAGACATAATCTACAATATTGCCAACGACTGGCTGAAAAATGGGCGCCATAATGACGCAAAAAGTATTGACGATACCAATGCTTGCACCCCTAGTTTTCGGCGTTGCTATTTCATGACCAATGGTATAACTCAACACATAGACACTGCAGAAAAAGCCTAAACAAAACATCATGCCTCGCAAAAAATTCAACGACAAGCCACTCATCATTAACACTGCTGCCATCAAAATAATCGTAATAACTGAAAAGCTGGCCATAAGACTGCGACGCGAGAGTAAATGATTATCTAGCCAACCAACCAAAGGACAGGCAACACCCGCCCCTAAAAAAAACCATGAACAAACTTCCGCTGCTTGCAGAATGGATAAATGATGCCCCTTCACTAAGAATGGTATCGCCCAAAGTGACACAAACACCGTGACAACACTTAACATAAACCCACAAAACAACCCCATTGCACCAAACGGCCGGCCGCTTAATTAATTGTAAGAATCCCTGAAAAAAAGACTCTTGATCTTCAACATAATCATTTTAAGCAACCGTTGAGTCTTTCATTACAACCCAAGCCATAATGCCCAGCAGCGCTGCAGTCAGAGCTGCTAACAACATCACCTGCGAATAGGGCAGCATTTTCAAAAGTTCGGCTACGCCTGGATTTTTGTCATCATTTACAGATACTATGAACAAACTCTGAAGGACCCAACCTTTTCACCAAATACAAACTCACATTACTGTATATACCCAGCTTTGGGTGATATTTTTGAACCGGCTCCGCTTCATAAGTCATTGAATTATCCATTGCATTGTATTGAGGATTAGACAGTTTGAGCACATCTGAACGTACCCCAAATGAACCAAAAATTTTAAAACTTTTCGCCACTAGCCCGCCCTCTGGTGGATATTGGGCGAAGCTGTACTTACCCTTACTCCAGCACGAAGCAAACTGTTCGGGTGACAACGAGCCAACTTCTCGATTTGATAGCCCTGCTCTATCAGCGAAATAGGTCACCGCACTTGATAGCTTGTTCATTTTCAATACAAATCTATGATCATCTGAACCTGGTGCCTCTGTCAAGACAGCTGACCCTGCCATCTGAATAAATAATAATGGTGTAATACCATTCGCCATTGGTGCCATGCTAGTAATATTGCTGACACTCTGCGTTGGTAATGTTGGTAAGGGCTTAACCGCAGCGGTAGCCTTTACTGATGAGCCCGTTGCCGCTAATGCGCTCACTGAAGAAAATAGCAATGATAAAACAATCAGCTTTTGATACGTCATAATTAACCTCTCTTTTTTCTTTATCCGTCACAATGCCTTAATACTATTATAGTCATCACTAAGCCAATATGCTGAAAAAAACCACTAACAGATTGATTAAAAATGACTTTTACTTAATATTCCTATTTAAATATTGTCTGCTATAATCACCCCATTAATCTTTACCGAGCAAAACACCATGACTGACCAACAACACCTGTCTCATTTAGCTATTTTAACCATTAGCGGAGAGCAAGCCGCTACTTTTTTACAAGGCCAGCTCACCTGTGATGTCAATGCACTAGGGCATGGCCAAAGCACGCCAGGCGGTTATTGCAACCATCAGGGCAGACTAGTTGCCACATTCCACCTACTTAAATGGAAAAATGATTTTTTAATGATTTTAGCTCATGACCTATTAAATGATATTCAAACAACCTTGCAGAAATTTGGCGCCTTCTCTCAAGTCACCGTAACACCGGCTGAAGATTCTGCTGTCTTTAGCACCTTCAAATCTTCAAATAATGAGCATCCTTTTATTCCTATCGATGCTAATCGCGGCTATATTATTGCCCCGCATAGCAAAGATAAATCACTCGACAACCAAGACTCTATTAACAAATGGCAAGAGCAAAACATTGCTAGTGGCTTAGCTCATGTCGAAAAAGCAACGCAACTTCTATGGACCCCCCAAATGATCAATTTAGAGAAAATTCATGGTGTTAGCTTCACCAAGGGCTGCTATTTAGGCCAAGAAGTCGTCGCACGAACTCAGCACCTGGGCAAGTTAAAACGACACCTCTATCAAGCAACTGTCAATAAAGCACTTAACCCTGGTGATGCAATTAAGACTGAAGAAGAACAGCCCGCAGGTCACGTTGTTTTCTCAACACAAAAAAATGGGGATAACCTTATTTTATGTGTATTACATCAGGCGATGCTAGAGAAGACGCTGGCGGTTGGAAATAACACTATTACCAATATTACACGCTGTCATTCAGAATAATTCCATTAAAAAAACCAGCCAAAATGACGCTTGAGTTTCGGCTTAGCATTTACCCATGCGACAAAACTAGCACGGCCAAACGATTTTTTGCTTTGTTGCAAATACAGATAATAATTCTTCAGCACCTCATGTCCAATGCTCGTTGGTGAAACAGCACCATAACGCCACGAGGCTTGCTTAGTTATTTCTGTCTTATTTTTATCACCGGCTAAAATCATTACCATTGCTGAAGCTAAACCCGTTCGATCTGCACCTGCGTGACAATGAATAATAAAAGGTTTTTTTGCGGTTTCCAATAAATTCATTAATTGAATAAGCTCATCATTCGTTGGCAAACCATGCGCCGGCAAGCTCAAATCAATATGAATAATATGATCTGCCAAAGAAGCCCTCATTTCATTGCGATACCACAAATCTTCCGGGTGCTTACCACGCAAATTAATAACCGTTTTAATTTTATATTTCTCAACAGCATCAAGCAGTGCTTGCTGACTCATTTGCGAACTGCGATAAACCTGATTTGGATAAACGACATGAAAATTATTATTCAAATATAAATGAGCAAAAAAAACAGCGACTGCAGCCACCAAAAAAGCAAAAACAACGAGCCATAATCTAGATCGAAAAAACATAAAATACCTTAGAAAAAATTAAAAAATACAGATTATTTTTTATTGTGACGGTCATCCTCGCGCTTGAAGGTACCCTCAATAATACGCGGCTGATCAGTAGAGTCTTTAGGCTGCTGTCGCTTTTGATCTCTCATCAAACCACGCCTAATTAACCAGCGAGAAAATGCCGTTTGTACAAAAGGCAGTAATAAAACCAAACCGAGCACATCAGAAAAAAAGCCTGGAATCAACAATAAAAAGCCTGATATAAATCCCAAACCATTATCCGCCGGCAGTGGCGCAAAACCACCATCCTGCATGGATTCCATGCTACGCTTTAGCGCCTCAAAGCCTTTTTTACGTAAAATATAACTGCCCAAACATCCGGTTACAAAAATTAGCAAAACCACCGGCAACACTCCAAGCCAAGAACCTAGCCAAATAAACCCGGCCAACTCTAAAATTGCCCAACTTATAAGCACCGTCTTTAATCGTAACCAGCGATTCAATGGCATCAACTTCCCCCATAGCTTTAGATAATTGGCCAACAGTATAGGCTATCTTTCACTCAATGATCAACGAATCGCAGGCACCTGCTGACAAAAGCCTAAAATATGATTACAATCCCAACAACTTAACACCATGAGGAGCTCTTTATGTCTGACCACCCCAATACATTTAATGCAAAACAAAGCCTGCAAGTAGGCGATAAAAGCTATCATTACTTTGACCTAAAAGTTGCTGAAAAAGCTGGGTTAGCTGGCGTGTCCAAGCTGCCAAAATCTTTAAAGGTTTTATTGGAAAATCTTTTGCGCTTTGAAGATGGCAACACCGTTACTGCTGAAGATGTTCAAGCTTTTGCTAACTGGCTAACCAATCCTAAGCTGCAACATGAAATTGCCTATCACCCTGCACGTGTGCTTATGCAAGACTTTACTGGTGTGCCTGCGGTAGTTGATTTGGCCGCCATGCGCGACGCCATGGTTCGTCTTGGTGGAGAGGCAACAAAAATTAACCCACTTTGCCCGGTTGACTTGGTCATTGACCATTCTGTTCAAGTGGACAACTTTGGTAATACACAAGCGTTCACCAGCAACGTTGAGCGAGAAATGCAACGCAACCAAGAACGTTACGAATTTTTGCGCTGGGGGCAAGATGCCTTTGACAACTTCGGTGTGGTGCCTCCCGGCACCGGCATTTGCCATCAGGTTAATTTAGAATATTTGGGTCAAAGTGTTTGGACACAAACCATTGATGGCAACACTTACGCTTACCCAGACACCCTTGTTGGTACTGACAGTCACACGACCATGATCAACGGCCTCGGTATTTTAGGCTGGGGTGTCGGCGGCATTGAGGCAGAAGCGGCTATGTTGGGCCAACCAATTTCCATGTTAATTCCCAATGTGGTTGGGTTTTGCCTTACTGGCAAACTAAAAGAAGGGGTGACTGCGACCGACTTGGTATTAACGGTGACACAGATGCTCCGCGAAAAAGGCGTGGTGGGTAAATTCGTTGAATTTTATGGCGAAGGCCTTGCACAACTACCGCTGGCTGATCGTGCAACAATTGCCAACATGGCACCTGAATACGGCGCGACCTGCGGCTTTTTCCCCATTGATGGTGAGACACTGCGTTATTTAGAATTATCTGGCCGTAGCGAAGAAACCATCGCACTAGTTGAAGCATATTGTAAAGCACAAGGCATGTGGTTTGACCCAACGGAAGAGGCACCTCAATTTTCTGATACCTTAAGCTTAAACATGAATACCGTTGAGCCTAGCTTAGCTGGACCAAAACGTCCGCAAGATCGGGTCACATTACCCGAACTACCCAAAGCCGTTGATGCCTTTATTGACAGCCTCGGCAAAACGGCTGAAATTGATCAATCCTATCAATCACCTGAGGATTTCAGCATGCATCATGGTGATGTGGTCATTGCCGCCATAACCAGCTGCACTAACACATCGAATCCGAATGTTATGATTGCCGCTGGACTGTTAGCTAAAAAAGCTGCCGCCAAAGGACTTCAACGTAAGCCCTGGGTTAAACCATCTCTTGCACCCGGGTCAAAAGTGGTGACGGATTATTTAAAGAAAACCAATTTACTTGAGCCGCTCGAACAGCTCGGCTTTTATTTAGTCGGTTACGGCTGTACGACTTGCATTGGTAACTCTGGGCCACTCACGGACTCGGTGACTAAAACTATCCAAGACAATGATATTACCGTTTGCTCGGTGTTATCCGGCAACCGAAACTTTGAAGGCCGCATTCACCCGTTAGTTAAGGCCAACTGGTTGGCATCACCTCCACTTGTTGTGGCATATGCCTTGGCGGGAACCACACGCATTGATTTACAAACTGAACCACTGGGTACCGATGAAAGCGGCAATCCAGTTTACTTAAAAGACATTTGGCCAAGCTCGCACGAAGTTGCCGAAGCAGTTGCCAAAGTTGATCGTGGTATGTTTATTCGTGAATATGCCGATGCTTTTAAAGGCGATGCCACTTGGCAGGCTTTGGATGTCACACCATCGAACACCTATGATTGGCAACAAGATTCAACTTACATTCAAAAACCACCATTTTTTGTGAGTATGACCACCGATGTTGAGCCTTCACAAAACATTAATAATGCGAATATTTTAGCGTTATTAGGTGACAGCATCACAACCGATCACATCTCACCTGCCGGCGCTATTAAAGGAGACAGCCCTGCTGGAATTTATTTACGTGAACAGGGTGTGGATCAAAAAGAATTTAACTCTTATGGTTCTCGCCGGGGTAATCATGAGGTCATGATGCGCGGCACCTTCGCTAATATTCGTATTCGTAACGAAATGGTACCTGGCACAGAAGGAGGCTTTACTCGCTACATTCCTGATAACACCGAAATGCCGATTTATGATGCAGCAATGCGTTACCAAGAAAACAACACACCTTTGGTTGTCGTTGCAGGTAAAGAATACGGCACTGGATCCTCTCGTGACTGGGCAGCAAAAGGAACCTTATTATTAGGGGTAAAAGCTGTTGTTGCTGAAAGTTTCGAGCGCATTCATCGTTCTAACTTAATTGGCATGGGGGTATTACCGTTACGTTTTCCTGAGGGTATAACACGCCAGACCCTGAAACTCGATGGCAGCGAAACCATTTCTATCGAAGGCATGGCCGACGGCATGTCACCGGCAATGACCATTAACATGACTGTTAATTACAGCGATGGTCGCCAAGAAAATGTGCCGCTGTTATGCCGCATCGACACGGAAGATGAGCTTGCCTATTATCAAAATGGCGGTATTTTACAATACGTATTACGCAACATGTTAGCCGAACAGTCTGCGTAAATATCAAAAAAATCGAAAGCCGAGTATTATTCTAATGCTCGGTTTTTTTTGATTATTTATTTTCAATTCTACAAAATAAAGTTAATTACGGCCTCCCATTAATAAATCCGCCATGGACAAAACCCCTTCACACTCAAAAGAAGCAAGAACATAATCAGTAGGCAAAAATGAGCCATATGCCCGCGCGGGCACAGCTGGAGGAAAAAAACCTTCTGATACAGACACATCGATACTTTGGAGGCCTTTTCTCGACAAATCCACCAAACATACAAGCTTAGATAAAAAAAACTTCATAACCTCATGGTCTTCTTCAGCATCTCTTTTCTTAAGGCTATAGTCCGAAAAAGTTTTGAGAAAACAAATCAACCAAGACCAATCAGCAATCTTCAGCTGATCAAACTGATCAGACCTGCCTTTTGAAAATAACACCTTAGATGGGCGATCCATTTTTAAACTGGCCATTAATTGACAAATATATTTAAGAGAAAAATTTATCATACTTGCTTCTGTTTTCCTATTTCGGCGCTTCTTAAATAAATTCACACACGCACAATCACCAGCTAACTGATTTTTACAAAAAAAATATAATAAATTAAAACATAAGACACACACTCCTCTATTTTGATCTGAGCGCAAAGCACAATAATATTTACGTATAACTTCAACACTAAAGTCAATTTCATTCCTAGCTGGCTCAGAGTCACCACGTTGAGACCTTAAGAGCACATGGTAGACAGAATCAAAAAACTTACGATCGTATATGGGGGACGATAAATATTCTTTAACCAAAGAATCACTAAAATTTTCTTTAAATCCAGCATCAGCAGCAGCAGCATCAGCAAACAGCAAGAGCAAAAAAAAAACAGGTTGTGCATAAATTAAAAGCACACCTCCCCCTACAAGAATAACCACCATGAAAAAACAAATAAAAAAACAGCCTTCTAAGAAGCTACTGATAAAAAACTAAAAAAATGTTGACTAAGTGTAAAAGACTCAATACGCTAAGCAAAAAATTAATGGAAAAAATCAACATGCTTAAAATGACAAAAGACGATAAAGGGGCGTACGATATAGACAACATAAATTACTCACCTCTGAGTCAATGCTTTTCTTTGCAAAGAGGAAAAAAATTTACTCAAATCGATCTTTCAGGACAAGCAGGTGGAGAAGTTCCTGGAAAAATCATTGTTACTGATGAAGCGGCTTTCTTCGCTGGGTGGTCACCATCAACCTGTGAACGCCTAAAAAGGCTAAAGGACCTTTTCACATATCCAAACCATTTTTTTGTAACACTCTTAGCCAGCGATGCTAAGTGTTTTGCAGTAATACACAACAGGCAAACAAAAAGCAGCCTAGCTTTTTGCCTAAATAACCAGGAATATTATCTTTTCAATAAAGAAGGCCACAAAGAAGACATAAAAGAACCCGCGTTAAAAGAAGCTGCATTCAACCAAATCTCCGCAACCCCGACACCAAAAACAGAAAGCCCAGAAAGACCAAGAAGAAACAACAGCGCTTTCAAAGTAGATAGTGCGAAAGAAAGGCTGACAGTGGCACTTAATCATTTATTTACAAAAATAGAGAAGGAACGATGGGAAAAAATTTGGGATGAATTCAACAATGCAAGCGAAGGAGAAAAACTTAATGACAGCAATAAAAATGAATTCCTTGACTGCCTCAGATACTATGTTCAAGATACGTCTGAAGAAATTTATCTTGATTGCATCGAACTCTCTACTGAGGTTTTCCTAAAATGCGCACCTGACAAAGCATATCAAGAAAATATCCTGACTTTACTAAAAAGTGAAAAAGAAAAACTTGAAAGGAAGGGCCTCAACCTAATGACGGGCATAGAAGAAATCAGACAAAAAATCAAAAAAAATTATCCAAATCATCCAACCAAAGATGTTGATGCTTTACTTGCACCCTACCTCCCTAAACCTGCAAAATCAGAGGAAATAAGGACAGTTTCACTTCAGTTTAAAAGCTCTCAGCAAACTGATACTGATGTGGAACTATTGTCAACAGAATCACCTAAAGCCATCTGGCGAAAGAGAGCAGAAGAAGCAGCAGAAGCAGAAGCCAAAGCAGAAGAAGAAGCCAAAAGCAGAAGCAGAAGCCAAAGCAGCAGCAGCAGCAGCAGCAGCAGCAAAAGTAGCAGTAGATAACGCGATAGCTAAAGCAAGAGAAAGCTTGAAGCAAACAAAGAATAAACTTAAAAAATCAAGAGATGAAAATAGAAAAACCGACTCTAATTCTTTCTTAAAAAGAAGTATTGAAAAAGATGAATTTCAACTTCTCGAGGGAGAAAAGGCGTTGGAAAATAAGCGCAGAGAACTCATTAAGAAAAAAAGTCGTCTAAAAAAACCCAAAAAAAATCACGAGAAACCTTTGTCTAAAATGGATATTAAAACAAAATCAAAAGAACTGGAAAGAAAGCGACAACAACGAGAACAAGAGAAGTCAGGATTCAATGGCATGCTTAAAGAACGACATTCTGTTTTATCCGCTAGAACTGAAGAAGCTGAAAAAAAATTTAATGAAGATCCAAGTCTCATGAACAGGGAAAACTACCAAGAATATCAAAATGAGCTGAAAATGTATGAAAGAAATCATCCAGGAATATTTAAAAAACCTATCCAAAATAAAGAAGATCGCCCAGCAAAAAGGTCGCGCCTTACCGATAGAGCACCACATCCATAATAAAAAAAAGAATTAATTGAGTTTTACAGCGGAAAAATTTAACTCAAAAAAATTAAGTCTATTTCTCTTTGTTTCTTATTGAGCAATATGTATGACAAAAAAAACTCAAAGCCAACAAGCATTTGACCCAAATAATTAGTTATTAGCATAACTGACACGCTGGCTCATCGCACTATCCACTGCAGATTTGCTTCAGCATAGACTTATCCAACTCGTTAACTGACCTTTAACTTCTGTATCTCGAAAAAACATATGGTCACAACACTTGAACATATAAAAAAAAGCAACGAGAATAACAGACTAGTTGCTCAAATAAAAAAGAGCAAAAAACACGTAAACCATAAAGAGACTCTACTATGCGTATTTTTGTTGATGCTGACGCCTGCCCTAAAATCATTAAAGACATTTTATTTCGCGCGGCCATTCGCGCAGAAATACCGCTTATTCTCATCGCAAATAAGCGCCTAGAAATCCCATCGTCTCCCTTTATTAGTATGCACAAAGTCGCACTTGGACTTGATGTTGCTGACGATGAGATTATCTTACAAATGAAGACGAACGACTTAGTCATTACCGCGGACATACCCTTAGCGGATGCGGCGATAAAAAAAGGGGGGCTCGCGCTAAATCCACGGGGCCTACTTTATAGTAAAGAAAACATAAAAGAGCGCCTGAGTACGCGAAATTTAATGATGGAGCTAAGAGAAGCTGGTGTCGTCACTGGGGGGCCCAGCACAATTACCGCGCGTGACAAGCAAGCCTTTGCCAATCACTTAGATAGAATCATAACCAAAGCCTGTAAATAATTATCCAGCCGCTTCGCGCCTGCCTCGCCGGTCTTGTTGACAATATTTACAAACGTAGTCATCCGTACAGTCCGTTATTGCAAGTGGTTCGCGGCAAGAAAAACACAACAATGCTTCGGTTTCTTTCAATTGCGCATCAACCGCCACACGCTTATCAAAGACAAAACAATCGCCGTCGTAATGATCGCCACCGCATTGTTCAAAATAATTCAAAATACCACCGTCAAGCTGATACACTTCATTAAAGCCCTCACTCAGCAACAACTCAGCTGCTTTTTCACAGCGAATACCCCCTGTGCAAAAAGTAACAACCGGTTTATTTTTTGCTTCTTTAGATAATTGCTTAATGGCCTGTGGAAATTGGCGAAAATGGTCCAGATTCAAATCCACTGCATTTTTGAATGTTCCTAAGCGCATCTCATAATCATTACGAGTATCCAAGACCACCATGTCTTTATTCTTGTCATACCACTCTTTGAAATCTTCTGGACTAATATAAGGTGCCGTGTGCTTTTCTGGCTGAACCTCTTCACAACCCATTGAAATAATTTCTTTTTTCAACCGCACCAACATTCTTGTAAAGGGCTGCTCTTTCGACCAACTATTTTTATACGTTAAGTCTTTAAATGACGTGATACCATTTAATACCGCCTGAAACTTTTCAACATTATCAGCCAGACCCGCTAGAAAAAGATTAATCCCCTCTTCACTTAATAATATAGTGCCCTTTAGTTGGTATTGATTGGCTTTGTCTTTTAATCGACCACGCAATGTCGGCAAGTCATCCATACTTAAATGAACGAAACGGTACGCCGCAATGTTCAAAATTTGAGTCATTATTAACCCTCCAGGTGTCTTATCAATATACCGCCAAATACTCTTGTGGCCGGACTATAGCACAAAAGATAATAAAGCGAAAAACCCCCCTTAAAGCATTGCATTCTCCAAATAAAACGATTACCATGGGCCGGTTTTTAATCAGTTTATAAGGTAATAAATAGATGCCAATCATTGAAGTTCACGAGAAAAGTTCGTTTGATGCCGCTTTCCGCCGTTTCAAGCGCCTGTGCGAAAAATCAGGAATCCTAGGCAAAGCCAAACAACGCTATTACGAAAAACCAACAACTAAGCGTAAGCGTAAAAAGGCTGCTGCTGTTAAGCGTCACTTAAAGCGCTTACACAAAGAGCGTGAAGTACTAGAACGCGATCGCGGCCGCTACTAAGAGTAGCCATCGTGAGCGAGCAAACACTTAAAGCGCAACTAAAAGCAGACATGATATCCGCCATGAAAGCCAAAGAAGCTGAAAAGCTTACGACTCTGCGCATGCTCATTTCCGCCATTAAACTCGAAGAAATTAACAATCAGGTTGAGCTTGATGACGACGGTGTTATGACCATCATCAACCGCCTGGTTAAGCAACGTCGTGAATCCATCAAACAATTTGAAGCAGGCAACCGGCCTGAGCTCGCTGCGAAAGAGCAGTGGGAAATTGGCATTCTCGCTAACTACTTACCAGAGCAACTTGACCAAGCCACCATCGACAAAATGATTGATGACGCCATTACCCAAACCGGAGCAAGCTCCATGAAAGAAATGGGCAAAGTCATGGGAATCTTAAAACCAAAGCTTACCGGCCGAGCCAACATGGGTGAAGTCAGCCAACAAATCAAAGCCAAACTTAGCTAGGCGTTTCTTTTCGCTAGTGGCGCGCCGCTCTCTCTATGCTATACTGACGCCAACCGAACTAGCAGCCGACCCCAAACCACTTCATGAGCAAACGCATTCCACAAAACTTCATTCAAGATGTCCTTAACAAAACTGACATTATCGGCTTAATTGATGCACGCGTGACACTTAAAAAAAAAGGGGGCAACTACTCCGCCTGCTGCCCTTTCCACCAAGAAAAAACACCCTCCTTTAGCGCAAGCCAAGACAAACAATTCTACTACTGCTTTGGCTGTAGTGCCCATGGTAACGCCATTACCTTTTTAATGGAGTACGAGCACTTAAGTTTTTTAGATGCACTTGAACAGCTAGCTACACCGCTAGGCCTAGAACTACCACAAAGTGGCAGCGAGCAACCAGAGGTCGATAAAAACCTGTATTTAGCGGTTGATCGCGCCAGCAATCTCTATAAGCAAGCACTTCGGCAGTCGCAGCAAGCCATTGATTATCTTAAAAATCGAGGCATCTCTGGTAAGACCGCAAAAGATTATGCAGTTGGCTATGCGCCGACTGGCTGGCAATTTCTAGTCGATCACCACCAGCAAAAGCGCGAACTGACTGAAGCCCTTAAAACCAACGGCTTAATTATTGCAAAAGATTCCGGCCGGCAATACGACCGCTTCCGTCACCGCATTATGTTTCCCATCCGTGATGTTCGGGGTCGTACCATTGCTTTTGGTGGCCGCAGCCTGAACAACGAGGATCAACCCAAATACCTTAACTCACCCGAAACGCCTATTTTTCATAAAGGTCATGAACTTTATGGCTTGTTTGAAGCGCTCAAAGCCACACGCAAGCTTGAGCAACTTTTAATTGTTGAAGGCTATATGGACGTCATAGGCCTTGCAGAGCATGGTGTAAAATATGCTGTGGCAACACTGGGCACGGCTATTGGCGCATCTCATTTAACCAAACTGTTTCGTTATGCTGACCGACTGACTTTCTGCTTTGATGGTGACCGTGCTGGCCAGCAAGCCGCCTGGAAGGCGCTAACCATCACACTTCCGTTGATGCACGATGGTCGTCAGGCGCACTTCATTATGTTGCCAAAGGGTGAAGATCCTGACAGCTTCATTCAAAAAAATGGACAACCGGCCTTTGAAAATCTTATTAGCAATGCCAGTCCGCTATCTGAATTCTTCTTTACACAACTCGCGCAAACTACCCCCCTTGATAATGCCGACAGCAAAGCTAAATACGCAAAAGAAGCCGCACAATATTTAAAACAACTGCCGCCGGGTATTTTTTATCAATTTATGGAAAAAAAACTGGCTGAAACATTAGCCTTATCGCAGGAGTCGCTTCAGCTCATTGTGCAACCCAAACAAGTGAGCGTTCCAACGAATAATGCCACACTGACTAGCCGCATCAACAAAAGGCCCGTTCATCGCGCCATTAGCCTCCTGCTCAACAACCCTAAATTAGCGCAAAAAATCCAACAAGACACAAGCAACATCCAAAGCGACGCCAATGAAATTCAGCTGCTTGGGAAACTCATTGATTATTTTCAAAAAAACCCCGGCGCAACCGTTGGCACAGCACTACACCTATTTGAAAACACCGAAGACAAACAGCTCATCGCTCAGCTAGCACAAGTTGTACTAAGCGACCAACCAGAAACCTTAGAGGCTGAATTTCATGATGTTATTTCTTACTTGTTGAAAAAAAACAAAAAAATTATTCGTGAACAGCTTATTAACAAGGCTAAAACACAAGGTCTAACAGAGCCAGAAAGGCAGCACCTTAGCAACCTACTCAAAGACCATGAAATCAGCTAACACAAGACAAGAAACACTAGCATCTTTGTTCACATGGGGGTAGAATGACTGGCTGTTGTATACTCAACAATATGTTTTTGCATTCAACCAGTTGCATAGCAACGCTAACCCCAAAAAGCAGGTGTAGACATGACTGACTCAGACAAAAAAAAACCTAAAAACTCAGCCAAAGGCGTGAACGAAGAAAACAATACAGAAAGTAACGATTCACCAAAAGACAATATTACTAAGCTCATTTTCAAGGCGGCCCAAAAAGGCTACCTAACTCAAGAAGAATTACTCAACCTGCTACCAAATAATTATGCTGACCCGGATCAAATTGAAGAAATTATTAGTAAATTAAGTGACTTTGGCATCAAAGTTTATGAAACGGCACCCGACCAATTTACTTTAAAAAATAATGAGCTTCCTGCTGCAGAAGAGTTGCAAGAGGCAGTAGAACTTGCAACAGAAACCACACGCACAACAGATCCTGTCAGAATGTACATGCGTGAAATGGGCAGCGTTGACCTGCTAACTCGAGCTGGTGAAATCAGCATTGCAAAAAGAATTGAGGATGGTATCCGCCAAGTAAGTCGCGCCCTTGTTCAGTATCCTCAGGTTATCGATAGCATTCTTGAAAAATATCACGAACTTTTGGAAACTGAAGAAGGCCAAAACAAAGTTGGGGATATTGTATTAAGTTTTTATGACCTCCTTGAAGAAAGACCATCTCCCGCCGTTGTTGCCAAAGAGGCGGCAGCCAAAGAAGAAAAAAACAATAACGAGGAAAACAAAACTGGCGATAATGAGAACAAAGAAGAAGAAGAAGATGACGAGCCAGTCTATACTGGCCCAGACCTTGAGGTTGTTGCACAACGCATGAAGCAACTAGAAAAACTGCAAAAAAAATATAAAAAATTTCTAGAAAAATACGGCAGAAAACATGCAACCACCGTAAAGCACCAAAAAGAACTTGCTGACCACTTCTCTGAATTTCGCCTAGCACCAAAAACATTTATTAGACAGCTTGCTACCATCCAAAGCCTATTAAAAGATGTCCGCACTCAAGAGCGCGAAATCATGAAGATTTGTATCGATAAAGCGGGCACATCCAGAAAAGCTTTTATCAACTCTTTCCCTGAAAATGAATGCAACCTTGCCTGGTTAGCTGAATACCAGCAAATAGCGCAAAAAAACTCAGAAAAACTTACTCAATACGCACACCGAATTCATCGGGCACAAAAAAAACTAATCCGCATCAAAGAAAACAGTGGCTTAACCATTTCTGAAATCAAAGAAATTAATCGCAGACTTTCCATTGGCGAAGCCAAATCAAGACGCGCGAAAAAAGAAATGATTGAAGCGAACTTACGCCTAGTTATTTCCATTGCAAAAAAATACACTAATCGCGGCTTACAATTTCTTGACCTTATCCAAGAAGGCAACATTGGTCTTATGAAAGCCGTTGATAAATTCGAGTATCGTCGCGGTTACAAATTCTCAACTTATGCTACGTGGTGGATTCGACAAGCCATTACGCGTTCAATTGCAGATCAGGCGCGCACCATTCGTATTCCTGTTCATATGATTGAAACTATCAATAAGCTTAATCGTATTAGCCGTCAAATTACGCAAGAAACGGGGCAAGAGCCAACACCAGAAGAGTTAAGCAAACACATGGACCTTAGTGAAGACAAAATTCGCAAAGTTCTTAAAATTGCTAAAGAACCTATTTCAATGGAAACCCCCATTGGTGAAGATGAAGACTCAAGCCTGGGTGACTTTATCCAGGACAGCAACACTCAGTCGCCTGACAATTTTGCCACATCTTCAGGACTGAGCGAGGCAACACAAGAAATTCTAAAATCACTAACACCACGAGAAGCCAAGGTATTGCGCATGCGCTTTGGTATTGATATGAACACCGATCACACGCTAGAAGAGGTTGGCAAACAGTTTGATGTAACTCGTGAGCGTATCCGACAAATTGAGGCCAAAGCCCTCCGCAAGCTACGCCACCCAACCCGAGCTGAAAAACTACAGACTTTTAGCAACAACGAAGATGAGCAGGCTAATTAATAAATAAACTTGCTTTTTAGCTACACAATAGACAAAATAACTTGCCTGATAATACTTTATTAGGGCCCATAGCTCAGTTGGTTAGAGCAGGGGACTCATAATCCCTTGGTCCGAGGTTCGAGTCCTCGTGGGCCCACCACTTTTTTAAACAACAACACACCATTGTATTTCATTGATCACAAAAACCTGCGATAATTTCTCTTTCGAATAAAAAAGAGAGACCTGACATGAAAAACAAACTAATAGCAGCCCTTTTCACAATAACCTTAAGCCTATCCACTAGTGTTTTTTCAGCCTCCTTGCCTGCTGGCACCTATCAAAAAACCTGTCAGCAATGTAAAATGAATGGCGGCACCCTCTCCTGCCTTTGTAAAAACCCCAACAATAAATTTGCCGGCAAAAGCTACCTTGCTTTTTCTTTAGCTTGTAAAAACATAGAAAACGTCAATGGCCTCTTATCCTGTAAAGGCGGCTACGACTATCAAGCAACCCCTGGCAATCCAGCTAAAAGCAAAACCCTCTGGACCATGAAAAACGCCGGGCCAATCTATAGCAACCAACAGGCAAAAAAAATCTGTTCAAAAACATGCCTTAATAAAAACAATTGGTCCGGACACTGGAAAACAATGGGCAGCACCTCCTACTGTCAATGTAAAAGCAACTAACTTACAAAGAAAACCGGCACTACGGCATCTTTTTAGCGTAAAGAACAAAGCCATCAACAAATACTCCATAGTATACAAGCCTGATTTATGGCAAAATACGACACTGAAATAGTGCGCTGCAAGTTACCCACAACCATACCCAAAAATTAGTCTGCAATCACACTAATAATAAGGGGCTAATAAACTGAACTTGTCATTAATAAAATGGTCTATTTTAAAATGTTATAAAGATCACACAAAAGGATTCAAACAATCATGGCTGGAGCACACTTAGAGCAACAAAAGCTAGGCGTATGGTCACTCACCTTCGTCGGGCTCAGCGCCATGCTGGGCAGTGGGTGGCTCTTAGCATCCTACTATGTCTATGAGCAAGCCGGCAATTATTCGCCTATTTCCTGGATACTGGGCTTTGTAATGATACTAATCATTGCATTAAGCTTTGCCGAGACTTGTAGCATTATCAGCAAAGATGGCGCGACTATTTTGCTGCCTAGAATTTCTCATGGTTATATGACCTCATTAATCTTTGGCTTCTTTGGCCTCATCTCCTGGGTTGCTCTTATTCCAATTGAAGTAACGGCAACACTGCAATACTTAAATTATTTTGTCTCCGACTTATACACCCCCACAGGACAATTTACTCACCTAGGGCTGGGTATAGCAATTTTTTTAGTGATAGCCATCTCTTTAATCAATACTTTTTCCATGCTCTGGATCAAAAGGTTAAACAATGTTTTTTTCACGCCTCTCAAAATTGGCATCCCACTTGCGGTCATTGGTTACAGCTTACTACACGCCTACTCCACTCACCCTAGCATTATTTCTCCACCCTCACACTTAAGCGGTATTTTTTTAGCATTGCCTGTTGGTGTTGTTTTTAGTTTTAATGCATTTAAAACCGTTTGCGTTATTGCCGGAAGAGCACACAGTTCAAAAAAGACCATTCTTAAGTCTTTGGTTTTATCTCTGGTTATTTGCCTTTTCCTTTATCTTGGCTTACAGCTTGCACTGAATCTTAACGCAACAAAATTAGTCATCGAAAGCCATCAAAGCCCCTATACATTAATATTACGTGACAGCTCTTTAATGCTGGTTTTACTCTATATTGGTGCTGTGAGCTCACCATTTAGTGCCAACATATTTAATCTGCACGCAGCCAATGCCTGCTGCTATCGGATGTCGGCCCTACAATATCTACCAAAAACCTTTTCTAAATTAAACAAATATCAACAATATATTTTTGCAAACCTTTTTAACAGCGTTATTGCTATTATCTTTGTCTTAAAAAGTGGCGCTTGGGATACCATGGTGCAAAACCTAACCTGCATTATGATCATCACATATGCTGCAGCACCAATAGCATTAATTACATTTAGAAAAAACCTACACTCAATTAAGCGTGGCGTTCACTTGCCTTTTGCAAAACTCATTAGCTTTTTCGGATTTTTATTTAGCACATACATGGTGTATTGGACGGGTTATAATGCCATCGAACTTTCTTTTATTTTACTAATCATTGTCTCAATCTTTGGGCTAGTGTATTGGCACTTTATTAGTGGCATTGATATCCAGTCCTTTTATCGTTCAACCTGGTTATTTATTTGGCTTGGTTTAATTCTTTTATTATCTCGCTATAGCACCATGATCAAATCGCACCCACTGTCATTGCAGGAATCCTTATTGTATTTAACCATTATCAGCGCCGGATGCTACGCCTTAAGTATAAAATTATCACTACCTGAAAAAACGGCCTTAAAAATTTACAATGAAGTGAAATAACACACCCAAACTTCAAATATGGCAGCACATCTTATACTAGAAAACACAAAGAAAGCTTAAGGAAACCTTAAGAGAGGGCCAAGTCAGGTCAAAAAAAGCACGAAAAAAGCTCCTTAATTGCACACGTTTATGGTAAAAAACGGGTAAAAACACATTATTTTTTTAAACTTATCTTTTTCAATAACTTACAAAAAAAATTTTGATTTATTTTCATGAAAATTAGCTATCAAGGCTTTCCCATAAAAAATACCTGCATTATTTCAATAAGATAAAAAAGAAAAATCCAGATAAGAATAAGCAGAAAAATAACTTTACCTGGGTATCCTTTTTTTAGGGAAAATCCCTGTAACACAATGATTATATGAAAATATGCTAAAAAAAGCCCATGAAAAAATGTGAGAAAACACCCAGACTAACCTGTAGGAAATCAACCCATGCATGGGTGCGCAATATTGCCGATCCTTTTTTTGTCGTGTTATGTTGCCGCTGAGCTTTTTTGAAGCTCAAACAAAACCACAAGGTAGTGGAAAAAAAAAGAGTCAATTAACAAGCCTTTGTGCTTATGAAAAAAACTCTATGACAAGGACCCGCAGTGCCGATACTTAAGTGTTGGCATTGTGTTTTAACAGGATAGGTAACTATGAAAAAACTTAAAATAACAGCTTTATCAGCTGGAATTGCTTACTCATTATTAGCAAGCACCAATGTTTTAGCTAACACAAGCTACAATAATTTATTTATTAGCTATACATCGCCACAAGACGTTGCAAGTCTTGCAAGCTTTGCTGCAAGCAAAGATCTCGGTGGCTACATTATGTGGGAAACCAAAGGAGATGTTGACCCAAGCGATACGACTCATTCACTGCTAGACCAACTTGATACACAACGCAAAGCAGGAAGACGGGTCAGCACATATTGGACAAACTGGAGCGTTTATGGTGCCTCAGCAATACCTTATGCACCTTATCGAATTCCTGGTAGTAAAATTTCTGGTTCATCTGAACTTGCAACGAATAAGGACTTAGAAGACAAGCTTGCACACAGTAATGGCCTTGTTTATAGCTTTTTAGAAGCACAAACGGGCAATGACAGCCATGCTGGAACGCTCTACTTTAACGATCCCTGGGCTGACTTAACACCAACTGACACTTTCTGCACCGGCAACACAACCAGCGAAATCTGTACCTATGCTGTCAAGCCTGGGAAAACATTTGCAGATTCAGCATTTATGGGTAACTTTGAGGCCTTCAGTCAACTACCTCAATCCCATCCAAACTTAGAGACCGCATTTGCCGTCGGTGGATATGGCCACAATGATACTTTTGAAAAATCTTTCACCTCTAACACGGGCATTAGTAATTTTGTGAATTCTGCCAAAGAAATCATGGACAATTATAACATTAAAGTGATTGATTTAGACTACGAAGATCCAAACATGAGTCATGAGCAATCACAAAATTATCTTAACTTAATTACCGAACTAAATAATAAGTTACAAGACGGCCAAGAAATTGATGTAACTGTTTTGGCAAATCCAGATTACTTAAACGGCACCCTTGCAAACAATCAAGGTTTCGCACCAGGTGTTTTAAGTCAAATTGCCAAACTGTCTCACGTTCGTAGCATCAACTTAATGACCTACGATTTTCATGGCGCATTTGACTACAATAATGGCCAGGCAAGTAGTGACAGCGGTCGAACAGGATTCTTAAGCAATATCTACACACCAAACAACACGCCTAAAGGGTATAATGCTCGTTTTAGCGTTGAGTCTTCTGTGCAAGCAATATTAAATCAAGGCATTGATCCTAAAAAAGTTGCCGCTGGCATTCCTGCTTACGGTCGAGCCTTAGCAGGTATCGATGCGAATAGCACACAAGGTTTATTTAGTATTATTCCACAAAATGCAAGCATTCCAAGGGGGGACTTAGATGATCCTGCGTGCACAACCAACTTATCAATGCCTCTTTCACCATCAGCTTGCAGTGGTAGCTTTACCTACCAATACATTGTTAAGCACATGCTTTCACCAAACAGCTCAATGACAGAGAAATCATGGAGTAATGACAGTGAAAACAAAGCCAATGGTACCACAGCTTACGCCAGCAACTGGGCGCCACCAGCGGCTGCAGACTACAGCCTAGAAGTTAGCAACTTGTCTCCAGCAACAGGGATTCAGATAACGGTTGGTGATACCAAGCTAGATTATTTACAACCTGCAGGCAAAAGTGGAAGTGATAAAACATATAATAATTCTACAAATCCATCAATCAGCTCATTACAAAATAAACAAAACATTACCGTAACTTGGAATAGTTATAAGGGAGACAAAACCTGTAGTTCTAAGCTCAACTTAACGGCTGACGCACACATCATGATCAATGATGACACTAGCGCATGCGACATTAAGCACACTCAATAAAAAGTCAGGGCCAGTGTTGTTTTGATACTGGCCCTTCACAAAAAAACAATTGCTTGATGTGATTGAATGAAGCAAGGATGCTTTACTAAAACGGACAAAAACCAGTCACATCAATTAATTATTTTAAATGGTTTAATAAGGAGATTTAAAATGCCAAAACCATATTTCAACAAGTCTCATGAAGATGTTGTTAGTGCACTAAAAAAAGAGTTCATATCATTAAATAGCCCTGCGGCATTTAATAAAAAAGTTATCAAACTTACTTCAATGAACAAGGCTGAAAAGATGACCCTATTACAAAAAACAAATCTTTTAAAAAAGCTAGAAAAAAAACTTCTCGCCCATGCGCAAAAAATTGGCAATTACGATGAAAAATTATCCTCAAAATTAATTCTTAAAGAAATAACAAATAATGAAAATGCTCAATTAAATATTATATTACTTTTCAGCTTATTAAATGAATTTTCTCATGTCACACAAATTGATGGTGAAAGTTATCATGCTACTCGAGAATTCCTTGAAAGCCAGTGTGGCCAACAAGCATTTGATGGCCTACCTGCCAGCATTAAAAGCCAAAGGGCCATACAAAGAAAAATAGAAGAATTCATCTTCACACTAGCTGCCGCGCAACTTTTTTCACAAGAGCATTACAAAATATGGCAAAAAATGGCAACGATCATGCTTAAAATACACAATCCAGACAACTCAAGCTACTGGATTCAAAACGATGAAAGCTATTTCTTTCAACTATTTCATGATTACTTCATCGCATGCTTTAAACATGAAGGAAAACAAAAACACCCGAACAAAATCCAGATATTCACTAAAAACATCACTCCAGAAAAACTGGCCAAACAAATTAAATTATTAACTAACAATACACTGACCCCTCCGCCAGCAACACTTAAAGACATAAAAGAGATTGCTCATAAGAACCTACAATACCTAAACTCAACTCGTCGACTCAAAGGTGATAGCATGCTGGCAGAACATATAGAAGAGGTTTGCAGCCATCTAACTAACATTAATACCATTGCAGAGATAACCAAGCCCTGTAAAAAAGACCACACGGCCTATCAAGAAAGCCTTGAGGCCTTCTATCAGATTGTAAAACCGCTTAAACAAGAAAAAATGCAGTAATATCAAAACATTAAGAAAATAAATCACAATCAAAAAAAAAGGGGGGTATTTATTTATATTTAATATTCCCTTAAGAATAGTCTGATACAATAAGTCTAAGTTAAAAAAATAATTGGAAAACACCATGAAAAATAACATTCCAGAACAGTTCGATTCTCTAAAAAAAAATCCAGGAAGTATTTTAACGGCAGGATCTCATGTAGACATTGCCCTACTATTTCGCCTTGCTTTTAAATCTTATGAAAATTTGATCAACCCTGAAGAAAGTTATGGCGCTGAACCCGAACCTGAAGTGTCACAATCAGAAATTTCTTTTAGCCAAAAAGACATACAAACAATTCTGGATGAAATTTCAAGAAGCAAAAACCCAGCAATTCTATTTCACATCCTTAATCACCACAACCCTCACCAACCAGGACTTAATAACCGTTTCACCAACCACCTAATGATTGGGGGAAAACACCGGATGACAGGCAAAATAAATCCTGAAAAATTTTGTGAAATGCTTTTACATTCCTTCATGAAAGATAGAATAGATACTTCAAGGTATGAAGGTGCAAAGAAATATATAACAGAAAAGATAACAGACGACAAAAAAAAATGCCTGGAAGCTGCGATCATGCTAACCGCACTAAGATGCCTCCACTCTGACCCAGTCAGCATAAAAGACATAGAAAAAGACATGAAATCAAAAAGACTTGAAAAAAACCTAAAGGAATTAAAGGGGAGCCCCCCTACTCATCACCACTGGTCACCCGCACTATATATTAAGTTAAAATTGGAGAAAATTAGGAAAGAAATTTCGGGCACTTCAAAAGACTTAGAAGATCAAAAAGAGACAATAAAGGAAAAGCTTTATGGTGAAAACCGTCTTCAAGAAATATTACATGAACTGATATGCAAAGACTTATACGAATCAACCAAATATTGCAAAGAAAACCTTCTGTTTAGCATGAAGCCAGGATCAGATAAAAACCTACACACAGAAAAAGCAGTAGATCTTCATAAAATGCTATAAAAAACCCATCACTGAAACTATTCAACCACTGACGATCGTTTCTTTGCCACCTGCCAGTTTTGCAAATAAAGCGCTGCAATTGGCCTACTATCAATAATCAGCATATTTTCAGCATTATAATACTGTGCAGAATAAGTGAAGTTAAAAGAACCGGTTTCAACCCAGCGATCATCAACAATCATCACCTTATTATGAGCAATATTTAATTTATCATCTTTCCACAACTTTATTTTATTCATTCTAAAAAATTTTTCTACTCGATCATGACCTCGCTTGAACTGACTTTTATCTAAAATCACACTCACCAACACACCTCGATCACGTGCAGCAACCAATGCTTTTGCTATGTCTCGATAAGTAAAGGCATAGGCTTGTACATAAATGTTTTTTTTAGCTTGATTAATTAATGACAGCAAATGACTGGCACATTTTTGCTGAGGCGTAAAACAAACAAAAACTGGAGCGCTAATAGTTGATGGGTAATGCGCCGTCTTTTCAGGCTGGTTTGCAAAAACAGGGCTTATAAAAACTGCACTACTCATCAATACGGCCAAGAAAAAATAACGCATAGAGCTACTCCCCACCCATAAAATTTAAAGGTAATTCGGTTGTGCTAATAATATCTCGCAACACAAAACTAGAGCGCACACTACTAACCCCGACCGATTCTGTCAGCTGGTTGAGCAGAAAATCTTGATAGTGCGCCATATCTGGCACCATGACTTTAAGCAAATAATCTGCCGCTTGACCGGCAACCAGCAAACACTCCACCACCCCAGGCAAATCTTTCATTCTTTTTTCAAAAGCTGCCATCTTTTTTTTGCCATGCCCGGTCAAACCAACTGACACCATAATAGTTAAGGACAAACCCAACTTTTCAGGATTCAACAGCGCAACATGCTTACGAATATAGCCAAACTGCTCTAGTAGTTTCACTCGGCGTAAGCATGGCGACGCTGACAACGCCACCCTTTCGGCTAACTGCTGATTACTGATCTGGCAGTCTTGCTGCAACACAGCCAATATGCGCCGATCGACACTATCTAACATCATAGGCCACCTCTTTTATAACCAACAAACACCCCATTAAAAGCATAAAAAACTAATATGACTGAATATATTAGCATATTATGCCAAAAATACCCGAAATCAGGCCAAATTAGCAAGCATATTGCGTAAAAAACCTGATACCATTCTACTCTCCTTTAACCTTATAAATAAACACAGGAAATCTCGATCATGAAACTGACGAAATCCATCGGCACCTGGGCACTCCTTAGCTCCTCCATTGCCGGCATTGTTGGCTCAGGCTGGCTGCTTGGCCCACTCTACTGTGCCCGCATTGCCGGACCCGGCGCTTCAACTGCCTGGGTAATTGCCGGCTTACTAATGATGGTGGTTGCCGCCTGCTTTGTTAAGCTATCGAGCAACCTACCCATTACCGGTGGAAGTGTTCGTTTTTTTCAGGCCAGCTACGGCCATTTTGCTGGCTTCAGCTTTTCCTGGGTTGCCTGGCTTGCCTGGATTGCCGTTACCCCCATTGAAACACTGGCCTTGGTGCAATACAGCTCAAACTATATGCCCTTTCTGATGACCGACAGCATTCACCCCACATTAACTGTTGCCGGCTTTTTCGCTTGCGTTGGCTGCATGACATTAATCGGCATTATAAATGCCTTGGGCACAAAAACCTATGATAAGGCGAATCAATTTATCCTAGTCTTTAAACTAGCCATTCCTGTTATCACGGTTATTTTATTGCTTTCACAACACTTTAACGCCCACAACTTGCATATTGATGGCCAATATTTTGCGCCTCATGGCATCCACAGCCTATTTGCAGCACTGCCTCTTGCCGGTGTCATTTACTCTTTCATTGGCTTTAACCCTGCCATTCAAATGGCGGGCGAGGCAAAAAACCCAAAGCGCTCTGTACCAATTGCGGTATTTGGCTCGCTTATTATCTGCATGATACTTTATACGCTAATTCAAATTGCCTTTATCGGCGCATTGCCTGCCTCTGCCCTTTCTAAAGGTTGGAAGTTTATTGAGTTTACTGGTGATAACGGCCCATTTGTAGGACTATTAACCGGACTTGGCTTTGTTTGGTTTGTTAAAGCGCTGTACATTGATTCTGTCATATCCCCTTTTGGTACAGCCATGGTGCAATCAATGGCAACCGCTCGCCTTACCTTTGCAATGGGAAAAAATAGCTATCTACCCAAAAGCATGACTAAAGTTAGTAAACGTGCCGCCCCTATTCGCGCCATTATTATCAATACGTTAATTGGTTTGGTTTTCTTCCTGCCTTTTCCAAGTTGGCAGCATATGGTCGGATTTTTGGTTTCATGCTTGGTATTTGGTTACTTGGTTGGCCCAATGTCATTAATGATTTTGGCAACGGGTGAAAACCGCGCAATTGAATCCAAATTGCCTAAATGGAGCATTCATTTATTATGTCTTGCTGCATTCTATATTTGCAACTTGATGATCTACTGGTCTGGCTGGAGCGTCATGACAAAACTCTTACCGCTTTTTGCCTTAGGTTATGTGATTTTAGCAATAAAAGTCTGGGTAATTAAAAATGAAACTATCCGCAATAATTTGCATGCACTACGTGGCAGCTGGATTATTGTCTATATTATTGCAATGGCCATCGTGAGTTATTTTGGTGACTTTGGCGGCGGACACGAAGGCATCCCATTTGGTACTGACTTCTTAGTCATTGCTGGGATCACCATCAGTATTTACTTGCTTGCAATATTCCTTGCAAAAAATACCACCTCACCCGACAGTCAAAGTATCTTAGCCAGCAACAGCTAAAACAAAAAGCCATCACAAAAAATAATTCGTGATGGCTTTAAAAAAATTTATATTCTTTTGACTATTGAACACTAGTTCTACCCGAATTTAATGAAGATCCAGGTTGGCCTACAGGGGTGGTGGGGCCATCAGTGTGTGTCACGGCACCACGCCTAGCCCTTCTTCCGTCTGTTAAAGCTTTGTTAGCAGAACCAACACCAGCTACCGTTTCTTCACTTCCCCCTCTAAAGAAGCAACAACAAAGCCTTGAAAAACAACTTTCTGAGCCTCCTTTTGTCGGGCCACTTATTTTTGTGTATCCTTTTTTTCCTATTGGCATAATTTCTCCTAAAAAATTTATTAAACTTCAACCTCGACAAGCATACAGTAGGAATATTAAGGAAATCTTAAGAAGCGAACAAAATAAGAGCAAACTGTCGCAAGGGTCTTGGAAAAGTTTATAGACTAACGAGAGAGGACTTCTTTTTGTTTTTCTGACAAATACTCATGAGGCGCCTGAGCTTCAAGAGCATCCAAAGTAATCTTCTCTACTTCAGGATTGTCTTTCTTTATTTGAAAAATCAATTTTAACTATATTGGCCCACCTGATATTCTGCAAGATTCAGGGGGGCTCATGCTCCCATTACAAATACTCACTTTTCTTCTAATTTCTTCAACTTCACGAGAAAACTCTTCAAATTGTCCATCATATTTCACCTTCTTTCTTTCTGCAGACCTTTTCTTTTCAAACTCCACTGATATTTTTTTCCTTATTTCTACTGTTTTTTCATTTTTTACTCTATTTTTCACAAAACTTAATCCGCTCCAACTTTTGTTTAATTTCCTCATAATAAGAAGGCTCCTTACATCTAATTTACCTACTATAGCCCTTGTAACATCATTATTTAAAAAGGATAAAAAAACATCTCTGTCTGGCTTTAGGGCTGGGAAAATAAACTGTAAAAATTTCTCAGGTATTTCATCAACAGACATATTTAAAAAATATTCCTTTCGTCTTTCATTATCAATTATCCCAGCTAAAGAAATTAATTGTGAATCTTCTTTTAATTGATTGGAGGCATAACTTAGTGATAAAGGATCTTTTAAGACTGCAGCCAATACTATCGATTTGTTGCTTTGTAAAATCCTATGCGCATAATGAATAGATTGACCTATGTTAAGCACAGCACAAAGCACCAAACCAGGAAAAAAGATCTGTTTTTCATTAGAAACGTACTCGAGGGCAGTACCATTTTGCCTTAAAGCCTCTCGCACTAACAGCAAATATTCTTCCTCAGTTAAAGCTTCATTTTCTAAAGAGCGAAGATGAAGGCCTCCTTTTCTTACTCTTGAAATTAATTCTCTTAACATGCATTTTATGTAAAGTATTACTATTTGCTCACCATTCTAGTAACTGCTGCATCATCAATATAATAAAGCATTAGCCTAGTTGAGAACCAATTATACATGACAAATATTAAGGAAATATTAAGAAAAGTAAAAATTCAGGTGTTTTTTTAACTGCTTTTCCTATATTTGAAAAATTACATTGAATTTATTATTTAATGCACCAACCTCTTCAACACTTCAAGACTGACCAGTTTCTTAGGTTAAATACATAATCAGTAAAATTTCAAAAAAATCAACAGCAGCCTAGAAAAATGAAACAACACATCCATCCATCCATATCGTTGCATAAAGCTTGACAACAACCAACTATTATTTCAGTACAACAGTCAGAACTTTCAAAGCTGACTGGATCAGGTGTGACCCGAGCATCTCGAGCTTGTCGTTTTTCAAACATTCCTGAAAGACAAGATCCTTGCCCTTTTTCCTCATCACCACTCGGAATCTTATCATACTGACTACGACCTCGGAAACATGATAAGTTTGGGAGGCTTGGGAGGCTTGGAATACAAAAAAGACTTGAAAGACAAGATGAGGTTTCTTCTGCATCACTTGATCCAGCAGGTTCTAACTCAAACCCGCTATTGAAAGACTCTGTGGTTTCTCCCTGTCCGTCATCTGATGATCCAAAACATCTAGACCAGATAGTCTCCTTACCAGGATTATCTCCGTCGCCTGAGCTAAGGATTTCACCAGGTGATCGATATCCTGGCCTTTTTTCTCCTAGATTTGTTTCATTTCGCATATTTCCTCCAGCATAATTAATTAAAAAATTTGTACAGTATTTATTATACACTACAAATATTAAGGAAATATTAAGAAAAGTAAAAATTAAAAAAAATCAAGGATTCATGCTTAAGCGCACACAAAAGCGTAAATGCACGCTTGGTAAAATTAGGCGTTTGATTGATTATAAACAGATTGACTGGAAGCCTCTTTTTCACCGCCTTTTTTTCTATTAAAAAAACATGACAGGCAGCCGGCTTTTTTCTCTTTAAGGATTCTTTGGGTTCAATAATTAAAAGTTCGCGGTGACTCGAATTTCTTCTTTTTATGCATCTAAAAGGCATCAAAACTCCTTTTTTTAACTACTCCCACTCGATGGTTGCGGGTGGTTTACCTGAAATATCATACACTACACGAGAGACTGAGCTGACTTGATTAATAATATCATGACTAACTTTTGCTAAAAATTCATAAGGTAGGCGTGACCAATGGGCCGTCATAAAATCGACACTATCAACAGAGCGCAACGCAATAACATATTCGTAGCAGCGCTGATCACCCTTCACGCCAACCGATTTTACTGGCAAAAACACAGCAAATGCTTGGCTCACCTGATGATACAAGTCTGCCTCTCGTAACGCACCAATAAAAATGGCATCGACTTGCTGCAAAATAGCGACTTTTTCTACAGTAACTTCCCCTAAAATACGCAGTGCCAAACCAGGCCCTGGAAAAGGATGACGGTATACCATGTCATAAGGCAAACCTAATTCTAAACCCAGCTTCCTCACTTCATCTTTAAACAAATCGCGTAAAGGCTCAATTAACTCAAGTGACATTTTTTCAGGTAAACCACCCACGTTATGGTGCGATTTAATAACTTGCGCCTTACCTGATACTGATTTTGCGGACTCAATCACATCGGGATAAATGGTTCCCTGCGCTAGCCACTTGGCATTTTGATATTGCAGTGCCTCTTCCTCAAAAACACGAATAAATACTTCGCCAATCACCCGTCTTTTATCTTCAGGGTCACTAACGCCTTGCAGCGCTGTTAAAAACTTTGATGAGGCATCAACCCGCTTTACCTGTACTTTCCCCTGCTCTTGCATCACGCGCATCACTTCATCTGATTCGTGTAAACGCAACAACCCCGTATCAATAAAAATACACAGCAACTGTGAACCAATAGCCTTATGCAAAAGCGCCGCAACAACGGATGAGTCAACACCACCTGATAGGCCTAAAATAACCGCGTCTTTAGCCACTTTTTTTTGCACCATCGCAACCGCATCACTAACAATATTCGCTGGCGTCCAATTAGCCTGACTCTGACAAATATCCAGCACAAAACGCTGTAAAATTCGCTTACCTTGCAACGTGTGTGTCACTTCCGGGTGAAACTGCACACCATAGAAATGTTTTTCTTCGTTGGCAATTGCAGCAAATGGAATATCTTCGGTCTGTGCCACACCGACAAAACCTTCGGCTAACTGACTGACATGATCACCATGACTCATCCAGACCGTTAACTGTGCTTGATCTTCATCATTCAACGTATCTTTAATGTCTGCAAATAAAGTGCTTCCTGTCGTTAGAGTTACATTAGCATGACCGTATTCACATAATTCCGCTGATTCAACCTGACCACCCAATTGCTGCGTCATGGTTTGCATACCATAACAAATGCCTAAAACCGGAATACCCATTTCAAATATTTCATTAGGTGCCTTTGGTGCACTCTCTCCATGCGCACTGTTTGGTCCGCCTGACAAAATAACACCAGCAGGATGATGTCGCTTAATCGCCTCTACGTCACAATCGAATGGTTCAATCTCACAAAACACCCCCATCTCACGAATGCGCCGACCAATTAATTGCGTGTATTGCGATCCAAAATCTAAAATAACAATGCCACCTTGATAGATATTAGTCATGATCAGCCACCGAGTAGTTAGGAGTTTCTTGTGTGATTGTCACATCGTGCACATGGCTTTCACTCATGCCGGCACTGGTCACTCGAACAAATTGAGCATTTTCTTGTAAGGCATCAATGGTTGCTGACCCGGTATACCCCATACAAGCTCTTAACCCACCACACAATTGAAACACCACGCTGTGCAACGGCCCTTTATAAGGTACTCGCCCTTCAACACCCTCGGATACGTATTTTTTGCTGTCCATTTTTGCGTCTTGGAAATAACGATCACTGGAGCCATGGCTTTTTGACATCGCTTTAATAGAGCCCATGCCTCGATAGGATTTATAAGAACGACCTTGATATAGCACCATGTCACCCGGCGCTTCTTCGGTTCCTGCAAATAACCCACCAATCATCACAGTGGAAGCACCCGCAGCCAAAGCCTTACAAATATCGCCAGAAAAACGAATACCGCCATCGGCAATCACCGGTACATCACGATCTTTGAGCGCAGCAACCACATCCGTAATTGCCGTGATTTGCGGCACGCCAATGCCCGCAATAATTCGTGTAATGCAAATAGAGCCTGGGCCAATTCCAACTTTAACGGCATCAGCACCCGCATCAGCAAGTGCAAGAGCCGCCTTAGCCGTGGCAATATTACCACCAATCACTTGAGTGTCTGGATAGTGTTTTTTAATCCAAATTACTTGATCTAATACACCCTGAGTATGGCCGTGCGCAGTATCGACAACGATCACATCAACACCCGCCTCAATGAGTGCTTTCGCTCGCTCTTGACCCGACTCACCTGTACCAACCGCAGCACCAACACGCAGCTGGCCTCGGTCATCACGGCAAGCATTAGGGTTTTCTTTTGCTTTAAGAATGTCTTTAACGGTGATCATGCCACCCAACTCAAAAGCATCATTAACAACAAGCAGTTTTTCAATGCGGTTTTGTTGGAATAATTGTATCGCCTCTTCACGACACACGCCCTCAGAGACAGTGATTAATTTATCTTTAGCCGTCATCACTTCTTTCACTGTGCGAGCAGGGTCTAGCTCAAAACGAAAATCCCGATGGGTGACAATACCAACTAACTGCTTGTCTTCGACAACCGGCATGCCTGAAAAATTTAACTCCTGTGTGAGCCGCTTTAGCTCGCCAATCGTGGTGTCCGGCGTTACCGTAATAGGGTCTCTGACCACCCCACTTTCATATTTTTTCACCAAACGCACTTCTCGTGCCTGCTCCTTTACGCTCATGTTTTTATGCAAAACACCTAAGCCCCCCTGCTCTGCCAAAGCAATGGCTAAGCGAGCCTCTGTGACTGTATCCATGGCTGAAGATAATAATGGTATGTGCAAAGAGATGGTTTTGGTTAACCGCGTTTGGGTCGACACTGCTTTAGGTAAAATGGCAGAGTATGCCGGTACCAAGAGAACATCATCAAACGTTAAGGCCTCTTTAAATTCACTCATAGCACAGCTCCCCGTTACTGAAATTTAACTGGAGAGTCTAGCGGCTTTATGCGGCCCCTGCAAGAAAATTAGCCAGCAAAGAAAAGAGGGGGGATAAATGCTGGATTATGCGACTTCTTTCACCAAAGTGTTCAGCTTAACCAAAGAAAGGCAGTTAACTACCTGCTCTTTCACCGAGTGAGCTGGGGTAAAAGACCATTGATCGTTAATCGCCAAGGTTGCTAAACCGTGCACAGCACCGTATAACAGCGCCGTTTGATTTTTAGCAACTAGCGCATCTTCTGTGCCAGCTGCACGTAAAAGCTCTTCAATGATATGATGATTTTTTGCAAGCGATTTTTGTAATGCAGGATAACGATCACGCTTTAAATAACGCGCATTAAACATCAATTGAAAAGACGCTCTATGCTCTAAGGCATAGTTTAAATAGCACTCCAATACTAACTGTAACTTACCCAAAGGGGTTTTACCCTGTTGAACTGCCTGCTGCATATAAGCGTTTAACTGCTGACAGCCGGTTTCTGCTAAAACTGCGAGCAAGTGCTCTTTACTAGCAAAATGACGATAGGGCGCAGTTTGTGACACACCACAGCGCTTTGCTAAGGCTCGCAAAGAAAGTGACTCTAAGCCTTCGTTTTCAATAACCTCTAAAGATGCACTCAGCATGGCACGAAACAAATCGCCATGATGATAAGACTTCTTTGAATTGGCTTTATCGTTAACTAGTGTATTTTCCATTGTCATTCAGAACTCCATAAAAGCAATATTTGCTGGTTAATTTAGTTATAACAAAAGCGCCCACTGCCTGCAAAACCGTAAAAGCACTTCCCATAAACCCAGTATATCTTATGAAGATTAAGGAAATATTAAGAGTATATTAAGGAAATATTAAGAGCGCACATAAAAAAAAACTTATTGAATATAAACAAGGAGTTAGTCTGGTTTTTTTTTTACTTTTTAACTGATTATTTTTTGACTTTTTCATCGTGCTTAAAACGAATATGAATAAGCACGCCCATTAAGGCAAAATGCTTACGAAAATACCCAGCTAAATAGCGAGTATAGGCTGAAGGTAATCCCTTAACTCGTCGGCCATGAATAATGATTAATAAAGGTGCACGCCCACCGACATGAGCGAAGCGAAAGCGCACACGCTTACCATGCACCATTGGTGGTGCATGTTGAACCACAGCTGCCTGCATTACTCGCGTTAGCTCACCGGTTGAAAGCGGCTTACTAAGAGCTTCTTCAGCCTCATGCACGGCTCGATACAGCAAACCAACACCACTGCCTTCTAGCGCAGAAATATAATACCGGCGTGCAAAATTAACAAAAGGCAGCTTGCGCTCGACCTCTTCTTTGAACGACTCACGCCCTTTTTCAGACAAGCAGTCCCACTTATTAAATAACAACACTAAAGAGCGACCATGAGTTAAAACCAGCCCAAGCAAGCGCATGTCCTGATCCGTCACACCGTCTTCAGCGTTGACGATCATCATTACCACGTCGGCCTGACTCATCGCTTGTAAGGCTTTGACTACAGAGAACTTTTCTACTGTCTCAGATACTTTACTACGCCGCCTAACACCCGCGGTATCCACCAAAATATATTTTTTATCATGCCGCTCAAAAGGAATAGCAATGCTGTCACGCGTAGTGCCCGGCTTATCACTAACAATGACCCGGTCTTCACCCAACAAACGATTGACCAATGTTGATTTTCCGGCATTGGGTCGACCCAAAACTGCCAGACGAACCGTGTCGTCATCCTCACTTTTTTCAATCGAAGGCTCTGGTGGAAAAGCCAGCAACAAATCATCCATCATAGCCGATATACCACGACCACTCTCTGCTGCAATAGCAATAGGCTGGCCCAAGCCAAGTTGATAAAAATCTGCCTCAACCACGCCAGCAACCTCTCGATCGGCTTTATTTACCAATAAGACCACCTGATCTTGGTAAGGGCGCAATAGCTTTGCAATGGCCAAATCTTGGTCAGTCACGCCCACCTGCGCATCAACCATATACAGCAAACGATCAGCCTCACTCATTGCTTGGCTAACCTGTTGACTCATTAAATGGTCCAAGCCCTCTTCTTTAGAGCCAGTAATGCCACCAGTATCAACAATAATAGAGCGCTGGCCTCCGAGCTTGCTTTCACCATACTGACGATCGCGCGTCACACCCGGTGTATCAAATACCAGCGCATCACGCGTTTGCGTAAGATAATTAAATAAGGTCGACTTCCCCACATTAGGACGACCCACAATCGTTAACACCGGCAACATAACTACTCCACCACTAGCTGATCACAAAGACGGCGATTATGCTACATCAGGCCAGCAATGTCATGTTTTAAATAAAAGCCCGGCTACAAGACAAAACCATGGATACCCTTTAGATAGCCCAACTTTGCAAATTAGAAATGACAGAGCAACAAAATTACAAATAAAAACTAATGGGATAAACTAAATAAAATCCCACCCCAAACAGAGGGCGGGTAAACTTCCACTTCACGCATCATCTTGTTAAAACAGCACTTAAGAACGCTTAACAGTCGATAAAAACAGAAAAAAATCACCCCTCAAAAGAAAAAAACCTTCTCCAAAAAAACTCTCACCGATACTTCCTTGAGACAAGGGCTAACACTAGAAAGGGGAAGCCAAATGAAAAGTAATCCAAGATTTCCAGCAGTAACTATTCCCAACTTAATATAGTATTTCTAACAATCAACTAACAACCCAGGAGCTTAAAACAACTCAAGTTCGATGACCAAAAATGGTTTGGCCAACTCTCACAAAAGTTGCCCCACACTCAAGCGCCTGCAAATAATCACCACTCATACCCATACTTAATTGAGAAAGATTAAGCTGACTTGCTTGTTGCGCCAAAGCTTTAAAATATGTTGTGCTGTCTTGTTGTTTTGGTGGCACCGCCATCAAACCAATCACATTGAGTGATTTATCTTTTTGACAATAATGATAGAAGTCGCTCAATTCCGACGGGGCAATGCCATTTTTTTGAGACTCACCGGCAATATTGACTTGAATAAATAGCGAGATTCTTCGACCAGATTCTTGCTGGCACTCACTAATTTTATTAGCAATTTTTTCTCGATCAACCGAATGAATATAATCACACAACTGAACAATTTGCTTAACTTTATTGGATTGACATTTTCCTAAAAAATGCAACGACACCTTAGGGAACCTTGCCTTTAATAAAGGCCACTTTTCCATGGCTTCTTGCAAAACATTTTCACCAAAATGCAAACAGCCCGCATCGAGCACAGGAAGAATTTCATCTACCGCTTTTCGTTTAGAAACAGCAATTAATGTTGCCGCTGGATAATTCTTTTTTATTTCAGCTAATATTTCCTGATAATGATCAGCAGAACAATTCATGGTTGAAAAACCTAATTAATAGCTACAGTTGTTTTGCAAATAATTTCTCTAAGGACTCTTTAATATTCGCACCATTGTTAAGCACGTTATTCACCATGGCGATAATTGGCAAACTTAGTTGATGCTGCGTTGCCATTTGTTCTACTTGACGTGCATTATCCACACCTTCAACCACATGGCCAATAGCTGCTAAAGCCTGCTCTTTGGTTTTTCCTTCACCCAACGCCAAACCTAAACGACGGTTGCGCGATTGATTGTCACTACACGTTAAAATTAAATCGCCCATACCCGCAACGTCCATAACCGTTTGTTCACGGCCGCCCAAAGCAACAATTAATTTAGACATCTCCAACAAGCCACAACTGATTAAAGCTGCACGAGCATTAATGCCCCAACCAAAACCATCAACCATACCCGCCGCAATAGCTAAAACATTTTTAACCACACCACAAAGCTGTACACCTACAATGTCATCACTAACATGAACACGAAAACAGTCACTGGTTAAACGCTGCTGCATGTCTGCCAAAAAATCTGCGTTATTGCCGGCGATATTAACAATGGTTGGAATATTATTTGCAACCTCTTTAGCAAAACTGGGCCCAGACAATGACATCATTGGCTGATCATCGCCAAACACCTCAGCAACTCGCTGACTCATCAAATGATTTGTTGCTAAATCAATGCCCTTCGTCGCCCAAGCAATGCGCGCATTACTTGCTAGCATCGGCTTTAATGTATTTAACACTTTTGTGAAAACACTCGATGGCACGACTAATAAAATGTCTCGCACATCGACCAAAGCCTCAGCCAAATCCTCGAACACCGCAATATTTTCAGGAAAATGATGACCTGCTAAAAATGCCGGGTTCTCTCGAGTGGTTGCAATGGCTTTCATTTGTGCTGAATCATTTCCCCACAAATTAACCGCACAACCATGGCGAGCCATTAAAAGAGCCAAAGCCGAACCCCATGAGCCCGGCCCCAGCACCAAAATAGGATGTTGTTTAACCGTCATTAGTGTGTTTTCTCATCACTACCACCAGCCGCTTCTTTTAAATGCTCCTCATAAAGTGCATCAAAGTTAACTGGCGTTAAATACAATTGTGGGAAACCACCACGAATGGCTAAGTTAGTCACCGCTTCACGCGCATAAGGATACAGTGTATTAGGACAAAAACTGCCTAACATATGACGCAACTGATCTTCAGGAAAACCTTTAACAAAGAAAATACCCGCTTGATGAACTTCAATCAAAAAAGCCGTTTCTTCTGCTAATTTAACTGTGATTGTTAAACGTAAAACCACCTCATGGGTATCATCCTCAATCACAGAAGATTGCGTATTAATATCCATGTTTACTTCAGGCTGCCATTGTTTTAAGAAAATACTTGGTGTGTTTGGCGCCTCAAGGGAAATATCTTTAACATAAATTCGCTGAATACCAAACTCATGTTGAGCCGCTTCATTACCAGCCTGATTGTTTGCTGCTTGTTGTTCTGCCATTTTTTTCTCCTTTATTTATAAAACTATTATTTTAATAATGCATCCAACTCACCGGAGCGAGCCAATTGCGCTAAATCAGTAAAGCCACCAATAGGCTTATCATTAATGAAAATTTGTGGCACTGTACGCTGACCACTGAGTGTCATCATTTTTTCGCGCTCAGCCGAATCCAAATCAACACGAATTTCATCATAGGCCACACCTTTCTCATCCAAAAGATGCTTGGCTTGCACACAATAACCACAGTGTGCAGACGAATAAACCAGTACCTTTGCCATTAAAAACTCCTTTTTATTTTTTTTTCGACAGTGGAAAGCCCGCTTCTTTCCAAGCAGCAACACCACCAGCCAATACATAGACCTTAGAAAAACCTTGTTGTGTTAGTTTTTTAACCGCTACTCGAGACTGCTGGCCTTTTTGACAAACCACAATAACTGGCTTGTCTTTATACTTATTCAGCTTTTTCACCTCACCATTAAGTGAGCTCACTGGCACGTGAATCGCTTTTACAATGTGCCCACCGGCATAAGCATCGTCATTACGAACATCCACCACTGCAGCTGATTCGCCGTTAATCAAAGACACCGCAGCTTGAGGCGTCAAACGCTTGCCACCCGTTTTTTCGGCTCGCGCCTCCTCCATAATCAAAAGCGCCAGCACAACAACAAAGGCTGCCACCAGCAATAAATGTTCAGATAAAAAAGCCATAAAATCGTGCATAGTTTGCCACCCTCATAAAAATTCAGCCCAGTATATACCACCGCCTGATAAGAAGAAACCCGCAGCAAACAACAAAACACAGCCATTGCCTTAATACGCAAACCCATAGATAATGAATCGCTAAACAAAAACAACAAACTAGACCGCAGGATACCTTTATGCGCAAATGCGTTATTGCAACATTGCTGCTGGGATTAACACTCGGTCAAGCCTCGCTCGGCAACAATGCTGAACAACCAAGCCAACTTAGCAAAATCAAACAACAAATCAGCCAGGTGACCTCCACACTCAATGGCGCTCAAAAAAAGCGCCAGAACTACCTAGCTCAACTTGAACGATCTGAAGTCCGTGCCGGCCAGCTGTCTTTGTCAATTAAAAAAAATCAGCAAAACACAAAAACTCATCAACAACAGATTAGTCAACTCAAACAACAAGCAGGACAACTGCAGGGACAGTTGACTCAACAACGTGAACTTTTAAAAAAACAATTACGCCACACTTACATGACTGGTAGAGAACCCTACCTTAAACTGATGCTCAATCAAAAAAGTCCGGCTGACACCAATCGTCTGCTGGTGTATTACAACTATATTAATAAAGACAGAAAACGCGCTATCGCTTCACTTAACCAGACGCTAACTAAAATCTCCAACAACCAAAACAACCAAAAACAACAACAAGCCCTGCTGAAAACCGCCTATCAAAACTTAGTTAAAGAAAAACAACAGGCCACCGGCCTTAATAAGCAACGACAAACCATCATAAGCAAACTAAACCAGCAGATCAGCAACAACCAAGCCCGACTCACTCAACTGCAATCCAATAAAAAACAACTCGAGCAAGCCTTGAGCGATCTGGCTAAGCGCTCACAAGGAGCCAGCACCTTATTTGGACGCAGCCAAGGCAAATTGCCCTGGCCACTTTCTGGCAAAATTCTACAAGCCTTTGGTAGGAAAATTGACAAAAGCGAGCTACACTATACGGGTGTTGTTTTATCAGCATCACAAGGACAGGATGTTCGCGCAATTGCTGGCGGCAAGCTGGTTTTTGCTAAATGGATGCCAGGCTATGGCCTGCTCGCCATTGTTGACCACGGGGGGGGGTACATGAGTTTATACGGGAGACTAAACGACATTGCTGAACTTACGGGCACAGTCATCAAAAAGAATTCCGTTATTGGCTCTGCCGGCAAAAGTGGTGGCTATGCATCGCCCAGCCTTTATTTTGCCATCCGGCATAATGCCAAACCACTTAATCCCAGCCAATGGTGCCAAAAACAAACTTAATAAGATAAAACAAGGACGTTTATTATGAAAACTTTTCTGAAATCCATAGTCATTTTATTTATACTCTCCAGCACCTTCTTGCTTAACCCGGCTTTTGCCAAAAAAGAAGCCAGCCAATCAGCTAATGCAAAAAACGAACCTGAACTACCGATGAACGACATCAAGCGTTTTGTCACCGCCATTGCCGTTATCAAACATTACTACATCAAAAAAATGGGCGATCAAGAACTGTTTAGCGACGCTATTGGTGGCATGGTCACCGACCTTGACCCTCACTCATCTTATCTTGACCCTGATGCATTAAAAGATTTAAAAATTTCCACATCAGGTCAGTTTGGTGGCGTGGGCATTGAAATCATGCCAGACAAAGGCATGTTAAAAGTCATTAGCCCACTCGATGGCACACCCGCTGAAAAAGCCGGCATAAAACCCGGTGACATGATCATCAAAATTGATGACAAAATTGTTCGAGACATGTCGCTGAACGATGCCGTTAAAATGATCCGCGGCAAAAAAGGCTCTATTGTTAGCCTTACCATTCTGCGAGAAAGCGAGAAAAACCCTCTTGTTTTCAAACTAAAAAGAGATGCGATTAAAATCAAAACCGTCAGCACGAAATTATTAGAAAATCATTATGGCTATGCCAGAATTGCTTTTTTTCAAGGCCCACTTAAAAAACAACTGACCAATGCAATTAAAAAACTTAAAAAAGAAGCTGGCGGAAAACTAAATGGCTTGGTTTTGGACTTACGCAACAACCCGGGCGGCGTCCTTGAATCAAGTACCGATGTTGCCAACATGTTTTTAACATCAAAAGATTTGAAAAAATACAATAAAGTTTTGGTTTATACTAAAGGCCGAACCAAGGACTCTGACTTATCCATTAAAGCATCAGGAACAGACACAATTAAGGGCGTACCGATGGTTGTGCTGATTAACAAGGGCTCGGCCTCAGCCTCGGAGATTGTCGCCGGCGCGTTACAAGATTATAAAAGAGCGATCATCATGGGCACACGCAGCTTTGGCAAAGGCTCTGTGCAAACAATATTACCCATAGGCAAAGACAGTGCTATCAAATTAACAACGGCACTTTATTATACGCCGTCTGGCAAGGTGATTCAGGCTCGCGGCATTCAACCGGATATTTATGTGCCAAAACTCACTATTTCACTGGACAAAAACAGTGCTTTATTAGAGGTTGATGAAGATGACCTGCAGGATCATATCACCAACCACACCAAAGAAGATAAAAAACAAGCAGAACTTTTTAAAAAACAAAAACAAGATGAAATTAAGCTAGCTGAAAAAGACTACCAATTATACGAAGCATTACTTGTGTTAAAAGGCCTTCACACTGTTGGCCAGCATTAATAATAAAAACCAGGAGGAAATAATTTATTTTCCTCTGGTTTTTTTTCATAGGACAAGGTAATAACCTACCGAGACTAAAAATTGGTTTTGACCGCCTTAAACCTAGAGATCAATAGTGCAGATACGCCATGCGATAGAAAGAAGATTTTCATACTAGCCTCGCACCACTAGGAACATTACAACAGCATGAAACTGGAGCAAACCACATTATGACAACACCTGATATCCAATTTGAAAACAGTTATCTCACCCTCCCCCATGAACTTTATACCGTTAATAACCCCACGTCTTTTCCCAACCCGGAACTTGTTATCGCCAATGATAACTTAGCAACTGAGATTGGTCTTAATATTGCAAACCTAGACAAAAAAGACCGAGCTTTATTCTTTTCTGGCAACCTACTGCCAACTCATGCAAAACCGTTTTCTCAAAGCTACGCTGGGCACCAGTACGGTCATTTTACAATCTTGGGGGATGGGCGAGCTCACGTTCTTGGAGAGCACATCACACCCAACAACACACGACTTGACCTGCAACTCAAAGGCTCGGGACGTACCCCCTACTCCAGACGAGGTGATGGTCGCGCTGCATTAGGCCCAATGCTTCGTGAATACCTTATTTCAGAAGCAATGCACAATCTTGGCATTCCAACCACACGCAGCCTAGCCGTTGTCACCACCGGTGAAAGCATAATGCGCGAAACACCTCTTCCAGGCGCCATCCTAACTCGCATTGCCAGCTCTCACATCAGGTTTGGTACGTTTGAATTTGCTGCAGCACAAGGCGACTTATCACTAACAAAATCACTACTGAACTACAGTATTCAGCGCCACTACCCTCAAATAGATCATAGACAAAACATTGCCCTAGAATTTTTAAGCCATTTAATTGAAAGACAATCAGACTTAATTGTTCACTGGATGCGTGTTGGTTTTGTTCACGGCGTCATGAATACCGATAATATGATAATCTCCGGGGAAACCATTGATTACGGGCCATGTGCTTTTATGGATGAATATGATCCCGGCACTGTTTTTAGCTCGATTGATAGCACCGGGCGCTATGCTTTCATCAACCAACCAGCAATAGCCCAATGGAATATCGCTCGCCTTGCAGAAACTATTCTGCCCTTTATAGAGAACGACACTGATAAAGCCATCAAGACTACTGAAAAAATAATTAGTCAGTTTTCAATAATCTTCAATAAAAAATGGCTTGAAATGATGAAAAAAAAATTGGGCTTATTTGGGGAACAGCCAAATGATGCCCAACTTATTTCAGATCTGCTCGACTGGATGCATAAAAGTCATGCTGACTATACCAACACATTCCGCGACTTAAGCGACAACAACTTAAATAATAAAATTTACCAAGACAATGATTTTCAAAACTGGCTTCAGTTATGGCAAGACAGACGACTAAAAAATAAAGTGCCTTTGCAACAAAGCGTTAACTTGATGAAAAAAAATAATCCCAACATTATTCCCCGCAACCACCATGTTGAAAGAGCACTAAAATCAGCAGAACTTGGTGACTTACAACCATTTCACCAATTACTCAAAGCACTTAAAGAACCTTACAATAAAGATAAATCACAACAGCCTTACCAATCACCACCTAAACCTAATGAACGAATTTATCAGACCTTTTGTGGAACATAAAAACTCTAGCAAAACTTTTCGTTTAATAATATCAAATAGACTTTTGCCAAACTTTTGTCTGTGCCGGTGTTTGTGGCAACGAATACTTGATTGTTAACAATTTAAAACCAAAAACTGCGCAGTGAAGGGCTATTGGCTGCGTTTTGCATTGAAAACGCTGCTTTAAATAAACTTTTCTTCACTATAAATCAGTCACTTGAAAATTATTTTTACTTTTTTTTGACTTCTTAATATTTCCTTAATGTTGGTGTTGTATAATATTCATTCCATGCATTAAGCAAGGTACACACCAATTATTAAGGTGTTTCACAAAGACCAGAGGAACAAAGAAATGCTTACTAATGAATACTTTAATCCCTGCGGAAAAATAGCAGCAGCATTGATATTATTCAATGCGGTAACAGTGGCTACTGGAATGAGAGCAGAAAGTACAACATTAGCGGTTAATTTTGGACTCAGCCTCGGAGGAATAGGATTATTAGTAGCAAAGGCAGCAGTTCAACTCAAGGCTAAAGAAGACCTCCTGCGGGGATATTCAAATAATCCCACGCTATCAACAGCAGAAATAGATAAATTCCAGGAAACAAGACAAAAATGGATTATTTTTCTTAACAAACAACTATTTCAAGCACTCATCGATGACATTGACAAAAAAATAAGAAAACAGATTCAAAATGAACTAGCGCCAAAACTCATAGATCTTCAAAATGCTGTCGACAAAATACCTGATCGAACCCTGGCAGAAATTAAGGAAAAAATGACTGATGCTCAGCGAAAAAAATTAAAAAACGCTCAACTTATGTTTAATTATTTTGAATTAGACAAACTAAAACGAGGATCTAATGTGACTCCTGAGCAGCACACCCGACAGGAAAACATTAAAGAAGAGCTAGAGGAGTTTACCACATCAAATTTTAAAAAGAATGCAGAAGATATAATAGATGCATGCGAAGAATATACTTTCATAGGCGGAAATACCTATCGTTTATGGATTTTTTTTAAAGCTGCACCGGAAGAATTCGAACTCATAGTAAAGACAGTAAATCGCATGTCAGAAATTTATGACCGTCTCACTGATCTTAAAACAAGCATGAGCCTTGTAGTTGAAAATTTAAGAGTCGAGATGTTAGACCAAAATTTCTTAAATCACACAAAAGAAAGAAATTTAGGTGCTCACTACTTAAATTTGAACTTACAGAACTATAGCAAAACCTTAAGCAAACACTATGATCTTGTGGAAAAGGAAGTCCTACCAGACAACCTTAGACCAACCTTAGTCTTAGAATCTACTTCCTCAGATAACGAGCCAGCAGCTTATGTCGAAAGTTCTTTTTTAAAAAACCCAGAGGAAATGCATGAGATTTTTTTTCATAGAGACATAAGGCCTGAAGTAAAAATTGAGTTCTACAATAAATTAGAGGAGGCAAAAAAAGAAAGTGCCCCCGCCGCTGAAAAAATAAAAAAAGAAATGTCAGATTTCATTTGTTTATTTAAGGAATTAGTAGACGCAATCAAGATAGAGCCTGCCCGCAGCATGGTCTCAGAAATAATAAACAACTCAATAAAAAATGACGATAGAAGTTCCATTGAATTAGTCAAATTAGTTCAAGAAAAAATCAAAGATTATATGAAAACGAGAGTAACCCCTACGTCAGCAGAAACAGCAGTAAAAAAAAGACACTTTAAAAAATTCTTCGCGCCAGGAAAACCGACGAATAACACAGCAGCAACTACTGAATACCCTCACGCCCCATTAACAACTGGTCAACTAAAACAATAACAAACCTCCTATCTCCAGCATCTCATAAAAATGGCGTTTTTAATTAACTTTCTCTTTACAATTTAAATTGAGAGAGAAATTCTAAATAGCACGATTCATTATTAAAATTCAAAGATTATTAAATAACACTATTTACAGAGGTGAACAATGAAGCCCTTTTTGCCGGGCTCTGTCTGTGCCGGTGTTTGTGGCAACAAATACTTGATTGTTAACAATTTGAAACCAAAAACTGCGCAGTGAAGGGCTATTGGCTGACTTTTAATAAACTTTTATTTGCTATAAATCAATCAGTTAAAATTATTTTTACTTTTTTTAATCTCTTAATATTTCCTTAATATTGGTGTTGTATAATAAATGAATACATGAGGTTCAGGTATTCACGATTTATCGATGATGCCAAAAGTACTGAAGTACAAAACGAATAATACTATTTAGGAGATAGACAATGCCAACAATAAATGAAGATTTAATAACAGCTACAGAAGAAGGAAATAAAGAAGAAGTTATTAGGCTATTAAAAGCTGGGGCTGATATTAATGCGAGAAGAAAAAAAAATGCCGCAACGCCTTTACTCATAGCAGCACACCGAGGTCATGTGGAGGTTGTTACGCTTCTACTAGATGCTGGGGCTGATGTTAATGCGCACGCACGGTATGGGGACTTCTTACCACATGTAGAAAAGATATATATGAAAGGAGGAATGGACAAAGGGATGGCTGGATCCTGCGCTATTATACGCGCGGGTAGTACAGCTCTACACGAGGCTATGAGAGGAATTCATCCTATGCTTACCAAGGCTGTAAAAGCGGCAGGTGTGAAGGTAGATCATAAAGTAGATCATTTGGGTGTTGTTAAAGCTTTATTAGCGGGAGGGGCTAATCCAAATATAAAAGATTCAGGAGGCACCTACGATCAACATCATAACACGCCTTGTCACTACGCCTATGTGAATATATTTCCCGCCATGAGGGAGCGCTTGATGTCATTTGAAAACGCTATAGATTATATTGAAACTCTATTGCAATACGGTGCTACGATGCCTGATTATTATATCCCCTCTGCTCGCCATCTTCCCTGGGGACTTTCCAAAGTTTTAGTCAAGGCGGGCGCTAATCCAGGTTTAGGTTGTCATAATCAAGAAGCCCGAATACAAGTACGAGAGCATCAATGGCGGCGTCATCTGCAAGCCATTAGGTCTTTGCTCATACGTTCTGGTGGAGTAATTTTGTCGCACGGCTTTCCTGAAAACTTTAAAGGTAGATTTATAGAAAGATTGGAAAGTAAATTTGGGAAGTATAGCAAAAGTAGGGATCCGTCTGTTTTTTATGAGCCTGCTAAGGTGCTAGAATCCCTGAATCAGTTGCAGATTTATATTAATGCGCATACGGGAAGAAAGGAAAGAAAAGATGCTGCTAAAGAAATTCAGCAAAAACTATTAGGGCTTTTCACATCAAGAGAATCCTTTTCTTCAAGTAATATCCTAGAAGAAGTTATTTCAATGCTATCTGATGAAAGTTATAACGAGGTTTTTAAGAAAAGTAATACAACTTCAGTAATAAGTTTTTTACACCTTGATGAGAATAGGGAACCAACTTATACAGATTTACAAGAAAGGTTGGTAGATATTAGTAAAATGTTTAATCCTCATAGTGGAAATATTAATTTCAAGGAACTGCGACAAACTAGAGAACCACGTAGAGCACCAGCAAAACTAGCGCGAGCAGCAGAGCCAGAACCAGCAGCAGCTAGAACAGCAAAATCAGCAGTAAAAGCAGCAAGAGTAAGACCAGCAGCACAAGCAGGATCAAAACAAACAGTAGTAGTACGAGGATCGATGTTTACAATGCCACAACAGCGTGGGGTTTCATTTCTAGATTTAGTTTCAGGAGCAAAATTAGCAACATTCGTCGAAATTCCAAGAAACAAGAAATCAAAAAGCGAAAGAACAAAACACAGAATGGTTAGAAAAGAAGAAGAAGCAAAAGCTAAGCGAGAACGAAGAGCAGAAGCTAGGCCAGAACGAAGAGCAGAAGCTAGGCCAGAACGAAGAGCAGAAGGAGATATCGTTTACTACGGAGCCACTTGTAGCATGCAATAAATTTTTTCTTAAAGAAAAATGATAAGGCTGCAGTCTGCACTAGACTCTGCCCAGCTCTCACTATCTCCAGTATTCTATAATACTGGAGATAGCTTTATCTCTCCGTGGTGAGGTTATTACGCCATAAAAAGTTTTTTTCGATCAGCGATGCTGTACTCACCATGCTAGCCTCAACTCGCTATCGACAGCTAAACTTGACCCCTAAGGCATTTCACGATATACCAACCACCTAGTTTAATTGGTGCACACGCCGTGCACCAATTGGCATGGGGGTCTGTTATTGCGACTGTTTGAAAAACAATCAATTCTCGATTACTGTTAGCAGTGGCTAACTTCCCGACTTTTGAACAGGCTTATCCACAGGAAAAGCTATCATTTCTGTGGAAAGATTTTCTAATTTAAGGGGTGAGGGTCTGCTTTTCTTCTTTTGTGTGTTGTTTGCAGAAACCAATCATTAATTTCGTTAAGCCTTTTCTATTGTATAGCTGGGATAATTCCAGAGGTGTGTCTTCACCTCCTCTATTGTCTTCTGGGTTAGCACCATAATTGAGTAATAGGCAATTTATTTTTTTAGAGCCATAGACTGCAGCAAAATGAAGCGGTGTGAGATCATCAAATAAGGTTGTAGCAGCACTTCTCCCCTCCTCTATTAAAAACTCATTTGTTTTTTGAACAATCATTATTAATAATAGCATTAATTAAATCCATCGTTTCTTCCTCTTTAAATTTGGAGAAATCAAAATATATATTTTGCGCTGAACAAGTTCAATACCGTAAAAACACAAACCCCGAGATGATTTTAGATGCTCATATTGTCACACTGTAATACAGCAAATGCAGCAAATGCAGCAAATGCAGTTTTATAGTAAAAAACAATTTTTTTACTATAAAACTAGGTGTTTTTTTAATTTTAATCCTTTATACTTTCTTGAAAATTAGGTTTTAAATTCATTAGTATTTTTTTGAAAAAAATTATCTTGTGCTTTATTTCCTCTCGTCTTTTTATTGGGGTACCTGTTATGAAAAATATAGTAAAAGGAAAGTCTATTATTGATAATGACTATGTCAAATTGATTCACGATCTAAAGCAAACCGTTAGAACGGCTCAGCTTAAAGCTCATCGAGCTGTTAATACTGAGCTTATTAGAATGTATTGGACAATTGGCACCACATTACTAGCCAGACAAAAGATTGAAAAGTGGGGATCAAAATACCTAGAACAAGTCAGTATCGACCTCAAGATAGGGTTTCCAAATATGCAAGGGTTCTCACTACGGAACCTAAAATATATGAGGCAATTTTCCTCAGCTTATCCTGCTTCTGAATTTGGGCAACAAGCTGTTGCCCAATTACCTTGGGGGCATATTATACAATTAATTCAGAAGGTTAAAGATGCGACCCTTCGAGAGTGGTATGCGCAAGAAGCCATTAAAAATGGCTGGTCAAGAAATATGCTGACACATATGATTGAGTCAGAGTTGCACCTAAGGCAAAAGGAAGCTGTTAAACTCACAAATTTCAAAAACACCTTGCCATCTTCAACATCTGATATGGCACAAGCTATGTTTCAAGACCCTTACTGCCTAGAGTTTCTCAATCTGAAGGAACCAGCACAAGAGCGTGATCTTGAGAAGTCTTTGGTGAATAATATCCGTGACTTTCTTTTGCACTTAGGTAAAGGATTCGCATTTAAAGGGAGTCAATACAAGCTTGAAGTAGGTGGTGATGAGTTCTTTATCGATATGCTATTTTTCAATACAGATCTTAATGCTCATGTTGTTATTGAATTAAAGACCACTAAATTCACACCTGCTGATGTTGGACAACTAAGGCTTTTATGTCACTGCTGTTGATCGCCAGCTTAAAAAAGATCATCATGCAAAAACAATTGGTATCTTATTATGCAAATCTAAAAATGAGGTGGTAGCAGAGTATGCATTAGATGCTGCTCAAGCTCCTATTGGTATCAGCCAATACGAACTGGGTGAAGCACTAACTCAGCACTTAAAAATACTAAAAGAAGATGCGCCTGAGAAGACAAAAGAACTGGAGCCCCTCACTGACTAACCAGAGGAAATAACAAATAACAGAACCTGGACGTTATTTTGTGGTTTTCACCTATATGGAGATTAATGTAGATATGATAAAAAATCATAGCTCTAACCTAGAAACCATGCCAAAGCGATGTGCTGATATTAAAAAATTGATTGAATATTTTATAACTCCTACTCAAAAGAAGCTTAACTATGGAATATTTTTATCCAACGAGCCGTAAAACCTCTTCCTTAAGGTGAAGGATATAAGGCCGAGCTAGTTTGGTGTTTTTTGCCCTTCAATATACTTTTGAATAATATCAATAATGTAACAAACATGGTGTCATCATTTTCAATACATAGGAATGCAGGAAAAAACTTATATTTACCTGTTGGCATTTCAGCAATGAATATTGCAATGGCAAACTATTTCTATAAGAAATATGGCACTAATAGAGGTGAGGCCGAAATCGATTGCATAGCTAGAAGTACGTGATTATACTATGCTAACATTGTTGTTATCCGAATAAGTGCACTGCAACCATGATCAGTTTTAGATGGGTTAAATTTAAATAAGACATAATTCTAATGGTGGCATGTATTTAGCTTATTCGCTCAGCAATCGGGATATTTAAGGATTAAGGTTATCTTAAGCTGGATCACACAATTCTTAACCGCATTTATGCTTTAGCTGGATAAGTGTGTTCAAAGGACATTAAGCCTTAACTGATAGGATTAATGTTTTGATTGCAACACAGCTGGGCCAATTTATAGTTATCTGCGCTTACCAATAAAACGGATTAGAATCGTCATAACAGGAGGAAAGTTATTAAACCTAAAAATACCTTGCAACGCATCTTAACACTAACCATTGTTTTTGTGACAGTGGGACAGTTGACATTAACTTTGTATCTGCCAGCGTTACCAATCATAGCAGTTAGTTTACGGGTATCGAGTGGTGCAATTCAGGCCAGTGTTACCTTATTCCTTCTAGCTTTTGGCATTTCACAACTCTTTTATGGTTTCCTTTCTGATAAATTCGGGCGAAAACCATGCTTGCTAACAGGAATGCTTACTTTAATCATTGCTACTACTCTATTAATAATATTCTCCGACTCCTATATATTTTTTATCATCGCGCGCTTCTTTCAAGGATTGGGAGCTGGAGCAATTAGTGTGTTGGCGCGCGCCATTATTCGAGATAGCTTCCCTAAAGAAGAATTAGCTAGTGCCTTTGCTTTAGTTATAATGTCAGTTTCCTTAACCCCGGCAATTGCTCCTTTTGTCGGCGGTTGGCTGGAGCATTTCTTTGGCTGGCACGCAATTTTCTATTTTCTACTACTGTACAGCATAATTGTTACGTTATTGATCGCAATTAAATTGCCAGAAACATTGTCAATAAATAAAGATCATGAAGATAGTAAAAAAAATATCCTTGCTACGTTAAAAACATTGTTTGGTCATCCTTATTATTTATTCGCAGTCATCCTAATTATTTTATTATACTCATGCCAAGTAATATATTTAACCATCAGCCCTTTTGTTTTTGAAAATCAACTGCATATTTCACCTGCGACTTATGGCACACTAATTATGCTGCCTGCTGCTGGTTATTTAATTGGTAACCTGCTGATCAAAAAATTTGGAAAAAAATATCGCTGTCGTGATTTTATTACGGGTGGTTTAAGCTTAATTTTTATTGCCGCAGTATCGCTTACCTTAATCGGCCTACTTAAATTGACAACAATAATTGCCACATTAATTTGTTTGTTTATATTAACCGTTGGAATCGGTCTAGCATTTTCAATGTAGTTGCCTTATCATTACAACCCTTTGTTGTGATAGCCGGTGCCGCTGCTGCAGTTTCGGGTTTATTACAAATGTCTGGCACATCATTTGTTACTGGAGCTATTAATTTTTTGCATATCGACACGATTTTAGGATTAGGCATGAGCTTGCTTACCTGTAGCATCCTAATGATTATATTTTTCATGATCATCAGGCTCTCCAATAACTCTCGTGGTGGCTAACCCATGAAGAGAATTGAGCGTGTTGATATATATGATATAAGTACAAATCTCAATCCATTCAGGCTTTCATTAAAAAATAAATAATGAGTAAATTCAATGTTTATCGATACTAAGCCACGTAAAAATGACATCACTGGAAAAGATGTACCTAGTGATAAAATCTATTATGAGTATTTGCGTTCCAAATCTAATAGCGATAAACCAACACTCATACTTCTGCCTGGAGGACCTGGTGGAGATCATTCTATTTATAAGCAACAAGCTGAAAAGTATTTAGAATTTATGGATGTTGTTTTATTCGATCCACGTGGCTGCGGTAAGAGCTCAATTGCAAATTTTGATTGTTATCACATGGCTGTATATATAGATGACATTGAAGATATTAGACGACATCTCAACCTCACTAACGTTGCAATTCTTGGTACATCTTATGGTAGCATGGTTGCCCAGGGGTATGTCATAAAATATCAGAAAGATGTAGATATATGCTCCCTCATACTTGTTGCTGGTGCTCCGAGTCATATGTTTATTGATGAAGCTAAAGCGGTATTAGATAAGATTGGAACTCCCGAGCAAATTGAAACGTTTCATATGTTGATAACAGGTAAAATTACGACGGATGATGAGCTTAGGGAGTATTTTAGAATAATGGGCCCATTGTACTCTGTTAAAGCACAGAGGGGCGGCGCATTTCACGCCGCAAAAAAAGATATCAGATACAATGCTGACGCTGCAATAGCAGGTTTTGGGCCGAAAGGGTTTTGCGTACATTTGATTGGGTGCCCCACCTGAATTTAATTGAAGTGCCTACTAACATCATAGTAGGTGATAAGGACTGGATCAATCCACCGTCACAAGCTACTAAGATTCACGATACAATCCTTAATAGTACTTTAACTGTTATCGAGAATAGTGGGCATTTTGTATGGGTTGATCAGACTGACCAGTACATATCAAAGGTTTGCTCTGTTATAGATAGTGACTGTGGTCAGGTGAGACAAGTGACCCCAAGAGCAAGGCTATGAAAAAATAGCGAATGGCCTCTGGGATGCGTGGACTTTCATGACTCTTAAACACATCAGATCAAAAGATTTTTCTATGCAGCTCCGCTTGCTTGGTAATGCTACGAAAAAAATTCATGAAAAAAAGGATGATGAATTCCTAAAATTCATGCTAGAATTCACGGTAGAGGCGATGCAAGTTGCTAACCCAATGAAGCTTGAAGAGCTTCTGGAGGAAGTACCAAAGGAGTTAGGAGAAAAAATGCCACAGCAGCAGAAATATGGCAAGAGAAAGGCATGCAGCAAGGTATGCAGCAAGGTATGCAGCAAGGTATGCAGAAAGGTGCCAAGATATATGCCGAAGAGACAGTAGTTAATATGCTTAAAAGACATTTTGATGCAGAAACAATTTCACAGTGCACTAATTTAAGTGCGGATAAAGTCAAAGAAACAGCTGTCAAAAAAGCAGCTCTCACTGAAGGCTAGTAAGTAGATATATCTTTAGCATTTCATAACAAATTACAGAACCTGGACGTTATTTTGTGGTTTTCACCTATATAAGGTATTGTCTCGTTAAACGCAGGCCGGCGGCGACCTAAACGCCAGCCAACCTCCCTGTTTTTTACAATATCTACAAAGGTAACCCTAATGATTAAAAATAAAAAGTCCATATGCACATTTCTAATTACACTTCTGATAGCACAAACCTCATTTGCCTCTCACTGGGTAAGGGGCTACACCCTCCCCAGCCAGAATAACTATCTAAATAATACTGGTGAAATTAACAACCTCGCTACTAAGCAAATAAAACTAAACGCTTGGGGTTTTTTGGTGCTTTCAGACGATGATCTAATCTCAGCCTCTTTCAATGGTAATATAGATCAGGTTAAACAATTATTGATAGATAAAGCTAATGTTAATGCGGCACTTAAAGATGGCGTAACGCCTTTGTACATAGCAGCAGAAAATGGTTATTTGGATATTGTTAAAGCTTTGCTGGGTGCAAAAGCCAATGTTAATGCGGCAGCTGAAAAGGGTGCAACGCCTTTGCTCATAGCAGCAGTAAATGGTTATTTGGATATTGTTAAAGCTTTGCTGGGTGCAAAAGCCAATGTTAATGCGGCAATGCAAGATGGCACAACGCCTTTGTACACAGCAGCAGCAAATGGTTATTTGGATATTGTTAAAGCTTTGCTGGATAAAGGGGCTAATGTTAATGCGGCAAATAAAAATGGTGCAACGCCTTTGCTCATGGCAGCAGAAAAGGGTTATTTGGATGTTGTTAAGGCTTTGCTGAGTGCAAAAGCCAATGTTAATGCGGCAACGCAAGATGGTGCAACGCCTTTATGCATAGCAGCACAAAATGGTCATTTGGAGGTTGTTAATCTTCTGTTAAAAGCTGGAGCTGATGTTGATGCGGCAACTGAACGTGGCTCAACGCCTTTGCTCATGGCAGCAGAAAAGGGTTATTTGGATGTTGTTAAGGTTTTGCTGAATGCAAAAGCCAATGTTAATACGGCAATGCAAGATGGCAGTACTCCATTAATGGTGGCGACATTTATTGGAAATTTGCCTATCGTCAAACTGTTAATAGCCCACGGTGTTGATGTTAATGCGCAAGATAAACATGGTCAAACAGCACTAAATATAGCTAAAACAAAAAGGCACTGGGAAATTGCTAACTATCTTCGCGCACATGGGGCAACAGGATAAGCCAGCGGCTGGCCTAAATATTTCCTAAGCTTTTTCATCTTTAAACAAGGTGTGTATTAAGATTGCCCCTCAAAAACAGAAAAGCTCTTGCTAAAATCAAACCGCCACTTTACCCTTAATATGTGAATGCGCCTGGTAGTTATCAATTAAAAAATCCTCAAATTGATAATCAAATAAAGTATCCGGCTTTCTTAATATGTTCAATGTCGGCAATGCATAGGGCTCGCGACTTAACTGCTCTTGCACTTGTTCCATATGATTATTATAAATATGACAATCACCCCCCGACCAAATAAACTCACCCACTTGTAACCCACACTGTTGTGCAACCATGTGTGTCAGTAAAGCATAAGAAGCAATATTAAATGGAACACCCAAAAAAGCGTCAGCAGAACGCTGAATTAATTTACAAGATAAACGGCCATCGGCAACATAAAACTGGTACATCATATGACACGGTGGCAAAGCCATTTTATCCAGCTCACCCACATTCCATGCATTAACAATGAGTCGTCTTGAATTTGGGTTTGTTTTAATTTGCTCAACCACTTGCGTAAGTTGATCGATCTCCGTGCCATCTGCACAACGCCATGCGCGCCATTGCTTACCATAGACTGGCCCCAAGTCACCATTATCATCGGCCCACTCATTCCAAATACGAACACCATTTTCGGTTAAATATTTTGTGTTAGTATCACCATTTAAAAACCACAACAACTCATGAGCAATGCTTTTAAGGTGCAATTTTTTTGTGGTCAGTAATGGAAAACCTTTTTGCAAATCAAAACGCATTTCATAAGAGAATAAACTTTTGGTGCCAGTGCCAGTGCGATCAGACTTATTTGCCCCGCGTTCTAAAATAGTTTGTAAAAATTGCAAATATTGTTGCATATTACACTCCTTGTAATGCGACAGCCGTTAGTAAAATAAACCAAACCACCCAAACAGCCTGGGCTAAATACGGCATTGTACTTCTTTTTATCGCCCAATAAGAAGCAGCAACAACCGCCACCGCTGCAACAGGGTATAAAACTAAAACTAAAACAGACTGAACTAACTGGCCCGTTTGACTATTAGAAATTAGCGTGCCCAAATAACTCAGCGCCTTATCATGCAATGATAGAAAAAGCTTTAACACATAGTCTAATTGGTCTTGGAAAAAAATAGCGGCAATCGATAATGCAATAATTAACATGATATGTTTAATCATAACTTACTCCTTTTTTTATTTTTATACGCCCAAAAAAACACAAGTGCACCAATGACGATCATTGGAATACACAATTCTTGCCCTCGAGTTAGCCAACCAAATGCGACATACCCAAGCTGCGGATCCGGCTGACGAAAAAACTCAACAATAAATCGGAAAACACCGTAGCCAATAAAAAACAGCCCAGATACCGCACCCTTGGGTCGAGGTTTAGCTGAAAAAAACCATATAATAATGAACAGCAGCAAGCCTTCAAGAAAAAACTCATAAAGCTGTGATGGGTGACGCGGATAAGGCCCGCCTGTTGGAAACACCATTGCCCATGGCACATCCGTAACTCGACCCCACAACTCGCCGTTAATAAAATTACCTAAGCGCCCCATCCCCAAACCAATTGGCACTAAAGGAACAGCAAAGTCCATCATGGTTAAAAAATCTTTTTTAATTTTCTTACCATACAACCAACCAGCAATAGCCACGCCTAAACAACCACCATGAAATGACATACCACCATCCCACACGGCAAAAATAGTTAATGGATGCGCTAAATAAACCGACAAATCATAAAAAATCACATAACCTAATCGTCCGCCAAGAATAACACCTAACGCACCATAAAAAATTAAATCGCTTACCTGCTCTGACGTCCAACCGCTATTTGGTTTTTTAGCGCGATACACACCCAACACCCAAGCCGCTGCAATGCCTATCAAATACATCAAACCATACCAATGAATTTTAACAGGGCCTAAACTCAGCGCAATAGGATTAATTTCAGGATACTGCAGCACAAAAAACTCCTTGTTTTAGTGAGGCCAAAACATGTGCGCGGCCACGGCAAATAAAAATATAGAAAAAATTTTCACGAGTAACTGCACCGGTAAACGATGAGATAGCCGCGCACCAATCGGCGCAAGAATCATGCTACCAACAATCAAACCTAACCAAGCTGGCCAATAAACATGACCAATAGCATGAGGAGGCAAACCAGGTTCATTTAGTCCTGTTAATATATAACTAATTGAACCAACAATGGCAACAGCAATGCCCACAGCAACCGAAACTGTAACCGATCGTCGCAATGAAACGCCACAATACGTTAAAAAAGGAATTGTCATCACACTGCCGCCAATGCCCAACATGCCAGAAATCAAACCAATTAAGACGCCAATAATCACCATAAAGGCACCTTTAGGTAACTCGCGCTTAGGTTGCAACTCTTTGGCAAAAAATATTCGCAGAGCTGCAATAAAAACAAACGCACCAAAAACCATTCTCAGCACGTGTGAATTTAACCAATCAGCAACCAACGCACCACAAATGGTTCCTAAAATAACACCTGGAATTAATGAGCGACAAATTGATTTAATTTCAAAACCACGTTTAAGGTGAGCTCGCAACGAAGATGATGTTGTTACCACCATTGCCGCTAGCGAGGTTCCAATGGCCATTTGCATTAACGATGCTGGCTGAAACTCACTATGATAGTGAAATAAAATAGCTAGCCCAGGTACAACCACTAAACCACCGCCGATACCAATTAAGCCAGATAAAAAGCCGGCCGAAGCACCTAGCAAAAGATAAACAATGATTGATGTGAGCATAATTACTTAACGCTTGCTGAATAATGAGTGGCAACGCCATGCTACCGGAAAAATAATTGCCAACATCACAGTCTTAACAAAAATAACCGGCAAAAATGTGTAAAAACCCAAATAAAGTGCCTTAGCTAAACCAATGCTGGCGCTCAAGCCTGTCACACCACAAGCATAAATGATGAAAAAACCTAATAAAAAGGCTGGCAATGCTTTCATAAAAGAGCGATCAAATCCCTGCTCTGCTAAAAAACCAACGCAAAAAGCAGCAAAAACAAAACCAATTAAATACCCCGCGGTTAATGCATTTCCTACCGCGAAAAAGGGCAAACCTGCCGCACCCAGAACAACATACAACATCACCGCTGACACTGCTCGATAACGCCCAAAAAAACCAGCAACCAACAATACACCCACCGTTTGCGCCGTAATAGGCACAGGATTACCGGGCATATAAAACTTCAACTGCGCCAACATAGCAATAAGCAATGCAGACCCAACAACCAAAATGACATTATACAAACCCGTTGTAGGAAATAGCTTTTGACCCAAAGACTGCTGACCAACTAAATAACGACTCATAAAAATAACCCCGCTCTGTAAAAGTTTTATGCAAAAAACACATTTCGCCTGACTTAGGCTCGGGGGGTAGTATAACCAAGCCTACACGCAAAAAGCCATTAAATAGTAAAAATTTATCAATGCCGTCCCGCACGTATCAGCCCAGCTAAGCCAAATTCTTCTAAGGCCATTTCTAAATGACAGCGAATTTCAACAGAATCATCCATGGCCAAAACATCGCGCAATAACTCCTTAGCACGCTTATAGGTAAATGCACGCACAACTGACTTAATTCTAGGCAAGCTTCTTGCATTCATACTTAAGCTATCAAAACCCAGACCCAACAACAGCGCTGTTGCCAGCGGGTCACCAGCCAGCTCACCGCAAATACTAACCGGCTTTCTTGCTTTGTGCGCCTCTGTCACAACCTGTGATAACGCACGCCACACAGCAGGATGATAATTATCATACAAATCTGACACTCGTGCATTGTTGCGATCAACAGCCAACAAGTACTGTATTAAGTCATTACTACCTACCGACAGAAAATCAACTCGACTTGCCAAGTCCCGCGCCTGATAAACGGCTGCAGGGACCTCAATCATTAAGCCAATAGCCGGCTTAGCAATTTTAAGTCCTTCTTCTAATAATTGCGCTCTAGCCTGATGAATAAGATGCAAAGAAGAATCCACTTCTTTCAAAGAAGAGATCATTGGCAACATGATTTTCAAATTATCCAAGCCTTCACTTGCACGAAGCATTGCCGCCACTTGCTCCATAAAGATTTCAGGGTGATCTAAGGTAATACGAATACCTCGCCAACCGAGAAAAGGGTTGGCCTCTTTAACCGGAAAGTAAGATAAATCTTTATCACCGCCAATATCCAGCGTACGCATCACCACCGGTCTTGGTGAAAAAGCTTTTAACAGTTGATGATAAATAATTCGTTGTTCCTCTTCTGATGGAAAGCGGTCACGAATCATAAAGGGAATTTCTGTTCTATATAAACCAACACCTTGTGCGCCAGCACTTAACGAGGGACTGACATCAACGGCCAAGCCCGTATTCACATACATGGCCAATATATGGCCATCAGTCGTTTCGGCAGGTAGGTCGCGCAGCTCCTGCAACTCTTTGTCCAGCAGCTGCTCTTCTGCAATTAATTGCTTAAACTCTTTCTTAACAGCCATTGCTGGTGAAATATAAACCTCGCCATCATAGCCATCGACAATAATTTCTTTGTTATCAATTTCATTGATAAAAGCAGAGCCAACTCCCATCACTGCCGGCACACCCAGTACTCTGGCTAAAATAGCCACATGGGAAGCCACTGAACCACTGTTAGAAACAACGCCGACCAAACGATCTTCTGGCACTTCAAGCAAAGCGGTTGCCGTCACTTCTTCGCCCACCAAAATAGTTCGCTTCGGATATGCAGGAGCCTGACGTTCTTTTTGTTGCAACTGCGCCAATAAACGACGCCCCAAATCACGCAAATCCGTAGCACGCTCACGCAGATAAGGATCTTCCAATGATTCAAACTGCAAAATGTGTCGCTTCATGACTCGACGCAAAGCACCCTGCGCCCAATGCCCTTCATTCACCTCTGCTTTAATTTCATTATGCAAACTACGGCTATCTAAAATACGCAAGTAAACATCGAATAGACTTTGCTCTGCCGGTGTTAGCGTTTTTTTAGAGCGCTCTTTCATTACTTTAATTTCTTTGCGCACCATAGAAAATGCCGACTTAATTGCTGCTAACTCAGCCGCCGGATCTTCTGTTTGACTATCTGGTACAGCATCTAGATCAGCCAAAGGATACGTCACCAGTGCACGGCCAATTGCAATGCCCGGCGAACCTGTAACACCCGATAAAACGGCCACTTCACGCTGACGACGACGTTTACCCAAGGATTGCAGCATACCTTTGGTTTTAAGGTGCGCTAATTCGCTAGCAATTTGTGTCGATAGCGTTAATAAAAAGGCTTCTTGCTCTTCAGTAAAAGCCTCTTCTCGATGCCGCCAAGCGATTAGTACGCCCAACAGTTGACCGCGATGCATAACTGGTGTCCCAACAAAAGCATGCATACCTGTCAACCCCGCCATGCGTACCGGGTCAAACAATTCATGTTGTGTGCAATCATGAAGATTAATGAGCTCTTCTCGCTCGGCGACCAAACCTACAAAACCCTCACCAAATTTTAACTTTGGTGGATCTAATTTTGATTTTTCAGTCACTGTTGATACAAGTCGAGTATATTGTCCGTTTTCATCATCCGCCAAATAAATACTGCAGCGATCAGCCTCTAATGTCTCTTGCACATTGCTAACTAGCTGCTCTAGCGCTGATGTTACATCAGCAGCTGCAGAAAATTCCTGTACAATACGACGCAAAACCTCTAGCACAAAGACTCCTTTTTGGCTTTTAGGATTAATTTAAATATTGAGCAAACTCATCTAAGGCTAACTGATAGACTTCCTGCTTAAAATACACAACTTCGTCTGCAACAGGATAGTCTGAATCTACCCAACACCACTCAACAAACTCAGGCGTTTGATCTTGCTCTAATGATATCGCACTATCATCTGACAATAAACGCAACAAAAACCATTTTTGCTTTTGCCCAATACAGAGCGGCTTACTTTTTAAACGCTGGAATTGTTTCGGTAAATCATAATATAACCAGCGCCGCGTTACTGCTAAAAACTCAACGTCTTTTTCCTGTAGCCCAAGCTCCTCGCCCAATTCACGGTACATAGCATCTTTTGCCGTTTCCCAACCTTCTAGACCACCCTGTGGAAACTGCCAGCTATCTTTGCCTTTAATGCGTTTTGCCCAAAAAACTTGATTGCTGTCATTGATTAAAATAATTCCAATGCCTAGGCGATAACCTCGTCGATCAATGATATTTTTTCCAGCCACAACCAATTTTCCTGTTTCTAAATTCTACAATATTTCTTATTAATATCTTACCTGGAAAGTGTCACAGACTAAACCTTTCTTTGGTAACAATTTGATTCGAAAACAATAAGGCATCAATGCCGCTTTTCACTGAAAAAAAAAGTGACTTATCTCCTACAAAAAACCGAACCTTTATCCACAATTTCCCCTCAGTATATTCTATTGCATTCCACTAAAAAACACACTATCTTGTGTTTGAAGATTCTTAAAACCACAATATCTTGTGTTTTTAAGTTTATCACGTTTTCTATCCTGGGTAATAAAAACCTAGGTTTTTTTATTTAAAAATGGAGTCACTATGAGCATTAAGATGGCAACCCCAGGACATCAAACACCCGCTACTGAAAATGAAATACAGCCCGGTCAGCTTTGCGTTATTAAACGCTCAGGCCGAGTAGCAAATTTTAATTCTGAGCTCATCTCTATTGCGATGAAAAAAGCATTTATTGCCGTTGAAGGTTCATCCGCTGCCACATCAGAACGCATTCAAGATATTTGCACTCAACTAACCCAACAAGTTGAGGTAACCATTGAGCGCAGAATGCCAACCGGCGGCACAATTAACATTGAAATGATCCAAGACCAAGTTGAACTTGCCTTAATGCGCGCCGGTGAACAACAGGTGGCTCGTAGCTATATCTTATACAGAGAAGAGCAGCGCCTAAAAAGAGAGGCCGAACAAGTTGCGCAGGCAGAACCAAAGCTTTATGTCATCGATAAATCAGGAAAACGCACGCCACTTAATGAAAAAAAACTTGCTCATCGTCTTGAAAAAGCCTGCCAAGGGCTCACCGACGTTGATTATCAGCATATCCTTGATGATGCACTACGCAACTTATTCGATGGCATGGCAGAGGCTGACGTTAACAAAGCCCTTATTATGAGCGCAAGAACAGCCGTTGAAAGCGAGCCAAACTATACTTATGTTACCGCTCGCCTACTTCGCCATGAGCTGTTTCAAGAAGCGCTGGGCTTACTTGAAGTTAAGGCCGACACCGATAAAGATAACCTTAATACCGTCTATGCCAACGCCTTCAAAGCATTCATCCACAAGGGCATAGAGCTCGACATGCTAAACCCTGAACTGGCTAACTTCGACTTGGAAAAATTAGCACAAGCAATTAATCCCGATGCTGACAATCAATTCACTTACTTGAGCTTACAAACTTTATATGATCGCTATTTTATTCACCACCAAAATACTCGCTATGAATTACCACAAATCTTTTTCATGCGTGTCGCGATGGGCCTTGCACTAGAAGAAGACAACCGTGAAGAACGCGCCATTGAGTTCTATCAGCTACTGTCCTCCTTTGACTATATGTCCTCCACACCAACCTTATTCAACTCTGGCACCCAGCACTCACAACTATCAAGCTGCTTCTTAACCACAGTACCTGACGATCTTGACGGCATCTATGGTGCAATCAAAGATAACGCCATGCTCTCTAAATTTGCCGGCGGTCTTGGCAATGACTGGACACCGGTGCGCGCACTGGGTGCACACATTAAAGGCACCAATGGTCAATCACTCGGCGTTATTCCTTTCCTAAATGTTGCTGACGCAACTGCCGTTGCCGTTAACCAAGGCGGGAAACGCAAGGGTGCTGTTTGTGCTTACCTTGAAACTTGGCACATGGATATTGAAGAATTTTTAGAACTGAGAAAAAACACGGGCGATGAGCGCCGTCGAACTCATGACATGAATACAGCGAACTGGGTTCCTGATTTATTCATGAAGCGTGTCTTTGAAAACAAAGACTGGACACTTTTCTCACCTAATGATGCGCCTGACCTGCATGATTTATATGGCGCCGCTTTTGAAACGGTTTATCATAGCTATGAAGAAAAAGCCGCTCGCGGTGAAATTCGCAGCAAAACCATTTCAGCTAAAAAATTATGGCGCAAAATGCTTGGCTTGTTATTTGAAACTGGCCATCCATGGATTACCTTTAAAGACCCTTGTAATATCCGCTCGCCACAACAACATCAGGGTACCGTACACAGCTCAAACCTTTGTACAGAAATCACATTGAACACATCACAAGATGAAATTGCTGTCTGTAACTTGGGTAGTATTAACCTAGTGCAACATCTAAAAGATAACGGTGAGCTCGATCAAGAAAAACTTGCCAAGACTGTTAAAACTGCAATGCGTATGCTAGACAATGTCATCAACATCAATTACTACAGCGTACCACAAGCAAAAAATTCTAACTTGAAGCATCGCCCAGTTGGTTTAGGATTAATGGGCTTTCAAGATGCCCTGTACAAACAAAAAATATCCTATACATCACCCGAGGCGATTGAATTCGCTGATCGCTCAATGGAAACTATCAGCTACCATGCCTTTAACGCTTCCTGTGAATTAGCAATAGAGCGCGGCACTTACGAGACGTTTGCCGGCTCACTCCCTAGCCAAGGCATTCTACCGATTGATTCTATTGAAATGCTTGCTGAAAATCGTGGCACTTACTTAGAACAAAACACCGAGCAACGCTTAGATTGGAATAGCTTGCGCAAAAAAATCAAAAAGAACGGCTTGCGCAATTCTAACTTAATGGCCATTGCCCCAACGGCAACTATCTCAAATATCTGTGGTGTGTCACAATCCATTGAGCCGACTTATCAAAATTTATTTGTTAAATCGAATTTATCCGGTGAATTTACCGTCGTCAATGGCTATTTAGTTGAAGACTTAAAAGCACTAAACTTGTGGGATGAAGTCATGGCTCACGACCTAAAATACTACAATGGTAGTGTTGCGCAAATCGACCGGATTCCTACAGAGCTAAAAGAGCGCTACGCAACTGCGTTTGAAATTGACCCAAGCTGGTTAATTGAAGCGGCTTCTCGTCGACAAAAATGGATCGATCAAGCTCAGTCACTCAATCTTTATATGGCGGAACCTTCTGGCAAAAAACTTGATACACTTTATAAAACTGCCTGGCTAAAAGGTTTAAAAACCACTTATTACCTGCGTAGCATGGGTGCAACGCACACTGAAAAATCAACCATCACTGACGGCTCTTTAAACGCCGTTAGCATACAACCTAAAGCATGCGCAATCGATGACCCTGATTGCGAAGCTTGCCAATAATTATAAACAAGGAGATAAATTATGACCGTAGAAGTTTTAGAAGTTAAACAAGAAGTCACCGGGGCTACCGGCCTTGAAGAACTAGAAATGGGTGCCGATCGCCTGTGTGTTGATGATAAAGCCATCATTAACTGCCGCGCCGATTTAAACCAATTAGTACCCTTTAAATATAAATGGGCTTGGGACAAATACTTAGCCGGTTGCGCCAATCACTGGATGCCAAATGAAATCAACATGGCCGCTGACATTGCCCTTTGGAAAGATCCAAACGGCTTAACTGAAGACGAACGCACTATTATAAAGCGCAGTTTAGGATTTTTCGCAACGGCTGATTCTTTAGTTGCAAATAACTTAGTATTAGCGGTTTATCGTCACATCACCAACCCAGAATGTCGCCAATACTTATTGCGTCAAGCTTTTGAAGAAGCCTTACACACGCACTCTTATCAACACATTATTGAAAGCTTAGGCTTAGATGAAGCCGAAGTTTTCAACATGTATCGCGAAGTACCGAGTGTTGCTAAAAAAGCCTCATGGGCATTGCCTTTCACTAAAAGCTTAAATGACCCTACATTTAACACCGGCACACCAAAAGACGACCAACGTTTATTACGTGATTTGATTGCGTTTTATGTGGTTTTTGAATCGATTTTCTTTTATGTTGGCTTCACCCAAATTCTCGCCATGGGACGTCGTGGAAAAATGGTTGGAACATCAGAACAGTTTCAATATATTTTACGTGATGAATCCATGCATGCAAATTTTGGTATTGATGTAATCAACCAAATAAAAATTGAAAATCCGCACTTATGGACACCTGAATTCCAGGAAGAAGTTAGCGCCATGATTCGTGAAGGCGTTGATTTGGAATATAGTTATGCACGCGACACGATGCCTCGCGGAATTCTTGGACTAAACGCAGAGCTACTAAAAGATTATCTCCACTACGTAGCTAACCGTCGTTGCAATCAAATAGGCATTAAACCGCAGTATGCAGATGTAAAAAACCCATTCCCTTGGATGAGTGAAATGATGGATCTTAAAAAAGAGAAAAACTTTTTTGAAACTCGCGTTACTGAATACCAAACCGGCGGCGCATTAAGCTGGGATGATGACGAAGATTAACCCTTTCTCCTCCTATAAAAAAACCCACGCACGTGGGTTTTTTTATAGCTGTTTTAAAAAAATCAGGGCGAGGGGAGCCCATCCTGCCGACATCCTTCACCATCAAAAAAACCACAAACCTCATCAATATCAGCAAAACCGTCAACTGTCCACAGAACATCCAGAGAGCCATCATCATCAAGAGAACAAGACCGCCTCTCTTTTTCGAGAGAAAATGAATGAGAAATAATATGTTCTATATCATTAATCTTTTTTTGAATTTTAAAAAAAAACGACCAAAGATGACTATCAGGCACAGAAACTCCATTTAAAATATTGCTGCAGCAATTCTTTGTTAATCTATTCGATTTTAAATTTTCCATCATCCTCATCAAAACATGAAATACCTCAAGCTCACTAGAGACAAGATCTTTCGCATTAAAAAGACCTTCAATTGCATTAAGCTGACTTGAAAAATAAATCCTTTTTGCCAAGTCCAGCCTAACAAGATAAGCCCGACTTAATTCTCTATAAATCCTATCACTTTTTTGCTTCTTAAAAAGCTGACGATTCGGCACAAACTTCTCCTTTAAAAATTAATGAACAAACCAGCATAACACAAGGACCCACTCATCAAGGAGTGGCGCCCCTTTCGCAACCAGCATGAGAAACTATTTTATATTCAGGCTCAGGCTCAGGCTCAGACTCAGAAAAAAAACCATGGCATGATTTATTAGAAGGCTGAGCACTGACAACCTCATCTGGCTTTCTTTTATTCTTTATTTTCCTTTCACATACCGACCTGATAAAGCTCATTATCATTTCTTTTATCTTTAACTCACTATCTTTTGACTCATTAATTAATCTTGATGTTTTATTTTCCTCTGGGGTTAAACAACCCTCACAGTTAGCTAAATAAATCAGCATGGAACCTCCATCTTCATCCTTGCGCAGGGGGTCTGCACCTTTATCCAATAAAAGATTAATAACATCAACTTTCCCTTCAGATGCTGCAGACATTAAAACACTACATCCTGAGTCATCAACTGAATTAATGCTCGCATTATTTCGCACTAAAAAAGCAACTAAACCATAATCCTCTACTGCATAATGAATAGGTTTAACACCGCAGCGATCTGAAGATGCAACACAACCCTTATCTTTTTCTACTAAATATTTAATAATTTGATCATATAAGCACTTTTTATCTTCTGACTTAGGCTCAAGGAATTTCTTAACAGCCAAAGATAGTGGCGGATCAGGATTCTTACTATTAATAACATGTATTTTGGCGCCGAGATCAACAAGTGATTCAATCATCTCTAAATCACCATTTTTAATTGCACAGGCCAAATATGAGCTTTCTTCACCATCAAAATCATTAATATTAATTTTAAAATTTTCCACTAGGCTTTTAAACAAAGAGGCACCTCTTCCACTATCAACTATTTCGTAAAAAAGACTGCACAGATCACTATCACTATCGCTTCCACTAAAGCGAGCCCCACGATCAATCAGCAAACTAATCACACCCTCCTCAACCTTATGCTCAATAAAATTTTCTATCGCTTCAAAAAGATGAGAGTTTCTATCGTGATTTTCAGGATTTAAATTAATGTTAATGTTTCTTCCTAAAACCCACGTAACAAGATCGCCACCCCCAAGGTCTAGTGCTGAATACATGACCCACCCTGAACTTTCTGTAAAACCAATACCAAGATCAACTGCCAGCTTAAAAACATCTTTATTTTTTGATTCAAAAATAAGATTCTTCAGTTGTCGCAAAATTTTCTCACTTATGTTAGCCAGGATCATTTTTCTTGACTTAAGTATTGTTAAAATTTCCTTGTTCACAGGATCGCCTGGATTTTTACCTATTTCATTCAAAATATTAAATAACACTTGTCCATACAGAGGGTCTTCCAGATTAATTTTGATATTAAAATCTAGCAGCACCTTAACCATCCTCCAGTCACCATTTGATACAGCCACCACCAAGGGCATCCCCTTTAGAGGATACATTTTGTTAACATCAAAACTACCACTTTCTGGATTAATTAAATTAGCAACAGCGCGAACATTACCTTCTCTTACACTTAAAGTATAGGGATCCACCCAAGGATAGTTTTTATTATAAAACAACTGGATACCGTTAACATTATCACTTAAATCATCAATAAATTTTTTTTCCATTGCCTCTAAGTATAGCTTTTCACGAATCCTGAAATAAATTTTCCTTATCAAATCAACTGAAAGTTTATTACGACTTAAACCAATTAAATAAAAGGCTAACTTAGAAATTTTTTTCGAAAAAGAAAGGTCAAAGTTTTCTTCCACTTTTTTTTCAGACATCAATTCAATTTTTTTATATTCTTCAATCCTTGAGAGATGAGCATTAGCTTCAGAGTCGACCGTCTGAGAAATACCTGCCTCTTGCAACAAATCTATATGACACTTTAACTGGGTATGCGCTAACTCATTTTCTTTTTTAATTGCATTAAAAACATCCCTAAAAGTTTCTTTCTTACCAAGAATAATCTCAACTGCCTTCCTATCTCTTAAAACATGAGCTAATTCTAATGGTGTATAGCCGAACCTATTAAAGCCAACCACTGAAGGAAAATCAGAATGTTTTATAAGAGATTTTAAAAAATTATAGTTTTGATAAACAGTTGCCTGATAAACAAGAATTTCATTAGAAGAAGCCAAGAAATTCTTAAGCGGCAACCTTTCATCAAACAAAGAAAACAATGCTTCTATATCACAAGCATTACAAATATATTTTACAGTACTTTCTAAGACATTAACCTCTCTAGCCTTATGAAAAAAAACGCACAACTGGCAATAATCAAAATTATCCCGAACATAATCTACGATACTTACTCCAGACTCAACATAATTAAATAGCTTTGTATTACCCTCATCATCAAGCTCAATTGGCTGCCCTTCAAAAATGACAGTTTCCGAAGTCTCAAAGAGTGTTTCAGCATCAATACAACTAACTATTTCAACTGACTCATCATCAGAATCACTTCCTGTCCATTCCTCAATTTCCACATCTGCAAGCATAAATAACCCCTAAAAATTAATCTTTGAAGGAATTTATAAGAAAAAAGCATTTTTTGAAATTAGTAAAAAAAAATTGATGGCATTAGACCTATCACTATGAATCAGATAATATAAAGATAAATTTTTATATGTATTTATATTTACTTATTTAAAGAAGGAGAAAACCATGCCACAAACCGACATCTATTATAGCGACGCACTACCACTAAAGTTATCAAATCTATTCAATGAGATAGAGAAACTCATACAAGGGCAAGACAAATCCGCTGGCAACTGTAAGTGCCGAGCTCACCCCCTTGAAAACACTCATCACACACATGTTTTGGTGGTCATTAAGCTGCTTAAAAGACCACATAGAGATAAGAACTTCATGAACATATTACTTAAAAGTATTAGTCAAATTGTTATCAAAAACATCCCAAAAGGATGTCACTACTCGGTTGAAGTTAATTTTTTAAGCGCTTATTATGCAACAGGGATTAAATAACAACCGTCACCGTCCATGCCAACAAAAAAATTTACAAATAAAACCACTTTAGGAACAATCAACCATTTATTAAAAACCTAAGGCTCTAGTTTCGTCCAGTACTTCTGAAACCGTATCGCGACAAAGCGCTGGAATATCATTTACCTGAGCACACAGAATAAAAATAGATGCAAAAAAAACAACAACAGCCTTATCCATGGGTTCTCGATTATAAAGTAGATAGAAAGAAATACCCCCCCCTTGGGGAGTCACCATAAAATAAAACAAATCAAATAGTGCGTTACGTAAGCGCAAAGTGAAAAAGTTAGAGTAATCGGAATAGTGACCATACACTCTTTTATTGAGCAAGCTAGATTCTAGCAAACCTTCATCCACTTCCGTCAACAATTGTGGACACAGTCTCTGTTCATCCAGGATTTTTTTGGTTATGGGATGAAGCAAATCGTGCATTAAGGGATTCCATCCAGCCAGAAAAAGTCTAGAAACCGCGCACATGTAGATTATTGTTATTATACTCCTCATTACATCACCTCTTTTATTAAATTATTTTATAGAACATACGTCAATCTGGCTGACCTATCAAGCACAACAAGAAGTACGCACTAAAGATCGCCCCTAAGGGACTAATAAAAAAATTATTCAATTAATAAACCCCACAAAAATAGGATTTTTAACACGTCAAGACACACTCTATCCAACTTTACAAACCCGGTTTAAAACCCTCTATGGTGTCTAAACCAGCATGCTGACCTACACTTTCCGATATAATCTGATGACAAATTTCTGGAACATCACTTATCTGCGCCAAAATAACAGGCAACAAAATCACAAACGCAAGAGCCTTATTACTGAAGCCACCGGCCCTTTGGTCATATATCCTTAATGCTCCTATCATCAGAATCACAATGAAAATTCTTTGAAATAGCAACATAGTCTCTTCTTCTTGCTCTTTGTTTTTAGCAAGCACTAAACACAGACCCGTTTGCTCTAACAGCTTTCTTGTTAGAGGGTGGAACAATGCGTGTGTTAAGGGATTACCCTCCCACAAGAACTCATTTATCATCCACTTTTCTCCGTAATTAAAAAAGCCTGCTGAATGAAAGATATATGAAAATATTACTATTGTAAATCACAAAAATAAAGTACATATAACAAGCTGATTTTCAGGGAATAAACACAAACTAAAAAAACAACCTGAACATTATTCAATCAGAACAAAAAAACCCCGCGAAAGCGGGGTTTTTAGCATTAGCACACAGGCCAATGGTTAACACGGTGTTATGGAAATTACATCATTCCCATGCCACCCATGCCGCCCATTCCACCCATGCCACCCATATCACCACCACCAGCAGGCGCACCTTCTTCCTTAGGAAGTTCAGCAATCATGCATTCGGTTGTAATCATTAGGCCTGCAACCGAGGCTGCATTTTGTAATGCGGTACGCGTTACTTTCGTCGGATCCAAAATACCCATTTGAATCATATCACCGAACTCACCCGTTGCTGCATTGTAACCAAAGTTATCTTTTTCATTCTTAACTCGATCAACAATCACCGCAGCTTCATCACCGGCATTGATAACGATTTGACGTAATGGCGCCTCCATTGCACGACGTGCAATATCCACACCAAACTGTTGCTCTGGGTGATCTACTTTTAAGTTTTTAAGTGTTTGCAACACACGAACTAAGGCAACACCACCACCAGGCACCACGCCTTCTTCAACGGCTGCACGAGTTGCATGAAGCGCATCTTCAACGCGCGCTTTTTTCTCTTTCATTTCAACTTCCGTTGCTGCACCAACTTTAATTACTGCAACACCGCCAGCTAATTTTGCCAAACGCTCTTGTAGTTTTTCACGATCATAGTCTGAGTTACTAGCTTCAATTTCTGCACGAATTTGATCAATGCGCGTTTTAATATCAGCTGCATCACCAGCACCATCAATAATAGTTGTATCTTCTTTCGTAATCACCACACGTTTTGCTGAACCTAAGTCTTCAATAGTGGTTGACTCTAAATTCAAGCCCACTTCTTCAGCAATCACTTTAGCGCCGGTTAATGTCGCAATATCTTGCAACATTGCTTTACGACGATCACCAAAACCAGGCGCTTTAACCGCAGCCACTTTTACCGTACCACGAATGCTGTTAACCACTAATGTTGCTAGTGCTTCACCTTCAATGTCTTCTGCGATAATAAGCAATGGTTTACCTGCTTTTGCAACGCCTTCTAATACCGGCAATAACTCACGGATATTCGAAATTTTCTTATCAACCAACAACAACAATGGTGCCTCTAACTCTGCACTCATATTTTGTTGGTTATTAATAAAGTAAGGTGATAAATAACCGCGATCGAACTGCATACCCTCAACCACAGATAATTCATTATCAAAACCAGAACCATCTTCAACTGTAATTACACCTTCTTTACCCACTTTTGTCATGGCTTCAGCAATGATATTACCAATATCAGTATCAGAGTTAGCTGAAATCGTACCCACTTGCGCGATGGCTTTATCATCTGCACATGGTTTAGAGATGTTTTTCAACTCTTCAATCGCAGCAGCAATCGCTTTGTCGATACCACGCTTTAAGTCCATTGGGTTTAAACCAGCAGCGACGCCTTTAATGCCTTCGCTTAAAATAGCTTCAGCCAATACCGTTGCTGTTGTGGTACCATCACCCGCCATATCAGAAGTTTGTGATGCCACTTCTTTCACCATTTGCGCGCCCATGTTCTCAAACTTATCTTGCAGCTCAACTTCTTTTGCTACACTCACACCATCTTTAGTAATGGTGGGTCCGCCAAATGATTTATCTAAAACCACGTTGCGGCCCTTAGGGCCCAAAGTCACTTTAACCGCTTTAGCCAAAATGCTGACGCCGCGGGACATTTTCTCAAGTGCTTTTGATCCAAATAAAAATTCTTTTGCTGGCATAACTTTATACTCCTAAATAATGTAATTAATCTGTAACAATGGCCATGATGTCATCTTCACGCATCACAACATATTCTTTACCGCCTGATTTCACTTCAGTACCAGAATATTTTCCAAACAAAACTTTGTCGCCCACCTTCATTGGCATAGCAGCAACTTGACCACTTTCTAATGTTTTTCCGGGACCGGCAGCAACAACGGTGCCCTGCGCTGGTTTTTCTGTTGCGCTATCTGGAATTACGATTCCACCAGCAGATGTACGCTCTTCTTCATGACGCTCAATAATGAGACGATCATGCAATGGTTGTAAATTTACACTCATGACTTAGCTCCCTTAACAATATTTTAACGATTCTCTGCTTGCCAAAAAGGCAGCAGACCAAATAACAGCATGTAGCTTGAGTACAGCCTTGCTAGGGATATGGAGCCAAAAGAGGGAAAATCAAGAGGAGGGAAATAAAAAAGCGCTCAACTGACAAAAAAACAAGCAGGTTGTGGGGAAATAGAGGTGCTAACTTTGTGAATACAAGTCATCGCTATCATACGAAATTGGGGTAGTTTTGGAGCAGCTTCCACGGGGAGCGATACCCATCAAGACAATTTTTAAACGGTTACAGAGCGCTAATGTCGACATTTCAACGGTTATATGAAATCCTACAAAAGCATCATCCGCAACAGGATTTGGGGGGATAACAGGGGCGATAACAATTGCATCTTTTCCCTGTTTCCCCCACGGCAAGGCAAAAACCTTGTACTCAACAAGCCCTGAATCTTCCAACACTTTATTAGTAATTAATGCAAAATCTTGCTTTGACTGCTGTGCATACCACTCAAGCGCTGCTTTATATACCTGATTAAATTGATTTTGTGCCATAACGACCTTAGTGCCAGATGAGGCCTCTACGTAGTAGCGCGTCGCACTCACCAAAACAACAGCACCAATCGTCAAAGCCAGCAAGACTTCGAGCAAACTTATTCCAAACTGTCGAGTTAATGATCGCATTAAAAATAAAAACCTTAAAAATTATGTATATATACTACTATCCTAATGTTTGTTCTGCATTATAGCACAAACCAACAACAAACGGCACAAAAACATGGCAAAAAGCGCACAATATCTTTACCAGAATGAAACAGCACCTTAACGCCACCAACCAAGCAATGCCCTTGGCTGCCCCGCAAGGTCGCTAAGAGGATGAATATTTGAAAAAAAAGCCTGCGACAGCATCTGCGCTAATTTTTCCTGCTGTGCGCAGCCATGCTCAAATAATAAGCAGCCTCTCGACTGTAAGTGACTTTTCGCCCCTTGAATAATATGGTGTAAGTCCGAAAAACCATGCTCGCTTGCAACCAGTGCAGCACGCGGCTCATAACGCAAAGCAGGCAAATGCTCATCATGAGGATCAATATAAGGTGGATTCGATACGATCACGTTGAACTTCCTATTTTGCAGCGGCGCAAACCAACTGCCACACAAAAACTCAACTTGATCAAACACCCCTAAGTTTTTAGCATTGTCTTTAGCAACAAGCAGTGCAGCCTCGCTTTGATCCGTTGCTGTTATTTGCCAATTGGGCCGTTCTTTTGCCAGAGTGCAAGCAATAGCGCCTGAGCCGGTACCCAAATCAACCACACTAATTGACTCATTTGCCGAAAAATTTGAAAGCAACCACTCTACCAAAAGCTCGGTTTCGGGTCTTGGAATTAACACCTCTGGAGTCACTTTAAAAGACAGCGACCAAAATTCTTGTTCGCCCAATAAATACGCCACAGGCTCACCAGCAATTCGCCGAACTAGCAGCTTCTCAAAAGCTTGACTCAAGTCATCTGAGACAATCATGTCGGGAAATGCATAGAACTTGGCGCGATCAACCTGCAAAGTTCTAGCTAACAACAATTCAGCATCTAACTTTGCGCTAGTGCTGTGGGTTAATCGCTTCCTTGCATCAACAATCAATTCATGCACACAAGCCATTAACCATCATCCCCCATTGCCGCCAATTGGTCTGCCTGAAACTCACGAGTCAGCGGCTCAATAATAACCGCCAAATCTCCTTCAACCACTTCATCCAACTTATATAAGGTCAAATTAATGCGATGGTCTGTCACTCGCCCTTGCGGATAATTATAGGTTCGAATGCGCTCAGAGCGATCACCACTACCCACCAGCGAGCGCCTGGTCTCAGCCTGCTCTTTTTGTTGTGCCGCCTCTTCTGCTGCTAAAATTCGCGCCTTTAATAATGACATGGCACGAGCACGATTTTTATGTTGAGAACGCTCATCCTGGCATTCAACCACTGTGCCGGTTGGAATGTGCGTTAACCGCACTGCCGAATCGGTTTTATTAACGTGCTGCCCACCCGCACCGGATGCCCGAAAAGTATCCACGCGTAAATCAGCTGGATTGATATCGATTTCAGCAATTTCATCGGCCTCAGCAATGACGGCCACCGTGCATGCCGAAGTATGAACACGCCCCTGTGACTCGGTTAATGGCACGCGCTGCACACGGTGTGCGCCAGACTCAAATTTCAATTGTGAGTACACTTGATTGCCACTGATGCGGCTAATAATTTCCTTGTAGCCACCATGCTCACCTTCATTGGCCGAAACAACAGACAACTGCCAACCCTGCCTTTCTGCATAGCGGCTATACATTCGAAACAAATCACCAACAAAAATTGCCGCCTCATCACCCCCGGTGCCGGCACGAATTTCTAAGAAGATGTTTTTATCGTCGTTCGGATCTTTCGGCAGTAACAATAAAGTCAGCTTTTCTTTTAGCGTTTCAAGCTCAGGTTTCAGTGTTTTTAACTCATCATCGGCAAGCTCGGCCATTTCTTTGTCGTCACCACCTTGTAACTGCAACGCTTGATTAATAGCCTCATCAGTTTCTTGATATTGATTAAAACAGTCGACCACAGGCGACAATGCTGCATACTCTTTACTGTAATCTCGAAATAAATTTTGATTTTGCATAATATCAGCATCACTCAATAGCTGACTAAGCTCTTCATGACGATGGACCAATGTAGTTAATTTATGCTGCAGTGAGGCTTTCATGATTGACAACTATTCCATTTGCTCAAATAAATCTTTGGCCAATGATAGCAGCTTCGCATCACCATCGTAAGCGGCTTTTCGCAATTGTTTTGTCGGCGCGTGGACAATAGCATTGCTAAGATCATGCGCCAGCCGCGCCATGATGGTTGCCGCACAACCACCGCGCTGTAATTCAGCCATGGCTTCTGCTAATTTGGCGTCTCGTAAGCTCGTGACCTGTTCTCGAAATTGGCGAATAATACCAGCTGATTCAAACACCCTAAGCTGCCCCATATAATGTTGCACGCTGAGTTCAACCATGGTTTCAGCTTGTGTTGCCGCTTGCTTTCTAGAATCGCGACTCTCTTCTAGCACCGTTTGTAAGTCATCCAGGTGAAACAAATAGACATCATCGATCTCAGCGACCTCTGGCTCAATATCTCGCGGCATAGCAAGATCCGCCATAAAAAGTGGGCGGTGCTTACTTTTTTTAAATGAGCGCTCCACCATTCCCTTGCCAATAATAGGCAGTGAGCTGGCCGTTGCAGAAATCAAAATATCAACCACCGGCAAGTGCTGTGGAATTTCACCAATTGTAATTAACTGCGCCCCTAACGCTCGCGCCATTGCAGAGCCGCGCTCAGGCGTACGATTAGCCACCATCAGCTGTCGCACGCCACTGCCATGCAGATGAGTCGCCACTAACTGAATCATCTCACCCGCACCCACTAGCAACACTCGACATTGCGACAAATCAGTGAAAATTCGCTTAGCCAAATGCACAACCGCGTAAGCCATTGACACAGGATGAGCACCAATTGCTGTGCTAGTACGGACCTCCTTACTAACTGAAAAAACTGCTGGAAATAAGTGCGTTAGCTGCCGACCAACACTGCCGTGGTTCTTGGCCAACTGATAGGCCTCTTTAATCTGGCCCAACACTTGCGGCTCACCGAGCACCATCGAGTCTAGGCCGCTAGCAACTCGCATTAAGTGCTGCACAGCACCTTCATCTTGATATTGATAGGTTGTGCCATTTAACTCATCCAGTGGAATAGCAAAAAAATCAGCCAGCCAATAAGAAAAGTCCTGCTGGCCATCTGCATATAAATAAATTTCAGTACGATTACACGTTGACAGCACCACTGCTTCATTGACTGCCTGCTGGGTTAACAATGAACTCAGTGCCTGGGGTTTTTGTTCCGCCGGCAGCACCAAGCGCTCACGCATCGCAGCGCCTGCAGTCCTATGATTCACCCCCAATGCATAAAGCGGCATGAGCCCACCCAAATATAGTGTTTATCTTTTTGCCATAAGTCTACCTGGCCTATTTTGCCTGTCAACCAGGCTGAGTCGGCGCAACAATAAGGTTGCGCCTTTGCCGGGGCTAGACATTAGAACCTAAGTCAGAATTCAAACGGCTACCGTTATTCCCCCATCCTTATTCAGCAGACTCTCATGAAGATTGGATTTATTTCTTGACCCGCGGCAGAAAAACGAACACCAGTCAGCAGAGGGCCTAGGGCAGCCATCACTATTAATAGGATCGCCCACTGTCGCGCGAGTTTCTCCTACTCCGTCACTACGGAGTAAGGCGTCAACAACCCCCTCGGCAGCTGCTTTCTCCTGACATCTATCTAAAAACTTCCGCAGTACGGGGGGCAAAGGCCTCCCTTTGACATAACCATCAACAGCCGTGTGGAAACACCAAAGGAGGAGCTGAAAAGGAAGAGAGGAATAAAACATAAATTCCATCAGCGTTTCAGAAGGATCAACTTTTTTAACAAAATCATTACTACGAACAAGAAAGGCATATGCTACCCCTATTAATATGGCCGAAATAAAACTCTGAACAAAAAATAAAGTCCTACCAACTTCTGATAACGTTGCCAGCACTGTGCAAGAGGAGGTCTGCGACAAACCAGTTGTTGATGTATCGCCACTTGACACACCGAGGCGGTGTAAACAGTCTGCCAATGCTGCAGCCCCTGCTTTCTTATTAAATAAAATACTTGTAACCAAACCCACAATACCCACAATAGCTGTTATTATTTGCGCAGCTTCTACCGTCATAGTTACAAAAGCAGAAAGAAAGCTGATTGGTGAACCCAGACTAGCCGTCATTGCAGGTGCGACCGATGCAGCAAGAATTAAGGGAGAACAGGCTACCAAAATTGACCATAAGGCACACTGAATAGCACGTGAATCCTTACCTCGAATATACTCATTAAGACCGCTGAATATCCTTGGCAAAATTTGCCTCAAGTCACATAAAAAGCCGAAAGTTAAAGTTATATTACAAATGCCACTAGAAATGAAAGCCAACCAGCCCAAAATAGAGAAGCCTTCACCAACAAGCATACTCAAAAATTCAGGAGCGTAGTTTTTATTAAATAAAAAAAGAAGTTTACGACTAAAAGGGTGCGCACTTAAATTAAGCTCTTTATCAAACTTATGAAGAAAATCATTAAACCCGCCTTCCGTAAAAAGTTCAGCTGCACCTACAGCCCACTGAAAAGGCTGAACAATCGCTGCCAAAAGGACCACGGCCCAAAGCAGTCTTTTAATCCTACTCTGATCATTCCAAATCTTCTGCTTAACCAAAGAGGGAAAGACCGGAAGTTTTAAGCCATTCATTCGAACAACACCCTGAAAAATCATAAGAGCAGAAAAACCAAAAAGATACCTCTCATAATTTTTAAACCTATCGTCATCTAGGCCGACTGCAGTAAAAAAACTACTCATAACACCTATAGCGGTTGCCGCTCCTGGTGCAGCAAAAAGACTGAGGGCAAACCGTTTAGAGCAATCAAAAATGTTGCAGGCTTTCTTACTTTTATTTTCTAGCAAAAGCCGTTCTGCCCAGGCACGCACTTCTAATGGATGGCAACTCACATCCATTATTATCTTTTTGAGCACCCCTTCTAGCTCAACCACACTGCTTCCCTCCGGCTCAGGCTGGCTCACTTCATCAGCTTGCCTCAACGATGGGTCTGTGTCTGCATTTTTTAGTAGTGAATCTGTTGGCATAACAATCTCCTGTAATTTTATCGTACAATTAACCTCACCCAGCCCGAACCGTCAAGGAAGTCCTTTAACATTCCCCCTAACTTAAGACTCCCTTAAGGAAAAAGTTTTTATTTGTACAAAAAAGCAGCCTCGCCGCTGGCCAAAGAAACCAGCGGTCAATAAAACCTCAGTCTAGATTCCTACCTTTGAGGGCCGTAAACTACAGATCCAATTCTTGGGACCCCTTCATTGTCATTACGAAAAAAACTTAACTAAAGGTAAGTTGACTGCTAAGGCGAGCGGACTCACCCTGATCATCACTTTCCACTTTAGGCCTATCCGAACACGAACGACAAGCTAAATCAATCAATCCAAAGGTCGCAAAAACATTAAACATCCAAACCACCGAAGTTACGACTAAAATCTGAACCGCCACATCCTGTCTTCTTGAATCCAATTTATCCTGTGAAACGTTTTCACACATATAAGTTGCGTTCTGTATCAGCCTATACAAACATTGATCAACCGGCTGCCCTGAATTTTTAATAGTCCCAAATAAAATGGATACGCCGGTTTGAGCCCCCAGCCCTCCAACGATCAAACATAAAACCTTTGCTAAAAACTTAATCACCCTAAGCGTGCAGCTTGGCCCTATTAAGCTCTTCTGTTTCACCTCCTTAAAAGCTTCATTAAGCACTGCCTCTTCATCTTGCAGTGGCAAAAAAGACCTTAGATTATCAGCAATACTTGAAAATAAAACCACACCCAGCGCGCCTTTAGAAAAAAACATAAAAATTAAAAAAAGATTATGGTATAGGCCTTGGCTTTCTTTTGGATCAAGAGCCCGCACCTCACCACCAATAATGCTTGCTGCTTTAATAGCAAGAAAAAGGGAAAACCCTGTCAAACCCAATGAGCCGGCCTTGAAAAAAAATTCAAAGCCAGCGTGATCCGTGTATTTTTTTCCTTCAAGAGCGGTTTTCAATAAAGCAAGTGATGTTTTATGGCCATTAAACTCAACTTCTCCACTTACCCCTAATCTAAGCTTTACCAAGGCTAATGCTTTCTCTTTTTCATCCTTTCTTTTCATACAGAAAAGTTTTTTTAAATATTTTGACTCTTTAAAAAGTCGACTTAGACTGTCAAATTCCGGAAAAACCTGGGCCATCATAACCAAGGCTGCAGCCGCTGAATTAAGATAAGAAAAAGCATTCTTTTCATTTCGAGTTCCAAGAAAAAACAACCATGCTGATGCAAGTACTGCGAAAAAGACAGGAGGTATTTTTTTGAAAAATTCGACAACATAACGTCTTTTACTCTCACTACGGGTTAAAACCTCAACCCCTCCTAAGATTTCAACCGAAGTTGGTTCTTTATTTGACGAAAACAGTTGTTTATGCAAACCACGCAAGTAGTAGAGCGCCATTGTTGTATTAATCAATCCACCTGAAACCCCAGAAGCCAGCTCAAACACATCCTCATGTGTTTTCATGGGAGGAAAGAACAGGCCAAGCTTAAAAACATTGATAGCAAAATCGATCGCATGATCAATACCGTCTTGATTGGCATGGAAATAAGGGACTCCGTTCAAGCCAGCAATAGCAATAAATAACATTGCGCAGCTAGCGTGCTTTGCGCGACTATATTTTTCAGGAAATCGACGCTGTGCATTGGCATTACCTGACAACAAGCTTTCCTGCAAACCACCCTCATCATTAGACCCAGCAACATTAGACCCAGTAACATTAGAACTTCCCATATAAACCTCCCTCTATTAATTAAATCAATATTAACAATAACGACCAAGGGACCTCCCCCCTTAGCACGTCGTCAACATAAAAGACTAAAGGGGGATGATAGTTCGCAGACTAAGGCTAATAAGCATTAGGATAGAAATTGCACTCATTAAAAAAATGATTGGCTGGTAACATTTAATATTCGCAACTGCTACAAAACTCACAACATACCCTAACTTTTAAAATAAAAACTCACTGTGTGTCTTTGCAACAAAACTGTCAAGCAGACACAGTGAAAAAGCACGCTGTTAAGCCCCTCTTAAGAAAAAAGTTTTTTTTTGCACAACAGAAATGGGGGGATAGGTATTTGCACAGCAAGAAAACACCCGCCACTAGGCATAAAGAAAGTGCTACCAGCTAAACCCGCGCTTATTTAACCGGGTGTGCCTTTAGCTGTTGAAGCATCAGTTGCTGATACTGCTTTACTTCCGCCATCGTCAGCCGCTTCCATATTTGCGTACGGAAAAACATAAAGGCATAACCTCGCACTTGCATTTTCATTCCACTGTCAGTTAGCCACAGCTTGCCGCGATAAATATTCTTATTAGAATCCACATCAAACAATTGTCCATTCGTCCATATGCTATTCCATTTATCACCCTGTGACTGAAAACCCCATAAAATCTTCATCCCCATTAGCGCCTTATTAGTGTAGGGAGCAACGCAGTTGGTGCACTGTGTTCGCCACTTAAGCCCTTCAACATAAAGACCAGCTGCTACATGGCCGACCAAGGTTGTCTGACCGCCTTGTTTTGTTTCGGTAATATGAACCACCGAGCGTGGCTGTTGCGTTTTATCATCAATGGTTAACCAGTAACCCTCGGGAGAATGTGATTGAGCCACTGTAAATGCCAGCCCCAGGCTTGGCAAACACAGAAGCGCAATGGCTAGCTGCATAATAATGAGTCCTTTGCTCCACCGGTTTTGCTTTTTCATGTCACTTCCTCGCTGTTTGATTGACGACCATGCTTTAAGACTGACGAAATTCCTCAAAAGAGTCAATTTTTTTCCCCTGATGCCACGGATGTTTATCAAAAAAAATTGGTGTACCATTAAAGCCTCACTATTTTAAGGATGCGCATGCAAAACAACCAACACCTAGTCGTTGGCCTGGGAAAGACTGGCCTATCTTGTGTGGAATACCTGCACAAAAAAAACATCCCCACGATTGTTTTTGACACCCGCAAAAACCCACCATTATTAAAAAAGTGCCTACAACAATTCCCTAATGTTAAAATTCATTGCGAACAACTAAATCCTGACATACTTAATCAAATCTCAACAATAGTTGTAAGCCCGGGCATTTCACCAAACACACCTATTTTAGCAACAGCCCGTACCAAAAAAATCCCCATTGTCGGTGATATTGCTCTATTCATTGCTGCGGCTAATGCCCCCATCATTGCAATTACTGGCACAAACGGCAAAAGCAGCGTCACAACCTTAGTGGGACAAATGATTCAGACAGCAAACAAAACAGCGATCGTTGGTGGCAACCTGGGAGAGCCTGCTCTAAGGCTGCTACAAGAAAAAGCGCCTGATTTCTACGTGCTCGAACTATCCAGCTTTCAATTAGACACCACACCTAATATGAGCAGCCAAGTTGCTGTTCTGCTAAATTGCAGTGAAGACCATATGGATCGCTATGCTAGCTTTAATGATTACCTCAAAGCAAAACAATGGGTTTACCAGCGGTGCCAAAAACCGGTCGTTAATGCTGACCAACCTGTTCTCTGGCAATCTTTACCACTGACCACCCCACTTTCTTTTGGTCTAAATCATATCCCACAGCCTAATCTTTATATTGAAAACAATGACATTAAACACGGTGACAACAACATGTTTGCCCTAAAGCAGCTACCAATCAAAACCAAACACGAAAAACAAAACGCACTGGCAGCCTGCGCCATTGGCACGGCCATTGGTTTATCTAACGCAGCCATGCAACAAGCACTGCAAAACTTCACTGGCCTGCCTCATCGTTGCCAATGGGTTCGAAATAAAAATGACGTTAATTGGTACAATGACTCTAAAGCCACCAATGTGGGGGCTGCGATTGCGGCCATTTCCAGCCTGGCTGAAACCACCTCGGGCAAGCTTTGGTTGATTGCTGGCGGCGACAGCAAGGGCGCTGATTTTTCACCATTAGTCAGCTGCATTAAACAGCACGTCGACCATGTTATTTTGATTGGCCAAGCAGCAAAGCAAATGCATATTTTATTTAAAGCACACACAACATCACACCTGGCGACTGATTTAAATGACGCAATAGCCACTGCTAACCAAGGCGCGCAGCCAAAAGATGTGGTAGTCTTGGCACCGGCCTGCGCCAGCTTTGACATGTTTACAAACTTTGAACACCGAGGAGATTGTTTTATGCAAGGAGTACTTGCACTGTGAAGACCTCGCTATATGATCGCTGGATTTTAATTTCAGCCGCCGCTTTGGTGTGTATTGGCTTAATCATGGTCGCATCTGCATCGATGGTGATTTCTGATCGCCAATACGGCTACCCATTTCATTATCTTATCCGTCAAAGCATCTACATAATTATGGCTATCGGCGTTGCTTGGGCGTCAACACGCGTCCCTTTAAAAATCTGGTATAAATTAAGTCGCCCACTATTATTGGTTATTCTGGTCCTACTCGCACTAGTATTAGTTCCAGGCATTGGCCGTGTTGTAAATGGCAGCCGTCGCTGGCTGTCACTTGGCATTATCACCGTGCAAGTCTCTGAGCTGGCAAAATTATTTCTTATTGTGTTTTTATCAGCTTACCTACAGCGCTATCAACACACCATGCATGAAAAATTTTCCAACATCTTAAAGCCTCTTATTCTGCTATGCATCGTTGCCGTATTACTATTATTAGAGCCTGACTTTGGCTCGCTAGCTGTAATCAGTGTTGCCTTTCTTGGCCTGCTGTTTTTATCTGGCATGCGCCTGTGGCCATTTATTATTATTTTAGCCCTGGTTGCCGCCGCTTTAGCAACAATGGCCGTCGTCTCGCCTTATCGTTTAGAGCGCCTCACCACTTTTTTAAATCCATGGTTACATCCTTTCGATTCTGGCTACCAGCTGACACAGTCCCTAATTGCTTTTGGTCGTGGTGGTTATGTTGGTGTTGGCCTTGGTAACAGCATTCAAAAATTATTCTATCTGCCTGAGGCTCACACCGATTTTTTATTTGCTGTTTTAGCAGAAGAGCTCGGTTTGTTGGGTGAAACCATTGTCATTGCTTTATTTTGTTTATTGGTAGGGCGTGCTTTTATTATTGCCTCAGCGTGTCGCCGTGCCCAGCAATGGTTTGCTAGTTATCTTGGCTATGGATTGGGCTTGTGGATTAGCTTGCAAGCTGGCATCAATATTGGCGTAAATGCCGGCATCCTGCCGACAAAAGGGCTCACACTACCTTTCATCAGTTATGGTGGCAGTAGTATGCTGGTTAATGCCATTGTGGTGGGTATTTTGTTTCGTGTTGTCTATGAACACAAAACAGGAGATGCTACTATTAATGACTCTCACCCCGACGCAGTCGGTCGAACTCACTACTCAAGGCGCCAAGCAAAAACATGAAACGGATTCTTTTTATGGCTGGTGGCACAGGTGGCCATATCCACCCGGCACTGACCGTGGCAAAAGCACTAGAAAAACAGGGCCATAAGATTTATTGGTTAGGCGGCGCGCAAGGCCTTGAACACAAAATAATTACCGACTACCCCTTATACTCTTTAGCTATAACCGGATTGCGCGGCAAAACTGCCTGGCAAAGTGCCTTTGCGCCAGCTCGCTTAATGCTTGCCCTATTTCAAGCACTGCGTATTGTCCGACACGTCAAACCTGACTTAGTCATGGGCTTTGGTGGCTACGCCAGCGGTCCTGGCGGCCTTGCTGCTTGGATGTTACGCAAGCCACTACTAATTCACGAACAAAATGCCATCGCAGGCTACACCAATCGCCTTTTATCGAAGTTAGCTAAGAAAATTTTACGCGCTTTTCCTTGCGCCTTTAATGAGAACATCGAGGCTCTTACCGTTGGCAACCCGGTTCGTGATGAAATCATTAACATTGAGCAGCCTAAAAAAAGATTAGAAAACATCGAAAATCGTCAACTCCGTCTACTTATTTTAGGCGGCAGTCAAGGAGCAAGATTCCTAAATGAAAAAATGGCTGACTTCGTTGGTGCGCTTGAGTCATCCGAAAGGCCTGAAATTTGGCATCAAACCGGACAATCAGAGTTCGACCGAACAAAAACGCACTATCAAAAAAAATCCATTAATGCCAAATGCAGTGCTTTTATTGATAACATGGCAGACGCCTACCAGTGGGCAGACCTGGTAATCTGCCGGGCTGGCGCCCTAACCGTTTCTGAACTTGCTGCAGCCGGTGTTGGTTGCGTGTTTATTCCCTTTCCTTTTGCAGTAGATAACCACCAGTTTTATAATGCTCAATATTTGGTAGAGGCCAATGCAGCACACGTTATCGTGCAATCGGCCTATCAAACTGATACATTAGTCTCCCTCTGGCGGAATTTTTTAAATAATCGACAGCAACTGGTTAACCTAGCCTGCGCGGCAAGAACGCAAAGCAGGCCAGATTCCTGCGAGGAAATTTTACAAATTTGTCAGCCATGGCTTACTGATAAAAACGACGAGAAATAACAACATGCAATTATTGCTCAATAAAACCATTAATCATATTCACTTAATTGGCATTGGCGGTGTTGGCATGAGCGGTATTGCAGCACTATTATTACGTCGTGGCTATAGCGTTTCCGGTTCCGACGTTAAGCAAACCCCAATTACTAAAATGCTACAAACGCAAGGGGCAAAAATTGCCTTTCATCATCACCAAAATAATATTCAAGGCGCGGACCTCGCCGTTTATTCTAGCGCCATTAAAAATGATAACGTTGAGATTTTAGCCGCAAAAGCTGACAATATTAATGTGGTTCATCGCGCCAAATTATTGGCTGACTTAATGAATGACTATCAAGGCATCACCGTTGCCGGCAGTCATGGTAAAACCACGACGACCAGCTTAATTGCTCACATACTAATGCGCGCAAACCTTGATCCTGCCTTTTCTATTGGCGGCTACGCACCTGACATGAAAGCTTATGCGGCCTTTGGCGAAGGCGACTATTTTGTGGTTGAAGCCGATGAAAGTGACGCATCATTAGTTTGTTTTTCTCCTGACATTACCATTGTCACTAACATTGACTCCGATCATCTTGATGCTTACAACAATGATTACCAACAATTAAAAAACACCTTTATTGACATCTTGAATAATTTACCGGATAGCGGCTTGGCCATTATTTGTATTGATGACCCTGGCGTACAATCAATTGCCGATAAAATAACGGCCAACGTCATTACCTATGGTTTTAATGAAAACGCCGATATTTGCTTAAGCGACCACCAACAAAAAGGATTAATTAGTACCTTCACGGTTAAACAGCATGGCTACGAACCTTTGCGCGTAAAATTAAACTTAGCCGGCAAACACAATGCACTCAACTCGCTTGCTGCTCTTGCTTTGGCAAGACAGGTTGAGATAGACGACCAAACCACCCTACAAGCACTCAACTCTTTTCAGGGTGTTGGTCGACGATTTTCATTACACGGAACCGTTAGCTTCAATGAAAACACCCAAGCACTTTTGGTTGAAGACTATAGCCATCACCCCGCAGAACTTGCCGTCACCATCGAGGCCGCCCGCCATGCATGGCCTGAAAGGCGCATTGTAACCGCATTTCAGCCACACCGATATTCACGCACAAAAGCACTAATGAAAGAATTTGTCACCGAGCTCAACAAAAGTGATGTCGTGATATTAACGGATGTTTATCCTGCAGGCGAACTACCGTCAGATGGCATTCAAAGTGATGCTTTACACCAAAAAATTCATAGCACAAAAAAAGACAATGCCCACTTTGTCGGCCCTTTAACAAAGCTTGCCAGCCATATTGAAAAAACCGTTCAAAATGATGACGTTATTTTATTATTAGGTGCCGGTGATATAAACACCGTCGCATCATCTTGGCACTACACATAATACCCAAATACCATTAAGTAGTAAAAAACAAACAAAAAAAAGCCAAAAACAAGTCCTTGCCATTGAAAAAAAACAAACAAGCAATATACTTCAGTTGACATTAAAGCATCAAACTATCAAACCAATAGGGCAACCCATGATCCAAGAAAAAACCAGACCCCCTCTCCCTGTCAAAAAAACGCAAAAGGGGCTTTTTAAAAGTCGCCATAACTTAAGCGTATTAGAATTGGTCGTAAATGACCATATTGAAGAAAACCCAAGTAACACACAACCCTTTGCAGACATTATCTTTGTCTTTTTTCATCATGCACTAGAAACAACCATTGATCTAATTGAAGCCTTCATCTTTTTAGGAGCAAACCCCCTAAACTTATTTTCAATAACAAAAAGCTACTCCAACTGCAAAAGCGTGATAAATAAAATAAAAAAAATTGGAATAAATAGTCAGCAGACTTTCAACAAAGATCTTGACCATGAAATATTTTGGAGGGAAATGCAGAAACACCTAGAAAGAAATCCTAAAATTAATAAAATAATACTTCTTGACCGCAGCGCACTAGGAAGAAAAAAAGCCATGGAATATATAAAAGAAATTCGGCGGCCAATTAAAATAATAGCTATTGAACAAACAACACAAGGATTTTACCACAAGACGCCATTCAATCAGCCAGTCCTTGATCTTGCTCGATCAGCAACAAAAAAACATCTTGAAGCACCACTAATTGCCGAAATTATTGTAAAAAAAATTAGCTCTGTAATCAATGATGAGAAAAAAAACGGGAATATACGTCTTGGTGTTGTTGGCTGTGGATCAATAGGTCAAGCATTAGCGGACTTGCTCGCAGACCTTGGACATAAAGTGTCGACTTATGACATCATTCCTGAAAAAAATAAAAACAAAAAAAACATAATTGCAGAAAAAAGCCTGGCTGACTTACTAAACAAAGCTAACTACATCTTAGGCTGCACAGGCAAAGATATCACGAATAATAAAACAAGCTTATTTTTATCATTCAATGAAGAAAAGAACTATATCAGCTGCTCATCGGATGATGTCGAGTTTAGAACACTCATCAAGAAAACTAAAAACAAAATAACCAATAACACCATTATCCCAGAATCAAATAAAAATGTAAGAATCTTAAATCAAGGACTTCCAATAAACTTTGATTCAACTGGTGTTTCCGTACCAAACAAAGACATCCAAATAACACGCTCGCTGGCGCTATCAGCAGCACTACAGGCTGCAAAAACTCTTGACCAAAAAGAAGATATGAAAAAAAACACAATACCCTTAAGCTCATATTATCAAAAAAAAATAGCCGAAAACTGGATTAAAATCAAAAAAGAAAAAACAAACCAAATGACTGAAAACTTCAAGGATCAAAAATGGATAGAAGCAAACTCGTAGAAAAAGAAAAAATAATAAAAAAACAAGAAGAAGAAATTTACCACCTTAAGAATATTATAGACAACCTTCCTGGTGATATCTTTTGGAAAAACAGGCATGGCGCCTGGATGGGGATCAACAACCAGGGATTAAAAAGCCTGCGGAACATGGGCTACAAATACACAAAAGAAGACATCATTGGAAAAAAAGACAAGGAATTATTTCCAGAAAAAACAGCCGAGGAATTCCAAAAAAACGATGAGTATGTGATAAGAGAAAATAAATCCGTCTCTGTCGAAGAGCCCCACCGCCTATCAAATGGTGAAAAAATTTATCAAATATCTTCAAAACGCCCTCTCTACGACAAAAACAACAATGTAGCTGGAATTATAGGAAACACACTTAACATCACTCAACTCAAAAAAACACAAGAAAACCTAAAAAAGGCAAAAGAAAAGTCTGAGGCATCTAAAAAACTTCTTTCAAAATTCATCACAAACATAAGCCACGACCTAAGAACACCTATTGCAGGAATCATCGGAATGACAGAAGATCTGCTAAACTTATCACAAACAGAAACCCAAAAAGACAAAAAACCAACAAAAGAAAATCTAGAAAATGAAATAAAAAAAACAAAAGAAATAATTTATCGAGATGCAACCCTCATTATAGAATCATCAAAAAAATTACTTGAACTATGCAATGAAGCAATAGAAACAACAGCTGAAGAAAAAACCAAAGAAGATGAAAAGAAAAATCCAGTTTATCTTAAGAAGATACTACAAGACATTATAAAACTATCTTCACCAGCAGCAATCCATAATAAAAACAAAATATCATTGAATATTGAAAACGATCTTTTAAAGCCAATACTGGTTAAAGAGAAATGTCTTAAAACAACACTGGTAAACCTAATAAGCAATGCCATTAAATTTACCGAAAATGGCCTTATAAAAATAAAAGCATCTTTAGTAGAAAAAAACAAAACTCTTAAAGTTGAAGTTCAAGACAATGGAATTGGAATAGCAAAAGACAAGCTTGACTACATTTTTGAAAAATTTAGCAAGCTGAGCCCATCTTATGAGGGGAACTACAAAGGAAGAGGGCTTGGGCTATGCTTTGCCAAAAGCCTTGTAAAAGAACTTGACGGAAAAATCAGTGTTGTCAGCGAGCCAGAAATAGGATCCTGCTTCACCATAAAAATCCCTATAAAAACAAGCCAAGAAAAAATAAAAGAAAATAAAATAAAAGAAAAAAATCAAGAAGAAAAAGAAACGAAGACAGGCCTAACATTGATCGTTGAAGATGACAAAATTGCCAGGGTTGCCCTGAACCTACTAATTAAGTCAATTGGCTGCCAAACAAGAGTCGCTAAAACCGGAAAGGAAGCTATTCATGCAATCTCAAAAAACAACTTTGACCTAATCCTTTTGGACATAGGACTTCCGGACATCAGCGGATTTAAAGTTGCAAAAAAAGCACAAGAACTCGCAAGAAAAAATAAAAAAATCGTGCCCATAGTGGCAATTACCGGCCATGCAAACAGTGAAGAAAATAAAAAACTGGCCAAAGATTGCGGCATACGAGAGGTGATAAGTAAGCCAGCCCAAAAAGACACGCTCAAACTAATCCTAAACAAATACATCAAACAATCGAATAAAAAAAACAACCCCAAAGGCCAAAACAGGCAAAAAGAAAAAATCACGATTTAATATTAAAATATTCTGTAAATATTGCCCTGAGAGAAAATAAATAATGGCCGTATAAAAAGAACGGACTTGACCTCCCAATAAAAACAATATTAAAAAAACAAAAGTGCCACCTGAGAAAACAGAAAGCTTGCTTAACTTATCTTTAATAAAACAGCAAAGAAAAAAACAAGCCGCCGTCCTTTCAATAAAGGAGAGAAACATAAATAAAACAGTAACCCCACCTGATGAATGGAAATGCCCACCAAAAGAAGGAGACACAAAGCCATGATAAAACAGCCACCGATTCAAGTACTGAAAAATAAAAACAACTCCTTGACAAAAAAACTTCCAAGAAAAAGCAACTATAAAGGAAAAAACGAAATATCGAACAAATAAATCTTTACGAGCTAAAACCCGCTGTGGGGAAAAAGTAATTGCAAATGCATTCTCCCTCCTTAAAATTGGCATAATACTTGCAACAACCACAACCAATGAGAATGTTTTCAAAAATCCTGAAAAAAAACTCAATAATGATGCCCAAGAAAATCCAGAAAAAACAACCTCTAATAATGCCGATGAAAAGAAACCAGCCAAAGTCAACAGCAATAAAACCACTAAAAAAACTTTTTTCAAAAAACTGAATTTTTGCAAAAAATTAACAGAATAAAAGAAAATCATCATCACTGCAGCGACCATCCCCCAGGTTCCAATAAACCAAAAGAAGGGATATAAGAGAGATATATAATCATAGTATAATGATGGATGATTCCTGCCAACAAGCCATGATGGATCATAAAAAATACTCAACACCCAAAAAAAAGCCGTCAATAAGGTGGCAACGGCAAGAATCAGAATAAAAGCACTGCTGGGTTTTTTTATCATTTACTTCCTCACTAAAAATTAATTCAAAACACAATAACGAAATAACGAAATAACGAAATAACGAAATAACGAAACATTATTATTTAAAAAAATGGGGCGCGCTCAACAAAGGTACGGCTTACTTGCTTACTTGCTTGCTTACTTGCTTACTTGCTTACTTACTTACTTGCTTACTTACTTACTTGCTTACCTGCTTACCTGCTTACCTAACTAAACTCTACTTGCGATGCCACCACCTCTTCCTCTGATCGGTCCAAAATAGCAGCAACCTCGGCAACACTCATGCCTTTCCCTAGCATCAAACGCATAGACTGCCTTAACCCAGCCTGAACTCCTTGCTCACGACCTTGCTCACGGCCTTGCTGATGGCCTTGCTGATGGCCTTGCTGATGGCCTTGCTGATGGCCCTCTTGAATTAAAGAATCATATAAGTTCATGGTAATTCCTCCCGCTCGGCTTGGGCTACGGTTAATAACATCTATTAAATCATCACGATCAACATCTCGAGACTGCTTTAAAACAAAGGATAACACACTATTTATATGCCTTTCACCCTCTTTAACATCAAGCAACGAGTCGCAAACAGAAAACAATTTATCTAACACCACTAATAAATCTCGTGCTGCCATATGTTTTAACAACAACACCAGCGGCGCACTCCAACGATCAGTAATAATTTCTTCATCACTCAACACTGTTAAATCAATTAAGTGAAATGGTTTAAACATCATTGATCTTGCTAAAGCTGGATCAGCAAAACCATTGAAAATATCACGCCCCCCTGAGTAAGGACTCACTCGGCCATTATACACCAAGATAGGCAACACCAACGGCAAATTTTTATGACCTTGCCGAACATGGTCTTCCATAATTTTCACCGTATAACTTAACAATCGCAATGACATATTAGCATCCACACTAGATTGATGCTCCCACAACAAATAAATATAGCTAGCATGGTGCTCACGGCTTTTGACACTATATAATATATCTGACTGCGTCTCGGCAAAAGATGAATCAACATAACTACTTTTCTCAACCTTCAGACTCGATAAATCAAAGTGATCAACCACGTTTGCTGGTAAAAATCTCTTAATCATTGCTCTAGCAACGTGCGGCTCACTCATTGATCGCTTAAAAAATTTATCATGTTGCTGATACACGCCCTCAAATTGGTCGCTTTCCTGCTTAGATTTTTTCACCATCAAACCACTCAACGCTATCATTTGAGCTAAACTAACGAATAATTAGCGCAAAGCCCATACCGTAATTACATCCATGCAAAAGCATGCACCAAACAATGTCATTTAAAATCAATCGATTACAATCCGACAAAAAATTCTTCAGCGTAATTGACAATCATTCTCATTAAGATTATAGTCGCACAATCCCAAGGAGATAAATGAATGAGCAACACACACATCCCGTCTATCGCTAGCGACATGACTGACACCAACGCCTGCCGGGAAAGCAAAAGCAAAAAAAACATCAATGCTGCCGGTAATCACTGCACTATGGCTGATCTTTCGGCAGGAACACAAGCCCGCATAACACACTTCACAAAGGGCCAAACAACCTTAAGACGCCAGCTCTTAACCATGGGGCTAACACCAAACACCCCTTTTACCGTTGTTCGCCACGCGCCACTAGGTGACCCGATTGAAATCCAAGTTCGCGGCTATTTACTCAGCCTGCGAAAAAAAGAAGCCGCCCTCATTCAAGTGGAAACCACATGAACCACCCCCACATAAAAATCGCACTTGCTGGCAACCCCAACTGCGGTAAAACCGCGCTTTTTAATGCACTCACCGGCTCATCTCAACGCGAAGGAAACTGGCCCGGCGTTACCGTTTCTCGAAAAGAAGGGAATATAAGACTATCACAAAAGCAAACAGCGACAGTTGTTGACTTGCCAGGAATTTATTCTTTATCTGTACTAGAAGAAGAGGGCGCCGTTGATGAAAAAATTAGCAACGATTATTTGGTTAATGATTCACCCGATGTCATTATTAATGTTGTCGATGCCGCTAATCTTGAGAGAAACCTGTACCTCAGCACGCAATTACTTGAAACCAAAACTCCAGTAGTTATTGCACTTAATATGATGGATATTGCTAAAAAGCAAGGCACTCTCATTGATATCAAAAAACTGCAAGAACTCACAGGTTGCCTCGTGGTCCCAATTGTTGCTAGCAAAAAGAAGGGGATTCCTGAATTAAAGCGGGCACTGCAAAAAGCAGCCAATCTTGGTAGAGCAACGTCTCTGCCAATTGCAATGAATGAAAATATTCAACCAGAACTTTCTATTTTAAAAAAACACCTGTCAGAGACGCAAAAAGAATGTCGTCAACGTGATAGCTTATTAATTCGTTTGCTTGAGGGGGATCTTTTTGCCAAGCAATGGGCAGGAGAGACACTGAACAAAATAGCAGACAACTGCCTTAGCAACATTCAAAAAACCACGCAAGAAGATGCCGACATACTCATTGCCGATGCCAGGTACCAGCAAATACAGCAATGGATGACCCCCGTTATCACACAAAAAAAGACACAACGTCAAACGGCAACTGATATTATTGATCGAGTCGTGTTAAATCGCTTTACTGGTATTCCTATTTTTCTGGCGATCATCTATACCATGTTCTTTTTTGCAATTAATATTGGTGGCGCTTTTCAAGATTTCTTTGATATTAGTAGCACCGCTATTTTTGTTGATGGCACCGCGCAACTATTGCATGCACTACACTTTCCAAACTGGGCTATTGCATTAATTGCCAACGGCATCGGTAAAGGCGTTAATACGACCATCACTTTTATCCCCGTTATTGGCGGAATGTTTTTATTCCTAGCCTTTCTTGAAGATTGTGGCTACATGGCTCGTGCCGCTTTCGTTATGGACCGCAGCATGCGTGCTCTAGGCCTTCCCGGCAAATCGTTCGTGCCAATGATTGTTGGCTTTGGTTGTAATGTGCCGGCCGTCATGGGGGCTCGCACCATTTCATCGCCACGCGATCGCATACTTACGGTTATGATGATGCCTTTTATGTCGTGCGGTGCACGCCTAGCTATTTTTGCTGTATTTGTGTCTGCCTTTTTCTCACACGGCGGGGGACAAAATGTTGTCTTTGCACTATATATACTAGGCATTGTTGTTGCCGTACTCACCGGCCTTATGCTTCGCAAAACGGTTTTACCTGGTGAATCATCATCGCTCATCATGGAGCTGCCGCAGTATCATCTGCCACAATTTAAAACATTAATGCGTCATACCTGGCAACGCTTACGCAACTTTGTGCTGCGCGCAGGAAAAGTGATTGTGCCGGTCTGTATTATTATTGGTGGGCTCAACAGCATTTCCACCACCGGGCATCATTTAAACGAGCAGGGTGGTAACAACTCATTATTGTCTGTTGCGGGTAAAACCATTACCCCTATTTTTGAACCCATGGGCATTGAAAAAAACAACTGGCCAGCAACCGTCGGCTTACTTACCGGTGTTTTAGCCAAAGAAGTTGTGGTTGGCACACTGAATACTTTATACAGCCAAGTGGGTCACCTAGCATTAGACAATGACAACAATCAATCCGTTCTTGCCGGACTAAAAGCCGCTCTACAAAGCATTCCTGATAATCTTAGCGGCATTGCCAACGCCTTCAGCAACCCAATTGCTGCTAGTGAACCACCACATGATATGAACCACAAAGTGTACGGCATTATGTATCAGTATTTTGTTACGCCCTACGCCGCTTTTGCTTTTTTAGTTTTTGTTTTATTGTATTTTCCTTGTGTGTCAACCATGGCGGTCATGCGCCGCGAACTATCGGCTGGCTGGGCAAACTTCTCTGTTGCCTGGAGCACATTTGTTGCCTATGGTCTTGCTGTTATTTGCTTTCAAACATCTCGCTTAAGCGCAGCGCCAATCAACGCCAGCTTATGGATTTTAGCCATGCTTGCTGTTTTTGCTATTTTTATCATGGCACTACGCCAAAAAGCAAAAAAACCAACTGAACAAAAACTTCATCCTACAAATAAAACACCTGAGGTTGCATCATGAGTTTAATCACACTGCGCAACTACTTGCGAGAAAAAAAAGTTGTCACACTAGACCAGCTAACACAGCAGTTTAAATGCGATGCTGGCATTATGAAAAACATGCTTGCCCACTGGCAACGAAAAGGCCGTCTCTGCCGTATTGACCAAAAATCGGCTTGTGGAAAAACCTGCCAAGGCTGCCAACCAAAAATCGTAGAAGTTTATCAATACCAAGACAGCATATAAATAACTTAGCAATCTAAAATAAATGACACATTTATTTTAATATAAAAAAACACACCTGCTATTTTAATATAAAAAACACCTCTGCCTATCGAACAACAATGACTCGCGTCCCTTTTGCCCCAACAGACACAAAGTGCTTATTCAACCACTTGGCATCTTCTGTAAACAACCTAACACACCCATGACTGGCATGAAACCCAGGTAATTGCGCGCCATGAATGGCATAACCTTTATGAAAATGCATACAGTACGGCATTTCTGCCCCACCATCAGGAAGTGGAAATTTGCTTGACTCACAATCTTCACCTTTTTTTCTGACTATCTTAAAAGAACCTACAACGGTATTACATGCCTCACCGACATCAGGGCACCAGCCTTTACCACCTGAAATAGGGCCCCAATAAGTCTGGTACCCATAGCGATTATAAGCAGCAAAAGCATGTTTTTTCATATCAATTAATAATAACTTTTCTTGATCAACGTTCACTCTTTTAGGAAATGGCGAGTAATCCATATAATCTAAAGAACCCAAGTCATTCGGCACCAAAACAAAAGGGCGGTAATAGAGCGCAATATTGGTTCTATTGACTCTCATAACAATGTCTCGCTCTTTTTTATCTGGAAATAACCTTGCCCAAGTATCACCATGCTTTACTTTAACGCAGTGATAACCCGGCGCATGACACAATGACTTGCCATAAAATTTTGAGCCCGCCAAAGCATTTAAGGGTAAAAACCAAAGCAGAGCAAGAATCATAAAAATACGCATTAAATTTTTCATACTACACCTATAAAGTCATCACATATTAACAATTATAGTACAATGGTAAAATACTTATCAGGAGTTCATCTTACTCTGTTGTTTTTTATAGACTTTACTTTTTTTAAGTCCTAAGAAAACAGTAATACTTAGAAAAAAAACAAAGACTTACAGCCATGAAAATCAAAATTCGAACACAAAAGCAGTCTATAAAAAATAATAACATTACAGCGCCTCAACCACATCTGCTAATAAAATCAATAGTGCTAGCACTCAAATAAACGCTTTCTAAGTAGTGCTGAACACAACTAAAATGCCAGCACGGTTTTCTTTTCCTTTATCAAGCCGCACAACAAATCCTAATTAAAATAAAAAAACTACCCAGAAATATGGCCAACCAAAGAGGTTGGGAAAACCAAGCCATCCTTATGCCAAGTAAACAAAGTGGAAATAGCATTGCCACTCAAATAAACCCTTGCTAAGCAGTGCTGATCATGATTAAAGTGCCAGCATAATTGATAATTATTTTTTGCTGTTTTTCTCCAGTCAGCCTCACGCAAAAGCTTTAGAAAAGAATATAGGCCGCCGGTTGATCTATAATGAGAAAGCTCATCATGAATAGCCTTAACACTAACATAACTGTCTTTAAGATCACCACTTAAATACTTAAAATCATATCCTTTTAAAAAACCGTTATTATAATTAAATTTATTTAAACCATCATAAAAAACAATTGACTCAATGTCATCACTAGGATCAGGGTCAATGCGATATAAAAATCCAAGGCTTTTGCTAGAAAACAAGTTTTTCGAAAACGATAACAAATAAGAAAACCTCGACAAGGACTCAGCATTGACTGGAACAGAAAAACCCAACCAGGACTTCAATGCCAAAACACCCCCTGAATTATCTGTTATTTGATATAAATAGTGCTGATAAAAAGAATACAGATATCCGGAATTATTAGAAAACCATAATGCCATAGTGCTTAATGGTACATCATTAGTTGCGGAAAGATCGGCCGGAAAAACACCATTCAAGTCTTGAAGATAGGGTTGATAAATTAGTGCTTTCCATCGACCATCAACATATAAAGCTGAATCCTGCAAAATCAACTTCCAAACAGACACAACAGGCATAAGCAATAAATGTTGGTATGCCTTTTGAACAGGCTCCGGCTGACCAGAAGAAAAAGCATTAATCATTGCAACAATTTTTACGACACTTGCCTCAGATACCCCAGAAAAAACCTTATTACAATATTCATACTCACTTTTTTCCTGATCAACGCCCGACTGCATTTGCTGAAGATCCTGGAGCAACATTAAAAGCTGTTGGCGATACTTATTAATAAACTGAGAAAAACCATCCGAGCTCCCATGAAACAAAGTCGGATTATTTATATTCAATTGTCGTCGAAAAATATGATGGAAATAACTCAACATTTGAAAGTAATCGCTATCTGCCGATGTTGCTTTAGTCAGTATATTCAAAGCATTATTAATATTTAAAAGCGGCTTAAAAGAAATGCTTTTTGCAGCAGCCAACCAATTTTCGGCGTAGCTTTTTTGATAAATGGCAATCATGTTTTTAACATCAATGCTATCAACAACTTTACGCCCATCATCACCAAAAACCCAAGAATCATGCCCAGCATGCTCGCCGGCCTGTCTAAGCCATGGATCAACATAATCTTGCCACCCCTCCATAGTATAAACATAAGGAATCTTAGCGCTTGAATAGTTAATATAGCTTGCCTCTTTTTTCAAAATATCTGGCACACTGTACCCATCTTTCATAAAAGACATTTTTTCATAGAATTCATTAATAGCATTACTGTTCAACAACAGGTCTTTCCTGGACTGATTGATAATATTTTCTTCCACTTTAGTTATCCTTGACAAAGAAATATCACTTGATTCTTTGCTAGAAAAAAAGTAAAGCAAATAAAACTTCATCATGCTTTTGGCGTTTTTTTTGCCTTCTAAAAATCCCGAGGAATTTCCATTAGATCCAGCAACACTCCTAAGCCATATGTTTGAAAAAAAATCTGATAACCCATCAAGGCAAGCATGATCAGGAAGCCAAAGCATCATATAGTACTTAAAGTAATGGTAATACTCCCCCCTAATTTTCTCTCTATTTTCTGGGAAACCCTTCCACTGGTTATGATAAAAAGACAACCTCTCCTCAAGGTAGGAAACAATCTCCGACTGAACAAAGTAATTCACTGTGCGCAACAAATCATTTAAGAAAATCTGATCCCCCTGACCAACAAAATAATTTCGCCCAAAAAGAAAACCGGCATTACTTTTCCCCGAAAGATAAGCCATGTAAATATCAACAAGCTGCTGATGATAATCAATCAGACCGTCACCGCTATAAGCTAATATGTCAGCAACCTCTCTGTCACTTTGTAGTATCGATTTCTGAAAAACCAATGATTTATTTTTCTCATTATCTAAAAAAAACAACCAAGATAAAGACAACACCCCACAGACAAAAGCAACAACAGAAAGTCGAGTGTTTATTTTTTTTAAAAAACCAACCTTACCATCACCAAAAACATTATTTGTTATCTTGCTGCCTTTTCTTATAAAAAACCCATCATCGCCAGCACAAAAAAAACCGATCGATCTGATAAAAATAGGCGCCTCACTTTTCATGAAAAAATCAGAAAATTCATTCATTTTTTTCAACATCTCGGTGTACACACAACAAAAAGAAAATAGCAGCCGACTATTCTCTTCCTGTTTAACGCCATTCACACCAAGCGCAAACACCCTAAGATCTTTCGCCAACCCTTCGATTTGCCTGCTCTGAACATCACTTGATGTTTTTGAATCAAAACGAGTGAAAAAAAACGCTTCTCTTAACTCCCGGGAAATTAAACGCTCTTGCATTACATCAAACCCAGGGGCCTCTTCCAAACCAAGACAATAAATATGCCACTGGCAGCCCTGTATTTTCTGTTTGTTTTCAATCAACAAATCTTGAAAAGCCTCAACCACCTCGTCAAACTTAGCCTTGTCGTAAAAGCTCTTATATTCAGCAAGATAGACCGAGTGTGAAAATGGTTTTTTAGAGAGCTCATTGCCCAGAAGCAACAAAGACCCGGGCTGGCAAATTGCCACACACCAACGAAGGCCCTCCACCTCCACCCAGCAAAAACCAGCTGACTCAAGCTTACTCAAGTCAACTCGACTGCTAAAAGCCAATGCAAAAAAACTATTTGCCTGGCTAAAAGAATCAACCACCACTAGAACAGAGCGAGATTTGCCAACAAAAAAACGGGGGCGATATCTATAAATAAAAAGGGAGGCCAACTTAAAAAAACCAAAGCATGCCCGACAAAAGACACCCGCCCAATTACTCAGGTTTTTAACACCCCTTAAAATTACATTCTGGAGAAAATTCATTAAACACCCTTAGATAAAACACCATCAACCTGTCGTGACACCTTTTCAACACCTGGCAAATAAATCTCTTTTGAATAGCTTCTTATGGAAAAATAAAAAAACATATATGAGAAAACCAAAAACAACACAAAAACCACAAAACAATAATTAACTTTTTTATTCATTGAAAAATATTTTTGCCCCCCTTGCCTTTCACCCCTAGACTGCTGATTTTCCAAATTACTTTCTAGCAACAAGCTTATTGACTCTTTCGTTCTGTCAACAAATAAAATTCTTTCCTTATCGTCCGTTGATATAAACTTTCCTTTAAACCCAAGTCGCAACAACCAACCATAAAAGGCAGTTGACCATAAATTTCTCCCGGGATTTTTTAAAAAAACATGCAAGCGAGAATAAAACCCCTCGCCAGCAGCCTGCTCGCCAAAAAAACGCAACTGAAGCGGGTGTCCAGACCAGCTTTCTTTACAAGGACAATCTGACAGCAAAATAGCCTCATCCACAAAAGCTGCCATTGCATAAGAAACCTCTTCTTTGCACTTCAACGGTAGGGACAAGCCATCTAAACAACCCATAAAATCTTGCCAAAGATCTGTTATTTTTAAATCAAACAAGCTATCAACATCAATATTTCTTTCCCCTGAAAGATTAAAACTCAAAAAAAACACTGTTTTTTCGGCGCCCTCGATGATTTTAAAAAACTTCTCCTGGTTTTTCATGCCGCCTGCCTTTTCTCTAAAAATAAATTTATTTTAGCCCCTGTAGCTGCCGATGAAACATAGATCAAAAAAAACTCCTCACCAAGCAATGCGTCATCCGATTTTTCACCCTCATTAACAACAACCTCAAAGCTTATTTTCTTACTGTCACTTATTTTGTTTGTTTTTTTTAAAACAGGAACTAAATTAAACCCAGACAAAGATGATGATAAAATAGATTGCATTTTCGACTCCCTGGCTACCTTTATGTGATGAGCAACACTCAAACCATCAACCAAGCCCGCGCCCTGGCAATCAACCACCATTAGCAATCTAAAATGTTCTTCGTGAAAATCTTTCAAGGAAAAGCGATAGTAATTATTCTTTTTTTTCAAAAAAACTTTGTTTTTCTCTTTTATTTTTATGCTTTCAAGAAAATTAACACCATCAATAATTAATCTTTTAAAGCATGAACCACAAAGCAGGTGATCATACACTCCATCAAAAACATCCCTCTCCTTAACAAAGAAACTTAAATAGCTAAAAAACAAAGAAATATGATAATAGACATCTGATAAAAAATAACTTTCCTTAAGACTGACCATCTTCTTGCTTTTTAAAAAAAACCTTACAAAATCATTGTATAAGTCATTTAAAACAACAGGGGGTCCTTCATTCTTAGGCCAGCAAACCAGCCCCTTAGACTCTATTGCATCAATATAAAAACCAAGCTTTTCAGTGATTTTTTTTAAAAAACTCTCCACACTAATGGCTGATGATAAATAAACAGTAACAGGAACAAAAAGCCAATCGTGTTGATAAATCCTGGACTGCGTGCACTCATAGCTTGCAATTGGCAAACTAATGCCGTCTTTTTTTGGCCTGTCAGATGCATACACCTCGATAACATCTTCAACAAAAAACACTTCCTTTTTTTCCGAGCTCATGTAAATATCTTCACACTGCTCTTTATATACGACAAAACCAGAATTATGCTTAGCTAGGCATTGCTCAATTTTTTCTGCCTTGTTTTTTTTCGACAGCATTATATATATTTTCTCGCCAGGCTGATTGATCTCACATACCAGCTCCCTACCCATTCCTTGCTGATAACTTATATAAGAGCCATTTTCAAACAACACCTCACATTGCAGCACCTTAAATTTACCCTCCAGCAAGGCAACATCGTCAACCACTAATTTTCTTAAACCACAAAGATTTTTAGGCAATATACGCCCACAATGCTGCTGCCAATATTGATCCCACTGCTGAAGATGATGCTGGGTAAGCAGCAAGCCTTCAGACCAAAATACTTTTTTTAATGGATCACTCATCTTTTGCACCCCACTGAAAAAGTGCTGGCTTAAAATGCAAAAGAACATGGCAATGATTTATTTTTACATTCAATATTAGTGGTTGAAATGCCAGGTGATTAGGAATCGCCTTCCATGCTCGCCATGACTGATTGCACGGCTGATAAAAATTAACCGCCACAGCAACAAAAAGAGCCTTTTTATTTACTATAAAACTTTCCTCTCCCTTTGCTTCAGGCGCCATCCATAAGCGATGCGTGCTTATTATATTTGACTCTGAATTTTGCTGATTGCCATTAGCCAACAAATCCCTTTCACTCAAGGATAAAAATGGTTGCATCGCACTTAATTGGTATAGTTTCACCTCAACAGACAGTTTTTGATATTCAGGACCAGGATTCACATAGCGAGTGGTTTGCCAATGAAGCTGCAGCTGGTGGCCTCGGGCACAGCCGGCCAGAGAGAAAATCAAAACAAAAAGAAAAAACCTAGCTACCACTTTAACAACACCTTATTAATAATTAGTTGTTGAGATTCTACAAAGAGCAGCCGCAAACAAAAACACCGTAAAAAAGCACTTTAGCGGTTATTTTTCCTTTTGGTAAAGGCAATAAGACTCAAACACTCGTGGATCCGCCTTGCTTTTTTTGTTATATTGGCCGTAATAGGCTAAAACCCCTCTCCCTAATAAAAACAGGCAATCAACCATGTCCTCAGCTTTCCACCAAACAGCCCTAGAACTCATTACAAAATATCGCCAAATTTTACGGAAAAACCTTGATACACAGGCCCGACAGTTGAAATTATCGGCCCTTCACTTAGATAGAAAATACAGCAAGCTAGAAGACTTCGAGCTCTATGATATTATCAAAGACATCATCAACGACATTCAAACAAACACAAAAAAAAACGAAGGCAACTATTACAGCTATCACGGCACAACAGAGTTTGCCAACCACCTACAAGAGTTTCTTGATAGCTACGTGCGCAACGACTGCTATGTTATGCATAAAAAACAACTGACCTCTCGGGCAATTCTTGAGTCCATCCAAACTATCTCCAAAGAAAGTGCCGCCTTAACCAGCGACGAAACCATCCAGCACTTAGTTAAGTGCAATAAAATCATTGCGATGCATGGTACAGACGAACAACACTTAGGCTATGTAAACTCACTAAGAGATCATACCGAAAGAAATCCCAGCTTCTTTAACGCCATGATTAAAAACTTTGAAAAAAATCGCGCTGAAATTAAAAAAACATCGTAGCCCACTATTCAACAGGAGGTTGTCATGCTGGCCAACATTTTAAACACCGTCGCCTATGGCTTTTTACTACTTGCACTTCTTCTTGCCGGACTAAACATCCGGGAAAACAGCAAAAAATCACGCTGGCAATACGTTTTTTTATTTATCACCACCGGTCTTGCTTTATTAATTATAACGGTTTGGCTGACTTAACAAGTCGCTATGCCTTTTGCACTCGCTGAATGGTGACTAAAAAAATCCCGACAATAATGCACAGCATTGCCACGCTCTCTAGCATTTTAAATCGCTCACCAAATAACAATACGCCCGCAGCGAGCCCGACTAAAGCCACAACACCACCGACCAAGCTGTAATACACCGGCCCTGCATCCTTGAGTAATTTAAAAAACAGGCAATAACCTAGGCTCGACAAAATAATTTCTAACACAATCACACCATCACGCAAATGAAAGGGTGGCCAAATGACATAAAAGTGATGTGTCATCAGCACCAACGGCAACAAGAAAAACACCGAGGCGGTCAGCATGCCTGCAGCCAACTGCAAAGACGAGCAATCTTCTGGACGAAATCGCGCGCTATAAAGTGCACACAAAGCAAAACACAACGGGGTCAACAAGCTCGTCCACACCCAGCGCGGTTGATTTAAACCAGACAACAATCCACCGGAAGATGGCATAACAATCATGTAAATGCCTAACATACAGGCCATAATCCCTAAACAGCGCGTCAAATTAAATCGTTCTTGCCTTAGCACAATACTGAGCACATAAATTAATACCGGCACCGTATTCACCACAACGGCAAGCAAACCAGAAGAAACATGCTGCGCTGACCAATACATATTAGTATTCGGTATGGCAATACCAATAGCACCACAAACGGCGTAATAACGAATATGCCGCCAACTTACTGGCAACGCACCCGACATTACACGGCTAATAACCAATAAAATAATTGCCGGCCCTAAGGACTGCCAACACGCATAACCCAGCGGGCTCACATCATGCGTCACAGCATATCGCGCTAAAGAATAGCCAGAGCCCCAAACCAGCCCTAAAAACAACAGCAAAAAAACGGCTCGGGCACTATGATTCTTCACTAAAAACCTCTATCTATATATAAAAGTGCCACTGTTAAGACTGCTTTAAGGTTAAAACCATGAATATAGCCCAACAACAGCCCCAACAAACAAATAAACAACCCATTAAGTATCAATCTTTTAAAGGTGAAAACGCCCGAAAAAGACCAGATGTTCAATGCGATCTTGACAGCCTGCAGTCAATCGAATAGTTTTAACTGAGAATCAACCACTGTAGGCGCATCTAGCAAAAATACCATGAGCAACTCAAGCGAACAAGAAATACTACGGCAATACTCTGAGCTTAGCCAACAAAAAATCCTTTCAAGTAAGAAAGATTTAGCCGCGGGCGAGCAAGCTCATCCAGTCATGATTGACTGGTGCTATAACCACCAAGGCATTGTGGTACTTGAAAATAGCAACATTCTAACCTCAAAACCTGGCAGCCGTGAAGTTCAAAACTGCAAAATTACCATGAAAAACAAAGGGATAACACCTGAAAAGGTATTACCTGCCACCAGTGAGCTAATTCGCCTACTAATCTCCCAGTCTTTTGACAGTAGCGTGCAAGCAAAAATGACGCAAGATGTCAGTGAACAGCAACAGCGCTTGCGCAGCTTAGTGAACGAAGCCATTGCCCAGGAAGCCAGTGACATTCACTTAGAAGTTCGTAAAAACATTGCCCGCATTCGCTTTCGTACCCACGGCGAACTCACACTATACGCCGAGTGGATGCCCAAATTAGGCCGAGAAATTGCTGCGGTGGCTTTCAATAAAGAAACAGACCACAGTGCATCTCACTTTAACCCACGGGTACCGCAAAATGCCTCTATGCCCCTGATCATTGAAGGCCGAGAAGTTCGACTTCGTTTAGCCAGCCTGCCAACCCATGGCGGCTTCGATGTTGTCATGCGTGTACTAACTTCCTCAAGAGAAGACGTACCACCACTACCCAAGTTGGGTTACAGCACAAAACAAATCGAACTTATTCACAAAGCCATCAGCATGCCTTGTGGGTCTATTATTTTAGCTGGCCCAACAGGCTCAGGTAAAACCACCACCATGGCAAGCCTTATGCGGCTTATTAAAGAATCTCGAAAAATTTACACCATTGAAGACCCGATTGAAAAAATCATTAAAAACGCTTCACAAGTGCCGGTCAACACCGAGCTCGATGACAGAACCTTCGCCAGCATGGCCAGAACCAGCTTACGTATGGATCCAGACGTCATTGCTCTTGGTGAAATGCGCGATGAAGACACCGCCGCTGTCATGGTGCGCGCGGCCATCACCGGTCACTTAGTGTTATCAACTTTGCACACCAATAGCGCCATGGAAATCACAACTCGCTTAACTAATCTGGGCATCGCTAGCAAACTGCTCGCTAGCCCTAACTTATTAAGTTGCTTAATCTGCCAACGCTTGGCGGCTAAGCTTTGTCAGCATTGTCGCGTGCCATTATTAGAGTCAGCAGAGCACCATCGCTACAGTCATCGTTGGCAGTTATCTTTTCCCGATGACATCGATCACATTTATGCACGCGGTCCAGGTTGCGATCACTGTAAATACCAGGGCATTGAAGGCCGTACCGTTGTGGCTGAAATTATTTGGGTCGACAACATGGGCCGACAGTTTATTCAAACCGGTGATTTAATTGGCTGGCAAACCTATTTAGAAAAACACGGCTGGAAAAGTATGCGCGATAGCGTGTTAGATTTAGTGAAAAACGGCCTATGTGATCCGCTAGACGCTGAAAAACTCGTGGGTGAAATTCATCCTGACCTGCAAAGAAATGTTTTCCGCTACGACACCTAACCTGAAAAAATTAACCGAAGGCTTAACATTAATGTTTAAAAACTTATCATTTACTTTAAAAAAAATGCAGTTTGACAAAAAAAAGCAGTTGGCTTTTTTGGAAGATTTAACCTCGTTAATAGAGGACGGCGTGCCTGTCAGCCAAGCCGTTGAAACCATTTTAGAAATTTCCAGTGATATTCAAACCGATGTTGCAGAATCTGTTAGCAACGCATTAGGCGAAGGTAAAACACTGGCCGACGGCTTGCAGCCTTGGTTTTCAACAGCCATTGTGGAAATTGTTCGCTCAAGTGAGCACGGCGGCAACCTTGCCACAGCATTGCGCTCTGCAACCAACACATTATCAAATAGCAGCAGCAACGCTGCTGAAGTCATTAATGCGCTGGTATACCCTTTGGTTATTGTGTCTCTGGCATTGGTTTTGGTGGTGTTTATCAAAAGCTCCGTGTTATCGACCTTTCACAGAAATCAAACCCATGTCTCAGTGGCCGGCAACCGGACAAAACCTATATAACTTTGCCGCCTTTGTACAAACCTGGTGGTGGATTGTTTTACTGATTGCCGGGCTGTTAGTCACAGGGCTTATCTATCTATTAAAACAACTCACGGGTAATGCTCGCCATGAGATTGACGACTGGCCAATCATCTCGCTTTATCGTCGAACGCAAGCGGCTGAGCTGATGCAAACCCTGGGGCTATTTCTTAGTCACGGCATTGTGTTAAAAAATGCTCTGGAAATTATTCATCGCCATGCGCCACCGTATTTAGCCTGGCATTTAACCAACATGGAGCAACGCTTAGGCGATGGCAACGAAAACTTGGCCGATGTATTAGACACACAACTTATTGATAAATCCGACTTAGCCCGCCTTAAAGTGGTTGCTAAGGGCAAAGGCTTTGAGCACGCTTTAAAGCGTTTAGGCGCACAAGCTCAAGAAAAAAACAGTAAAATCATTGCCTTAGTCGCTAAAATCGCCGGTGGTGCACTGCTTGGCTTGGGTGCTTTTATTGCGGTCTCGGTGATTTTCGGTATTTACGCCATTGGCTCCTCATTAGCAGGGGGTGCCTAGTAAAAAAAACAAACGAATTGATTGTTTTTTGCCCAGCCCCATGCTAGAGTCAGCACACGGAAAGCAGGCCATCAAACGGGATAAACAGCAATCATAATCAGTGAAAACAGTGGTCTTAAACAAAAGGAAGTGATAAAGTTCAAGCCTGAGCTTAAGGCCAAAAATATTAACTTATAAATGTTATTACAACACAGGAGAAAACAAATGTTACAAAAAATGAAAAGTTGTCTTAAAGGCAAAAAACAAAAAGGAATCAGTCTTCTTGAGGTTCTTTTATCCCTAACCATTATTTCTGTTATTTTAGTGATGGCAACGCGTTATTATTTTGAGGCGAGTGCCAGTGCCAAAGCGGCATCAACAGCACAATTAATTGTTGGTATACAGTCTGAAATTAACAAAGATGCAAATCATAAGGTTGTAGCAACGGCTGGAACTCTAATAGCTAGGGGCTTCCTTCTTGATGATACTAATGGCAGCCAATATGAAACCCCTCTTGGTAAAAGTGACATCACTTTTCCTCAGGCGATAGGAGGTGACATAACTGTTAACTTTGGCAGCGACGCGGCAGAAACTCAAAACTGTGCAAGAGTTGCAATCATTCTTGACGGTAGCTCATGTTCAGGCGGGCTACTAACAGTTACACCTCAGGCGTAAGTGAAAGAAAGCCATACACCCAGCCCAAAAACCTGGGCTGGGCAGCTTGAGATAACTTAAAACCTAAAAAGGCCGTTTATCGGCCTTTTTTATTGCCCCTTATTTATTCTTAAATTTCTCTTCCATTAGCAGTAGATCGACACCATCCAGCTGCACAAGCTTTTTCTAAGCCCCTAAAAACACCCAAAGCTCGCACCTTTTTAGCGCCTTATACGCTAGCAGTCAGTAAAAAAATATCTAACCTACTGTTTTATAAATACAAAGATTCCTTTTCATTAATAATGAACTGATAAAAACCCACCAAATAGTATTTTTCTAGCCGGCCTCAACGCCTTAAATCAACAAAAGCTCAAGAATTTGCAAGCATTTAACCTGCAAAAAACCAAATAAAATAAAGAAAAACACAATAAAGTGAAAATAAATGCAAATTTCCTTACTCTCTTAATATTTCCTTAATATTAGTGCTGTATACTAAATAATCTCAAGCTTATCTTTTAAACAAAATAAGCGGGGCATAAATGACTTATGGCCCAGAACACCACGGCAAGGACAAGCCTATGTAAGAGCATTAAAACATGAAAAAAACGAGCCTTGTCAAACGCCTACGCGCCTTTACTTTGCTAGAAATGTTATTGGTTATTGCCGTTGTCGGTATTTTAGCCTCTCTGGCAATACAGCAATATCAAAAAACGGCTCTTAATCAAAAAAATGACAAAGTCGTCTCACAATTTCAAGCCATCATGCAGGCAGCAACAAACTACCAGCTTGAACAACAGTGGTGACTGGCCAGAAAACAGTAGTGAGGGTTATTCTAATTCGGTTTTTGTCAAAAATTACCTACCCAATCAAAACTACACAAGCGCCTATGGTGAAAAATTTCAGTGGCACCACAGTCAGGAAAACAATGGACAACCATCATCTCTATTTACCGTAATGCTTAATAATGTGCCCAAAAAAGCTGCTGAGCAAATTGCCAATCGCCTACCTAATGCGAAAGCGTATGCGTCAAACACTCTGCCCTCAACACACACTGCTTGCACTGCTGCAACTTGCCAAGTAAGAGCAGAAATACCTTCATCCAGTGGCATTAACCAACCTGCGAATATTGAAGGTTTTTGTGACTCGGAAAAAGATATAACAGGTAACGGATGGTCTTGCTCAAGAGATGGAAATGATTTTAACGTGCACTTCAATCAAAACCAAGTTAAATTTTGTAACCCAGGTGGTGGCAGCACGTATGAACCCAAGTTAGTTACTAGCATCTCTGGCTTTGACCGTCACAAAAATATTAACACCCTAATAAATTCCACTACAGAGATTGAAAAAATTGAGGCGCAGGCAGTGCGTGACGGGAATGAAAACTACATAATTAAACCAACAATAATACTTCGAATGGCAGGCTATGCCACAAATATCAATGATCCAAAAGAGAGTGCCGGCATCAAATTAAAAGAAAACAACCTCGTAGATTATACTTCTAATCTAGACCACCCCTTTGCGCTCCCAATACAACTCTACTTTAGAATCATTTGTACTTCGTAAGTAAAGACCTAAAAACATTAATATAAAACAGGAGAGAAAATGCCTACCTATATGACACCAAGCGAAGCCTATGCTGTGCTAGCTAGTCGAGTTAGTACAACTATTAACGCTGCAGGAAATCCTATAACGACACTACTTGGCACAGGACCAACTGACAATTTCTTTAAAGAGCTTCAAAAGCTATTAGATGATCTAAAGAAAAAGTATGAAGATACCAGAACAGGAAGATTCGATATAACAGGCATTGGTGGCACATTATCAGGTGCTGAGTTTACGCAGGTATGCCAACAAGATAAGAACCACTGTCTGCTTATAACAGCCTTAGAAAGCATTTTATCTTCTATTAAACCAGACCACGAACAAAGTCACATGCTTCGTAATATTTTGCTTATAGCAGGAGGAGGGGCTTTAACATTGATGGCTGCATATTGTTGTTATAAAAAATGCAAAAGGTCTAGTTATACATCAGTGGCATCAGTGGCACCAGTGGCACCAGAGGAAAATGAAGTGACGTCTTTAGAAACTAAAATGGAGTCTTTACAAAATGGCATGGAGAGTTTAGCACTGTATGTGGATAGATTTTTTAGCACTATCGTTGGTCAGCCAGATCCAACAGATATAGAAGGAGGAGCACCAAGACCAAGCGTGCCTTCTTCATGATTATTCGCGCCGCCGAGGAGGCTGGAGACGGAGCCAGCAGCACAGAACAGCCCGCATTAGCAGCAAGATTATTCGTGTCGCGAAAAGCATCAGCGCCGTTGAATGTATTTCTTCAGTGGCTGAACCTCTACCCACCAGTCTCTACTTTAGAATTATTTGTACTTCTTAAGTAAAGACCTAAAAACATTAATATAAAACAGGAGAGAAAATGCCTACTATTCCTCAATCAATAGCCACTTTTTTAGCAACCACATCACTGCTTTCATTATATGACGAAAGCTTTACATATTATGATTCGCTAGTGCCACGAGGTCAAACTACTTTTGAAGATTCAACCAACGTTACACCGACTTTGCTTGGTTCAAGAGCAAATAACGGTGAGCTTATAAAGTTGGCCCCAGGGCTATATGATGAGCTACTCAAAGCGTATAAAACACAAGAACCTTTTTTCAATATAACAGGAGGACGTGGTGGCGAAGTAGTAAATGCTCAATGGACTGAAACATGCCGAAGTAATATAGCTCACTGTCTGTTTATGACGGGTTTGAAAGAAATTACGGATAGTAATAATGGGCCAAAACCAAAACCCAGTGCAAATGCTTTTAATCCCATTCTAGTTGCTACGGGAGCCGTTATGGCCATGACCCTTGTTTTTATTTTTTTTATGTGGCGTCATAAAATAGCAGCAGAAGCACAAGCAAGAGCATCACAAGCAGAAGCAAGAGCAGAAGCAGAAGCAGAAGCAGCAGCAGCAACGCTTAATCAAGCAATAAAAGAATTAAGTGAATTAAATGAAAAATTAAATGAAGAATCAAATAAAGCATTGAACGAAGAGTCTTCGCCAGAAGGAGGCTCTGCCTCTCCAGAGCCAGAACTTATGACGGAAGCCAAGCCTCATGGTCTGAATGAACTTATTAAAAAAGTTTTAGACCAAAAAGAAAAGGCAGAAGGTGTGAGTGGTAAAGTAGAGAAAGTCATCCAGGGCTCAACTGAATTCGAATTTCTAACAAAAACAATAGAAAGTGCACAAGCATCAGTAGCAGCAGCACAAGCAGCACAAGCAGCACGAGCAGCAGCAGCAGCAGAAGCAGCAGCAGCAGCAAAACTGGGAGACTTACAGAGACATTTAACATACGCAAGAGAACAAATACAGAGGATGAAAACACTCTCAGGTGAACAAACACAAGCAGCAGCAGAAGCAGAAGCAGCAACAGCAGCAAAACTGGGAGACTTACGGGAACAAGTAACAGCAACAGCAGCAGCAACAGCAGAACAAGCAGCAGCACTGAGAGAATTACAGGGACATTTAACAGACGCAAGAGAACAAATACAGAGGATGGAAACACTCTCAGGTGAACAAATACAAGCACAAGCAGGAGCAGCAGAAGAACTGGGAGGCTTACAAGAACAAGTAACAGCAACAGCAGCAGCAGAAGCAGCAGCAGCAGCAAAACTGGGAGAATTACAGGGACAAGTAACAGCAACAGCAGAAGCACAAGCACAAGCAAGAGCAACACAAGCAGAAGCAGAAGCAGAAGCAGAAGCAAGAGCAACACAAGCAGAAGCATTAGAAGAAAGACTGCAAAACTTACAGGAACAAGTAACAGCAACAGCAGCAACACAAGCAGGAGCAACAGCAATAGCAGAAATAGCACAAGCAGCAGCAGCAAGAGCAGAAGCAGCATTAGCAAGACAAACAGCAGCAGCAGAAAGAGCAGCACAGGAAGCAGAAACAGCAAATGATCAAAAGCTTAGCAGTCAAATGAAAAAAGCAGCTTGTGCAATTTTAAGTACCGCCTCTGATGTGGTTTCAAAAGGTGTAAGTGCGGCCTCTAGTGTGGCTTCTAGTGTGACTTCTTTGAATGAACGTAGAAAATATGAAAAAATCCCTTCAACAGATGATATAGAAACAGGGCTAGGGCTAGAGCCAGCAGCAGCACAGCCAGGGCTACTAGTAAGCCAACTTTTCACACCAGCAGCACCAACAGCAGCGCTACCAGAGGGATTACTCTCAGTGCTTCAAAAAAAGCTTGGAAAAAAATACGGCCGTGGGGATGATGGGGTGGCAGAAGGGATGCACCTTGCCAAAGGCAAATTATAAACAAATAAACCGGCAAGCAGGAACCGGGACTTAATCCACGAAAGGAAAAAAAATGCCTACACAAATTAAAAAGAGAAATAATATGCCTACAACAAATAATACTGAAAGAGCTCCGCTTCTACCAACGCACGCAAGTCAGGCGCAGCAACCTGCTAGTCTAACACCTGTGCAACAATCTACTGGCCTAACTAGTGACGATTGGTTTAAATTGGGTATTTTTACCTTATTTTTTTTGACACCAACCACACTCCTTAATGGCCTATGACCTAGGCCGTCCTAAAGAAGACAGATATGTGCCTATTAATGATACTGCATACAAAATATCTTTTTCGGCATATTTGAGTGCACCTCTTTTGTATGTCTTGAAACAAATGATGAACGAATTTTGCTGCAAAAAAAATCCAGGAGACCCCGGTGTTATTGTTACACATTCTAATTATGACTCCACCGCTGTGAACACACAAAGAGTAGCAGTACAGCCAGGGTTAGAACCAGAGCCAGAATTCCTGACAAGAAGAGGAAGAAACGTAGTTGATCTTGATGCTCCACCTTCAGAAAAAGAGACAATAGACTCAATAATACTAAGCAAATACTCTGAAATAGACGACATATACCCTGGAATTATTTTCCGCCCCTTTCTTAACAATTTAACGGGTTATGCAGAATCAGTAGCTGATGATCCAGCGTATCTTCCAGAAAACCTTCACTTTGAAGAATATGGAGACGGCACCTTCGCACATCTTATTCTAAACAATGGTATCTATGATGCACTTAGAGGGTCAATAGTAGAAGCTATACAACACGGCAATGGCCCCGTTGGTGATTACACCCAAGCTCTGAATACGAAAAGGGCATTAACCGCCATTGTATGGGGATATAATGATAAAGGATATTATAATGCGGCTCACCTGAAAAATTGGGAGCGCATTTTAGGTGTTATAACTGATCTGGTTAATTCATATACGGCCCGATTTCCATCACTTGAAGGGGAGATTAAGGCATCCAAAACCTACGAAATAATGGAATTAATTAAGTCTCTTATAGAAAACTATCACGGTACCAGCGAAAGTACACTCAAAGACCGTCTAAATAGTAGAGACGATTTAATGGGGGTTCTTCAAATTACAGCAGCAGCTCAGTCTTTGTTGAAGGGAGCAAATGGTGATGCAGCATTAGAGGCGGGAGCACACCCAGAGCCGGAATTAGCAGCAGCAGCGCGAAGACGGCCGCCGCCGCCATCTGTTGAAAATGAACAGCCGCCGGCATATTCACCAAGACCAGAAGCAGATCGGCGGGGACCGCCGCCAGCATATTCACAAAGACCAGAAGCAGAAGACGAGCAGCCTTCAGAGTTATTCGTGTCGCCGAGGGGGACAGGGACAGCATCTGTTGAAAATGAACAGCCGCCGGCATATTCACCAAGACCATAAGCAGATCGGCGGGGACCGCCGCCAGCATATTCACAAAGACCAGAAGCAGAAGACGAGCAGCCTTCAGGATTATTCGCACCGGCGGAGCTGAAGCCAGCAGCAGAAGCACTAGAGCTAGAGCCAGAGCCAGATCCAGAAAATGGAGGAGGAGGCCCAGAGCCAAAGTAAGATTCCGCACCCACCGGAGCCCTGGTTAACCAATAACAAATTAAAAAGAGAGATAATATGCCTATAATAAATAATACTGAAAGAGCTCCGCTTCTACCAACGCGCGCAGGTCCGGCGCAGCAACAAACACCTGTGCAACAATCTACTGGCCTAACTAGTGACGATTGGTTTAAATTGGGTATTTTTACCTTATTTTTTTTGACACCAACCACACTCCTTATGGCCTATGACCTAGGCCGTCCTAAAGAAGACAGATATGTGCCTATTAATGATACTGCATACAAAATATCTTTTTCGGCATATTTGAGTGCACCTCTTTTGTATGTCTTGAAACAAATGATGAACGAATTTTGCTGCAAAAAAAATCCAGAAACCCCCGGTGTTATTGCTATACATTCTAAGTATGACTCCACCGCTGTGAACACAAAAAGAGTACCAGTACAGCCAGCAGCAGCAAGAGCAGAAGCATTAGCTAGAGCTAGTAGCCAGAGCCAGCAATAGCAGAAGCAGCTGCAGCAACAACAGCAGCAAGAGCAATAAGAACAAGTAAGTATTTTTGCTATTCTTCGACATAACAAATTTAAGTGAATCTATGCAGGAGTTTGGCCCTTCGCAATAAGAACCAGATATAAAAGACCTCTACATAACAAATTTAAGTGAATCTATGAGGCGTTTGCCCCATCTCCAGCAAATAGACATACTGGAAGGTGTTACAGCCCTGACTTCAGATTACCCAGTAACAGAAGAGACACAATTAACAGTAGCAGAAATAAAACATCAATATTTTATTGCCATAGAAATTATTAGGGTAATGCTAGACAAAAGCGTGCTAGAAATAAGAGTGTCAGATAACGAAAAAGTACCGTCTGGTATTAAAGAAAGAATAACACACGCGGTGGATAACCTAGAACTAAACAGTCTTATCGCTCTGGCAAAAGAACATCTTTCACCAAGTCCTGAGCCTGAGCCTGAGCTTGAGCTTGAGCTTGAGTCACAAGATACACCACAAAAAACAACTTACATCGATTTTTTTAGGAGAAAGAAACGGGGAAACTTTATGATGGATTTAAAGAAGATACTGATGGATTTAAAAAAGATACTGGATTAGGGGAGGGCTCTTATTATAATCATAGACTATTTAGAGTCACCTCACAAAAATTCAACAGAACATTTATTGGAAAATCTAAAAGGACTACTAAGACGTTTAGAAAAAGAGACAATAGACTCAATACTAAGTAATCACTTGAAAATAGCCGACATGGACCATGGAATTATTTTCCACCCCTTTCTTCACAATTTAACGGGTTATGCAGAATCAGCAGCAGCTACTCCAGAGTATCTTCCAAAATGGCTTCAACCTGAAAAATATGGAGGCAACACCTTCGCATATCTTATTCTAAACAATGGTAGCTAGAATGCACTTAACGGGTCAATAGTAGAAGCTATACAACGCGACAATCGCACCGTTGGTGATCGCACCCAAGCAGCTCTGAATACGAAAGAGGCATTAACCGGCATTGTATGGCCATATAGTAAGAAAGAACATGATTTTAATTGGACTCACCTGCTTAATTGGGAGCGCATTTTAGGTGTTATAACTGATCTGGTTAATTCATATACGGCCCGATTTCCATCACTTGAAGGGGAGATTAAGGCATCCAAAACCTACACAATAATGGAATTAATTAAGTCTCTTATAGAAAACTATAACGGTACCCGCGAAAGTACAGTCGAAGACCGTCTAAATAGTAGAGACAATTTAATGGGGTTTCTTCAAATTACAGCAGATGCTCAGTCTTTGTTGAGGACAAACGAACCAGGGGCAGGTGGTGATGCAGCATCAGACGAGGCGGGAGCACACCCAGAGCGGGAATTAGCAGCAGCAGCGCGAAGACGGCCGCCGCCGCCATCTGTTGGAAATGAACTGCCGCCGGCATATTCACCAAGAGCAAAAGCAGACGGGCAGTCTTCAGTATTATTCGCACCGCCGGGGCTGAAGCCAGCAGCTTAGCCAGCAGAAGGAGATCGGCGGGGACCGCCGCCGGCATATTCTACCAAGACCAGAAGCAGATCGGCAGGGACCGCCGCCAGCATATACAGCAACAGAACCAGACGGGCAGCCTTCAGGATTATTCGCACCGGCGGAGCTGAAGCCAGCAGCAGAAGCACTAGAGCTAGAGCCAGAGCCAGCACCTGCTGGAAATGAAACGCCGCCGGCATATACTCCATAATCCGTGAGTCCACAAAACCCAAAAACCCACTAAAACACTACGGGGCTATGAAAAAATAGCCCTTTAGCATACCCTTTACCGAGGAAATATCGTAGAATCGTTATTAGTAAATAAAATAAATGTGGTGCGTATGATCAAACAAAAAGCTTTTACTTTGCTAGAAACTTTGCTCGCTTTAGCGGTTGGCGCTGTTTTGATCATAGTCGTGATTAAAAAATACCAACAATACCAACATCAAATTGCTTACGAGCAAACTAAAAATTATTTACAAGATATTTTTGACTACCTAAGAGCCACCTATAAAATGCAGCATTGTGAAAAGCAATCAAGCTCCTCGTCAGTAATTGTAATTAAAAATTTTGGTATCTGTTTTGAAGGAAGAAACATTATCTCCCACCCACATCCATCAAACTGCACATTCCCTACGATAAGATCAGAGCCGAATATAGCACCGAAGTATCAATTACTTAAAGAACATACGTACTCGGCAAAGATTGTTCAAAATAATAATCCTCCAATCGGCTCACCTTATAAACAACTTAAAGATTATACATTTCATACCTATCACTTTGAGGTTACCGCTAAAGTTGTCGATCCTAACAAAGGCAATTCATTAATAAATAGTCTACAGGCCCAAGAATATGATTCAGCCAGTCATACACTAACGTTTATCCAGCCGGTCAATCTACCTGCTCAAATTGCATCCAGCAGCATTAACATTTCAGAAAAGGCAAATCAACGGCGGTTTAAAAATTTAATCACACAGGCTCCTACAGATAACACCTACCCCTGCATCAATCAATAGCACTAACTTTTTTCGTGTGACAAAATAGCATCTACTAACCATATATAAGGCCTTAGCTGACGCCAATCGACAAAACCCACGTGGCCGCCATATCGAAAAAACTGACAGTTGAAATTATTTGGTAATTCCTTAACATTAGGCAAAGAGCTAGCTGGGATAAAAGGATCATCTTCAGCGCTGATCAGTAAAACCTTGGTTGATATTTCTTGTAAAACATATTGAGAACTGGCTTTTTGATAATAATCCTCTGCTGAAGAAAAACCAAAATAGGGCGCCGTTATTGCCGAATCAAGTGCCTTAATGCTGTTAATTTTCTGCCAATCAATTGCATTGAACACCTCATGAAATTCACCATCACAAAACTTAAAACGACGACGCATGCTGCGCAAAATTAATTTCTGATAAAAGTTAGGAATAGCACTAGCAGAAGATGACAAACAAAACGGTGTTGAAATGGCCGTGGCATAGTCAATGACACCAGGGTTTTTAGCTAAAAATTGCAGCAGCATATTCGAACCCAACGAATAAGCGATGATATGAATTGGCCGACCGACAAAATGCTTTTTAAGTTGACTCACCGTTTGTGTCAAATCATCTAACCATGCCGCATGATACATATGCGGCTTATCCTCCGTGCCCGGCTGAATATTCTTGTGTGATAAAATATATATATCATCTTCTTTAAAGCGAGGGTGGTTTACTAACAATCGCACCGTCGCTGACTGATAACACCCTTCAATACCAGGTATGATTAATTTAATCGGTCGTTGTGAACGCGTTGGCACCTGAGCCAATCGACGACTTAAACGAGGAATGCCCCAACAACCGTGCTCAATGTTCTTAGGCGACAAGCCTATTGCAATTAAATCAGCTAGCATCGTTTGTAAATGTTTATTTTTCAAAAAAAAAGGTGGTTTAAATGGGGTATTCATGTTCTCAGTCATCACTCAATATTCATTGCTAACAGCACAAATTTACCGTTAAATGAAAAAAATTGCAAAAGAAGATATCGACAAACAGCACCAAAAGAGACGCTAATAACGAATAGCATCACTGAAATAATAAAAACCATCACAGCTTTTTATTATTCAATAAACTTATCAGCTAATGAGGCTTTTCCTATGACTGAGCAAAAAATTGTTTGTGCTTTTTGCCCGAACCACATGGACAAGGATTATTGCACCCAGCCCCAGGATTTTTCTATAGCTTACCGCAACACTGTTTGTGCTTCTTACCCAAACCACAAGAACGAAAACTATTACGCCCAACAAAAGATTTCTCTATGGCTTACCGAAACAATGCTTGTACTTTTTACCCGAACCACATGGACAAGGATTATTACACCCAGCCCCAGGATTTTTCTATAGCTTACCGCAACACTGTTTGTACTTTTTCCTGAAACAAAAGGGCAGAAATCATTGCGCCAAACTCCAGGCTCTTCGATGACTTACCGCAACACTGTTTGTGCTTCTTACCCGAACCACAAGAACGAAAACTATTACGCCCAACAAAAGATTTCTCTATGGCTTACCGAAACAATGCTTGTACTTTTTACCCGAACCACATGGACAAGGATTATTACACCCCGCCCCAGGATTTTTCTATAGCTTACCGCAACACTGTTTGTACTTTTTGCCCGAACCACAAGGACAAGGATTATTACGCCCAGCCCCAGGATTTTTCTATAGCTTACCGCAACACTGTTTGTACTTTTTACCCGAACCACAAGAACGAAAACTATTACGCCCAACAAAAGATTTCTCTATGGCTTACCGAAACAATGCTTGTACTTTTTGCCCGAACCACATGGACAAGGATTATCACACCCCGCCCCAGGATTTTTCTATAGCTTACCGCAACACTGTTTGTACTTTTTCCCGAAACAAAAGGGCAGAAATCATTGCGCCAAGCTCTTTTATGACTTACTGCAACACTGTTTGTGCTTCTTACCCGAACCACAAGAACGAAAACTATTACGCCCAACAAAAGATTTCTCTATGGCTTACCGCAACACTGTTTGTACTTTTTACCCGAACCACATGGACAAGGATTATTACACCCCGCCCCAGGATTTTTCTATAGCTTACCGCAACACTGTTTGTACTTTTTGCCCGAACCACAAGAACGAAAACTATTACGCCCAACAAAAGATTTCTCTATGGCTTACCGAAACAATGCTTGTACTTTTTACCCGAACCACATGGACAAGGATTATTACACCCAGCCCCAGGATTTTTCTATAGCTTACCGCAACACTGTTTGTACTTTTTGCCCGAACCACATGGACAAGGATTATTACACCCAGCCCCAGGATTTTTCTATAGCTTACCGCAACACTGTTTGTACTTTTTGCCCGAACCACAAGGACAGGGATCATTACGCCCAACTTTTGGCTGATCACGAACAAAAGGTTTTGCCTCCTGCTCTTCACCCTCTTGCTGAGGCTCAGCCATTGGCTGTTGCTCCATCGCATTGACCTGTTGGTGATGATACGTCATTTTAGGTGCGTGCGATTGCTGCTCTTCTTCCATCGCTGCAATTTCTTCTGGGCTATTTACCTCAACACGTGACAGCGTAGAAATAAATTCATACTTAATGCTTTGCAGCATTTCATTAAATAAATTAAAACATTCACGCTTATATTCTTGTGCCGGATTTTTTTGTGCATAACTACGCAAGTGAATACTTTGACGAAGATGATCCATTGCTGCTAAATGCTCTTTCCATTGCGTATCTAAAATTTGCAACATGACATTTTTTTCTAAAATACGCATGTTCTCTGGCTCAACCTTACTGCTTTTTTCCTCGTATTGATTCAGCACCTCGGCTAGAACTTTTTCATACAGATTTTCACTGTGCAGCTCGCTGTCTTCATCAAACCACTTTTGTATATCCAGCTCAAGATTAAAGTCTTGCATAATTTGTTGCTCTAGACTTTTCACATCCCACTCTTCTTCCATACTTCCTATCGGCACAAATTCTTCAACCATTTTCTGAACAGCTTCTTCACGTAATTCTTTAACGGTTTTACTAATGTCTGTTGCATTTAACAACTGGCGTCGCTGCGTATAAATAACCTTGCGTTGATCGTTAGCAACGTCATCGTACTCCAACAGTTGTTTACGAGTATCAAAGTTCATGCCTTCAACCCGGCGCTGCGCTTTTTCAATTGCCGTACTAATCCAAGGATGTTGAACCGCTTCATCACCCTCCACACCAAGACGGCGCATTAAATTACCCATGCGATCACCGGAAAAAATTCGCAACAAGTTATCTTCCATCGACAAGTAAAACTGTGAAGCACCCGCATCACCCTGGCGACCAGAACGACCACGCAGCTGGTTATCAATACGACGAGACTCATTGCGCTCGGTACCGATAACTTGCAAACCACCGGCATCAAGCACTTCCTGGTGACGCTTCTTCCAATTAACTTTTATTTCATCTATTTGCGTTTCGGTTAAGTTCTCTCCACGTGCAAGTTCAGCATCCAGGCAACCGCCTAAAACAATATCGGTACCACGACCGGCCATGTTGGTGGCAATGGTCACCGCTCCTGGGCGGCCAGCTTCAGCAATAATATGAGCCTCGCGCTCATGCTGTTTTGCATTTAAAGTTTCGTGCTTAATATTTTCTTTTTTAAGGTGGTTTGATAACAACTCCGATGCCTCAATAGACGCGGTACCAATCAGTGATGGCTGGCCTTTTTCATGACAGGCTTTAATTTGTTTTGAAATAGCCTGGTATTTATCAACAACCGTTAAATAAATTTGATCGGGGCTATCAAGGCGCTGCATCGGCTTGTTAGTAGGAATCACCACAACCTCTAAGCCATAAATAGACTGAAACTCATAGGCTTCAGTATCAGCCGTACCCGTCATGCCTGACAATTTCTCGTAAAGTCGGAAATAATTTTGAAAAGTAATGGTAGCTAAGGTTTGATTTTCCATTTGCACTTGCACGCCTTCTTTGGCCTCAACGGCCTGATGCAGGCCTTCAGACCAGCGACGACCCTCCATTAAGCGGCCCGTATGCTCATCAACAATAATAACCTGATTGTCTTTAACGATATAATCAACATCTCGACTGTAAAGGGTGTGAGCACGCAGAGCAGAATTTAAAAAATGCATTAATAAAATATTGCTCGCATCGTATAAACTTGAGTTAGGCTTGAGCAAGCCTTCTTTTTCCAGAATTTTTTCAACGTGCTGATGACCTTCTTCCGTTAAAAAAGCCTGCTTAGATTTTTCATCTAAATAATAATCGCCAGGCTCACCCTTTGCTTTAGAAAGGCTAAGGCGTGGAATAATGGTATTAAACTTAGCGTATAGCTCTGAGCTATCTTCGGCCGAGCCTGAAATGATCAGCGGTGTACGAGACTCATCGATTAAAATAGAATCTACTTCATCAATGATGGCATAGTGCAGCGGGCGCTGAACTTGTTGGTCTTTTGAAAAAACCATGTTGTCGCGCAGAAAATCAAAGCCAAACTCGTTGTTAGTCCCATAAGTGATGTCCGCACTATAAGCCTCATGTTTGGCAACTTGATCCATGTTGGCCAGGTTGTAGCCAATGCTCAGGCCCAATAAATCGTAGACGGGCTTCATCCACTCACCATCACGCTTGGCCAGGTAGTCATTGATTGTGATGATATGAACGCCTTCGCCAGACAGTGTGTTGAGGTAAACAGCGAGTGTTGACATCAATGTCTTACCTTCACCCGTGCGCATTTCAGCAATTTTGCCATCATTCATGACCATGCCGCCAATTAACTGCACGTCGAAGTGACGCATACCCAGTGTTCGACTACTGGCCTCACGGACGGTAGCAAAGGCTTCTGGCAAAATATCTTTTAAGCTTTCACCCTTTTCAACACGGGCACGGAACTCTGCGGTTTTCGCACTTAGCTGCTCATCTGTCAGAGCCGAATATTCATCTGCCAGTGCATTTATTTGATTAACTTTTTTACGATACTGCTTAAGTAATCGCTCGTTGCGAGAGCCAAAAAGATTTTTTATTAATCGGGTAAACATGCTAGTATAACTACCTTAATTTAGTGTAAATATTATGTTGCGATTGTCGCACAGTGGATTCTTTGATGCAAACACCGTCCTACCCAAAAAAACCGAAAGATAGCGACCCTAGCACCATTACAGAATTGCTCGAGCATCGGCGCCTTTCGTTCATGGTGCAAAGAGCAAGACACTTGATAGCGCTTGAAGATTTGCTCAAACAATATTTACCCGACTCGCTGCAAAACCAAGTTAAGATCATGAATATAAACTTTGATCAGCTCGTGCTTGCGGTGACCAGTGGCGCCGTAGCAACTGCATTACGCTTTTATCATGTGTCAGTCTTAGAGGGTGTTCGCCTGCAAAGCCGTTACCACCAGGTGAAAAAAATTATTACTAAAGTCAGGCCACAGTTATTTGAATAGCGCAATCGCTCTGACGAGCACAAGTAAATAAAATATTCACCACGCATTAACCGCAGTAGCAAGCACCTAAACAAAAAAAGCACGAAATACAAAACCAGTCTCGTGACTATAAATCCAAGATAAACTCTGCGTTACCTAAAGGGCTCAAGAGGCATTGCGACAAGACCCACCCAGCTTATTTTTCAACTATTTCAATGATTGTATTTAAGATTGGTACCCGGATTAATTATTTAATTTTTTCAGCCATCAGCCTTTTAATTTGCTCAGCCGGCAAACCGGTCACATTGACAATGGTTGTTAAATCGACTTGATTATTAATTAGGCGAATTGCCATGCTACCTAGCGCTGTCTTTGTGCCTTGCTGCATGCCTTGCTGCATGCCTTGCTGCATGCCTTGCTGCATGCCTTGTTGCATGCCTTCCGCCACTCCTTTTTCATGCAGCTGCTGTGCGACTGTTTTCATAATACCCTCCACCTCTTGTGATTGCTCCCTGGCTATTTCAATGATTGTATTTAGGCTTCACGCCCAGCCTAATTATTTAATTTTTTCAGCCATCAGCCTTTTAATTTGCTCAGCCGGCAAACCGGTCACATTGACAATGGTTGTTAAATCGACTTGATTATTAATTAGGCGAATTGCCATGCTACCTAGCGCTGTCTTTGTGCCTTGCTGCATGCCTTGTTGCATGCCTTGTTGCATGCCTTGCTGCATGCCTTGCTGCATGCCTTGTTGCATGCCTTGCTGCATGCCTTGTTGCATGCCTTGTTGCATGCCTTCCGCCACTCCTTTTTCATGCAGCTGCTGTGCGACTGTTTTCATAATACCCTCCACCTCTTGTGATTGCTCCCTGGCTATTTCAATGATTGTATTTAGGCTTCACGCCCAGCCTAATTATTTAATTTTTTCAGCCATCAGCCTTTTAATTTGCTCAGCCGGCAAACCGGTCACATTGACAATGGTTGTTAAATCGACTTGATTATTAATTAGGCGAATTGCCATGCTACCTAGCGCTGTCTTTGTGCCTTGCTGCATGCCTTGCTGCATGCCTTGCTGCATGCCTTGCTGCATGCCTTGCTGCATGCCTTGTTGCATGCCTTCCGCCACTCCTTTTTCATGCAGCTGCTGTGCGACTGTTTTCATAATACCCTCCACCTCTTGTGATTGCTCCCTGGCTATTTCAATGATTTTCTCACTATCGGGAATTTTTGTAAACAACAATACCTGATCAACCAACTCTTGCGCTCTTTCTTGCTCACCGTCTGCAAGCAACTGAATTAAAACCGGCATAATGAAATCCAAAAAAACTGCGCCAAAATCATTTAAGCGAAGGTTTTTAAGCAACAACAACATTCCGGCAGCCTGGGTGTTTTTAACTAAATCTTCATTTGTTTGAATGGTTAAATCAATCAAATGAAATGGTTTAAACAAAAGCGCTTGCGCTAAAGGCTTATTAGCAAACTGATCCAGTATGTCAGCACTGCCTGGATAGGGAGTTATTTTGCCATTATAAACGAGCAACGGAATAACAACCGGTAAGCGTTTATTGCCTTGCTTAATTGCTTCATCCCAAATGCGACAGCTATATTTAAGCATTCTAACTGGCATGTGCTTATCAAAAGTAGATTGATGCTCCCACAAAAAACACACATAGCCTAATGAACCATCTTTACAATCTACATGATAAACCACATCAGCATGCTGATGTTTTAATTTATCATCGACAAAACTGCTGTTGCTTATTCTCATGGTGTTAAGGTCTAACTGCCTTCTTATAGCAACAGGCAAATACACATCAATCATGGCAATTACCGTTTTTTCATTCAACATGGATCGTTTAAAAATTCCATCGTGCGGAAAAAAAACCTCCGAACCACTATGATTATCCAAAAACATTTTCCTTGTTTTTTTTCAATCATTATAGGCTTTGTCAATGAAAAAGCACTACCGTGCTTTCTTCCGAGACAATGTTTTTCCACCTCATCCATTAATGTTGACAAAAAAATTATCTTTATTAAATTAATTTATTTCATTTTAAGGTATTTTTGATGCAATAAATTTACTTGGGATTTTAGTGCTGCAATATCACTGTCATTATAAACAACATCATCGGCAACGGCTAAGCGTTGCTCTGATGTAGCCTGTGCATCAATGATTTTTTCAACTTCTGCTGCCGTTTTATTATCTCTTGCAATGGCATAACGAATTTGTTTTTCATGATCAATATCAATAACGCAGATTCGATCCAGTGGGTAGGTGTTTTTTGATTCAACCAACAACGGGATAGCGGTAACACAATAGGGGGCTTTCGATGCATTTATTTGTGCTTGCAATACTTGCCAAACTGCTGGATGCAACAAAGCATTAAGCCAAGCTCTTTTTCCTGGCTGACTAAAAACAATGTTGGCGAGTTTTTTTCTGTCCAGCTCACCACTTACTTGCCGAAAACCCTCGCCAAAGTACTCTATAATTTTTGCGGTATACTCTGTATTAGGTTTCGTTAACTCTCGAGCAACCAGATCAGCATCAAAAACATCGGCGCCGCACTCACTAAAAAAACCGAGGACAGTACTCTTACCACTTGCAATTCCCCCTGTTAAACCAACCTTTTGCATACCACCCCTTTAAACTGGTATCGACAACAAGTGATAAAAAAACTGCATCATTGGCACCTGCCAAACTAGCATGACCCAGCCGGCAATGGCTAAATAAGGGCCAAACGGCAGTGGATTTTTCGGATTGATTTTTTTAAAAATCAACAAGCTCACTTGTAATACAAGGCCAATAACAACAGCCATTAACAGCACAAATAAAATCGATTGAATACCAAGCCAAGCCCCGAGCATCGCTAGCATTTTATAATCACCATAGCCCATGCCTTCTTTTTTGCGAATCAAAACAAACAGCCAACCAGTCACCCAAAGCAGTCCATAGCCTGCGGCCGCACCCAAAATGGCGCTGACCGGGTTTGCAAATAACGGCACCAAACTAATTAGCAAGCCAATCCAAAGCGTGCTGATAGTAAAAGAATCTGGCAAAAGCTGAGTATTTAAATCAATAAAACAAAGAACAACAATCATGTAAGTAAAGAAAATTGCAGCAAAACCTTGGGGGGTCGCACCAAACTGCCAGGCAACAACCATACTTAACAATGCTGTTAGTAACTCCACCACGGGATATTGCCAAGAAATCACTTTTTGACAGTGCGCACACTTACCACGTAAAAATATAAAACTCAGCACCGGAATATTCTGCCAAACACTTAGCTTTTTTTTGCAGTGCACGCAGTGAGACCTAGGAAGAAATAAATTAAGCTTATCTGTTTTCTTTTTTTCTGGCGGAAGCTCTAAAAATGCCCGGGCCTCTTCTTGCCATTCCTGCTCCATCATTTTTGGTATGCGAACAATAACAACATTTAAAAAGCTGCCAATAATTAAACCAAGAACACCCACTAAAAAAACAAAAAAGACCGGGTTAGTTTGCCAAATTTCCATGCGAAATCCTTTGCAGTTAGATGATCGACCCCATATTAAATATTGGCAAATACATGCCAATAATCACTGTCCCTAGTAGGCCGGCAAGTACGACTATCATGACAGGCTCAAGCCATTTACTCAAGCTGTTTAGGGCGTCACCCAGCTGCTGAGACTGCAGCTGGGCAATAGAGCCAAGCATCGTATCTAGCTTTGCTGAATGCTCACCAACCAAGATCATTTGCTTGGTGACAGCATCAAAAAAACACGCCTCTTGCATTGCCTCATACAATGAAGAGCCAGAAGTTACTCGACTATTAAGCCTCTCAAGTATTCTATCAAACACCTTGTGTTGCGCTGAGTGCCGAGCAAAAACCAACGCTTTATCAATCGGCACACCGGACTGTTGACAACACCCTAGCAAAGCTGCCCAATTGGCAACAAGATTGCGACGGATTAAATTACCAAACAACGGAAACAATAGGGCTGCTCGACTTAGCAACACAGCAAAGCGCTCGGACACTTTCCTTAAAAAACAAAAAAAGAACACACAGGCTACAGCAATAACAAAAGCCATGGGACCATGGTTTATAATAAAGTGCGACAGACTAATTAAATGCTGAGTTAATGTTGGAAGTTTTCCACCCGATTTTTCATAAATATCGTTAAACTGAGGGATAACAAAAGTAAACAGCGCCAAACTCAAGCAAACCCCTAAAAACAACACCGTTGCAGGATAACTTATTGCTTTTAATAATTGCTGCTTTACTTTCTCTTGCTTTTTTTGATAGTGATATAAATGACATAAATTTTCAGCCAACGACCCACTGGCCTCGCCTGTTTTTACAAAAGCACAATACAGATGATTAAAATACTGCGAATGAATGGCTAAGGCCTTATGAAATGATGACCCTTGACTAACATCCTCTATAATTTTACTTACAATTAGTTTTAATTTTTTGTTTGCAAGACCACTTAAAATAGTCTGCAAAGCCAGCAATAATGAAACGCCCGCATCAAGCAACTGATAAAGCTGCCGAGTAAAATGGAGCATGTCTTGGTTTTTTACTTTGCCACCCTTGGCAAAAAAGGAAAAAGTTTTTTCTTCTTTTATAGAAACAACCGTGACATTATTTTCCTCAAGACAACCTATCGCCTCTTTTTTACTGCTTTTATGCAACTTTCCCGACTCCATGCTACCTTGATTATTTATTCCACTCCAAAAATAAACCCTACTCATGACTTTCCTTTGTTATTTATTAGAAATAATAATCAACTTTTTAAAACTCGAAAAACCTCATCTTGACTCGTTATACCTTTTTCATAAAGTAGCATTGCATTATCTAACAACAATTGATGTGCATCCTGCTCACCTAAAAGCATATCTTCTGAAAAATGTTTTTCAGACACTATTTTTTGCTTTATTTTGTTGGAAATAGGCAGAACCTCAAAAACACCCACCCGACCTTGATAGCCAAGATGACAGTGCTGGCAACCATCACCTGATAAATAAGTTTTATTTTTTTCATCATACTGACGACATGACAAACAGAGTTTTCTGAGCAGTCTCTGTGACACAACCAAGCTAATTGAACTTGCTATGTTATAAGGAGCCACGTCCATATTTAACAATCGGGTAATACTTTCGGCAGCACTGTTAGTATGCAGTGTTGAAAAAACCAAGTGGCCGGTTTGAGCCGCACGAATAGCAATAGCTGCAGTCTCGGTGTCACGCATTTCACCCACCATGATAATATCGGGATCTTGTCGTAAAAAACTTCGAATGGTTTTAGCAAAACTTAAACCTGCCTTAACATTAACATTCACTTGATTGATACCTGGCAATTGAATCTCAACCGGATCTTCTACTGAAGAAATATTTTTACCTGGTAGATTTAAATAATTTAATGCGCTATACAATGTTCGTGTTTTACCACTACCAGTAGGGCCGGTAACCAACACTAGCCCCTGCGGCTGCTCAATCGCCTTATAGAAAATCTTCTTTTGTTTGTCCGTCATGCCCAAATCATCAACGCTCAACTGACCATCCAAATTACTTAAAATACGAATCACCAACTTTTCACCAAACTGTGTTGGGCAAACGCTTAATCGACAATCCTTCACTAAGCCATTTTTCGATGTATACTGAAATCGCCCATCTTGTGGCAATCTTTTTTGTGCAATATCAAGGCCTGCTAAAATTTTTAAATGATTAGCAATAGCATTTGCCGCAGACAATGGTGGTGATGAAATAGGGTATAACACGCCGTCTTTACGGATTCTAATGCGATATCGCTTCTCATAACACTCAAAATGAACATCTGATGAATGATGAATAATTGCATAGTCAATAATTTGCTGGCACCAGAAGATTGCCTGCTGATCATTATTATGGTTTTCATTAGAATTAAGTCTTTTGGTTTCGGATAAATTTATAATTTGCAAAAAAAGATGGTTGAAAATTGAGTGCTCAATAAAATAAAAAACAACACGTCTATTTAGATAAAATTCAACATCATGCAAATACCTTAAACTATCTGGGTTAGACAATAACACCACATACTTATTATTTAACACGGCGGGTATAACTAGAAATCTCTTGATCATCTGCACACAATGATCTGACTGTAATATTTTCTCAGACTGACTAATAGTCAAAGAACAACTTGGCACGCTAAAGTAATTGTAAAATAATTTCAATAATTTCTTCTCATCAATCAATAAATCATTGATACAAAAATCTAGCAATCCTTTGTTTTCTGTCATACCTCTAAGATCTTTTTTTTTCAGTAGCCCTGCAGATTGAAAACAAAGAAAGAGTTGTGTGCACTGCAGCTCGTCATAATAATGTGATTTAATACTATTATTCCCCGACGACCTTAATGCTTTTTTTGATGAAAACCTCATTGAATATTACCGAGCATATCCAGCAGAAACACCTCCGCCGCCTGCTTGCCATCGCAGTGAATAACCCTCTACTGATGGCATTAACTCATAAGTGTCTTCTGGTGTAATGCCATATTCTGTTTTTGGTGTCACTGTGATTTTTCCTTGACTGGATACCGTGACACGATCCACAAGGCCACCTTGGCCCTCTTGGTTGATTTCTGGCGGCACACCATTTTCACCTGCCGCACATTGATTAAGCTCTCCAGTCGTTTGAAAACACTCTGTTACCCCTGCCTTAAAAGGGGAGGTTGCCTGAACCACCTCACTATAATGGGCACGACGCGTATAATTATGATAAGAAGGCAGTGCAATTGCCGCCAAAATACCGATAATTGCAACAACAATCATGAGCTCCATTAATGTAAACCCTAGCGCTTTTATTTTTTTCATCGACAACTCCAAATCCACCAAATCAAGTTGGTCGACTATATCCCTATTACAACAAGCCTTACATACCGTGTTTTTTCTCAAAATCACCGCACGCTGATAAAACCACACTAATCTGGATAAGTAATTTATAATATTGCGGAGCGGAGATAGCCAATGCTAAAGCGAACAGCTAAGGGCCACCCTATTGAATCTAAACTAATAAACTTCTTGAATTAGTGTTAACAGATCACTTAAAGAGTTTTCTAAATTAGAAAAAAAACTAGATGCCGGGCAATCACAAGAATAAGTTTCCACAGTAAGACGCGCCAAAACCTATTCAACCAAGCTTAACTGGTTCGCCAGATAATCGCGAAAAAATAAAATAATATGCCGTAAAATATTTTAAAAACGTTGAAATTATTATTAACAACATATCTCTATATAACACCTATTTTAAATACTCTTCTAATTCAGCAATGGCTGGAGCTAAACCATTTTCAATGTCTTCACTGATGATGCATTTTTCAATTTTATTTCCTGGATTTAACAAAAAAACAGACGGCACTAAAAGGCCTTCTAAATTTTCTGGGTAGCCAATCCTTAAACCATTATCAACACCAAAGTTTGTTCCCTCTGCTGACAAAAAAATGATATTTTCAGGATTATTAAATCGCTCATGTATATATTGTAAGCTCTGCTCAGATTCCATCGCAACACAAATAAAATTTGTTTCCTGGTTTGCCTCAGCCAGCCGAGTTAAATTAGCAATGTTTTCAAGGCCACTAGGCGTTACAGGGTCGAAGAATACGCAACAAAAAAAACCATCTTGCTGATTTGCTATTTTTTGTAATTTACTGTGACTATCAATAACGCTTAAATCTAATTTTTGACCAACGTCTAGTGCCCAAGGACTAACCATAGCTACCTCGTCTTTGAAATATCTAATATGTGGTGTATCACTGGCCATCGTTATTTCTCCTCAGCACGCATCAATACATATGGACGCTTTACTTCAGTATAGATTATTTATGAGGAAATATTGCTGCTACGTTATGGCAATAAAATCAATCAGTTAAAAAGCCAACCCATTAAAATCAATTGCTTATATGTGGGTTTTAAGAAAAAAACCTCTTAACCCACTGATTTATTATGCAAACAACAGAGCAATAAAGGCGATTAATTTTGCCTGGGCAGGCCCCTAACCTCAAATCACGCACATGAGACAATAAAAAATACGCTGGCTCCTTGAGATGAATAAAGGCAAAGTCCTCTCTCTCAGAAAACCCTGAAAGCTTTTCACAACTCTTCCTTTAAATTACTTAATACTAACGCTTACCTTTTGTATTTCAGCCTTAAGATTTTTTCCCGTTCTTTAAATTTATTAAACTAACTTTTGGTTTTTCTTTGCGTTATCTGCCCAAGCTGTTTGAGTTTATTACTTTGATTTATAAAAAACCGCCCCTAATCGTCCTTCATAATATCAAAACGGCATTGACTTAACGGCACCATTTTGGTTTTATGCCGGAATTTATAACCAAACCACAAGACCAAAAACACGGGAAGACCAATATAAGAAACTAATAAACCATGCCAGTCAATATGCCCTGCTAATAACGCTGCATTCTGCCCAAGAATAATCACGGCACACAGCACCAATGCAAATAACGGCCCAAATGGAAATAATTTGGCGCGATAAGGCAACTTGCTCAAATCCCTCCCTTGCTTAACATAAGCACGACGAAAGCGGTAATGGCTAATAGCAATACCAAGCCAGGTAATAAAACCCGACAAACCCGATGCATTCAACAACCACACATAAACCTGGCCATCACCAAACCTTGATGTTAAAAACGCCATGCCGCCAACTAAAGTTGTTGCAACTAAAGCCCACACAGGCACGCCGCGTGAATTCACTCGTCCAAACATTTTGGGCGCATGACCTTTGTTTGACAAATACCACAGCATTCGTGTTGATGCATACATACCCGAATTACCCGCGGATAATACAGCAATTAAGATCACCAGATTCATCAAACCTGCTGCATAATGAATGCCGCTGTTTTCAAATACCAACGTAAATGGGCTGGTAACAACATTGCTTTGTAATAACTGTGGTGATGTATATGGAATTAATAGACTAATAATAAACAACGACAGAATATAAAATAATAAAATTCGCCAAAAAATCTTTTTAATCGCACTTGGGATAGATTTTTCAGGATTTTCACTTTCTCCTGCTGCAACACCGACCAACTCAGTTCCTTGAAATGAAAATCCAGCCACCATAAAAACGCCTAAAATTGCTAAAAAACCGCCATGAAAAGGTGCGCCATCAATTTTCCAGTTACTAAAACCTACCGCATGATGCCCTATAACACCCGTTGCCATTAGCCCGCCTAAAATGATAAATAAAATAACAACAGATACTTTTATTAATGACATCCAAAACTCAACCTCACCAAAGCCTTTTACCGATAAAATATTTAAGCAAAATAACAACCCTAAAAATAAGGCACTCCACTCAAAAGAGGACACAGCAGGAAACCAAAACTTCATAATCATTGCCGCTGCTGCAATTTCTGCAGCTAAGGTAATTGCCCAGTTATACCAATAATTTATTCCTTGAGCGTAGCCAAAAGCCGGATCAAAAAAATGAGCGCCGTATGTGTAGAACGAACCAGATGTTGGCAAAAATGATGCCATCTCACCAAGACTAGTCATCAAGAAAAAAACCATCAGCCCCATCAATGAAAAGGCAACCATGACGCCACCAGGACCAGCTTGGTGAATGGACATGCCACTTGCCAAAAATAGACCCGTACCAATACAACCACCAATAGCAATCATGGATAATTGTCGTGAACGTAATCGTCGCTTAAGACGAGGCTGCCCAGAATCTTCTGAAGGATGTTGGTTGTTTTTCACAGCAGACATAAAAAATCCCCATAGTAGGGGAGCACAAAAGGATAATTTCCCGAAGCGCCCCACGTTTAATAAAACGTGACAGTCTAAATAGCTTTCACTACTTAGCCCAATAATTAGAGATCTAACTCACTAATTACTTCGGCACAAAACCTCTGGTTTTAGTTCTTAGGTGGTTAGACACCTCGCTAAAACGACTTATTTTGCGCTCCTCTTCACAGCCACCACCCTAGCAAACAGCCGAATTAGTGTCAAGGCAATACTTTCGCATAGGCAGGTTAATGGCTAATTTTAAAACTAACTCGCTTTACTTGGATCGCAAAAAAGTCAGCTCAGCAGATACCATACCAATGGTTGGTGTGATTTTAACGGAAAACTGCTGTACATCAACATCATGCTTTTTCCACAGCGTAGTGACGACGGTCATCAATTTATCAAAAGGAACCTGATTAAAGCTAGTGCTGACCAAATTAGCATTGATTGATTTTTTTGAAGAAACAAAACGAGAAAGCCCTGCTACTGAGAGCTCTTTGTCTAATAAACTGGTTACCGAACCATCACCCTGGCTAACAGAAAAACCTTCTGCCTGCAGTGTCTCAACACGAGTCGACACGCCTTCCATCCATTTCAACAATGTTTGTTGTTGCTGAACCTGGCTCGATAAGCGCGCTGCACTTTCTTGCAACGGACTCCACACATAAAAAAACAAAATAACAATTAAAACCAGCGCACCGCCCAAACCAACAAAACATTTTTCTCGCACATTGAGTTGCTGCCAACGATTGCTAATCATGTCGCACTCCCTTTAACTTGAATCGAGCCAATGATTCCTGTCGCTGTTTGCTCTTGAACCTTCTGTGTTGCATTTAAGCCTTTCGCACTCATTTTGGATGAGATTCGCTGCAACGCCTCTTGATGATTCACGGCAAACACAATAGTTAACACATTATTCTGATAACCAATGCCGAGCATTTTAATTTCTGGCTCAGTCGCTAAAACATTAGCTGCCTTAGTCAGCGTTATCATAAACAGATTGCTGATTTTGGTTTTTTGCATTTTTTTCAGCGCTGCTTGAATCATTTGCTGCGGATTACCTCCTTGCTCATTAGGTAAAATTTTCTGGTATAACTGGCTCACCGCTACTGATGTTTGCTGCAGCTGTTTTGACAAACGAAAATGCTCAACACCTTCACCAACAAAAATTGCAACGACCCACAACACAGAAAGCCCTACGACTAAACGCCAAGAACCAAACAACGAACCTGTTGATGATTTTTTCTTTTTACGCGACTGTAATTTACCCGGCAAAACGTTAATCGCAGGTGTGTCGATCAGCTCATTGATTGCAAATTTATTTTTCTCAGCAGCTTCTGGTGCTGCCTGTAAATGTGTGATTAATGCTTGGCTATCGCTTACTGAAAAACTTTGTTCTATATTAACCAAGTACAGTGATGCAGGCAGATTGGGCTCGTGCTCCAACATGGATTCTATAAAAAGTTTTGCCGTGTCTAGATCAATCACTGCGCCATTTTGGTAGCCTGATCGCAATAAAACCTGATTAGCCTCAACCAAAAATGTCCAACGACCAGGCTCATAAGGCAATAACAAATATGCCGGCAATACAACTTCTGGCGATAAATCGTGCCGAGCCAATTCATCGAGGCACGCGCTTAGTGTTTGTTTTTCTAAGACAGCAACTGGCAGCTGGCCGTCTTCCTCTTTTTCACCGGGAATAAAACTGAGCATTTCAATTGGCTGACTGAGCTGATCTTCAAGCAAAAATGGAATCGCCTTAGCATAGTGCCGCTCTCGCATCTTTGCTGGAGGCAAAGCCATTAAAACAGATACTACCTCACCGGCAAGCGCCACAACGAGTCGATCAGCCTTTTCCATAACAGGCAGGCTTGAAAAATCTTCGCTTGCCTGCCACTCAAGGAGCTGGCCACCTTCATCAAATACGTGCCAACGAGCAAGCTGCCCCTGACTGTCTAAATGTAGCAATAATGTATTCATATCACTAGTCTACCCCAGTATTGATAAAATGTTGCCATAAAATTTGAATTTTTTTCTGCCCAGGCTGATCGGCATCATCAGCAACCTTAAGCACTGTCTGCAATGTAAACTGCTGCTTATCCAACTTAGCGTTAGCCCATACGGAAAAATACTGACTGCTAAATGTAGTCACCTTCGTATTACTCAAAAAACCACTAAACTCCTGACCACCACACCGCCCAGCCTCTGAGGCCCCAACTAACGGCGCACTTTGCACGCAGGCCATTAAACCACTCACCAGCTCTGGTGTTGCGTTTGGTAATGCCAATAAAATTTTCTCTCCCACCGGGTTTGCCATGCTATTCACATTCAACAAAAGATTATCTTTGTCCGGCAAGGCAACAAAATAAGGGGAAATCTTCTTATATAAATCTGGCGTCATGCCTTTTACAGCACGCAGCTCGGTAATATCAGCCAAGCCATGATGCGGTGCACGGTGGGGAGGATTTTTCTTAAGGTAGTAAGCATCTGTCTGTGATAAATTTTCTTGTGATATATAATAAGCAATATTTTGCGCCAAAGCTAAGGCTTGCTGTTGCGTCATTTCAGCATCAATATTTTTTAACAATTTCGCTAGCACCGGCACATTACTTAAAGTAATTGCATTAATATTCAATCGATTTTGCATGTTTGAAATACGCATTTTTAATGTGACATTGGCATCCGCAATGCTCGTTGTCAGCTGAGTAGACTCTTTTGGCAAACGCATAACACCAATACTGCCAACTGTATTTCCCGAGTCACCGGACTGGTTCTTCAACTCATTAGCCAAAACTGCAGCCCCCCAGTCTTGAGAACCTTGCAACGCCAGAAAAGCTTGATCGGCATTCTTAACTAGGGAGGCCTCGTTAATCAAAACTGATTCTTGAAAAGCAATTCTTGATGCAATAATCACAACAAGCGACATAATAAATAACGCGGTAATTAACGCAGCACCCTTTTGTTTTTGCTTCACTTTACTTTTAACCCACATTAAACGCTCCTGAAACAGGTATGGTGCGCTCAACTTTTCCTAGCCCAACAACCTGCATAGTAAGCTCAACCGCCGCTGGCAGCGTTAATAAACTATTAACACTACCTGATTGATCGGTGCTTTCATTATTATTAATTGGCCAATAACTATAGGCTTTACCTGTTTTGTCAATAAAATGAAATTCTAATTCTTGAATGCCAGATAAAACCGGCTGCGGCAAAGGCTCTATTGTTGGCGCCTGATCTAACACTGGCCAGGTGAGGCGAACCAAATTACCACCAAGTAATTTATAAGCAACGCGCCTAAGGTCTCCACGACTTTTATTAAATGGATTCACATCCGCTGTCGTAAACTCCAACTGTTCGCTATTTGCGATAATGGGCGCGATCGGGTTGCCTTGTGGGCCTGAAGCAGGCCTTGCAACCATTTGCAAAACATCGCGATTGAATCGAATCATGGCAACTTGCAGCTCGCCTATGGCTTGATTGCTTTTAGTCATGCCCCGGTAATCACGCATCACATTATCAATGGCGATAGACGCCATCACCGCTAAAATTGCAAAAATAAACAGTGCTACTAAAATTTCAATTAATGTAAAACCCTGGCTACGTGCTCGCATTTTTTTTACTCCAAACATACCCCACCAATGACGCAAAAGACGGGCCATCCAGTTTTTTAGCAACCACTACTTTAATTAAATCGGCATGAGACGCTTGCTTTACCGTGCTTACTTGCCAATACCAATTCACACCCATCATACGACTATTTCCAGATGACAACCCATTACCGGAAGGCGAGGGCAGCGTGTTAATTTGCATTTTCGCAATAACATTCATTGCAACAAAATGCGCAGCAGTATCATCACGCACCCGCTCACTCATGCGAATACTACTGCCAATCGTTGCCATGACACCAACTAAGGCAATCGCTAAAATAATCAACGCAACCAACACCTCAATTAATGTAAAACCTTTTTCTTTCATTATTTAGAAAACGCCTTATTTCTATTAAATAATGGCGGTGTTATTTTAAAAACGCCATTGGGTGCAACGTCAATTTGATATGACCGACCTTTACCATCACGACTGCCGATAGTTAATTCAAAAGGGGAGACATCACCATTGGGCAAAAAAATCACCATGCTTTTATCATGATCCGGCAACCCTATTAACGAGCTACCAGCCACTAATTTATTTAATTTAGCACCAATACCATAAGGATACGTATTAACCTTAGAAAAAATCCCTTGCCCAATAGGAGCCCAGTGGTCATTATTTACTGTTTTCGATTCATAACGGAAAAACTGATAGCCTTTGTCTGTGAACTTCATTCCAATAACCGCTGGCTGTAAAATAGCTTGCTGAGAAACGGCAGGGATTAATAAACTTATTTTTTCAGCTTCACTCTTAATACGTCGACTTTTCGTTGCACCAAAAAATAACGCCGTTGCCATACCAATCATGACAGCCATAATTACCAGCACCACCAACACTTCAATTAGTGTAAAGCCTTTCAAGAAAGAAGATCGTGCTTGGTACCGCATGCGCACAACCTAGTTAGGCGTTGGTGTATTAGGTTTTTTTAAATTCCAATTAGCCACTTTCGCATTCGCTTCTGTACACCCAGTTGCTGTTGCACCCGACCCACAAGAATAAATATCCACTTCTCCATGGCTACCTGGGTTTTGATAATGATATGGGTTTGACCAGGGGTCAACCGGCAATACTTTCAAGTAGCCACCTTGCTGCCAATTACTTGGCTTAGGTGAATCTGTTGGCTCCTTCACCAATGCTTGCAGGCCTTGCGCCGTCGTTGGATAAAAACCATTATCTAACTTATATAAATCCAGTGCATTAGTGACAGAAACAATATCTTGTTGAGCTCGAATCATCCTTGCTTGTTCCGGCCTTTGCATAATTTTAGGCACAACAATTGCTGCTAAAATTGCAATAATGACCACAACGACCATAACTTCAATAATAGTAAAACCTCGCTGTAATCGAGAACGCATAACTAATTTTTTCATTTTTTCCCCTTAAATTATCGAGCCAATTGATCCATGCCAAAAATTGGCAGCATAATGGCCATCACAATAAACAATACAATACCGCCCATGACTAAAATCATCAATGGTTCAAATAAAGTCAGGGCACTCTGTATAACAGTTTCCACAATATCATCCTGATTATTAGCGGCCTTTTCAAGCATACTCTCAAGCTGACCACTAGCTTCGCCACTAGCGACCAAATGAATAAACATCGGGGGGAAAAACCCACCCTCTTTTAGTGATTTATTAATTGGCTTACCCTCTTGAATTTTAACAATGGCGTCATCAACGGCTTCGCGCATAGGCAATGGCGCAATTAATTGCACAGAAGTTTTTAGACCATCAAGAATAGGCACACCAGCCGCAGTTAAAATACCAAGTGTGCGAGAAAATCGCGCGCAATTAATGGTTTTAATCAGTCCGCCAATAAGAGGGATTTTTAACAAAAACCCATGAAATTTTTTCTTAAAAAAAACACTTCTTTTTAACAGCATTCTAAAACCAACAACAAAAGCAATAATTGCCGCCAACAAATAAATACCATAATTAACAATAAAACTACTAATCGCCAACAGGGCTAGCGTAGCAAGCGGAAGCACCTGCCCTGATTGCGTAAAAACATCCACAATCTTTGGCACAACACTAACCATCAGAAAAACAATAATCCCAATAGAAACCACGGTCATTAATGCGGGGTAAATTAAAGCCTGCTGAATTTTTTGCCTCATCTTCTTCTGCTTTTCAGTGTAGTCAGCTAATCTTTCTAGAATTTGATCTAGCTTGCCTGATTGCTCACCAGAAGACACCGTTGTACGGTATAATTTTGAAAAAGATTTAGGAAACTCTTCCATGCCTCGAGCCAAACCATAGCCTTCCATTACTTTCGAACGAACCCCCAACAAAATGGTTTTCACTTTTGCTTTTTCAGTTTGTTCAGCCACACCAAGCAACGCTTCATCAAGCGGAATACCTGCAGCAATTAATGTGGCCAACTGCCTTGTTAATAAGGCCAAATCATTAGCACCAATACTTTTTCGAGAGCCACGGATTTTCGAGCCTTGATTGCCCTTGTCTCTTTTACGACGAGACACCTCTTGCACATCAAGCGGCGTTAGCCCCCTTTTCCGTAAAGACTGCCTTGCTTGAACAGCTGAATCTGCCTCAACAACGCCTTTGGTTTTTTTCCCAGCAACATCCATTGCCTGATATTGAAACGCAGCCATTTACACACTCTCTGTTGTTACACGAAGCACTTCTTCAATCGAGGTGTCGCCATTTAGCACTCGACGCCAACCATCTTGGCGCATACTTTTTGATTTTTTACGTGTGTAGCTTTCAATGGCTTGCTCACTTGCACTGGCGTGAACCATTGATGCTAGCTCATCATCAATCATGATGATTTCATAAATCCCCATTCGTCCAGAATATCCTAAATCCATACACTCACTACACCCTTGTGGCGAATAATGAAAAACCTCTTTTGCTTTTCCATCAACACCCAGTAATAACTTCTCTTCTTCTGTACACGAAATTTCTTGCTTACAGTGATCACACAAGCGGCGTACTAAGCGCTGCGCAACCACACCAACCAATGTGGACGACAATAAAAACGGCTCAACCCCCATGTCTCGCAAACGAGAAATGGCACCAATGGCGCTATTGGTATGCAGTGTTGATAACACTAAATGCCCTGTTAAGCTGGCTTGCACGGCCATGTCTGCTGTTTCTTTATCACGAATCTCGCCCACCATCACAACATCGGGATCTTGACGTAAAATAGCACGAAGTCCTTTAGCAAAAGACATATTCACTTTCGTGTTAACTTGCGTTTGACTAACACCCGGCAAATAATATTCGATAGGATCTTCGACCGTCATAATGTTGCGTGAACTTTGATTTAATTTATTTAATGCGGCATACAGCGTCGTGGTTTTACCTGAACCCGTTGGTCCGGTCACTAAAATAATACCATGTGGACTACTAATTAACGTTTCAATTTTTAATTGCGCCTCTTCAAGCATGCCAAGCTTTCCTAAATTTAGTGGCGCCTGATTTTTATCTAATAAACGCAAAACAATTCGCTCGCCATAGTGCGTTGGAATAGTTGATACCCGAACATCCACCGGCCGACCTGCAATTTTTAAAGCAATCCTGCCGTCTTGCGGTAAACGCTTTTCCGCAATATCTAACTTCGACATAATTTTCAAACGAGAAACCAACAACGGAGATAAAGCACGTGGCGGCTTAAGAATTTCTCGCAGCACGCCATCAACCCGAAAACGAATAATTAGTTCATCTTCAAAAGTTTCAAAATGAACATCCGATGCTTTTTGTTTAATTGCTTGCGTTAACACCCCATTAATTAACTTAATAATGGGAGCATCATCTTGTTTTTCTAATAAATCTTTTGAGCTAGGCAACGTATGCATCAAGTCATCCAGACTACCTTCTTCCTCTAATGCAGAAATTGCCTCCAAAGCAGAACTTTTACCTGCCTCATAAGCCTTAGCCAACCCTACTTCAAACTGATCAGCCGGCACTTCTTGAAAGCTTAGCACACAATGTAATCGCCGCTTTATTTCTTTGATAACGCTCGGCTTTAATGGTGCTAGATAATGAATAATAACGCCTTGCTCAGATTTATTAGCAACATAAACACCATGCTGTTTAGCAAAACTAAAGGGCAGATAAAATTCTTGCTTTTTTTCTTGATGATTAAGCCGGCTGTTTTCTTGCTCTTCCATAATTAAAAGGGCTTAGGTAATTGCACTTCTGGCGTATTCCCCAAAGCTGGCAATACCGATTGCAATTTATTAGATTGGCCTTCTTGGGCCTCAGCCTGAATTTGTTGTTGGCGCATGTAATGGTAACGCAACATAGAAACCCGATGGTTTTGTTTTTTATTCGTTAAAATAATAGGGCGAATAAAAATCATTAGGCTTTTTCGTTCATTACTTTTATCACGATATCTAAATAAATTCCCTAAAATAGGGATATCACCCAAAATTGGCACTTTATGCTCTTGCTTTTGGTGATCATTTTTAATTAATCCACCCAGCACTAAAATATCACCGCTATTAACCAATACACTAGTATTTATGTCGGTGGTATCCATCGCAGGACGAGTATTTCCACTATCTGCTGGTGTATCAAAACTATCATCTTTTTGATCTATCTTGAGTCGCACCGTTTTATCTGGACTAATTTGTGGCATTACCGTTAAGACTAAATCTGCTTTTTGTGTTTGAAAGGTTTGAAAGGGTACGCCTGCGTCATCACCCGCGCCACCCGTGTTCGTTGTTGCATATTCACGATTAGCCACCTGACGATTTTCACCGCTAGTAATAGAGGCTTTTTCATTATTCAACACAACAAGAGAGGGGGTTGAAAGTACATTGCTGGATGTGTTGCTATTAAGTGCTTTTAAGATAACACTAATTTTACCGCCTGGAATGGTTCCCATGCCTTCTTGAAAACCTGTTGGCAGCCCATTAGCTCCCACCATGCTTCCTGCTGCTTCAGCGACCGCTTTCAGCTGGTCAGCACTAGGCGCTGTTCCCCAAATAATACCCAAATGAGACAAAGTGCTTTGATCAACTCTTGCAATAACAGCTTGAATTAGTACTTGGCTGGGGCGTGTGTCCAATTTTTTAATGATTTGCTCTAGGCTTTGTACCTCAGCTGCCGGCGCATGAACAAGAAGGGTGTTATTATCAATTTCCGGCTGTATCGACACATCACTTGCTGCATTTGCCGAACCACCTTGCGCCGTAATTGTTGCCTGAGCCACTTTTTGTAATGTTGCCGCTAAATCTTTTGCCTTTAAATATTTAAGGCGGATTACTTTAGTATTGCCCGACATACCTTTATCTGAATCTAACTTAGCAATTAATTGTTTGGCGCGATCAATTGCATTTGTATTGCCGCTAATTAAAACACCGTTACTGCCAGCATCAGCGGCATAAGAAACATTAGACACTCGACCTTTAGCGCTTTCAGACTGCTGTAACGATTGCAAAATAGCCACTATTTTTGTGGCATCCGCATGCCGTAAAGGTACCACTTGAATTTGACTGGCGTTATTGGAATCAAGATTTTGCACCACTTTAACCAACTTATTAATATTATCTGCATATCCTGCTAAAATTAAAGCATTTGATGGAGTATAAGCACTGACCGAGCTTGTCTCACTCATCAGTGGACGCAACACAGAAACCAAGTCGGTTGCAGAAACGTTATTGACCGTGACCAAACGAACAACCACCTGGTCACCCTGCCCCGGATGTTTTGCGTCAACTAAAGGCGCACCGGTTTGCTTAGCATTGAAAGTCGGTAGAATCTTTACAACATTACCGCTGGGTACTGCCGCATAACCCAATATTTGTAACAAAGATAAAAACACATGATAAGACTCGTCTTTTGTCATTGGAGTATTTGAAATAATGGTTACTTTGCCCTGAACGCGAGGATCCACAATAAAGCTTTTACCGGTTAGCCTAGCAATGCTTTGAATAACTGCTCGAATGTCAGCATTTTGTAAATTCCACACCTGCTTTTTTTGTGAAACAGCATTACTACCAACAGAGTAAGCAGAGGGCAGGGATGTTTGTGGGGTGATGTTAATATTTTTCTGCACAGCAGGCTGGCTCGGCGAGGCTGCAGACACACTAATTGCCTTAGAAGGCAGCGGTGTGATGCTAATATTTTTCTGCACAGCAGGCTGACCCGGCGAGGCTGCAGGCACACTAATTGCTTTAGAAGGCGTTGGCGCACTTACGGAAGACTGATCATTGCCGCTGGCAATCGTCATAGAGAACAAACAAAACGATGTTGCAGCACCAATTAACAATCTTTTCAACAACATACGCGTACCTTTATTAATCAATTCCCGGGGATCCACCTACTAAGAGTTTACCTGTTTTTTACTTTTTTTCAATTAAATAGGGCTGCTTTTGCAAAAAAAAACAACAGTAACAAACTTTTAGAAAATAAATCTTCTATACTTTAAAGTATGTGCAAAAAAAGAACATAGAGGCTTGCCATGAAAAAAACCACACTCAGCGCCCTGCTAGGGTGCCTTACCATCAGCTCACTATTCTTATTAGGCGGCTGCGCAGGAAGCAAGCTAGGCAAGCCAAGCATCCCAGACAACCAATACAACTACCGTTTTCACGCAACCCTAGAGCCCATCATGAAGGACGCGGCACGAGGTAATGCCAATGCACAGTACACCCTAGGCTACCGCTACTATTATGGCATTGGCGTTGAGGAGAACATTTCACTAGCCAGGTACTGGTTTAGTGAAGCGGCTAAAAACAATCAACCCATGGCAGCACAAGCACTTAATGATATTGAAATGTGGGAAGCTGAAAACCAGGAAGATGTCACTAGGCGATATGTTCCAAAACCCGCTTACCTGCCGCCACCACCAGAAAATAGGCACAAATATGCTGATCTATTAACTGGAAAGCCAACAAAAAACAATGGCGACTTAACGCTACAGCTTTTTGAAGGAAATAGCCGAGAACAAGCTGAACAATTTATTGCCGAACATGACCTATACGGTGCAGACATTACAACAGAAACCGCAAACAACAAAACACGTTATGAAGTCACATACGGGGCCTTTTCCTCAATGCGAAAAGCCCAGCAAGCAATTAAAGACTTGCCTGAAGTCGTGCAAAACACCAAGCCATCGGTGAGGCCTATGCATTCTGAGTGAGACTGAAATAACAATAAACTAAAAAAGAATAAAACAATGCTTTTAAAAAAATAGCAGCCATGCGGATGAAGGCTATATTCTTTGTCTTTAAAAGCTTGCATCAAGCACAAAAGAAAAATAAACAAGTTAAGCCCTGGAAGACTTTTGAACTATTATAAGCGCGCAGATTTAAACCAGGCGCTTGAATGGTTGTCCTTAGCTATAAGCGCCTGCCGCCCATGGAACTTAGCTCAGTCCCCTCGTCGTCTGACTCTCGCTGTGCTCCTGCCTCTGGCTCTGGCTGTGCTCCTGCCTCTGGCTCTGGCTGTGCTCCTGCCTCCGGCTCTGGCTGTGCTCCTGCCTCCGGCTGTGCTCCTGCCTCTGGCTCTGGCTGTGCTCCTGCCTCCGGCTCTGGCTGTGCTCCTGCCTCCGGCTGTGCTCCTACCCCCACAACTGAACTTGGTTTAAAACCAAATAAACTTGAAATTCTCATTCCAAGTGATTTTTCCTGTACTCTTGCCACACCTCGAAAAACTTCACTAAATGGGCTTAGAATCAAGATTTTTCCTATTTCACACTCCTCCCAAGACCGAACCCAGCCAGAATTATTTGTGAAAATCAGCGCCTGATCTTCTGGGCTTAGGTTTTTTATACCCTTTCTCGCAAAGTCGTTTAGAAGTCGTCCCACTAAATCTTCATCTAGTGGCTCACGTAAATCAAATACCCCTATCTTCTGTTTCTCTTTACGGTATTCAGAACACAAACTAATAATAGAGTCAGTAGTTAACCACGTAGTCATCTCCACCATTAAACCACAAACAGCATCCCCTTTCTTGCTGCTTGGACCACCAAAATTATGTCTTATCACCCAGGCATTAATTTTATCAATAATAGGATCAATCGTTGTTTTTGAAATTTGTAAGATAAAATCATGCAAACGTTTAATTTTTTCAGCTTCATTTTCTATTTTTTTCACACGGCCTTCAACAGGCTTAAGGTCTAAACCCGAAGGAGTCTCACCTCTATACATTTTTTCCTGCCAACCTTCAATTAATTTTATTTCTTTGACCCAGTTACGCCTTGTAGGGTTGTTCTCTAGAGTATAGCTTGAAAGATCAATACACCCTGGTCCTAATAAGCGTCCCAATAATTTATTTAAAGCCACATATTTTTCAATATCTTCTTTTTTTAGTTGAAAGCCGGACAAATTGATATCTATAGTTTTTCTCGTCTTTTCTTGACTATATGCATCGACTGCAGGAACGGTTATCCATTCAGAAGGGTAGTCGTATTCATACCCCACATTTACATTGTAAGTACTCGCCGGTTGCGCGGGTATTTCTACAGAATATGTTTCTATTTCCACTATTTCTTCAGCTCCTGCCTCCCTTTGCATCTCTGCTGCTTCAATTAGCTTAACCAGGCCATCTTTATCTAGTTCTCTTGTCTTCCCTATTACGCCCTTATCACTGCGGTATCCAATCCCTGGAGGGGTGGTGGAATACATTTCCCTCAAAACAGCCAAGTGCTCCGATTCTAATGAATCTTTCATTTTCTCATTAATCTCATATGCCATTCTTTATCTTCCTCTATAATTATCAACATATTAGCTGTCATATTATAATAACATACGATCCTTAAAGCAGTATTAAGGGATTATTAAGGGATTATTAAGGGATTATTAAGGGATTATTAAGGGATTATTAAGGGATTATTAAGAGCCAAAAGAAACCACAAAAATTAATTTCAAAACAGGGGGTTATAAAGAATAAAAAAAAATTTATTCTTTTAGCTTTTTTTATAAAATACTGAGACTCTTTGGGGCTGCAACAAGAGTTTATATCAAAAGGTTTGTGAATTTATCATGCAATCGGATTTAGCACCAAATGTCATCACACTCAGTAATATCAATATAAAATATGTTTTCTTCAGCAAATCACTTTCAGAAATTTACATAAAATTTATTTTACTGGCATATAACCCAACTGTTGTAATACATTTAAATCATTATGCATATCCGTAACTTTTACAATCTTGCCATTTTCAACAACATAGATTGCGAATAGATGCAGAATTAATCGCTTACCCGTTGGCGCATAGCCCATCCATTGGCCGGTTTGATTGCCCGCCATTTCAGATGAAACAAATACTTGATCACCTTCGGCGAGTATATCCGTTATTGTGAGTTTCACATTGGAAAAAGCGCGGTGTATGTAAGTAATGTTTGCCATCAGGCTCGGGGTGGCTTCTTGATAAGTCTTGGTCTTATCAGCATTACCAGCGGGGTGGTCATACATGCTGCCATAATTAGTTACTTTGTAATTATTGCCTAAAACACTTTTAGCTTCAGATAAATTATTATTTTCAATGGCATTGTAGAGTGTTCTAATTATTTCTTTGTTTTTATTAACCTGAGCTTCTTGATTTTCACTGTTTATTTTACTGGAAACCGACTCAACCTGCTGGATATTTAAGTCATCTCGGTGATAAAAATAAATCAAAAGGCCAACACACGAAAAAAAAACAATAAAAAAAATAGCTTTCCTCATTATGCTGGCCCTCAAATATTATTTAGTCTTTGGCTTATAATCTCCATTAATGTAGCGCTTATACATTTCTTCCATCGGCACTACTTTAATTTTATCTGCCTGTCCTGCACTACCAAAGGACTCATAGCGAGCTGCACAAATGTCAGACATCGCCTCGGTTGCTTTTGCAAAGTATTTTCGAGGATCAAACTCTGCTGGATTTTCTGCAAAATAACGGCGAATTGCACCCGTTGACGCTAAGCGTAAATCGGTATCAATGTTCACTTTGCGCACACCATTTTTAATGCCCTCTTGAATTTCTTCAACTGGCACACCGTATGTTTCAGGAATTTTACCACCAAATTCATTAATAACCGCCAACCAGTCTTGTGGTACAGAAGAAGAACCGTGCATAACCAAATGCGTGTCAGGAATTCGAGCGTGAATCGCTTTGATTTGCTCAATTGATAAAACATCGCCTGTTGGTGGACGAGTAAATTTATAAGCACCATGACTCGTACCAATAGCAATAGCTAGTGCATCAACTTCTGTGCGCTTCACAAACTCTGCCGCCTGCTCTGGATCTGTTAACAACTGATCTTTTGACAACACACCCTCTGCACCAGAACCATCTTCTTCGCCAGCCATGCCAGTTTCCAATGAACCCAAGCAACCCAGTTCGCCTTCAACCGATGCACCACAAGCATGAGCTCGACCAACCGTTAAGCGGGTCACGTCCACATTATACTCAAAGTCCGATGGTGTTTTTGCGTCTTCCTTTAAAGAGCCATCCATCATGACAGAAGAGAAACCTAGTTGTAATGAACGCTGACAAACATCAGGGGATGCGCCATGATCTTGGTGCATACAAACTGGAATATGAGGCCACTCAGCAATGGCTGCCTCAATAAGATGACGAATAAACTCGGGTCCTGCATATTTTCTAGCACCCGCTGAAGCTTGAATAATGACCGGGCTATTAGTGCGATCTGCCGCCATCATAATAGCGCGAACCTGCTCTAAATTATTTGCATTATATGCTGCAACACCATAACTATGCTCAGCAGCATGGTCCAGTAATTGTCTTAGTGTAATTAAAGCCATAAGTTTATTCCTTCTTTATTTAAAATCAGTTTCGTAAAAAATGCACCGCTACCGCTATAATAGCAATTATCATCAGTGCAAGTAAGCCAACGGTTGACAAACTTTTTTGCAAATTCTCGCGAGAAAATGCCTGTTTATTGTTTTTAATCATTTTAATGCATAGCCAAAACGCAAAGGCCGCACCAGCTAGCAATAAAATTAATGTCCAATTCATGCAACATGACCTACAGTTAAGATTTTCATAGCATTCGAGCCGCCGCCTACACCAATGGCATCGCCTTTGGTAAGAATGACTTTATCGCCATCATTCAATGAACGTCTTTGTAGCACAGTATCAACAGACACCGCATTGACTTGATCTCTAGTACATTGTGTCACATCAAAATACAGCGGAAAAACACCACGATACATTGTCATTTTACCCAGCGATCGTGGGTTACGACTCAAGCCATAGATAGGAATGGCTGAGCGAATACGAGACATCCAAAGTGGCGTTCGACTCGATTCTGTCAGAGCAATAATGGCTTCAATGTCTAAATGGTTTGCCGTATACATCGTTGCCATGGCAACTGCCTCATCAATACGATTAAACATTAATTCTACCCGATGGCCAGAAATTCTTGATTCAGGGTGCTGCTCTGCAGCCAGACACGCTCTAGACATGGTTTCAACCACTAAAGCAGGGTGTTTACCCACCGCACTTTCTGCCGATAACATGACCGCGTCGGTATAATCTAAAACCGCATTGGCTACATCAGACATCTCAGCACGCGTTGGCACACTGCTTTCAATCATCGATTCCATCATTTGCGTTGCAGTGATAACCGGACGATCCAATGTTCGAGCTCGCTGAATAATGTGCTTTTGAATAACAGGAACTTGAGCATCACCTACTTCTACGGCTAAATCACCACGAGCTACCATCACAGCATCACTGGCTAAAATAATTTCATCAATATCTTCAACTGCCTCAGTACGCTCAATTTTTGAAACTAAGCCGGCATCACCGCCAAAACCTTCCATTAGCTCACGCGCATAACGCATGTCTTCTGCATTGCGTGGAAATGAGATGGCAATATAATCAACGTTTTGTTTACAAACAAACTCCATATCAAGTTTATCTTTTTCGGTTAAAGCATCTGCTGATAATCCACCGCCTTTACGATTAATGCCTTTGTGATTTGATAACTTGCCGCCAACCTCAACAATACAATGCACTTTATTGCCACTCACTTCTTCAACTTCAAATACTATGCGCCCATCGTCTAGTAATAAAATATCTTTAGGGACAACATCTTTTGGTAAATCTTTATAATCAATACCGACCTGTGTTTCATCGCCTGCATCATCGTCTAAATCGGCATCTAAAACAAACTTCTGCCCTTTAGTTAACTCAACTGCTTTATTTTTGAAATTAGCAACGCGAATTTTAGGACCTTGTAAATCTGCTAATATACCCACAATACGGCCATTTTTTTCTGACCAAGCACGAACTGCATCCATTCGTTTTTTTTGTGATTCATGAGAGCCGTGAGAGAAGTTTAAGCGAACAATATTAACGCCCGCTTTTAATAATTTGTCTAAGTCATTTGGGTCATCACTACTGGGGCCTAATGTTGCAATGATTTTTGTGTGCCGAAGCATATGTGGCTCATTAATACTCATAAATTATTTTTCCTCTAGTGCTTGTAATGATGCTAAGGGTTTATTTTCTAGCAAGGCTAAAAATGCACCCCCTCCTGTAGAAACATAAGACATTTTGTCTGCAATGCCAAACTTTTTCAGTGCTGCGACGGTATCACCACCGCCTGCGACAGTGAATGCCTTGGAATTGGCAATTGCCAAACCTAATTGGCGCGTGCCATTCTCAAAGGGTGTTAACTCAAATACACCGACTGGGCCATTCCATAAAATAGTTTCAGCCTCGCCAACCACGGTTTCATATGCAGCAATGGTTTGCGGGCCAATATCTAAAATTTGTTCATCGCTTTGCACATCCTGCAATAAACGAACCTCTGTGCTGGCTGTTTCAGAAAATTCTTTGGCAACCACCACATCAATTGGCATTGGCCACTCAACATGATGCTCTTTGGCTAAGGCTAACAAACGCTTTGCTTGATCGACACAGTCTTGCTCACACAATGAATTACCAATAGCAAAACCTTGCGCCAACAACACGGTATTGATGATGCCGCCACCCACAATTAAACTGTCAACCTGTGGGATTAACGACTCGAGTAAGTGAATTTTAGTCGATACTTTCGCTCCCCCCACAATAGCCAACAAAGGCCGTTTGGGAGATTTCATTGTTCGATCAAACGCATCCAGCTCTTCAACTAAAAGTGGGCCGGCACAAGCAATTGAGGCGAAATCAGCCACCCCACACGTTGATGCATGTGCGCGATGACAGGTTGCAAATGCATCCATCACAAACACATCACACAAGGCTGCCATTTTTTTAGCTAAAGCATTATCACAACTTTCTTCACCTTCGTTAAATCGAACATTTTCACACAAAACGACTTGGCCTGGCGCCACATCAACACCGTCGAGCCAATCACTCAACAATGAAACGGGCTGATTAAGCTCCGCGCTAAGTGCTTCTGCAACAGCGGCTAACGAAAACTTAGCATCGAAATGACCCGCGGTTGGGCGACCAAGGTGCGACATAATTATCACCGCCGCCCCTTGCTCTAGTGCCGCCTTAATTGTCGGCAAAGCACGCTGGATGCGAGTATCATCACTAATTCGCCCATCGTCAGTCATGGGTACATTTAAATCTTCACGAATCAAAACACGTTTTTGATTCAAATCCATCTCATGCATTGAGCGAATTGTCATAATAACTACCTTTTATTTTGCATTGATCAGCGCTTTTGCCGTATCTAGCATACGGTTTGAGAAGCCCCATTCGTTATCGTACCAAGAAACAATTTTCACTAGGTTATCAATAACCCGCGTTTGTGTTGCATCAAATACAGACGAAGCCGGATTATGATTAAAATCAATAGAAACCAAAGGCTCTTCGTTATACGTCAAAATGCCTTTCAAGCTACTTGATTGCGCCGCTGCTTTAATGGCTTGGTTAATCGTTTCTGCATCTGTTGCGCTCGATGCCTCAAACGTTAAATCAACCACAGAGACATTAATAACAGGAACGCGCATTGCAAATCCGTCTAATTTACCCGCCAACTCTGGTAATACCAAACCAACCGCGGCAGCTGCACCGGTTTTTGTTGGGATCATTGATTGCGTTGCCGAACGAGCACGACGAATATCTGAGTGCACACTGTCGGTTAATTTTTGATCGTTTGTGTACGCATGAATCGTTGTCATCAAACCACGCTCAATACCCACTGTTTCATGCAACACTTTTGCCACAGGAGCCAAACAGTTGGTTGTACAAGATGCGTTCGATACTACGTCATCATTGGCTGTTAATGTGTCTTGGTTCACACCATATACAATGGTTGGTAAGTCACTACCAGCAGGCGCTGAAATTAATACTTTTTTCGCCCCAGCTTGTAAATGCGCTGATGCTTTTTCTTTGCTTGCGAAAAATCCAGTACACTCAAATACCACGTCTACGCCTAACTCACCCCAAGGTAAATCAGCTGGGTTGCGCTCAGCATGCACAGCAATTTTATGCCCGCCAACAACCAAGTGGTTTCCATCTACACCCACTTCTTCTTGGAATATGCCGTTAACACTATCGTATTTCAGCAATTGTGCGTTGGTACTTAAGTCTGTTAAATCATTGATTGCCACCAACTCGATATCAGAGTGGTGCTTACTTTCAAATAGCGCACGAACCACATTACGCCCAATACGACCAAAACCATTAATTGCAATTTTCATTATTTTTTCTCCTCGTTTATACGTTGCAAACATTGTTGAACTTTGGCAACTACCGCCTCAACAGTAAAGCCAAGCGCCTCTAGCACTTGCTCAGCCGGGCCAGACTCGCCAAATTGATCAAGGCCGACCATAGTACCATAATCTCCAACAAATGCTCGCCAATAATTTGTTGTTGCTGCCTCAATGGATATTCTGCATGGAATATCCTTGGGTAAAACATGGGCTTGGTAGGCCTCGTCTTGCGCTAAAAAGCGATCGCAGCAAGGCATAGAAACCACCCGGAAATTAAGCCCTTGCTCTTGCAACACAGCAGCCACATTTATCGCTAGCTCAACCTCCGAACCTGTTGCTAATAAAACACCCTGCAAAGCCCCTTCTTGTTGGTATAAAATATAGCCACCCCTAGCAACATCCTCAACCGAATGATGCTGATCATGAGTTAATTGCGGTAAATTTTGTCGCGACAATAATAAACAGCTTGGGCCATCCTCACGAGTAATCGACTGCTCCCAGGCAACGGCTGTTTCTAAATTATCTGCAGGGCGCCAGACATCCACACCCGGCGTTAAGCGCAATATAGCTGCATGCTCAACCGGCTGATGTGTCGGACCATCTTCACCCAAAGCAATGGAGTCATGCGTGTAAACAAAAATGACTCGCTGCTTCATCATCGCCGCCAAGCGAACCGCGTTACGCGCATAATCTGTAAATACTAAAAAGGTTCCGCCATAAGGAATAAAACCACCATGAAGCGTAATACCGTTCATCATGGCTGACATGGCAAATTCACGCACACCGTATTCAATGTAATTACCTGCCGGCAAGTCAGCACTAATGATTTCGGTGCCAGACCAATTTGTGCAATTGGATCCGGTTAAATCGGCAGAGCCACCCAAAAGCTCAGGCAATTTACGGCATAAAATCTCCAGACACGCCTGCGATGATTTGCGTGTTGCTAGTGCATCGCGCTTGGTCAAAATCTCTTTAAAATAACGCTCAGTGAACTCAGGCCAATCTGCAGGTAGCTGCCCATCAACTCTACGTAAAAACTCCGCTGCCAACTCAGGGTGTGCTGCCCTATAAGCTTCGAATAACTCATCCCATTGGCTTTTTTGTGTTACGCCCCGAGCTTTGCCATCAAGTGCATCGTAAACACTCGCCGGAATATCAAACGGTGCATGCGGCCAATTAAAGCCTTTACGCACCGCGGCAATTTCATCCTGACCCAAAGGGCTACCGTGTGTTTTAGCTGTACCAGCCAAACTAGGTGAGCCATAGCCAATGGTTGTTTGACAACAAATAAGACTAGGGCGGTCGGTTACTGATTTTGCCTCTTTGATCGCCGCTAAAACTGCATCATGATCATGGCCATCGACTACCGGCACAACGTGCCAATGATAGCTAGCAAAGCGCTGCGCTACGTTTTCGGTAAACCAGCCAGTCACATCACCATCGATTGAAATACCATTATCATCAAATAAAACAATGAGCTTACCCAACTCCAATGTACCCGCCAACGAACAGGCCTCATGAGAGATGCCTTCCATTAAGCAACCATCACCAACAAATGCATAAGTGTGGTGATCAACCACCGCATAGTCAGGTCGATTAAAGTGCGCGGCAAGCGTTTTCTCTGCCAACGCCATTCCTACGGCATTTGCCAAGCCTTGACCCAAGGGCCCCGTTGTTGTTTCAACGCCAGGCGTCATGCCATATTCCGGGTGTCCAGGCGTTTTAGAGCCCAACTGCCTGAATTGCTTAATATCATCTAGCGATAAATCATAGCCCGTTAAATGCAACAGTGCGTACAACAGCATAGAGCCATGACCATTAGACAGTACAAAGCGATCACGGTTATGCCAATCAGGCGTTGCCGGATCATGCTTTAACACCCCATTCCAGAGTGTCTCAGCTATATCGGCCATACCCATCGGCATACCAGGATGGCCGGAATTGGCCCGCTGTACACCGTCTATAGCTAATATTCTTATCGCATTAGCAAGTTCTTTATGAGACAACATAATTCAATCCCCCTTAAAAATATCAAGAGCCAGCTTTATTTAGAGGCAATCATAGCCTCTCAGCCTGCCATTGCAAAGTGGAAAATACACCAAAGATCGATGACAGGCTAAAAAAACACTGCTAAACTTCGACCATTGTTTTTTAAATAAGGGTTTGCTTAAGCCATGTGTGGAATTGTTGGTGCTATTGCAGAGCGTCGTGTTGCAAAAATTTTAATTCACGGATTAGAACGCCTAGAGTATCGGGGCTATGACTCTGCTGGGCTGGCCATCATTAATCCAGAAAAAACACAGCTGGATGTGATCAAAGAAAAAGGCAAAGTGGCCGAACTCAAAAATGTCTTAAGCCAAAATCCGTTAAGCGGACACATTGGCATTGCTCACACTCGCTGGGCAACACACGGCAAACCTGAAAAACGCAATGCGCACCCCCACGTTTCTCATAATGAAATTGCCGTGGTTCACAACGGTATTATTGAAAACTACCAACCACTTAAAGAATCTTTAGAAAAAGCCGGCTATACCTTTGCATCTGACACAGACACAGAAGTGATCGCCCACCTTATTCACCAAGAACTGAAAAACTCTGACACACTGTTAGAAGCCACACAAAAAGCCATTGCCCAACTTAAAGGGGCTTACGCGCTAGGTGTTATTTCATTAACCGAACCCGATCACATTATTGCCGCACGCTTTGGCAGCCCCTTAGTCATTGGTGTTGGCATTGAAGAGCATTTCATTGGCTCAGATCCAATGGCTTTGTCATCAGTTACAGATCAGTTTATTTTTTTAGAAGAGGGCGATGTTGCTAAGATTTCAACAACACAATTAGAGCTTTTTGATGAAAACAACCAAGTCGTTACGCGGCCGGTTAAAGAGCTAAGTAATATTGAACAGGCTGGCAGCAAAGGCAACTTCCGTCACTTTATGCAAAAAGAAATTTTCGAGCAACCTGTCGCCATTAGTCGAACGCTCGACAATGCATTGGCTGCTGATTGCCAATCTTTGTGCGAGCTTTTTGGCCCTACCGCCAAGACAAAACTAGCGTCAACCAAACGCATCCACATTATTGCTTGTGGCACCAGCTATCATGCTGGCTTAGTTGCTGCCGCCTGGATTGAAGAACACGCCGGCATACCGTGCCAAGTTTTTGTTGCCAGCGAACACCGTTATCGACCACGCACCATTGTAGAAGAAAACACGCTTCTCATTATGCTATCGCAATCGGGCGAAACAGCCGACACACTAGCGGCATTAAAAAGAGCAAAAAAAGATGGTTATGAAAACACTCTAGCAATTTGCAATGTGGCACAAAGCACACTGGCGCGCGAAGCTGATCTTGTTTTCATTACCCAAGCCGGTCCAGAAATTGGCGTTGCTGCCACCAAAACATTTACTGCCCAGCTTGTTGCCCTACTATTATTAACGCTGGCCTTTGCAGAATTACAAAACAATAGCGATTTAGTACAGAGCACCACCGAGCAACTAAAGCAATTACCACAACTAGTTGAAAAAATAACCGGGCTTGAAAAAACACTGATTGATATTGCCCATTCATTTATTGATAAACAGCATTCGCTTTTTTTAGGTCGCGGCATTCATTATCCGATTGCATTAGAAGGCTCATTAAAATTAAAAGAAATTTCTTATATTCACGCAGAAGCCTATCCAGCTGGTGAGCTAAAACATGGACCACTAGCCTTAGTCGATGAACACATGCCAGTCATTGTATTGGCGCCAAAAAATGCCGTTTTTGATAAACTAATTTCAAACATTGAAGAAGTCAGCGCTCGTGGTGGTCAATTAATTGTTTTTACAGAAGAGGGGGCTTATAAAACTGAAAACCCACACATAACTATCATTGAATTACCCAAAATGCCAGAGATCATCAGCCCTATTGTTTACAACATTCCACTACAATTATTGTCATACCATATCGCAGTCTTAAAAGGCACTGACATCGATCAACCACGCAATCTTGCCAAATCCGTTACGGTAGAATAAGACGCGCAATCATGGCCGAAAAAAAACTTGGCAGAAAAATCATTCACATTGATATGGATTATTTTTTTGCTCAAGTTGAAGAACGAGACAACCCTAGTTTAAAAAACAAACCGGTCGCCATTGGCGGCAAAGAACATGAAAGGGGCGTGCTATCGACTTGTAACTACATTGCTCGAAAACACGGCTTACATTCCGCCATGCCAACCGCAACAGCGCTACGAAAATGCCCCAACTTAATTCTACTGCCGGCCAACATGGAAAAATACAAAACTGCCTCTAACATTATTCGCAGCATATTTCATTCAGTCACCCCGTTAGTCGAGCCGCTATCACTGGATGAAGCTTATCTAGACGTTACCGATGTGGGGTTTTACAACAACAATGCCACCCAAATTGCTCAAGCGATCAAAAGGAAAATCTATTTAAAAACGCAGCTTACCGCTTCTGCGGGCGTTGCCCCGAATAAATTACTGGCTAAAATTGCCAGCGACATCAACAAGCCCAATGGCTTAACCCTTGTAAAACCACATCAAATAAATGAATTCATTGGCCAAATGCCAATTAAAAAAATTTTCGGCGTGGGGAAGGTCACTCAAGAAAAACTCAAAAATATGAACATTGAGTTTTGCCATCAACTTCAACCATGCTCACTAGAGACCCTTGTCAAACAATTCGGAAAGTTTGGCGCAAGCTTACACAATTATTGCCGGGGCATTGACCATCGCGAGGTCAATCCCAATCGAATTCGAAAATCGATTAGCGTCGAAAACACCTTCATAAAAGATCTTAGCACACACAGCGAGTGTCTCGAAAAACTACCAAAAATTCATGCCGAGCTCATTAAGCGAATCAAAAAAAACAACATACAATCTATCTCAGGGATTTTTATAAAAATAACCGACAGTCAATTTAATAAATCAACCATTGAGCGACAATCGAAATCACTCAATATTGAGCTTTTCCAAATCCTGCTAAATGACATTATTAAAAAACAACAAAACTCAATTCGCTTAATTGGCATTGGCGCCAAAATATCTGAAGCAAACCAAAAACAGTTTGACTTGCTTTTATAAAACCAGCATATAAAAAATTAAAAAGATCTCACTAAGAAAACTCTTAGCTAAAAAACTCGCTTAACACTAAGCCCTAGCATCCATGTCGTTATCAACAATATAGGACTGAGCGCGCTTGTTTCTGAAGTACTTTTGAATATCTTCCAGGGTTTGTGAACGCGTTTCTGGCAAGAAAAAACAAGCCACTAAAAAATAAATAAAAGTAAAGAAGGCACACAGCCAATACGTGCCAGCCATGCCTAACACATGCTGTAAGTTAAGGAAAACCGTCGCCAATGTTGATCCGGCAAGTGAATTAAAAAACAAGCAAATAGCAATACCCTTTCCTCGAACGCGCGTTGGGAACAACTCAGAAATCGCCAGCCATACAACGACCCCAGGGCCTATAGCATAAAAAACAATAAACATAACCAAGCCAGCCAACATCAATGACCCGCTAATGTGTGGAGACAATGCCATTCGACTCACGGTCCCCATAAACAGTTCAGCAACAATAATACCAAAAGTACCAATAATTAATAATGGTTTTCGACCAATGCGATCGATAAACAACAAGGCAATCAGTGTACATAAAAAATTAGCGCCTCCAATACCTACAGAGCCTAAAATATCTATTTCATTTGAACCAAAACCCGATTGTTTTAATAGCGTCGGTGCATACTGCAAAAAAACATTAATGCCCGTCAGTTGGTTTAAAATAGCCACGCTGACTGCAATAAGCAAGGGTAAAAAAACCTTACTAGAAAACAACTCACTCCAGCCACTTTTCACTTCTTCCAAGCTAGATTTAATAGCAATGACCGCACACATCACATCGGCTTTATTACGCGTGCGCGCCAACACTTTTTGTGCCTCAATAATTCTATTTTTGCCAACCAACCACCTGGGTGACTCTGGTAAACGCAGCACACCAATTAATAAAATGATTGCTGGTACTGCTACTACGCCAAACATAGCTCGCCAATTGCCTGAAGATGCAAACAAAAAATCAACCAAATAAGCCGATAAAATACCCGCGGTTAAAAATAGCTGGAAAAAAGTCACGTATTTGCCTCGGTCTCTTGCTGGCACCAACTCTGTCACGTAAAGCGGTACCGCAACCGCGACAATGCCCACAGCAACACCTAAGAATAAACGAGAAAAAAGCAATGTCATAAAGCTGTGCGCAAATAAAATAAAACCGATGCCTAATAAAAAAACAACACAAGACAAAGCGATTGCTGGCCGGCGACCATAGCGATCGGCCAAAGGCCCTGCGGCCAATGTGCCAAACAAGCCACCCCACAAAACAGCACCCACAATAATGCCCGTTTGCGTATTGGTCATTGGGATACTTTTATTGATAAAGAGCAGGGCGCCAGAGATAACGCCAATATCGTACCCGTATAACACACCACCCAACCCTACTAACAATGCCACACCTAAAGTCCATAAACGCTGCCGACTTATCCACCGAGAAAGCAATAAACTCATTATTCAATAACTCCTTTGGAAACAAAAAATAATTGTGCTGTGTTTTTTTTGATCAATTATTGTAGCATACATCGATTTAGCAAATAAAGAGCCGCCGAAACATAAATAAAGTATATGGCGAACACTTTTTTTGTTCTCTCTAGGAACAGCCACAACTCAGTGCGCCTCATCCCAGTTTTTTCCATGCTGAGCCGAAACCTGAATGGGAACCCGCAGATCTACCACGTTCTCCATCAAATCTTTCACCACCCGCGTGACCTGGGCCAAGGAATTTGTATCCACCTCAAACACCAACTCATCATGCACTTGCATCACCATGCTCGCAACCCCATCAGCCTCACTAAGCCATTGATTAACATGAATCATTGCCAGCTTTATCATGTCGGCAGCACTGCCTTGCAGTGGCGCATTGATCGCCGCACGCTCAGCAGCCTTGCGCCGCATAGGGTTTCTCGACTGAATCTCTGGCACATACAATCGCCGGCCACACAGTGTTGTCACATAACCCATCTTTTTAGCTGACTCTTTGGTTTCCGCCAAATAATCCAGCACCGCCGGATAGCGAGCAAAGTACGTATCGATATAACTCTGCGCATCTGTTCGACTAATATCCAACTGCTGCGCCAACCCAAACGCACTCATCCCATACAACAAGCCAAAATTAATCGCTTTAGCGCGACGTCGCTGCTCCGTTGTCACCTCAGCCAGAGGGGTAGCAAAAACCTCTGCGGCAGTTGCCTGGTGAATATCCAAATTATTAGCAAAGGCCTTAACCAAACCCTCGTCTTGTGAAAAGTGCGCCATTAATCTCAGCTCAATTTGCGAATAATCTGCCGACAGCACCACTTTGCCGGGCCCAGCAATAAAAGCCTGTCGAATTTTACGACCCTCCTCAGTACGAACAGGAATGTTTTGCAAATTAGGATCCTTAGAAGATAAGCGGCCCGTTGACGTCACTGCCTGCATGTATGAGGTGTGAATGCGACCGGTACTCTCATCAACCTGCTCTGGCAAGCGATCGGTATAAGTTGACTTAAGTTTCATCAAACTTCGATACAATAAAATATCATTGACCATAGGAAACTCATCGGCTAGCTGCTGCAAAACTGCCTCCGCCGTTGATGGCTGACCCTTTGCGGTTTTCTTTAAAACAGGCAACTCTAATTTTTCATACAAGACTTCTTGTAACTGCTTTGGTGAGTCCATATTAAATTCTTGCTTACAAGCGGCAAAAATATTCTTCTGTAAATGATCTAGTTTTTTTGACAATGCTTTACTTTGTTCCTGTAGCATTGGCTCATCAATCAACACGCCCAAGCATTCCATTTCTGCAAGCACTGGCAACAAAGGCAACTCAACTGTTTCTAACAACACTTTAGCTTCTGGCATGTCTTGCAATAACTCAGAAAATTTTTCGCTCAATAGCCATGCAATTTCCGCATCTTCTGCCGCATAAGGTGCTGCCTTTTCTATTTCTATTTGATTAAAGCCTAATTGCTTAACCCCCTTGCCAGCAATGTCGATAAAACTAATTGTCGACCTTTCCAAATACTCAGAGGCCAGGGTATCTAAGTCATGCTTGCCAGTGCTATTAACAACATAAGACATTAATAACGTATCAAGCATTTTTGCTTTAATAGCAATACCTTTTCTATATAAAACTTTAAAATCATATTTTAAATTTTGGCCAACAACTGTCATACTCTCATCTTCCAACAGCTTTTTTAACTCGGCCAACACCCAGTCATAATTTAATTGTTCTGGCGCACCCTCATAATCATGCTGCAATGGCAAGTAGGCTGCATCACCATCAGCTAAAGCAAAAGACACCCCGACCAAAGTTGAATTTAGCGCATCTAAACTCGTTGTCTCTGTGTCAAAAGCAAATTTTTTATTTTCCTTTATTCGCTTCAACCAAGACTCAAGCTGGTCTTTTTTAAATATAACCTGATAATCTTTAGTGACTCTTTCTTCTTTTTTAGGCAAATCTTTTTGTAATAATGAAACCCAAGACTTAAATTCTAACTGCGTATACAAAGACTCAAGCCGCAAAATGTTAGGGGATTGCTGAGATAGGCCATCCTCACCACAATTTAACTCCATGTCGCAATCTATAGTGACCAGCTGCTTATATAGTGGCAAATGCGGAATAGCCTCTCGAAAATATTCACCAACCTTACCTTTGATTTTCAAAGAATTATCAACGATATTGTCCAAAGTTTTATATTCACCCAACCATTTTGCCGCTGTTTTTGGCCCCACCTTTGGAACGCCGGGTATATTATCAACCGTGTCGCCAATCAATGTTAAATAATCAATAATTTGTTCTGGGTAGACCTGAAATTTTTCAAAAACACCCTCCTTATCCATAAAACGATCTGTCATGGTATTGACCAACATGACATGATCATTTACTAATTGCGCCATGTCTTTATCGCTGGTGGACACCAAAGTCGTTTGTTTTTTCTTTGCCGCCTGCTGAGCTAGAGCGCCAATAATATCATCGGCCTCATAGCCGGGCTGAATAATCAACGGAAGCCCCATTGCCCGAATAATATCATGAAGAGGTTTGATTTGAACTTGCAAATCATCAGCCATTTCTGGGCGATTTGCCTTATACTCTGAATACAAATCATGTCGAAAAGTTTTTTCTTTCGCGTCAAAAACAACAATAATGTCACTCTCTGGATAACTTTTAATAAGCTTTCTCAACATATTCACCACACCAAAAATCGCACCTGTGGGCATATCTTTTGAGTTAGTTAGCGGTGGTAAAGCAAAGTAAGCTCGAAATAAGTAAGAAGAGCCATCCACCAAAATATAATCAGGTTTTGTTTTAATTGACATTGAATTTCCCTAAAGCAGTAAAAGACCACAAAAAACTGCAGCAACTATGCCACACTTCTGTCTTTTCTAAAAGGGTCTGCATAACAAAAAAGGGAAGGAATCACGAGAAAATATAAAAGCAATCTCAGTAAATTAAAACGTGGAAAAATTATTTCGCCCAAAAATCTCGAGTAAAAATAACCAGTAAAGTAAATATTTCCAGCCTTCCCGCCAACATTGCAAAAATAAGCACCCACTTAGCCAAATCGCTAATACGACTATAGTTGGAAAAAACCCCCCTTATTCCCGAGCCCGTATTAGACAAACAGGCCGCCAATGCCCCAAATGATGTGGAAAAATCCAGGCCTGTTGCCAACAAAAAAAGTAAAAAAACAATATACATTGCGATAAACAAAGCAAAAAAAGCCCAGACAGAACTAACCACATCTTCAGACAAGGTTTTATTACCAAACTTAACTGGAATGACCGCCTGCGGATGTAAAATTCGTCGTAGCTCACGTCGACCTTGTTTGTTTAATAATAAAAACCGGATAACCTTAATTCCACCAGATGTCGATCCACCACAACCACCAACAAGTGCTAAAAACATTAACAAAAAAGGCAAAAAGCTTGGCCACAAATTAAAATTAGCATCCGGAAGTCCGGTTGTTGTTGCCACAGAAACCACCGTGAAAATAGCATGAACGAGTGTCGACTTAACACTTGCATAATAGTGATTAGACAACAAAACAAGGAAAACCAGTGTAATCATAGCCAATAAAATAAAAAAAAACCAACGAAACTCTTCATCTCCAAAATATTTTTTCAACTTCCCAGAAGTGAAAAATTTAAAATGTAAGCCATAGCCAACAGCACTTACAAACATAAAAAAAGATGCGACTAAATCAATTTTAGCGCTGTGGTAGTATGCAAAACCGGTATCATGATAAGAAAACCCACCGGTTGAAACTGTACTAAACCCTTCACCAATGGCATCAAAAAGACTCATGCCGCAAAGCTTATAGGCGATAATGCATGCAACAGCAAGGCCAACATAAACCAGCCACAACAATTTTGCTGTATCCTTCATTCGAGGCTTTAACTTTGTATTTTTAACTGGCCCTGTTGCTTCTGCCCGATAAAGTTGCATGCCACCCACACCAATCATTGGCAGAACAGCTACGGCTAAAATCACAATCCCCATACCACCCAAAAAAAGCAGCTGCTGTCGATAGTACAGCAATGATTTAGGCAGCATTGAAATATGCGTCATCACACTTGCGCCGGTCGTAGTTAAGCCCGACATTGACTCGAACATTGAATCGGTAAAAGATAAATGGGGCTCTGAAATCAACATAAAAGGAATGGATCCAAATACAGATAAAACCACCCAAAAACCAGCAACAATCAAAAAGCCATCCCGAATCTTAAGCTCTTGATCAGCAGCGTGGAACACCCACCACACCAACAACCCCGAAGTAAAAGTAATAAAAAATGAGCACACGAATGGAATAAATCCACTATCGTGATAAAAAAGAGAAACCGACGCGGGCACCAACATAAAAAAACTAAAAATCATTAACAAAGTGCCGAGCACTTTATAGGCACCAAAAAACTGTTTCATATAAAAATTCCGTTTTACTAAAATTTAAAATAGCGATTTATTTTCTTGAAAGCTTTTATTAATATGATTAACATTTTCTCTCTTGCCAACAAACAAAACCATGCTGTCGCCTGTTTTTATAATGACATCACCCGTAACATCAACCAACTCACCCTCACTCATTAGCGCACCAACAACTAAACCAGACAAACCTTCAATGGTTTCAATGGTTTTTCCAACCACATTAAACACCTTTTCAACCTCATCGGCAGCAACTTCAAAAATCTCAGCATTTCCCTGCAACAAAGAATAAACACACTGAACCCTGCTATGCCTAACTTCCGCCAAAATAGAACTCAAAGTTGCCTGCTGTGGTGATATAACCACATTAATTGACTTCCCCTCAATCAAATCAACATAGGCAGATCTGGTTACAATGGCCATCACATGCTGGCACCCAAGTCGCTTTGCCAGCAGTGCTGACAAAATATTTGTCTCGTCATTATTGGTTACCGCAAAAAATAAATCCATGTCTTCAATGTCTTCATTGGTCAATAAGTTTTTGTCGGTAACATCGCCATGTAATACCGTTGCGTCTAAAAGCTTCCTTGATATTTCCTCACAACGCTGCCGATCAATTTCTACAATTTTTGTTTTATTGGTTTTTTCAATATTCTGTGCAACCCTTTTACCAATATTCCCGCCGCCGGCAATCATGACCTGCTGAAAAGGTTTCTGGCTTCCTGAAAAAACCTTAACTACCTTTTTAACAAGGCCTGACGCAGCAACAAAAAAAACCTCATCGTCTTTTTGTATTTCCTCTTCCTCACTGCAAATCACATCACTTGAACGATGTATTGCCAGAAAACGTGCGGCATCAGTAGAAAACCCTTCAAATAGTTGTTTAGCGGTTTGACCAACCGCCTGATCACAGCGAACTCTAGCCGATACCATTTTAGTTTTTTCCTGAAAAAAATCTAACACTTGTGTTGTGCCAGGATACTCAATCAATCGTGTAACTTGCTCTGTCACTAATCTTTCGGGGCTAATAAATTTATCAATAGGGAAATCTTCTTGGCCTAAAAAACAACCGTCTTTAAAATAATTAGGGGAGCGAACCCGAGCCATTTTAGTCTTAACATTAAATTCCATGCTGGCAATCTGACAAGCCAATATATTAGCTTCATCATTAGAGCTAACCGCCACAACCATGTCCGCCTCATCAGCGCCGGCCTTAGCCAATACGCTCGGATAAGAACAAAATCCGTGAACCACACTGACATCAATCCAGTCTTGTAGCTGATTCAAGCGCTCCTTGTTAGTATCAACCAAGGTCACATCATGACCATCTATCACTAGAATTTCAGCCAACGAGCCGCCAATTTGACCCGCGCCAAGAATAATAATCCTCATAAAACCCCCAACAAAAGCCTCAGTCAATCATTCTACTCACTTTATTTTCGCACGTCGAGCGCAGGAAACTATTCTGACTGTAAGCACTGTATTGGATCCAACCTTGATGCTCGAATAGCCGGATAAACGCCAGACAAAATTCCCACGAAAACTGACACCAGCAAACTTAAAATGGGCGGTAGCCAAAAAAACTGGTAGCCCCAGCCACTACTCTCAGCAATGATAAAGGTTAGTAACACACCCGCCAACACACCAAACAGCCCTCCAAATAAAGTTAAAATCACGGACTCTGACATAAACATTGTCAAAATATCACGCCGCTGAGCACCAACCGCCATTCGCACACCAATCTCGCGCTTACGCTCGACCACCGACACCAGCATAATATTCATCACACCTATCCCACCGACAAACAGTGAAATACTACCAACCAAACCCAGCAGCCAAGAAAAAGTTTTTCGCTGCTTACCGACCACTGAAATAATTTTTTCCGGGGTGAGAAAATACGGATGCTTATACGGAAATCTTTCATTAATATAAGACTTAACATTATTAACAACACCTTTAATATTTGCTTTAGGATCAACTCTGAACACCATGCTACTAATACCAAGGTCGCTGCTAAAAACATATACGGACTTTAGCGGAACAACGACAGCATTGTTCAAGTCTTCATAAAAAAAGTAACTCTGCTTGACGGGTGACAAAACGCCGACAATGGTAAACATCACGTGGCCAATGCGAACCTGCTGACCAACAACTGAAGCGCCTGAAGCCAGCTTGGCTTTTTTTGCAACATCGGCGCCAACAACACAAAAATACTGGCTACCATCTAAATCAGATAAAAAACGTCCAGAAGATAGCTTTAAATTTAATATTTTTTTTAAGGATTCGGTCACGCCAATAACAGGGCCCGTCAATGAAACATCATCAATAGACTTATCCTTATATGCTGTGATATATGGCGACAACAACTCAACATTCTTAACTGACTTCTGCAGCTGATTCACATCAGATAATTCAATTTTTGTAAAATTTTTATCTGAAAAATATTCAGAATCAACGCCAATGTTCAATGAAACAATATTTGTTCCCAATGTTTTAAATTGCGCCAAAGCATGATTGGTTGCCAATTGACTAGAGGAAATCAACGCAACCACAGACCCCGTGCCAACCACAATACCTAAGATAGATAAAAATGAGCGCAGCTTTGAGCTTTTAATATTAGACATCGCTTCTGCCAGCACTCTAAGCATGATGCCTCCCATCAGACAAAATTAAGCCATCTTTAATTTCAATAATTCGCTGGCACTGCTTAGCAACATGTAAATCGTGAGTAACAATAATAATGGTATTATTCTGTTTTTTATTTAATTCAATCAAAAGATCCATTACTTCTTGACTGGTTTTAGAGTCAAGCGCACCGGTTGGCTCATCAGCTAAAATAACATTCGGCTGACCAACCAGAGCTCGCGCAATAGCTACTCGCTGTTGTTGCCCGCCAGAAAGTTCTGCTGGATGATGGCTCATATGCTGATCCATACACACACTGGCCAGCGCCGCCTTTGCTCGACTAAGCTGCTCTTTTCTTGGAATGTTTTGATAGGTCAACGGCAATGCCACATTCTCTAAAGCAGAAAAACGCGGTAATAAAAAAAAACTCTGGAAAATAAATCCTATTTTTTGGCCACGAATAGTTGCTCGATCCGCCGCTGAAAAATGACTGACTTCTTGACCATCAAACTCATAGCTTCCCTGCGTTGGCGTATCAAGCAAGCCGATTAAATTCATGGTGGTAGACTTTCCTGAACCCGATGAACCAATGATTGCCACCATTTCTCCATCATCTATACTAAGATCTATCCCTTTCAAGGCATGATAAGAGCTCCCTACCATTTGATAAGTTTTTTCAATGGCCTGCATTTTAATCATCAGAAGGCCCTGCCACCAAAACTCGGTCACCCGGCTTTAAACCTGTTAAAATAATGACTTTATCAATAGTTGTTTTTCCGGTTGTCACGACCTGCTCTTTTGCTTGATTGTTTTTATCCAGTAACTTAACCACTTCTTTTCCATTCGCCAAGCTAACCGCATCAATTGGCAGCTGCATACTCGCCGGCATTGAAATCGGCATATTAACTTTTGCAGTCATGCCCATGTCAATTGCTCGCTGCTGCTTAACACTCAATGATGGCACTTTTACAATAACATCAAATAAACTCACGCTGGTATCATCACCTTGTTTATCTTCAGCTTGAGAGGCGACAGAAAGCACACTGCCATGCAACACCACATCAAGAAACGCCTCGCCCGTAACAACAACTTTTTGATCAACCTTAATGTGCTTAATATCCACCTCATTAACTTTCACTTTAACGGTTAGCCCACTTAAATCACCCACAGATAAAAGCAACTGGTCTTTATTAATCAAACTACCAACCACCAGTTTGTGGGGTTGATCCATTCCCGCTGCGTTTTGACTAGCAGATGCTGACAACGCAGCGCCGCTGGGAATTAACGCAACACCCGTTGCTGTTGAATACACCTTTATATCTTCAAATTTTTTTTGTAATAACTTATTAATGTCATCTGTATCTTTAATGCTAAGCTTTTCAATGCCTCTTGAATCTACCCCAGCCACGGCTAATATTTTCTCTAAATTCATTTTGGCTTGAACATAATCCAACGCTTTTGTTTGTTGCGCAGATTGCTCGGTTAAATAATCGTTTCTTGATGTAACACCTGCCTTATACAAAAGCTCATCACCCTGGAATGCTTTTTGACCATTCTGGTAGGCTTGTTTTTTTTCCAAATAATCATTGATTGCCTGCTGATAATCTGTCGCCAGCTTTTCCGAACTCAAAACAAATAGCAATTGATTTTCTTTAACCATTTCGCCGTATTTAAACAAAACCTTACGGACAGAACCACTCACCTTGCTTAAAATGGCCTTAGAATTAACCGGCTGAATGGTGCCGCTAAAATAAAGATTTTGGACAAAAGGGGTTTTTTTCACCACTATGATTTTTTGATTTTTTGTGACGGTTTTTTTATCTTTATCTCCCTTACAAGACACCAAACAAAACGACAATAAAATTAAAATCCATGCTATTTTTTTCATTCGATTCCCCATTAAAACTTAAGCCGAACATTCCACCGGTTTAATGTCATGCCGGCATATTGATACAAATCCATTGCCTGATTCAAAAAAGCCACCCTCAACTGAATCAGTCCCTGCTGTTGTTGCAGCAGCTGATTAAGCATCGTGTTATATTCAAACGCTGATATTTTTCCGTATTTTTTTGTATATCTCTTCTGCCTTCAGCGATCTTTCTTGTAGCTCTACTGTTTTTTCAGACAATTCAATTTGTTCTTTTTGGTTAATTAGATTATCAATGTCTTGCTGAACGGTTCTCTCAACAGTAAATTTATCCTGGGCCAAAGAGTTTCTCGCTTCCATTAAATTAATTCTTGCTGTGGCAAGCGCACTCTTTTGACTCAACATATTAAGTGGCGCCGTTAAATTCAACGCAACTGTTTTATCATTAACGCCCTCTCCCTCCCCTTGAGACAAATCACCTCCGGCCTTAGCCGTTACACTCAAGTCCCATAACATGCCATTTCTGGCTTGTTTTAAGCTAATTTCATCATTTTTAACACGAATCAAAGCCTTCTGATATTCCGTATTATTTCTTAAGGCTATGGCTAGAATTTTTTTCTTATTCGGTATTTTAAGATCACTGGTGTTAATCTTTTTTATTAACGTGTAATTTCGCCTGCGGTGAAAGCCCAATGGTTGCGAAGTAACGCTTGATAATCCTGACTAATTTGCAACTGCTTTGCCGCAACATCTTGACGAGCTAATGCCAAATTACTCTGATCTTGTAATAGTGTGTTTTCTGCAATTTGGCCAGCCCGTAAACGCAAGCGGTCATCACGAACTGTTCCTTTCATTTGTAAGTAGGTTCTTTGAGAAAAAGAAAGCTGCTGGTAATCACCAACCAATGCTCTATAAGCTTTTACCACACCAACCACAACGTCGATCACCGAATCACGAAAAGCAAAGCGATCAAGAAATTTGTTGGTTTTTTTCTTGCATCAATGCAACAGAATCTGCGTCGCCATAACGACCCGCACCTCGCAACAATTCCTGCGTCACGGCAACACTTGGGCTACCGCCACCACCAGTTAAATTATTATCGTAGCCTAGCGTGACTTTAGTGCCTAAGGGCGTAGCCAAACTAACGGCTGGGCTTAGCTCCTGACTAAAGCCGCCATGATTATCATAGTGCGTGCTCGCGGTCACTGCAGGTTGTGGTACAAAAGCATTTTGCGCAACAGCCAATGAAAACTTATCCACCACTCGACCCAGCTCAGCATTAAACACCAACGGATTGTTGCGCAGCGCGCCAAAAGAACCGCCTCTTGCTCACTAATGTTCTTAACACGCTGAAAAGACACCCCAGGCGCAGGCAATAAGCTATCCACCGCCATTGGAGCGGCCATCACGGCAGGCCGACACATCACTGCGACAAAACAAACAACGGTACCCTGTATTACTTTTTTCCAGCTTTTCATGTATCGCAGTATAACTCACTTTTAGTTTTTATTAATCTGAATAATATGTTTTATTAATACATCTCTAAAGGATCGACATCAATACTCCAGCGAACTGCCTTAGCGCTGGGCAAATCAGCAATTTGCTGCTGGCATCCGTTTAAAATAGCACGCAACAACTGCCGGTTGGATGATTGTAATAATAATTGCTGACGATAACGACCCGCCCGCTTTTCCATCGGTGAGGGCAGGGGACCTAAACAAGTAACGCCAGTCACATCACTGGCTTGCAAAACACAAGATTTAACCTGCTGCAAAAAAGCCTGCGCACCGGATTGCCTTAAGGATTCAGCACGAATCAAGGTTAAATAACCAAACGGCGGCAACTGTGTTAAATCTCGTTCCTGAACAAGTCGATCAGCAAACTCACCAAACCCCTGATTCAACAATGCCTGCAAGTGCGGATGCTGAGGATGATGTGTTTGCAACAGCACCTCACCCCGATCGTCGTTTCGACCAGCACGACCGGCCACCTGAATAATTAATTGTCCCATTTGCTCAACGCCACGAAAATCGGAACTAAACAACCCTGAATCCGCATTAACAATCACCGTTAAGCTCAACGCATTAAAGTGGTGCCCCTTGGTTAGCATTTGCGTACCCAACACAATGTCTGTTTTTTTCTGGTGAACCTGCTCAAGCAGCGCTTCAAGCTGTCCTTTTTTTTGCGTGCTATCACGATCAATGCGAATCACTGAATAGTCTGCAAATTGCTTTTTTAAAAATTCTTCTAACTGCTCGGTTCCAATACCCACCATCGCCGGCTCTTGTTGCTGACAGCTTGGACAAACGCGCGGTGGAGATTCTATGCGATCACAGTGATGACAGCGCAACTGCCGCGGCTGTTTGTGTAAAGTAAAGCGCATGTCGCAGCGCTGGCACTCTGCCGTCCAGCCACAGTGATGACACATGAAAACCGGGGCATAACCGCGACGATTCAAGAAAACCAACACCTGACCACCTGCCGTCAAATGCGAATCAATGGCATCAATCGCTTGCGTAGTTAAGCCCGCTTGCAATTTTTGTTCGCACAAATTAACAACCGTCACCGCAGGTAATTTAGCCGACCCAATTCGCTTGGTTAATCGCAAATGCTGGTATCGACCTGCCGTGGCATTATGCCAGGTCTCCAATGAAGGCGTTGCCGAACCTAGCACCGCTGGCACTCCTTTAAAATGTGCACGCATGACGGCCAAATCTCGCGCTGAATAACGAAAGCCACTCTGTTGTTTATAAGATCCATCATGCTCTTCATCAACAACTACCACCCCCAAATTAGGCATCGGCAAAAATACCGCAGAGCGTGTGCCAATAATAACTTTTGCCACGCCTTGCTTAGCATCAAGCCAGGCTGCTTGCTTTTGCTTGGGCGTCAGCCCCGAGTGATAGGCAACCACAGGTACTGCAAAGCGCTTGGCAAAACGCTGAACTGTTTGCGGCGTTAAGCCAATCTCTGGCACCAGCACCATGGCCTGCTGACCTTGCGTTAGTACTTTCTCAATTGCGCGCAAATACACCTCTGTTTTACCACTGCCAGTAATGCCATCCAATAAAAAAGCCGCAAAGCGTTTCTCGGCCGTTATGGCAGATAATGCCTGCTGCTGCTCATCAGTCAGCGTCGGCAAAAGCACCTCAGCATTTAATACCAATGCGATCGGTTCAGCTGAAGCGACGACAGGCTCATCCATTGGTTTTGCTTGGCGAATGCGTTGTGGCAATGTGCCAACCATCACCTCACCTAAGGGGTGGTGATAATACTGACTAGCCCACGCGGTGAGCTGCGTAAGATGCTCGGTCAAAAGGGGAGAGTCATCAATAATATCTATAATTTTCCGCAACTTATGCGCAGGAAGATCTGACTTTTCAGCAAAACCAACCACCAAACCAACCAACTGCCGCCGACCAAACGGCACCAGAACACGCCCACCTAGCGGCGGCACTTGATCATTACCATCATCTGCCATCAGATAATCAAAATGCCGGTATAAAGGCACCGGTAAAGCCACTTGCACTACGTTTTTACTCATAGCTGGCATAGTAACTAAAAAGCCTTGGGGCGGCTACTACTGAATAAAAAGCCGATTATTTCGGCTCTCGTTAATCATAAAAAGCTGAATATTTGATTTAAAAAGGATAAAAAATTTTTGCACTTAATATTTCCTTAAGCTTTGTACTGTATAATAAACAAACTACAAACATTCCAGTGGAATTTATATTATGCCAGGCAGTCAAGAATACTCTAAAGACAACACAGTGATAGAAAAATTTGAATCTTTTAGAGAAAGAGCTTTTAACGCCCCCGGAACTATTACACGAAGCTTGGGTATAGCGTATCCAACTCCAGGCTTTATATCAGTATCTTATAGAAGCATCTTAACAGAAACTGAAGATCCAATAGATTATATTGGGAAAAAGCTAGGCGCGGGCACTAAAACAAGCGAGCTAGAGGCTTACTGTGCCTATCAACTACTTCTGGCTGCTACTAGGTTATATGGCGAAAAAAAAACAACATCGCTAAATCTCAATTCTTTTTTTCATGCAATAATTTGTATAAATGAATTTGATCTAGAAGATCAAGAAATTATCCAGCAAAAAATAACTGAGACAGGAAAACATGGAACAGGAACACTTGGGCTTCAAAATGATTTTTCAAAAAAAATCATCACGCCGATAAGAAATTCAGGCATTAAACTTGAAGACAAAGAATTCATGCTTGAAAATCAAAATCTCATCGAAAGATATCTTATATACGTCACCATAAAAAAAGCTTCTTCATTATCCCCGTGTGTAACATCAGAAATAAACTTTAATAAAATTTTTAATGAAATAGCAAAAGCAAATAGACCAAATAAAGGGAATTTAAAAATTTTACGTAATATACTATCAAGTAAAGCTGAAGACATTGACTTTCTTAATACCTCAAGAAATTTTGGCAATCAAGTTAAGTTTCCTCTATCCACTAGATATAAAATTACTGAACTCTCTAAAGAAGAAGGACCCGAAGAAAAAAGTGAATCACGAGAACTTTGCACATTTTCTGAATTCAAGCAGCAAGCGCACCTCTTACTTGATCAAGCTTATAGTCAGCTCATCCAAACAGCCGCTGACACGAAAACTTCCAAAAAACAAAAATCCAAAATGCTTGAACACTTTGAACGCATTGAGCATTATATTAAGCACCTAGAACCTAAAATGGAAAATACAACATACTCAGCAGAACTAGAAGCACCGGATCCAGTAAATGAGATAGGGCCGGAGGCGAAATCAGAAACACATGAAATAACATGCTTATTTAATCAAAAAAAAGTTTCTTCCTGCATCAATGAAGAAACAGAAGGTCTGTTTGCTTTGCAAGATCCTATTGAAAGCTCAAGAAAACTCTAAGCATAAACATCCCCTAATTTAAAGCAAGGGGTACAAAGCACTTCCTTCAAAAGAAGAAAATATTATTTCTGGTTTTTTATACTTTAAACAATAAAAAACTACTTCATCAACTTTTTAAGCAACGGAAATAAAATAAGCAGCACCACACCCACAGCTAGTGTCGTAAAACCCAAATCTCGAAACACATGCAAAAAACTACCGTCTGTCAGCAGTGGTTTTGCATTATCCTTTAGGCCAAGAGCATGATTAGACACCTTGCTTGCCAAGACAGCGGCAACACCGGTATTTAATAGAACTGTTCCCATCATGATACTTTGAAAGCGCTCCGGCACTAATCTACCCACCATACTATATGACATTGGACTAATAAATAACTCTGCAAATGCTTGAAAAACGTAATACAAGAACAACCAAACCAACGCAACCATGCCCAATGCATTAGCATGATCTATACCAAACACTAATGTGAACAAGCCCATGCTTGATAAAAACATACCACAAATAAATTTTTGCGGCGGTAGAATCTCAATATGCCAGCGATGCCTAACTTTATCAAAAACAGCGGCCAATATGGGGCCAAAAATAATAATGATCGTAGTATTAATGTTTTGCAACCACGCCGGGGGAATCTTCATGCCCCATAACTGCAAATCCACATTATAGCGCGCAAATAAAGTCAGCCCCATCGGCGCCATTTGATACACCAACCAAAACACTTGCGCACTGACTAGCAACACTAAAAAACACAATAATTTTCGACTTTTTTCTCTATCCCAACTAAAAACCCAATATAAAATTAAAGCAACCATACAAATGCCAGCAGCCATCACTACCCAGCCACTAATCTCAGCATGTTGCAACAAGAAAAATAAAATAAAAGGCAAACAAGCAATAATCAAGAAACCCAAAGCATTTCTTTTAACCACGGATGATTTTGGCAATTCGGCCAAAACACTGTATTTATCTTTAAACAACCTCCAAGCCATAAACACAACCAACAAACTAATTACATTGCTTATAGAAGTTAAAGTAAACAACATGGCATAATTATCAGTCAACTGAAAATGTCCGGCTAAAGAAAATCCCAAGAAAAAACCAACATTCATGCCGGAATACATCCAGAAAAAAGCTTTTTCTCGACGCTCATCTCCCTTAGAAAAATTTTCTGAGACCAACATATTAATACACGTCACCATGTTGCCGGCACCGGTTAAAATTACCGCCAAACCAATGTAAAATGCTGTTGGTGTAAGCTGACTTAAGAACAAACACCCAATTAACTGCGCAACTAAGCTGATGGCAATAACCAAACGATAACTCAATAATCGACCACCGATAATCCCCGCTAACAAATGTAAGCCAAAATTATAGGCGAAAAAAACACCAGTAATCAAATCTGCCTTGTGGTCACTAAAGCCAAGCTTTTCATGCATAAATAAAACCAAGGTACTATACAAAACCGCAAAACTCATGGTAGAGAATATTTGTAAAACAAAAATAAAATAAATTGAGCGCGGCATTGGTACTTTATCTTGACCCACTTGATTCATTGTTGATGATACAGATGACATAATTTATTCTCCTTAATAAAAGTGGTACTGATTTATTTTATTCATCAGGCACACTTCTTTTATAAACCCTCTCTTCGGTAACAATATAATCCATGGGCACATCCCAAGTGTTTGGTGTCACTTGAGGTATTTTTTGAAACTCATAGGCAAGCCCAACCAAAATAGGCCGCGGCTCATTCGGCAGCTCATTAACAAATGCCAATGTTTTATCATAATAACCTGCACCACGGCCGATACGATCACAACGCTCATCAAAAGCAACCAGTGGCACAAAAAGTAAATCAAGCTCCCAAGGATTTATCGCACCGCCTGCTGTCGTTTCAGGCTCATCAATATTAAACGCCCCTTTTTCTAAGTGATCGCCAAAGCGATGACGATAAAACTTTAACTCACGGGCCTTGCTAGCATGCAGCACTGGCAAATATAAAAACTTATTTGCCTTTTGCGCAGCACTAGCAATGGCCGTGGTATCGACTTCACCCTGGTTAGCGCAATAATAACCAATTGAAAAGGCCGACTCAAAAAAATCGCACGACTTAATTTGATCAAAAATAGCCGCTGACTTTTCAGACTGCTGAGCAGCAGGTAATTCAGCGCGACGCTGGCGTATTTTTTGGCGTAAAGAAGCAATATCATCCATAAAAAGGCCTCTGCAATAACAAAGCAATCATCGTTTGAACCCAAAGGTTCAGGTGGGATCTAACATCAAGCATCAGGCTTCCAAATGAAAACACTTGGCATGCACAACAGCAAGAGAGGCTTAACCCCTAGCATATAAGCATCGGTTCAAAAATGCTTAACCGCCTCGCTACCACAGAGGTAATGCTATTATACGGTAGTTTCTTCTTTTTTAGCTAGTGCATTTTCAATGAGACTGGATATCTCAAATAATTTTTTATCAGCTTGCTGCGACTCATCCGTTTGCTCTGCTTGCAGGCTCAGTAAATCGTGACAAATATTAAGTGCGGCAACCACAGCAATGTTATCTGTGTTAGTCACATGGCCACTTTGACGGACTTTTTTCATTTGCTCTTCAAAGTAGTTGGCTGCCTGATAAAGTGACTGGCTCTGTTCAGCAGAACACTTTATGTTATAGGTCCGCTCCATGACTTTAACCGTGACAACGTGTTGACTAGGCATTGACAGCCCCCTCTTTTAAGCGTGTTAAAATTTCTCGGACTTTTGATGACACGGCGTGATTCCTTAACTCCAAAGACTCACACTGCTCGGCTCTTAGCAATAATTGTTTTTTTAATGCTTGATTTTCCAATGATACGCGCTCGGCATGATCAATTAATGCCGTAACCTGATTAGCTAAGCGTTCTAAATTCATTGTATTCATTGCAACCCTTCCTTGTTAATCAAACACTAACCTTTGTTTTATCATATACGACTATAAGAATAGTGAGACAAGTCGCTGAGGTCAAGAGTTGTTTTACGTTAACAACCACTGCTAAGATAGATCAATTTTTAAAACCACAGGAAAACCAGCATGAATAAAAAAGAATTTTACCGCCGTCGCCGCGCATTGATTGAAAGCTGTGGCGAATCAACTATCACCTTTGTTTCCGCCGCCAGTATACAACAGCGCACCGAAACATCACAATTTCCTTTTCGCCAAAACAATGATTTTTGGTACTTAACCGGCTTTCCCGAAGCCGACGCCATTGCAGTCATTGCACCAAACCGAGCAAAAGGCGAATTTATTTTATTTAATCAGCCCAAGGATCCTGACATTGAAAGTTGGGATGGCCCTCGGATTGGTCAAGAAGGTGCCTGCCATGACTTTGGTGCCGATCAGGCTTTTTCCATTGATGACTTTGTTGATGAGCTACCCGATCTATTACTAGGTTATGATCGCGTTTGTTGCGCAATGGAAGAAGACTCGCCTTTACTTGCTGAATTATGTGAGCACATTAAAAAGTTACGTCATTATTCGCGAAAAGGCGTACAAGTTCCGGAAGAATGGATTGATCTTGAAAAAGTTATTTCACCATTACGCCTAATTAAATCCGCTGAAGAAATTAAATTAATGCGCAAAGCAGCTGTTATTTCTGCTGATGCTCACACAAAAACCATGGCTCTTTGCAAACCCGGCATGAAAGAATATCAACTACAAGCCGAACTAGAGTGTGAAGTGAAAAAACAAGGCTGCCAAGACACGGCCTATAGCAGCATTGTCGCTGCCGGCAAAAATGCTTGTGTGCTTCACTATGTGGCCAATAACGATGAATTAAAAGACGGCGACCTAATCCTTATTGATGCTGGCGGTGAATACGATCACTATGCTGCAGACATTACTCGCACCTTCCCAATTAATGGAAAATTCACAGAACCACAACGCCTGATTTATCAAGCAGTGCTGAACGTGCAGAAAAAAGTGATTAAATGCATCAAACCTGGGGTTAACTATCAAAAAATTCAAGATTTAGCTAAAGAAGGCATTACCGAAGAATTACTGAAACTTGGTCTACTCAAAGGCAAATTGCCTAAGCTACTACAAGAGCAGGCTTACCTGGACTTTTACTGGCACAACATTGGCCACTGGCTAGGGCTAGAAGTTCATGACGTTGGTGCTTACAAAACAAAAGATAAATGGCAAAAGCTCGTACCTGGCATGGTGTTAACGGTAGAGCCTGGAATCTACATTCGTGACACAATCAAAGGAGTTCACAAAAAATGGCACCACATTGGCGTCAGAATCGAAGATGACATCCTTGTAACAGAAACAGGGCATGAGGTTTTAAGCAAAGGCGTCGTCAAAGAAGTGGGTGAGATTGAAGCACTCATGAAAAAAAACGCATAAGGAGCACCACATGCCTGCCGACTCACCTTATGACATCATTGTTGTCGGCGCCGGACTAGTCGGCAGTAGCCTGGTTATCGCCCTACAAAACCAAGGCCTGCGCATTGCCGTACTGGAAAAACATCTGCCGCAACCGCTCACCAACGCAAAAGCAAAAAATAGCCGACCCCTATCACTCGCGCTCGGCAGCTGGAGAATACTTAATCAACTCGGCATCACCTCGCAATTAGACGAGTATGCCAAACCCATCCAGCAAGTTCACGTATCTGAAGAAGGTGTACTGGGCAAAGTTAAATTCCGAGCACACGAACTTAATGTCCCAGCCCTCGGCTATGCTGTTCCTGCAGCCATACTGCAGCAAACACTGTACCAAAGTGCCGCCCAACAAGCGGGTGTCGACATACTAGTCAGTGATGAGCTCATCAATATCGATACTGATGAGCACGGCTGCACGCTCTGCTATCAACACCAGTCTCAAAAAAAAACCATTAAAGCGACCCTACTTGTTGGTGCAGATGGCACACACTCTACTACACGCAAATTGCTTGGCGTTGGCACAAAAGAAAAACCACACCAAGAAATAGCCAGAATATTTCAAGTTGATGGCGGCAACCTACCAGCAACCACTGCCATTGAGCGCTTCACCAAAGAGGGCGTGATTGCCGTACTACCTAGCACCCACCAGGGTCGAGCCGTTGTCTGGACTATGTCAGAAGCGCAAGCCACACAGCGCCAATCATGGGGCGATCAAGACTGGCTTGCCGACTTTAACAAGCACCTGCACACCACCCAATCGGTTGCCTGCACCAGCATCAAAGCACTTAATCAATACCCATTGATCACTCAAACAGCTAGACAGCAATGTGGCAAAAACTGGGTATTAATCGGCAATGCTGCCCATGCCTTTTATCCATTAGCTGCACAAGGCTTTAACTTAGGTCTCCGCAGTGTTGCTACACTGGCTGAATTAATAGCCGAAAGTCGACTTAATAAAAAAAATATTGATAGTGAACACATTTTATTTAATTACGGTAAAGCCCGACAAAAAGACCAACAAGCCGTGAGTCGCCTGACTTCCTGGCTTAACGAAGGATTTAACGTGCAGACGCCACTTAGCTCTCACATCAGGGGCCTATCACTACTAGCCATCGAGCTATGCCCGCCACTTAAAAAACGCCTTGCCATGCGCACCATGGGTTTATCTCTTCCGCTATCAAAACTTGCGCGCGGCCTTAATCTTGCAGAGCCAGGGGTGAACTCTAATGGAAACTGATATTCTAATTATTGGCGGCGGCATTGCCGGCAGCGCACTGGCAGCCTATCTCGGCCAATCGCAGTGGGACATTATTGTTTTAGATAAAAACCTGATCAACAGCGAACAACCAGACCTACTCACTGGCCGTGTTTGCGCCCTCAATACTGCATCACAACAATTTCTACAGCAGTGTGGCGCCTGGCAACTCATTGCCAAGCAAGCATGCGCCCCCATGACAGACATGCACGTCTGGGACAACCAAAGCGGTGCCCGCATTGACTTTGACAGCGCCGACCTAGGCGTTGCCGCCATGGCAAATATTGTTAACAATCAGAACCTCATTGCCGCGCTCTGGCAGCGACTTAACAGCATGGACAATGTCAAAACACAAACTGGGCACCGCATTGATAATATCGACCAACACAAAGAATACCTTCAAGCCAACCTTGATAACGGCGAGTCGATACAGGCAAAACTTATTGTTGCCGCTGATGGCGGGCAGTCCTGGCTACGACAGCACCTCAACCACTCAACAAATCAAAAGTCCTATCAGCAAAATGCCGTTGTCACTGTCGTTCAAACAGAACAGCCACATCAAAGTGCGGCTTGGCAAAATTTTTTAGACAACGGTCCACTTGGCTTATTGCCATTAAGCAACCCGAAACAATGTGCTGTGGTATGGTCAACCACCCCTGAGCAAGCCAAACAGCTGGCCGGCTTATCAACGAAAGATTTTGATTGCGCCATTAATCAGGTTTTTAGCCAACACCCACTGGGCAATCTACAAAGTTTGCTGCCTGCTGCAAGTTTCCCATTAATTGAAAGCCACATTCATCACTACGTTGATGAACGCATTGCCTTTATAGGTGATGCCGCTCACACCATTCACCCATTAGCTGGGCAGGGCGCCAACCTTGGCTTGATGGACGCACTGACATTAGGCAACACCATCAACCAAGCTCGGGCAAGACACAGGGACATTGGCAAAAAACACATCCTACGCCCTTACGAAAGAGCTCGCCGCACAGACAATCAGGCCACCATTGATTTGATGCGCGCTTTTAACCACAGCTTTTCTAGCAAAAACCCCTGGCTACAAAAAATAATCAAAGTAGGGCTGCCACTTATCAATCGAACCAACCAGATAAAAAGAATGATGATGCGCATAGCAAGCGGGCAGTTTTCATCAACAAATTGACCCAATAAAAAAATTGTCACAAAAACTCGTAAAAAAAAGTCTCGAGCTTAAAAAAAATCTTCCTTTTACACAACAGGCTGCTAAACTTCACCAGCATTTCTGCACCAAAGCGCTTAACTTAAGCATAAAACGCTACTAGGCATCAGCAACACCCTGTGCTTGATAGTACTTAAAAAAAGGAACATGATGAAAAAACCATTTTTATTAGCGGGTATTTGCATGGCAGCTACCGTTAGTGCTCATGCTAGCTCCACGCCAAACACTCTGCCGCCAGCAGCTGCGCTTGCACTTAATTTATCACTCAACAGCACACCAACATTGCCCAGCGCCCCAACAGGCAATCAATTATTTCGAATCAATATTCGTGCTGCCAGCCACGATGGACTAAATCCAGAAACACACCAATTCACATCTAACAACATGATTAATATCATCAACACATTAACCGATGTTACAGAAGGGAAAAGGCCCGAGCTTTATCGCAACATTACCGACTGGGATATTGCTGATGTTAGCGCGCAAATCTCGCTACGCGGCCTACCTGCAACACTGGTACTAGACACAAAACGCGAAGGTTCAACCAACTTTTATGATCGAACACTAACTATCGAGTTTGCTGGCGAGAAACAAACGTTTACCGATCGCATAGAATCAGCTGGTAAAAACACCCTTAGCACGAGCACTGGCGGGCCCGTAGATATCAACGTTTACAACCAGCTTAAAAATTGGCTAGAAGGAAAAAGTGGTGACACAGGCGCACTTAGAAGCTTAGCCAGCGCCTTTGTCAGTCAAACCGCCATCGATCCGGTTGCAGGAAACCCAAACAGCTTTATGTCCATGGTGATCAACAACAACTTCCAAATAGCCAATCAAATCTTACTTGATGGCAACACTTCCAGCTTAGACATGCTGAGCATTTCACCCAGCTATTCTGGCTATACAGCAAAAACGGATACAACAGCAGGCAACCAAAAAGACAGTGAAAAAAGTGTTTATCTGCCTATTAAATACTCCCACTATTTTGGCACAGACAACGCATTATTCATTGACCTACCTTTAAATTATAATTCAACGGATAGCGCAAAAACATACTCAGCCTCTTTTGGCCTAAGCTTTATGCATGTTTTTGCTCGCCGTGATTATAAGGACTGGCGACTTGCGTGGGCCCTAATGCCAAACATTCATGGCGGTGCCGTATTCTCCATGGATATGGGCAGTGGCACACCTTTGTTAAGCGGCGGTCTTGGTAGCCGTTTACAACTTTTCCGTAACAAATGGAACTACGGCTTGACCAATGAGCTGGATTATTTAAAAACACTCAGCATTAAAGTTGGCAGCATGAAAACACCTTATGACTTCCATAACATTGCTATGCAAAACGGCCTAGATGTTAATTATCAGATTAACTCTAGCTGTAGCGCCGGCGCATATTATAACCGCATGGATATTTTGGGGGGAGGAAAATGGTATATACCAAGCTACAATAACATTGGTTTTAAAATTGCAAAAACATCTTACTACCAAAATGATGCAGCCTTCGATCGTATTGCCTTAACTGCTGGCTATTTGTTTGCACCAAAATCCTATCACGGCTTTACCGTAGGACTTGATTTAAATATTTAATAATAAGCCAAAAAAAACCCCAGTAAACATATCGCTTGCTGGGGTTTTTTATTAACTGAAAAATTAATACTTTATTGCACAACCATAAGATTTTGTTTGTGGAACCGTTACCGACTTCCCTTTTAATAAATCATTTAATGCATTAGCCACGTAATTAGTTGCTGATTTATTATCGCTCCAATTAGTAGATCGCTTACTATCTATGGCTCCTTGATAAACCAACACGCCTTTTTTATTGATGATGTAAAGCTCTGGGGTGGTTTTTGCACCATATAAATGACCAATCATGCCCGTTGGATCTAAAACAGTCTCTGAAGCAGCAACATCCATTCTAGCATTATAAGCAACGGACTCTTCTGGCTTTAAGTAGCCTTGCTTGCCTTCTGCTGAAGATATAATACGAATCCACTCAACGCCTTTTTCAACATATTCTTTTTGCAAATTTTGCATGTTTTTATCATGATCATAATGCCTTTTTACAAAAGGGCACTCTGGATTTGTCCATTCCAGCACAACAACTTTTCCTCGATATTCTTTTAAACTTACGTGTTTTCCAGAATCTGTTTTCGCTTCAAAATTTGGCGCCATTTGGCCAACCTTCACGCTTCCTGCTGAAAACCCTACGGTAGATATTATTAATGCTGTAACACCCACCAGAACCTTTAAGCATGTTTTTTTCATCCTTTACTCCTTATTTTTTAAACCCATGACATCAAATAAAATTTTATTTGACAAAATTTGTGGCAACACATGCGACTTACCGTTTTTATCATAAAAAACATAAAGTGGCACGCCACTACGATCGAACGATTTCAAATAATTTAAAATCGTTGCATTTCGATTAGTCCAATCACCTTTTAAATAAGTGATATTGTTATTCTTAAGCAAATCTTTAAACTTTTTCGTACTAAAATAAGCACCCTCATTATATTTACACGTCAAGCACCATGCTGCTGTCATGTTAACAAAAACTGGTTTTTTCTCAGCAAGCAACGATTCTAATTTTTCTGGAGTGAACGACTGCGATATTTCAGTTGTAGCTTCGCCCGAATTTTTTTCATATTGATAAATCACATAAACTGGTAGGGCACTCAGCGCTGCTAACATTACCCAAACAATCATTTTCACTAATTTGTTTTGTAAGGACATTTTACGCCACAACCAAAAAGAAAAAGCTGTCATAACCAAGCCAAGCATAACGTACAATTCTTCTTGTGGGCTCGTTTGCTGTACTAACACCCACAACAGCCAAACCATTGAGACGAACATTGGAAAAGCTAATAATTCTTTGAAAGTTTCCATCCATGCGCCTGGCCTTGGCAAAATGCGGCCCAATGCCGGAATAATCGATATCAACAATAAAGGAAGCGCCATACCAAAACCTAAGGACAATAAAATGGTGGTAGCAATTACCGGTGGCTGAGTTAAAGCAAAACCTAGTGCTGTTCCCATAAAAGGTGCTGTGCAAGGTGTTGCAACCACTGCCGCTAAAACGCCAGTGAAAAAACTACCACCATAACCGCTCTTATTGGTTAATTCATTTCCCACTCCCATTAAGCGAGCACCAACTTCAAAATAACCACTTAAGTTCAAACCAATCAATAAAAACAAATAAATCATTAATGTAATCATTAGCGGCGACTGCATTTGATAGCCCCAGCCAATCTGCTGCCCAAAAGATTGCAACACCAACAACACTGCGGCCAAAACAGCAAAACAAGCCAGAACGCCCATTGTATAACTCACGCCATCTAGCACATTGTGCCGATAGCTTTGGGTGCCGCTTTTACTAATACTTAACGCTTTCAAAGCTAAAATAGGAAATACACAAGGCATTGCATTTAGAATTATTCCGCCAAGCAGTGCAAATAATATTGCTTGCCAAATTGAGTCAGCTGGTGCCACAACAGATTCTTTATTAACTTTTATATCAATATATTGATCGCCATCGGATGTTTTTAGCAACAAAACACCATGCAAAGAATCAGCAGGAACACTAAAGTCTCGAGCCATCGTTAAGGTCATGCCGTCTTGAGTTTTTGAGAGCACCTGATCAAACCCCGGCAAAATAACGCTTTCCTCTTCTGGGAAAAAATACGCCGATTGTATTTTTTGCTTTGTTATAGATTCGGGCATGCTGATAATTATGTTTTTTTCAGTTGTTGAGTAGCTTAATGGCTGATCTTTTCTTTTCGGCAACTTTTTTATCAGCGATTGAATGAATTGATTTTTCGGTCCAAGCTTTGTCTGCTCAGCCACATTAATTGGGAAAGTGAAATCACCGGCCTGCGGTATGCATTCTTTTTCACAGACCAACCACTCAGCATGAACTTTTATACTTTTCTCGCCTCGTTCTGAATTTTTTACAGAAATTGGCGTTAGGTAATAAGCATTATCATCATAGCCATAGTTGGCTAAATCGCCTAAAACAATTCGGTGCGGTGGTTGAAAAACCATCTTGCCCGCCGCCATACCACCAGGCAACGACCACTTAAGACTTGGGGGTATACCGGAGTCACCAGGGTTCTTCCAGTAAGCATGCCAACCCGGCGATGTTTTGATATGCAACAAAGCCCAAAAAGAATGATTGTCGGCAACGGCATCAACATTACTCACCAGCTGGGCAGTAGAGTGTGACTGTACTATGGTTGAACCAGCAAAGCTGAAAGAGAAACTAAACAACAAAGCCAACACACCGAACTTCCAATACCGCATAGTCATACCACCTGTTTTTTTGACCATCATAACACGAGAAAGGCCCAGCACAAGCCTTATTACTGACTTGGCCACCAGCAACCCACACTGCGGCTGCAGATAAACTGCTTGCCAACTCGGACAACATCAGTACTATATGACTTGATTCAAACGACTGTAAAAAAGGACTTACATGCTTAAAATAATTTTTTCTGCACTTATTATAATTATTGTTGGTTTTTTTGTTTGGGAAAAATATTTTCTTAGCGCTCCGGCCTACAAGGGCCCCAAAAGCAATCACTTCAATGGCAAGCAGTTTGTTAACCTAAAAAGCTACGGTAAAAAAAACTTTTGGGACGTTATAAAATGGCGCCTTAATCGCAAAGATGCCAACTGGCCTAGTTGGGTTGAAAACAAAAACTTCTCTTTGCCCCAAAAACATTTCGGTCAAAAAAACGCTGTTTCAATCACTTTCATTAATCACGCAACGGTTTTAATTCAAGTCGATGGCATTAATGTTTTAACGGACCCCATCTGGAGCGAAAGGGCCTCACCGTTCACCTGGGCCGGTCCAAAACGTGTTCGCAACCCTGGCATTAGTCTAAATAACTTGCCACCCATTGACGTGGTTTTAATTAGTCATAATCACTACGATCATACCGATGTAAAAACCCTGCTTGAATTGCAGTCTCGCTTTCACCCAACCTTTATCACTGGCTTAGGCAATGACTTATACCTTAAAAAAATTGGCTTACACTCAGTGACAGCACTCGACTGGTGGGGGACGACTAAGGTTAAAGAACTACCCATTTATTACGTGCCAGCCCAACATTTTTCTGGCCGAGGATTTAGTGATCGCATGAAAACTTTGTGGGGCGGTTTTGTTTTACAAAGTAGCGCAGGCCCTGTTTATTTTGCTGGTGACACGGCTTGGGGTCCTCAATTTGAATTAATAGAGAAACGGTTTGGACCAATATTCTTTGCGATGCTGCCTATCGGAGCTTATATGCCAAGAGATTTCATGAAATCCTCACACATTGACCCACAGGAAGCCGTACATGCTTTTCAATTATTAAAATGCCAATATGCCATGGGCATTCATTTTGATACTTTTGCAAATCTAGCGGATGAACCCTTTAATGATGCAATTAAAAAACTTCATCGCAACTTAACAATAGCAGGTATCAGCCAAGACCGATTTATTGCCATGGGCT
>CBDETP010000009.1:0-65045 GCA_965242995.1 Coxiellales bacterium
GTGTCGAAACAGTGAAGTTACACGTCATGTCATTATTGTCATTAGAATCTACATCACAAGAAGCGCCAGGATGAAGTTTTTTAATACTCTCAGCCACAACTTTCATGTTCTCATCAGTGCCTGCGCCTTTAATAGTAAACACTAAACTGTCCTTAGCTTGCGTCCCTGCTTGTACGGGATGGCCATCAGATGTTTTATTGTTTTTAACAATAGACCCAAAGGCACCGTGCGCTACTAATTCATTTAGACCAAACGGAGTTTGACCATCTAAAGCAACTTTATTAGAAGTAGCAGCATAGATGCTAGCAAGCTGAGTAGAGTCTATTTGAACGTGACGAGCCTCACTAGTCTTTGCATACACCGTGTAGACAGTAAGCACAGTCACGACGACTAAAATACCAAGCATTAATAATGTTTCAAGTAGTGCAAAACCACCAGATTTATTTTTAGAGACGATTTTTTTTAAGTTAAAATTTTTCATGTTTTACCTCTTATATATTTTATGTAAAAAATCCATCTCATTAATCTTCCGTATCCTTGTAATCTACTCCGTGATTGTTTCCTTAATTCTTTCCAATTTTTAATGACTGATGATTATTTTTAATAATCTTTTAAGCTTCAGTCCATCAATTCTTCGTTCTTTATTGCTCAAAATTTCATCTTATTTAAGATTTCCTTAAGGATTAAATTTTGACGTAGGGCTCCTTTTTCGTTACTTCAAGTACAATATTACTGCATTTTAATTAAATTGTAAAGTATTTGTGCAGTATATCCTTGGATTTTGTTGTTTTTTTTTCCATTTTTCTTTTATTGTTGTTTTTGTTCACTATTGACTAATCGCAGTTGCCAGCATTGCATACGAACCGTACATCCATAGGATTCCCGCAGCCGTTAAGAAAAGTGCTGCTACATTAAAGACATTAGCTAAAATAGTCATTTTACTTTTTAACGATTTATACGTTATATCTGCCATGGATTCATATATTTTCTCTTGATTTTCCTCATCGACAAAGCGAGAAATTAAATCCAAATCATTAATTTGTTCATCGCTAAATAACCCTTGATCCATGGCTTCTCCCATGTTTTGCTGTCCGGATGATATAGCCTGATACATTTTGCTATAGCAGTGATTAAGGAAGCCTTTTTTGTGTTGTCTTTTTAAAATATTAATAATCTCAGGAGTACCAATGCCATTTCTAGACAAAAGAGACATTATTTTTAGTGTTTTATAAGAGTTTATAGCTTTATAGACAGGCATAAAAGGGACGGCTATTTTCATTAGTAAGCTTTTCTTATTATAATAAATAATACTATAGCGAATGAAAAAGCTCATTATAATTAAAAATCCTATTATTATTTGATAGTTATAATAGATGAATTTAGAAAAAGCGAACAAATAAAGAGACATGTCAGGCCATACTTCAACATATTCACCAATAGTAGGAAGAAATCTAGTTCCAATAATGGCAATAAAGCTAAGAACGGCGATTAAATAAAATATTCCAGTAAAACACTTTCCCAAAGGAGATAAAAAGTTTTTAGTTGAGTTCAGGTACTCAATAGAATTTTTAAGCCCTTCTGCTAAAGCCCCTTTTTCTTCAGATATTTTTATAATTTCACAAATAGAATGGGGAAACCAATCACTCATTTCATGCATTATTTTTTTACCCTCAGACGAGTTTCTTATCATTTTTTCACAGGAAAGAGACAAGCCTTTCTGACGTTTTTTATCATAAATTTTTTTCATGTTTATCAAGGCATCTGTAGCAGGAACTCCGGCAGAAACCAATTGATAAAGGTGAGATAAAAGCCTTGTCTGGCTGCCTCGCCTAAAACCCATTCTTTCAAGTTTTTTAGTAAATGACATAATACCGCCTATTAGTAGATGAATTCGTTTTTTTCATTTTTTTCACTAGACTTTAGTGAAAACACATCAATTTCTCCTGATATGATATCTTTCTTTATCCTTTTGTCAATATTCATGAAATTGTTTTTTTCTAGATATTTTTCCCAGCCACGAATGTCCATTTTAGCAATAAATTCTCTGCCTATTTTGTCAAGCTTAATAACTTCAGCATAAACCTTTCTGTTTGTAATTCCTGTTCCATTACAGTTAGGGCAGTTTTTGTTGATAGAAACTGTTTTTATAGTTGATAATTCCTCTTGGCTATACTGATCACTTAAGTTAGCTTTTTCATCCGTAGTTAATGATCTTGAGCATTTTTTACAGAGCTGGGGATGAAGTTGTTGGGCTATGATCATTTTTAACATGCCAGGTGTTGCTAAGTTTGCTGCTGGCACACCAAGTTCGTTTAATCGCATGATGGCATTAACGGCATGTTTTGTATGCAGCGTTGATACAATCAAGTGTCCTGTAAGTGCGCCCTGTATAGATACTTTAGCCGTTTCTGTGTCTCTAATCTCACCAACCATAATAACATCAGGATCTGATCGGAGTAGGGCGCGTAGGTAGTGAGCAAAGTTTTTCTTATCATTTCTAGTGTCAATAGGGCACTGCTCAACATTATCAATGTATATTTCCACAGGATCTTCAATGCTGTATGTGGATTTTCTCGGATCAATTTCGCTTAAAACACTAGCAAGAGACGTTGTTTTACCACTTCCAGTTTCACCACAAAACAAGACTAAACCACTGCCAATGTTTTTAATTTCTTTTAATAATTCTTGCTGATCAACAGCATAACCTAATTTTTCTAGGGTGGGGGCCCTAAACTTACCAATGGACAATAACCGATAAACAATTTTACAGCCGCCTTCTTTGGTGCCAATGTTTGATGATCTGATTCTGATATTACCTAATGACTCAAAATTTTCAGTGAAAGACATGTCTTGCGGCAAGCTCATTGAGAATGAATCTTGTTTGTTTGTAGATAGATGGTTGTAAGCAACACTATGAACTTTAACACCCGTTTCACTGTCCCATATGGTATAAGGAATTAATTGCCCATTTACCCTAAACTTAATCTCAGCCTGATTGCTTTTTTGATTAATAATCATGTGAATATCTGAGGCATTCATTTCTGCTGCATTATGAATCAGCTGTCTAAGCTGATTGTGACTTTTTGATATTTCATCTTTTTTGATATTCTTGATCGAATTTATTTTTAATTCTCGTATGATGCTTGCAGATGTTTTTATTATGCTTCCGTGTTTTAAGCCATGGTAGCCCATGTGTTTTTTACATTCATTAACATCTGATGATATTGGATCTGACGATAGAATGTCTCCATTGGTTAGGACGACAATATCAGATTTACTGTTACACCAGTCAAGCATAATTGCGTCAATGCTGTGGCTTATTTCACCAATATCTTCGATGTGGTCAATATTTTTTTTAGTGTTATTTTTAATTTTCATTAATATTTCCTCACTTTTTTATATAAGTTCCATATTGTTTGACAGGGTTATATTTCTTGTTTTTTTGGTTTTTTCGTCAATTAGAAATATTGAATCCTTTGTAATTTTATCGATAATAATGTCACTATTTTCAATCTTACTATCTCTGCCAACATCACTTGTTTTTTTATCAATGGTTATTGTCGCCTTGTAAGAACTTTTGTCTGCATAAATAAGATTAAGCTTTATTCTTTGTATTAGGCTTTCTCCGACCTTGTCGTTGTGAATTATTTTTCCCGAAGACCCTGATATTTCACTTAATTTTTTTCTTGACTCATGAAGTTCTAGCTTTGCTTTATTGAGTTCAAGCTCCATGTTAATTTCTTTCATTTTTATTGAGTAGTTGTCTATATTCTTAATTGCTTTTTTATCCCCGGTAGATTCGACATTTACTCCATTTTTATTGCTCAATGGAAAAATTGTTTTTTTCACAGGAGAGGGGGTTGTATTTTTATTCAATGAAGGAATGTTGTTCTTCTGCACGTTCAGACGAGGTGTTTTACTTGTTGTTTTTGTTATAGAGTCATGTTCAGCTAGCGCATTATGTTTTTTCAGGTCAGGCGCATTACTGAATGCCAATGGCGATACTAGAAAAAACCCCAATGTTGTAAATATAGCTATTTTTATTTTGTTATTTTTCATCTCTATTTTACTCCCCAATAATCTTAAAGTTTATCTCGCCAGAAAAAAGCCCCAATGTCAAACTTCCTGTCATTCCAGTCATTTTTACAGGATATTTTTGTAAAAATGATATTTCTTCTGGTATAACACTTACAGGGTATTCGGTTAGTTTCATGGAAAACCCCTGAGTTTTGTGCGTATTTTTTCCACTCTCCTTATTAGAGAATTGCACATTAATGTCATTTTTCACTGCATATTTGTCTATTAATAATGACCGTACTTCATCTATTTTGTATATTTCCTTGTGATTTTCTTTTTTGTTGATTATTATTTTCTTCTCTATACTGAATTCATTTTTATTCCATTTGTTTAATTTGAATCCTTTCTCTTTTGACCAGAATAATATTTGTTTCGTTGGGATCCCATTGTTTGCCATGTCTATTAATATTTTATCATTCGAGTAGGTTATTTTTTTAATCACGGCTTTGTCAAGAAGTCTTGCTGGCGATAAAGCATGGTTTATTTTCTCTGCAATTTCTCCAGGCATGGCGAAAAACATATCGCGTTTGTATTTATTCCATTTATCAGTCGTGGCTTCGAATTTTTTATGAACTTGAATATCTTTTGCTTCGAATGATTTAAATGAAAAAACAACCAAAACTGACAATATAGCCAGGCTTAAGAAAGCATAAGAAGCATGTCTTATCTTTGCTTCTAATTGTATTCTTTTGATCGGCTTTAGTTGAGCAATGTTTTTCTTGAAAGTCCCGATCACTTCTATCGACTTATTTTTAACGTCTCCTTTATATGGGTTTTCTCCCTTGTAATAAAATACCACTCCATTATTAATTTTAAATGAATATTTTTCTATTATGTTCCCTACATTTTCCTTAAGAACTTCCTCAGATAATAATATTTTTTCATTAATGCATATTAACAAAAAAACATGGTAATTATCTGTTTCTGATGAGTATATGAAGCTGCTGTCAGATATATTATTTATAACAGTATCTTGATATGACTCTCCATCAGACTTAGATAGTGAAATATGATTTTTTGCAATATAAGCAAAAGAGCTGGCATGATCTTTCAGGAGCGATGAAGCTTCTGACTTTTTCATGCCAACAGTTGTTATGCTGTATATTTCAAAATTCTTTTTCAATTTCTTACCTTATTATTGTTGGTTGTATTAAAATTATCATCTCTTTTTGGTTTGATAATTGCTTTTTATTCCCTAAAGCATCAATGTAAAAGTTTTTTGATGAGTCCTCAGAGTTTTCCTTTGTTTTTAATCCGCTCATGACGATCAAGTGATTATTTTCCACCATCACTTGCTGATTAAAGGTTTTTGAACTTATTTCTGGCAGTTGAAGATGTAAGTCCGTTCCTTTTTTTCCTGATCCGTAGGATTTAGTCTTCAAGTTAACTAAGTTAGATAATGCACCATCAATTGTCATGTATACTTTATCACCTTTAATATGTGGGATAAGCGTTAGCTTTAGCCCTGTTGATATATTACCAGGCGTTACCGCATAATTTGTTGTGTCTAACCCCATTCCTTGGTTTTGCTGCTGAAGGCTAGTTGATTTTATATAGGCAGTATTATTTGTAACCGATATTGTGCTCGGCGTATTATTCAGCGTGGTTACCGTAGGTTCATTAACAACCGTTGTTTTCCCTTGTGTGCTGAATACATTAATTAAGCCTGAGCTTCCTTTAAATGCACCTGAAATAATGTTGGGAGTATCAGAGTCATTGTTTTGACCTAATTGATAGCCAGGCACATTTGGGTTTGTGTTGCCAATAAGCCCACCATAACCAATACCTTTATATACCAAGCTCCAATCAATCCCATATTGATGGCTTTTGTCTAAGTGAATTTCAATAATCTTAACTTTAATTGAAACTCTTTTTGATAAATTTTTATTATACTTTTTCAAAAAGTTTGATATTTTTCTCATGTTAAGAGGTTTGTCTGTGACAGTAATAGAGCTATCAGATTGGTTTATATTGTATTGACCATCTTTAGATAATAATGTTTTTATTGTTTTAGTCATGTCAGCCCACACATCAACTTTACCCGTCAATGAGTTCTGCGCACCATTTTCCGTAATACCACCTTCAGCAGTATTGTCATTATTATTGTTATTATTATTGTTATTGTTATTGTTGCTATTATCATTCCCTAGCATAAAAGAAGTGCTTCCAGGAAGATAGGCAATATTAAATGTTTTAGTCTCCATATCAGACCAAGACACAGTGTTTTGATCGGCATTGTCTATTGAAAAATGCATGTCATTTTTAGCAACTATTTGTTTAAAAGCATCTAATAGTGATCCTTTGAAGTTAATGTTAATGAGCTTTTGTGCTATAGCATCATTATAAATAAAATTTATTCCACTGTTCTTAGTCATTCTATTCATGACTTGAACTAGAGGCTGTTGATAAGCAGACATCTCTACCTGTTTTTTAGTCCAGCTTGGCATTATTATATGAGCACTTTGATTAATATATCTTCCATCGTTGACTGAAAAAGAAGATTGTTGATTCATGCCTTTAATGCTTTGTGAAATGGCTTTTTTACCTTGCTCATAAGCAGTATTGTTGCTTTTCGTCATTGAAGGACTACTGCATCCTGCCAATGAAGATATAGCAATAGAAATAGTTATTGTTGATAATAATTTTTTATTCTTCATTTTCTTCCCTCTTATTATTTGCACGAACTTGTGTTACTAATACAGATAACTCTATTGCCATTCCATACAGTGGTATTAAGTTTGTATAGACCTAATATGTTATGCAGTATTCCTAGATCATTTTTTCCTGTTATGTCCTCATTGCCAATCCAGTTGAAATCAGCTTTTAATCCCGAATCAATATCAGTGACTTTCCAAATAATGGTGTAATTAAATTTTTTTCCAAATTTTTCAATATTGTCTTTAAGTGATCCACCTTTTACAGTAAATGAAATATTATTATTTGTTGTTATCTTGTCTTGTGTGTTTTCTTTATGAATTTCTTGGTTTGTCATCATGCTTGATTCCATCGGTCTTTCTGTTTCGGTAATAAATGCTCCTTTCGAAAGATCCTCTTTTTGCAATTCAATTTCCGCTTGATCATGGCTGTCATGTTCTTTTGCTATGCTTTTGTTGGTGCACGAGACTGAATCACAAGCTGCTGCCTGTGTAACAAGTTGATTATTCTGCATTGGGGCAGCAATGGCTGTTTGATTGCCTACTATAAGTGCTAGGCTAGTAATGCTGGCTAATGTGACTAATCTTTTCATAAAAACCTCTTTTAATTCAAATGACTACAGGACTTGCAGGCGAAGGAATCTTTTCCTGGTCGCTATAAGCTTTCCTTAATGTTTCTATTTTTGTAAGTTATTGATTCTATTGATTTTTGCTGTTTTTTCTTTATTTAATGTACCTTAACTATACATTATGTACACACCAATGTCCAGCTTTTGACCAATATGCTTGTATTTAAGGCATTGAAATTTTACTTTTTATTTTGCTTTGATTGTCTATACTGGGTAGACATGTAACAGTTGTGCGGATTACAAATTATGGAGGGGTTATTATGGGATTATTAACGTGGATTTTGGTTATTTTAGGTGTGCTCGCTGTTTATGGTGTTACTATTTATAACGCCTTAATTGCGATGATTGAAAGCGTAAAAAACAATGAAAAACAGATTGATATTCAACTAGATAGAAGATATAAGGTTTTTGAGTCTTTAATAAATGTTGTTAAAAAATACATGGATTATGAAAAGAGTACACTAAAAGATGTGGTCGCCTTGCGTAATCAAGCGCAGACAGCAAAGTCAGCTGGCGATGGCAGCGCAAGAATAGCCGCTGAAAATAAAATATCACAAATTGCTGGTGGCATTAATGCGGTATTTGAGCAATATCCAGACCTAAAAGCTGATAAAAATGCGATGCAATTGCAGGAAGAAATTGTCAATACTGAAAACAAGCTAACTTATGCAAAACAAGCATTTAATGACAGCATAGAGCGTTATAATGCTAAAAAGAAATCGCTTTTCCCTTCAGTTATTGTAGGCATAGCATCAAGCAAGCTTGATTTCAACTTTCCTTATTGGCAGCTGGATGCCGCAGATATTAAGTCAAAAGAAGACTATAAGGTTGACTTATAAAAAGTACAAATTGGTTAATTATTCTGGAATTTAAAAATGACAGATAAAATTAGTGACTTTAAACAAACCGCAACAGACTGGCGTGCTCAGCTGAAGTTGAATAACAAAAGAACTTGGCTTGTTATGGGGACTTTTGTTTTAATTTATTTGTCTTTAGGCGTTTTAATAGATTTGCTGATTTACTCAGGTCAATATCCTCATGCGAGCCTTTGGCAAATTAGCAAAGCACTGTTTACGCTTCATTTAACGCCATTTGCCACGATTATTACTGCTATTATTGCCGTCATTTCTATTTTTGTAACCTTATCTTATCATGATAAATTAATGTTACTTGGTACTAAATATCATGAAGTAACCGGTGAAAATGCTGACAACCTAGCTGAAACACAGCTTTACAATGTTGTTGAAGAAATGAAAGTTGCTGCAGGGTTGAGATACGTGCCAAAAGTTTATGTGATTGATGCTGATTACATGAATGCATTCGCCAGTGGCTATAGTGAAAAGTCAGCGATGATTGCTGTTACCAAGGGCTTGCTTCATAATTTAAATAGGGCGGAGTTGTGTGCTGTGGTTGCCCATGAGATGAGTCATATTAGACATGGGGATATAAAGTTGACGCTTGTTGCTTCCGTGCTGGCAAACTTACTTTTAATTATTATTGATATTTTATTTTATAGTGTTATTTTTTCTAATAACCGTCAAAATAACAGCAATAAAAATCAATTAGTCATTGTCGTTATTGTGCTTCGTTACGCGCTTCCTTTAATTACAGTATTATTAATGCTGTATTTAAGCCGAACGCGTGAATATATGGCCGATGCTGGCTGTGTTGAGTTGATGCGAGATAATGAGCCGCTGGCAAGTGCTTTATTGAAAATCAGGCAAGGTAGCGAAGAGAACAAAGAAAAGTTTGCAGAAGATTATCAAAAAACCCCACACGAAGCTGTCCGGCGAGCAGCCTATATTTTTGACCCTATCCAGGCTGGCATTGAGCCAGTTAAATCCTTATCAGATAGCTTTTCAACGCATCCAGGCATATTGAAGCGCTTGGCTGCTATTGGTTTTACTAAGCCAGAAAAAGAAAAATCCTAAGCTTTTTTCTGTTTTAATTGCTTCCTTAGTTTTCTCCTGTAAATTTCCTCATGCGAGTTTTTTTTTATCTGCTAGACTTAAGATTAGGGTTTGCATTTAGCGGCTGGAGGAGGGTGCTGATATGAAAATATTACGTAATATAGTACTACTTTTTTCTGCGTTATTATGGCTTTACTCTGCATCTGGCCATGCTGCAAGCTATCAAGATTCCTGGTCAGTAAAGCCAAATTGGAAGACCTGGGTTAAGCAGTTGAAAGAAGAAGCAATGGATAGGGGCATCAGCTCCAGAACTTTTGATCGGGCATTGAAGGGCGTCAAGCCCAGTAAGCGAGTTTTGTCATTAGACAGAAATCAGCCGGAAAGACGAATTAGCTATTTAAAATATCAAAAAACACGCGTCAGCGCATATCGAATCAAGCTGGGCAAACAAAAATTGAAGCAATATAGCGGGCTGCTAAATGAAATATCCAGCCTCTATGGCGTTAATCCTTGCTATATTACTGCATTTTGGGGCCTAGAGAGTAGCTATGGCAATTATCTAGGAAAGTTTCCGGTTATTCAGTCATTAGCCACACTGGCTTATGATTCAAGACGCGGAGAGTTTTTTCGCGAGCAGTTGCTCTATGCCTTACAGATTGTTAATGATGGTCATGTCCCGCTACATAAGTTTAAAGGGGAGTGGGCCGGCGCCTCAGGCCATCCGCAATTTCTTCCTTCTAGCTGGTACAACTATGCAATAGATCATAACGGTGATGGGCGTAAAGATATTTGGAATACCTATGGTGATGTGTTCGCATCCATTGCTAACTATTTAAGAGAAAATGGTTGGCAGCCACATCAACCGACATTGTATGAAGTAAAATTAAGCAAAAAAATACCTAAAGCATTACTAACCCTTAAAACCACAAAAACCGTTAAACAATGGGAAAAACTGGGGTACTGATTCCAAAATCAATGCCATCTGACTTTTTAAAGGAGGAAGCATCGTTAATATACCCTGATGGCGGACCTTATTTATTAACATTTAATAACTTCAAAGTTATTATGCTTTGGAATCGCTCAACTTACTATGCTGGCACAGTTGACTACTTAGCAAGAAAGGTCTGTGCTAATCGGTCAGCATATTAAATCTTTACAGCTGCTTGCGAATCTTGTGTTGTGCTCTTAATTGGTAGTAAACAAAGTAACAGCAAATGGCGGTAAAACTAATAAAGCCTAGAATCTCTGCTGTTCCTTTAAAGTTTGCCCCAACTAAGGAGAATGGATTTTGACTGCTAGAAAATCCGATCCAAATCGCCAAAATAATACCAAACAAGGAACTACCAACAATAAAACCAGATGAGAATAGTGTGCCGCATTGCTCAGTATAAAAAGCAACATCTTTATTTTTATCGGTTTTTAATTTAATTATATAGCTTAGTATTCCACCTAAAATTAAAGGTATGTTGATTTCTGGTGGCAAATAAATAGCAATACCGATACTTAAAACAGATAATTGCCAATTCCTTTTATTTAAAAAGAATTGATTAATTAGCAGCAATACAGCACCGATACCCGCACCAAGATAAAGCATACCCCATTCCATATTACCGGTAACAATCCCTTTGGCAATAGCCATCATGAGGGTTGCTTGGGGCGCATTCAGTGCTTCTGTCGGGTTCATGCCTGGGCGAGGCATCGCGCCAACAAAGCCATAGGCTTGATACAATTGATTTAAAATTGGGGCTAGAACCATAGCACCAACGACCACGCCAAAGACAAGAGCAACTTGTTGTTTCCAGGGAGTCGCCCCAAGCAGGTGGCCTGTTTGTAAATCTTGTAAGTTATCATTAGAAATGCAGGCAACACTTAAAATACCAGCAGTGATGAATATAACTAAGCCAACAATAAAGTGTGAATTAATATGGTGGTTAATCGGCTGCATTGTTTTAAAGATATAGGTCATTACTAAAGCAACCGCAATAACAGCAATAATAGCAATACCAGAAATAGGACTGTTAGAAGAACCCACAAGGCCTGCCATATACCCACTAACCGCAGCGACTAAAAAGCCAATTAAAAAAACCAAGAACAAGCTAACTACAACTAATGAGATAATAAAGCCAGCACTGTAAACAGATGATGCCGCATCATTAGCAATAAAGTCACCAAATACGGCCATCAGCGGAAGCGCTAAAAAGATACAGGTGACTAACACCCACATGATAGGTATATCACGCTCATGAACCGGTACAGAGTGGCTGCCTTCAAGCATCCGCTGTTGCATGCTGGCAAAAGAGTATTTCATGCCTTTATAAAGCGGTTTAAGAAGGGCGAAAATAGCCCAAATTGCTGCAATTCCAATAACACCTGCACCGATATAGCGGACTTTATTGGTCCATATATACATTATTAAATCGCTTGTAGACATGCTGCTAGTCGCATGTGCTGCTGATGTCATCAGGGGAACCGCTACCGCCCAGCTAATCAACGTGCCGACAAAGAGAGCAATAGCAACACGAATACCAATTAAATAGCCTGCACCAATTAAGGCAAAGGAATATTGAAAACCAGCGCCGGAATAAATGCCTGCTATTTTGCCGTAGTAAGAGAAGCCGTCAGAAAAAATTTGGAAACCACTGCTGAATAGTGAGAATAAAAAAGATAATCCTGTGCCTAAACTAATATCTAAGATAGGTGTACCAATAGCCTTAGCGTTTTTGTTTGTGGATTTCCGACTTCCAGCCTCCAGTGTTTTAGCAGCCGCTGTTCCTTCAGGAAAGGGGAGGGTGCTCTCAACCACTAGGGCACGGCGCAGTGGAATAGTGAACATGACACCTAAAACACCACCAATCCCGCAAAGTATAAAGGTCTGCCAAAAAGGAAAACCTTGCCAAAAACCAACCATGACCAATGCAGGTAAAATAAAAACCGTTGCAGAAATTGTGCCAGCAGCCGAGGCAATGGTTTGCACAATGTTATTTTCAAGAACGTTGCTATCTTTAAAGAAACGTAATATTGCCATGGATATAACAGCAGCAGGAATCGATGTGGCAAAAGTTAAGCCGACCTTTAAGCCCAAATAAACATTAGCTGCGGTGAACAACACTGTTAAAATACAGGCCAAGAAAAAACCACGCCATGTTAGCTCTCGCAAACATTCGTTTTTCTTTATAGAATCAGTCATCTATGCTCTCATTTTGTTTTTATTGGAAGGTATGACAGCGATTGTACAATATTGAGATGTTTTTTTATAGTGCTAATTTTAATTTAAGACCTTGGCTTAGCTTTCTGTCATGGCTATTCATCAGGCAACAGAGACTTTCCTTTCCCTGATTTGTGCCTAGCCTGATGCTCTGCATCATTATACAGATCTGTTGTCGCGCTGCTAGCATGGCCTGCATCATCACGAACATGAATCATTGGTCTTTGTCGCTTATTGATATCATCAGAAATGCCTGTGTGTCTTAGCCAGTGAGCCGTGGCTTCCTCTAGGTTCTTTGCATCATCAAAAAAGCCTTCTTTTTCCATAAGAGCAACAGCCTGGTCAAAGCAGTCTTGAACAATCTTTCTTATGTGTCGGCTACTCTCAACAGCACCATTTCCTCGGTTTTTATGTACTAGTGGGGTGCTTTCTTCTGCCATTGGTAAGTCTGGCGATAAGTTTAGGTATTGTCTGTAGCGAATTAATGCTTTGAGCATGGTATCGCTAACCGCAATATCCCTTTCTTTATTGCCTTTGCCAACCGTTTTAAACCACCAACTTTCACTGCTGTCTTTATAAAAATGCCCCATTTTAGGTTGCCAACGAGCATTACTAGCCAACTCTGATACACGCAAGTACATTAAATAAAGCGTAGACATGACAAATAAGGTTCTTTCGTGAATAAGTGCATTTTTGCTGGCCATTTTTTCTGCCGTTTCAATAACAAATTCCCACTGTAAATGGGTTAACCTACGAACAAGGCGCTTAGAAGATTGCTTACGAATGAGTTTGCTCTTTTGTCGTATTTGAGTAATGGGGTTGATGTCATTTAAATTTTCACAAATCAAAAAATTATAAAAACTATTTAGACTGGAAAAAACAGACTGCAGTGCTTTTTGAGAAAAATGATAATTATTTTTTGATGGGCTTTCGCCTTGCTTGATTTTATTTTTTTTCAGTGTAGCAACAAACAAGCACCACTCCGGGTTAGGGCGCCTGCCTCCTTGACGAGTGACATAGCGATGAACTTTTTTTGTGCCGATCCAACGTTTCGGCGGATTTTGACAAAATTTCAAGTACTGTTCTATATCCGCCCGTTTTAATCGTTGAACTGATTTTTTAGCAATAAGCCATGCCCATTGCGCAAGACGTTCGCACTCTCTGCGATAAGTATTGAAGGTATCAACACTGCCATCGTACTGCAAAAGGAATGATTTCATCACAAAAAAATCATCTTCTGCAAAAGGCACGGAATATATATCATGAAAGCGCTGGGTTTTTATTTCACGTATCGAATCAAATAATGGCACTGGTTGATTGGTAGCGGCTGTCATAATGCTATTCTTATGGAAATTAGCTTAAGAATATTCTGCCTGATTCTTTTTTAAAAAACTATCTTTAAAGTAAAGTTCAGGTAAGAGCATGTTGAATAATGCCACCACCAAGACAGTGATTACCCTTATAAAGAACAATTGATTGGCCCGGAGTAATTGCCCATTGTGGCGTGTCAAATACCACCTTATATTGATTATTGTCCATTAAGCTAACGATACAATTTTGAGCATCTTGCCTATAGCGAATTTGTGCCTGGCAGTGCAAGGGAAATGAGGGCGGAGCGTTAATCCAGTGAAGTGGCTGAGTCACAAGGCTTGTGTTTTTTAATAGTGGGTGATCATGCTGTTGCCCAACAATGAGCGTGTTTTCAGCCAGCTTTTTTTCAACAACATACCATGGTGCTTCCTTTGCTTTTTTTACACCGCCAATATTCAACCCTTTCCGTTGGCCAATTGTATAAAACATTAAACCATCGTGCTGTGCAATTGTGTCGCCTTCTGTGGTTTTTATCGGGCCAGGCTTGTTGAGCAAATATTTTTGCATAAAAGGCTTAAAGTGTTTTTCACCAATAAAACAAATGCCCGTGCTGTCTTTTTTATTGTGGTTAATAAGGCCCGCAGATTCTGCTATTTGACGAATTTCAGGCTTGGTATATTTTGCTAAAGGAAATAAGCATTGCTCAAGTATCTTTTCAGTCAGCGTGTATAAAAAATAACTTTGGTCTTTGTTGTCATCAATGGGGCAATGAAGTTCATATCGATCATTTTTGTTTTCAATTGCTGCATAATGGCCTGTTGCCAGAAAGCTAGCACCCAAGGATTTAACATGATTAAGTAATCGTTTAAATTTAATTTCTCTATTGCAAAGTATGTCTGGGTTAGGTGTTCTTCCTTGGGTGAGCTCATCGAGCATATTTTCAAAAACTTCTTGCCAATAAGCATCTGAGAAATTAACTGTTTGAAGTGGAATATTCAGCTTGTCACAAACAGCACGAGCATCGCTCAGGTCTTGCTCTGCCTGACAGTCGGCATCTGAATCTTCTTGCCAGTTTTGCATAAAAACACCCAGAAGAGGGTACCCTTGCTTTTGCAAAAGTAAGGCAGCAACAGCTGAGTCAACGCCACCGGACAAGCCGACAGCGACAAGTGGTTTTTCCATGCCCGCTAGTGTAGAGGATTTAAACAAGCAGTCAAGTTTTTATCAGAAAAGGGGCTTATGTTTGGGCTATTGTTTTTCAAGTGAGGGTGCTATGATGTCGACCGATTATTGAATAGATAAGGAGTTAAATTATGTCATTTGAAAAAATCAAGATTCCAGCCCAAGGTGAAAAAGTTTCAGTCAATGCTCAGGGTGAACTAAGCGTACCAAATCAGCCAATTGTACCTTTTATTGAGGGCGATGGGATTGGTGTGGATATCACTCCGGTAATGAAAAAAGTCATTGATACGGCCGTTGAAAAAGCCTATGGCGGTGAAAAAGCCATTCAGTGGATGGAAGTTTATGCAGGTGAAAAAGCCACTAAAGTCTATGGTGATGACCAATGGCTACCAGAAGAAACATTAACTGCATTACAGGAATATGCCGTTTCTATTAAAGGCCCACTAACAACACCGGTTGGCGGCGGCATTCGCTCTTTAAATGTTGCTATGCGCCAAATGCTAGATTTATACGTATGCCTGCGTCCAGTTCGTTATTTCAACGGTGTTCCTAGTCCGGTTAAACACCCTGAAAAAATTGATATGGTTATTTTCCGTGAGAATTCAGAAGACATTTATGCGGGAATTGAATGGGAATCTGGCAGTAAAGAAGTTAAACAATTAATTGAATATTTACAGACTGAAATGCAAGTTGAAAAAATTCGTTTTCCAGCAACCAGTGCATTAGGTATAAAGCCTGTATCTAAAGAAGGAACATTTCGCCTGGTACGTAAAGCCATTCAGTATGCAATAGATCAAAATCGTGATTCAGTCACATTGGTGCATAAAGGTAATATTATGAAGTTTACTGAAGGTGCTTTTCGTGACTGGGGTTATGAAATCGCTAGAGAAGAATTTGGCGCGGTTGCCTACGAAGGGGGTCCTTGGCATGTGCTAAAAAATCCAAATAACGGCAAAGATATTATTATCAAAGACTCTATTGCTGATGCATTTTTACAACAAATATTATTGCGCCCAGCAGAATACTCTGTAATTGCAACGCTTAACTTAAATGGCGATTATGTTTCTGATGCTCTAGCTGCTCAAGTGGGTGGCATTGGTATTGCACCAGGCGCTAACTTAAGTGACAACGTAGCCTTATTTGAAGCAACGCATGGCACCGCACCTAAATATGCCGGTCAAGATAAAGTAAACCCGGGTTCTTTGATTTTATCCGCTGAAATGATGCTGCGACATATGGACTGGCACGATGCAGCTGATCTTGTTATTAAGGGCATGGAAGGCGCTATTATTAATAAAACGGTTACTTATGATTTTGCACGATTAAGTGATGATGCCACGGAAGTCAGCTGTTCTGGCTTTGGTGAGGCAATGATTAAGGCCATGAGCTAATTTAGGCTTAAATTCAATTAAAAAACCCAGCTTTAAGCTGGGTTTTTTGTGTCTAATCAACTGTTTTAGCTAGTAAAAACCGTTTTTTCACTTGACGCCACCATGTTGGTCCAAACGGCCATAGATTGTTTCAGCTCAGATTTAGCACGTCTTAATTGCTTTTTATAATCTTTTAGCTTTTGCTGGCAGTCATCCATTTTGTTTTTCAGCTCTGCAATGTGTTTTTCAGAGAACATCTGATAGCTTTTTTCAAGATCATCCAGCTTCTGCAGGGCAGTTAAAACTGACTGGCGAGCCGGCTCCATTACATTAGTGACATGCGATGAAAAAGCACTTGATTCTTCAGATTTTACTTGCAGATTTTTTTCATCCATTTTTAAACGATATTTAATAATTCGCTGCTGATTAACCTCTTTTAGATCTGAGGCAAGACCTAGAAAATAAAGACCTTTAATTACCCATTTACTAGGATCAAAGTCATAAAAGCGAATACCATTTCGATAATCTAAAGGGAATTTATGGTGAAAGTTGTGATAACCCTCGCCATAAGTGAAAAGAGCAGTAAACCAGTTATCTTTCGCAGAGCTCGTATCACTATACGTTTGCTTACCAAAAATATGGCACACAGAGTTGATGCAGAATGTTGCATGGTGATTAAAAACAATTCTACAAGCGCCTGCAATTAAAAAACCACCTAGTGCATCACCCCAAAAACTAGCAATTATAGTTGGCAAAGCAAAGCCCATTAAAACCGCAATCCAGAGCCAGTATTTTTCTTGAAAACTCACAATAGGGTCAGCTTGCAAGTCGGTTACATTATCAAAATTACGAGTGCTTGTATCAAGATTAATTAGCCATCCCACATGGGCATGCCAAAAACCCTTATTAACACTGTAGGGGTCTTTGTCGGTATCAGTGTGACGATGATGAACACGATGATCGGTACACCAGTCTAAAATAGTGCCTTCAAATGCTGCTGCGCCAAATAATGCAAAAAACCAACGCACAATGGGTTTAGCTCTGTAGGTAGCGTGTGAGAATAAACGATGGTAACCTGCCGTTATGGACAAGCCGGTTATTCCTGTAAAAACTATAGCTAAAACAATAGTTTGCCAGTGTATAGCATGTGTAGCAATCAGGTAAATAAGGCCAATAATAGCAATAATTGGTGTGGCAATTAAAAAAGAGGTGTTATACCAATTAATTTTATTTTTTTTATTTGTCATTTGTACTTCCATATTAAGTGAAAAATTATGTTATAAAAATGCATTAGACAGAGCACTTTCATCGCTTATTATTAAGATCCGTTTTTTTACGCGGCTCGCAGGAGCCGGCGGCTAGATTGTATCATAGCCGTTACTTAGAAATACATTAAATATTCCATTCAACTATTATATATGTTTCCAGGAGCTAGGTCAAGGCAATAAGTTCTTTAATAACAATGATTTAATACTGATAATTAACCTTACGCCTAATGGGGTTAGGTTCCTTGCTCTTTTTTAGATGGAAAAAACTTTTTCTAAATATTTAATTCAAAATCAATTGGTTACAGATGCACTGGTGGGGGATTAATTGCCCATTTTATCGCTTTAGCAATAATGCCTTAATGTGTTCACCCATGCGATGAAGTGTGTGCAGCATGAAAGAATTTTGATTGAGCTGATTAATGTTCCAACTAATGTCAGAAAATGACAAAAAACTTAACTATGCTTGAGTGTAAGAAGCTAATAAATACCCTTAAAGGAGTCTATTATGTTTAGTAAACTATTAGAGCAAAGTCTTAACGAAGCTTTTTCTAGGGCTAGAAATAAACGCTATGAATTTATTACCGTTGAGCATTTGTTATTGGAACTAACCAGTAACATTGAAGTGAGTGATGCACTGGGCGCTTGCGGTGCAAATGTTAATCGGCTAAGAAAAGGAATTGGCGTTTTTATTGAGGAAACCACCCCGGTTCTACCCGTTGATGCCGATAGAGATACCCAACCAACATTAAGCTTTCAACGAGTTCTACAGCGCGCCATTTATCAAGCGCAAGTCTCTAGTGCACATGAGGTGAGTGGTTTGAATGTGCTTACAGCAATATTTGGCGAACAAGAAAGCCAGTCTGTTTATTTTCTTTCTCAAGAGAATGTTAGCCGTATTGATGTCATCAATTATATTACTCATGGTATTGGAAAAAACAATGATGCAAGTGGGTTTTATGAGCAACAAGATAGCGGGCCATCAGAAATGGATTCGCCTTTTAACAAACCTATTTTTGATCAACCTGAGCTAGAGACAGATAATAGTGAAGAAGAAGCTTTAATTGAAAATTATACAGAAAATTTAAATAAGAAAGCCTTGCTTGGAAAAATTGATCCGTTAATTGGCAGAGAAGATGAATTGGATAGGATGGTTCAAGTGTTATGTCGTCGGTCAAAGAATAATCCTTTACTGGTTGGTGAAGCTGGTGTTGGAAAAACTGCAGTTGCTGAAGGTTTAGCGCAATGCATTATAGAATCTCGCGTGCCTGAAGCTTTGAGAAATCATACCGTTTACTCACTTGATTTAGGGATTTTATTGGCAGGAACAAAATATCGTGGTGACTTTGAAAAAAGATTTAAAAGTGTTTTAAAAGCATTAAGTCGTGATTCAGGTGCTATTATTTTTATTGATGAAATTCATAATTTAGTTGGCGCCGGTTCTGCAACGGGCGGCACAATGGATGCTGCGAACATGATAAAACCGATGTTAAGTAGGGGAGAGCTACGCTGCATTGGTGCGACAACCTATGATGAGTTCCGAAACCACATAGCAAAAGATAATGCATTAGTAAGGCGTTTTCAAAAAATAGATGTTGAAGAGCCTTCAGCCGAAGATGCCGAGAATATATTAAAAGGCCTGCGCAATAAATTTGAAAAATTTCATGAATTGAAGTATAGCGATGAAGCATTGTCTGCAGCAGTTCACCTTTCTATTCGTTATTTAACTAATAGAAAACTTCCTGATAAAGCAATCGATGTTATTGATGAGGCTGGATCTTTCCGCCACTTGCATCCAAATAAAAAAAATGAAATCTCGGTTACTGATATTGAAAAAGTTATTGCCAAAATGGCAAGAATACCAGAGCAACAAGTTAGTTGTTCAGACAGGGATTTACTAAAAAACTTAGCGTCGAATATGAAAAAACAAGTCTTTGGGCAGGATGAAGCTATTGCTCGCTTAAGCGATGCAATAAAATTATCGCGATCAGGTCTGCGTGATCAACGCAAACCAATAGGGTCTTTTTTAATGTCAGGACCAACTGGCGTAGGAAAAACAGAAATCACTCGTCAGCTAGCAAAAGAACTCGGGGTTCCATTGGTACGATTTGATATGTCTGAATACATGGAAAAACATGCTGTTTCTCGCTTAATTGGTGCGCCACCAGGATATGTAGGATTTGATCAGGGCGGCCTATTAACAGAAAAAATTAACAAGCACCCGCACTGCGTATTATTATTGGATGAGATTGAAAAAGCGCACCCAGATTTATTTAATATTCTATTGCAAGTAATGGATTATGGCTCTTTGACAGATACTAATGGTCGAACAGCCGACATGAGGCATGTGATTTTAGTAATGACGACTAATGCTGGTGCAAGAGTGATTGAATCACAAAATATTGGTTTCGCGCCAGAAACAGAAGGGCAAGGCAATGATCTGTCTATTTTACAAAAACTATTTAGTCCTGAGTTTAGAAATCGACTCGATGCTATTGTGCCATTTAAACATTTGAGTCATGAAACGATTAGTTTAATTGTTGACAAACACATGGAAGAATTACGGACAAAACTATTAGAAAAAGAGACGGCACTTAAAATAAGTTCTTCAGCAAGAGATTGGTTGTCAAATGCTGGCTATGACAAGAATATGGGAGCAAGACCTATGCAACGCTTAATTCAAGAGATTGTTAAAAAGCCCCTAGCTGAAGAGCTGTTATTTGGAAAACTTGCCAATAACAATAAGAAAAAAGTTTCCATTGGTGTTACAAACAATAAGATAAAAATAAAAATTGATTAAATTAGTGGTTAATTTTAACAGACAAAAACAACAGCTGCTTAGGCTAAGATCTTAAGCAGCTATGTTAATTAGCTGCTTTGGTCGTCTTTTGGACGCTCAATGCCACGGTAAGTGATTCGACCTCTGTTTAAATCATAAGGTGTCAACTCAACGGTTACTTTATCACCCGTTAAAATACGAATATAATTTTTCCTCATTCGACCGGAAATATGGGCTGTTACAACATGGCCATTTTCTAGTTTTACTCGAAAAGTGGTGTTTGGCAGGCTGTCAATAACGACTCCTTGCATTTCAATTTGTTCTTCTTTTGCCATAAGTAGCTGTTTCCTTTAAATTAATGTTGCTAATAATGCGATAAAACCGCCAGGATAGCAAGACTAATGTCTTTCCTCGTTTATTTAATCTTTTAGGCCATCCAAATATTTTTCCGCATCTAGGGCTGCCATGCAACCAACGCCTGCAGATGTGATCGCTTGTCTGTAGATGGGATCAGAAACATCACCGGCAGCAAACACTCCCGGCATGCTGGTTGCTGTTGCATTACCCTGACCACCATTGTTGACAATTAAATAACCCTCTTCATTCATCTCAAGCTGATCTTTGAATAACTTTGTGTTTGGGTCATGACCAATGGCAATAAAGACGCCGTCAGCCGTCAGTTCTTTCGTTGAGTCATCTTTAGAGCTCTTTAATCGAGCACCGGTGACACCTTGTTCATTACCAAGCACTTCATCCAAAACATGGTCCCACTCAATACTAACGTTGCCACTGGCTGACTTTTCAATGATTTTATTAGCCAGAATTTTTTCTGCTCGCAAAGCGTCTCTTCGGTGTACTAAAGTAACATGAGAGGCGATATTGGCTAAATATAGTGCTTCCTCTACTGCAGTATTACCGCCGCCGATAACAACAACCGGCTTGTTACGGTAGAAAAAGCCATCGCAAGTTGCGCAGGCTGACACGCCCTTGCCTTTAAAAGCCTCCTCAGAGGGTAGGCCAAGATATCGAGCTGTGGCGCCAGTCGCAATAATGAGTGCATCACAAGTGTATTGTTTGTTATCTCCTTTTAAATGAAAAGGGCGCTGTTGCAAGTCAGCTTCATTGATATGGTCAAATATTATATTAGTATCAAAACGCTCCGCATGTTTAAGCATTCGCTGCATTAAGTCAGGCCCCTGCAAACCATCGTGATCACCGGGCCAATTGTCAACATCGGTCGTTGTCATTAACTGCCCACCTTGTTCCATGCCGGTAATCAAAGTAGGGGATAAATTAGCCCTGGCGGCATAAACCGCTGCGGTATACCCAGCAGGGCCTGAGCCTAAAATAATTAAAGAATGATGCTCTATGCTGTCTGTCATGATGAAGTCTCACTATAGTGTTGTTTAGGTTGTGCTAGTCTACCTTGCCTATCTGAAAAAATAAAAGTGTTTTTATAAATTTCCTCATTGCAAAACAGGGGGTACTAACGGTAAAGTATCGGTCAGAGGCCGGTTAACGCCGCCGGTTAGTACAAGGAGTTCCAGTGAAACGTAATTTCAACAGTCAAGCAAAGCCTAAGCGAGATAAGCCGAAGTTTTTTTTAAACCCTACGGTTATTAAACGACTACAAGAGGTCATGCTGATTTTTTCAATTGTGATTGCTGTTTTTTTATTGCTAGCACTTTCTACTTACAATAGAGCAGATCCAGGCTGGTCACATTTTGTTATTACCACGGATGTTCATAATGCTGCAGGAAGAACCGGAGCTTGGCTGGCAGATTTTTTTCTGTATTGTTTTGGTTATTTGGCCTATGTTTTGCCTTTGCTCCTCTTTTATACCAATGTCCACTATTTTAGTCGCAGCAAAACAGATAAAGAGCAACCGGCTGGCTACGGCCTATTTTTATTACGAAGCGCCAGCTTTGTTTTAATTATGTTAGCAAGTACAGGTCTTGCTAATGCCTATATTCAAACGGTAGAGCATTTACCTTATACCAGCGGTGGATTGCTTGGCAGTCTAGTTTCGAGTGCTATGCTAAAAGCATTTAATTTACAAGGCGCGAGCCTTATTTTATCAGCAGGGCTGTTAATTGGTATTACCGGCTTTACTGGACTTTCTTGGATTAAATTAGCTGAAAATATTGGGCGCTATGTTATTAAAGCCAGCGTTTTTTTATTTTCAAAATTGAGAGGAATCAATTGGATAGTATTTTTAACCGTAACAAAAGCAGCTTTTGCGAAAATTAAAAACATTCGCCTACCTAAAAAGCTAACATTCAAGCAAGATAATTCTCAATCAGTTATACCTGGCCGCATAGAACCCAGTATTAATCGACCTTCAAATAGCACAGCAAATACCTTTGCTAAAGCCACTAGCGAAAATCCGGTTATTGTTGCTCCGGCCATGCCGCAAGCACCTGTTTTCATCAAGCCAGCGGTTGCTGGAAAAGCAGCAGAAGGAGAGTATAGCCGCGGTGATTTGCCGAGTTTATCCTTGCTTGATGAGCCGCAATTATTACAAAACAATCAAATTTCAGAGCAAGAATTATTTCAGCGCTCTAGAGAAATGGAACAAAAATTAGCTGACTTTAATATCACTGCTGAAGTCGTTGCTGTTCACCCAGGTCCTGTTGTTACCCGATATGAATTGCAACTTGCCGCAGGAACAAAAGCATCGAAAATTACGGGACTGGCAACTGATTTAGCACGATCCCTTTCTATTATGAGTGTGCGTGTAGTCGAAGTAATTCCTGGAAAATCAGTGATTGGTATTGAGTTACCCAATGAACAACGTGAAAGCGTATCATTAAAAGATATTTTTGCTAGCCAACAATATCAAGATTCTCACTCAGCCTTAACATTGGCTTTAGGTAAAGACATTAGTGGCTCACCGGTTGTTGTCGATTTAGCAAAAATGCCGCACTTATTGGTTGCTGGTACTACTGGCTCGGGTAAGTCTGTTAGCTTAAATACCATGCTATTAAGTCTATTATATAAATCAACGCCGGATCAATTACGCTTAATTTTGATTGACCCAAAAATGCTAGAATTAGCAGTTTATGCAGATATTCCACATCTATTAGTGCCTGTTGTGACGGATATGAACGACGCTGCTAGTGCTTTGCGCTGGTCAGTTATGGAAATGGAACGTCGCTATCGACTAATGGCTTCTCTAGGTGTAAGACACTTAGCCGGCTATAACACTAAGGTGAAAGAAGCCGAAGAGCGTGGCGAGCCTATTTTAGATCCATTTGCAGAGCAAATTCTTGAGCATCCACAATACTTAACCACGTTGCCACAAATCGTTATCATTGCTGATGAGTTTGCTGACATGATGGTGGTGGTTGGCAAAAAAGTGGAACAACTTATCGCTCGTTTAGCACAAAAAGCACGTGCTGCCGGCATACATTTAATTTGCGCAACACAGCGACCATCGGTTGATGTTATTACCGGGCTAATCAAAGCGAATATTCCAACTCGTATTGCATTTCAAGTTTCCTCACGAATTGATTCTAGAACCATTTTAGATCAACAAGGTGCAGAGCAACTATTAGGAAAAGGCGACATGCTTTACTTACCTCCAGGAACTGGCATTCCTGTTCGAGTTCATGGTGCTTTTGTTGATGATGAAGAAGTGCATCGTGTGATTAACTTTTTGAAGAAAACCGACAGAGCCGATTATTTAGAAGAAATTTTAGATGAACAATTAACCGCCAACATCGATCCAAACACTGGCTTAATTAAAACTGATGCACAGGGTGGTTCAGGCGAGCAAGATGCACTTTATGATCAAGCGGTAGACCAAGTAGTCCGGTCTCGACGCGCATCGGTTTCCAGCATTCAACGTCGATTCAAAATTGGCTACAATCGTGCGGCTAGAATGGTAGAAATGATGGAGGAGGCCGGTTTAGTTGGTCCGATGGGCTCTAATGGCAACCGTGAAATATTGGTAAATCCTATTGATGATAATTAGCTAAATTGCAGAAAAAAAACTTAACTTCTTAACTGAAGGCTTATCCAGATCAGTCTTATGATAGTGGTTTTGAAGTTCTTAATGGAATTAAGCCCCCGCAATTTTTAAAAGAACGCATGCCTATTCCATTAGGAGAGTGGCAACCTTGGTTGGGTGCGAAATATTCTGTTCATGCCCACCCTGAATTATCTGGAATATATCACTTTAAAGCAGACACGATTGTCTATCTTGTTCGTAGAGCCGCTAATCCCTTGCCCCCTATTGCGACGTTTTTGGAGTAAAAGCTCGCCTAACCTAATTATCAGCTAAGCAGCATCAGTGGTTTTCATCAAAAGCGAGCTATTTTAAGAGGGAAAAGTGAAGTCGCTTTTTATCAGATTTTTTCTGTGCCGGTGTTTGTGGCAACGAATACTTAAGAGCTGACTTTTAACCATTTTAAACGCAAAACTGCCCATTGATGGGTTATTGGCTGACTTTTGCATTGAAAACGCCGCTTTAAATAAATTTTTATTCACTACAAATCAATCACTTGAAAATTATTTTTACTTTTATTTAATCTCTTAATATTTCCTTAATGTTAGTATTGTATACTGCTTGTTCTGTCTGATCTTTATTCATGATTTATCGATGATAAAGCGGCCACTAGAACATAAAACAAATACTACTATTTAGGTGATATAAAGAGATGATAAATGAAAAGAGTTCAAAAGAAGACGTCTTAGCTGCGGTGGCAGAATATGCTTTTGCGTTTGAATATGCATCTGCCGAATTACGAGATGATCGTGAGGTGGTCTTAACTGCGGTGGCACGAGATGGTAGGGCGTTTATGTCTGCCTCTGCCGCATTAAAAGCTGATCGTGAGGTGGTTTTAGTTGCGGTGGCACAAAAGGGTTGGATGTTTCAGTTTGCCTCTGCCGAATTACGAGATGATGGTGAGGTGTTTTTAGCTGCTAGAAGAGGCCAGGGACATGAAGATGTTTTACTTGCTGCTATTCTTAATAACCCTAGTTTGATTCAATTTTTTCCGACTATTCCTGATGAAAAAATAAAATCTTTTTTTGAAAAAATTGATAAGGATTCTTGTCGCGCGAAGACGCTACTCCTTCCGACTTACATCGATAAAAATAGTCTAGATAAAATTCAGCCTTTTATTAAGGCTCAAGGAAACAATCATTTTACGGTAAAACTGCCTAATGATAATGAGGTTGACTACAAATTTGAAACTTCACTAGCTGAGCAAATGCTCGAGGTAATCAATCATCAATTAAGTTTAGAACCTGAGCCAGAACATAGCGAAATCTTTGACGCTAATCATCCTCGCCAATTGAATCATGATTATTTTAAAGAAAAACAAATAAGTCTTAATCGATTTATGTTGCCTATGTTACGTAAAACAGTCGTTTCTAAAATTCCAGTAGAGCTGCTTTTCATGCTATTTGGTCTTAGATTGCAGGGTCTGGCAGTCTGTCTTTTTGAACATTTGACAACCAAAGATCTTAGTAAGTATATGCAAGTATGCAGGCCAATGAGTCACGGATTTTTTATCAAAGATGTAGTAGTAGATAGTGCATCACCTCGGTCAAAAGAGAAAGATTGTTTTGAACCTACTAGTGCAGAAGCAGCAGGATCTGCCGAGAGGGCAGAACCAGAACCAGCACCAGATCCGGAACCAGAATTATCAGCAGCAGAACCAGAACCAGAATTATTAGCAGCAACAGGTGCATCACCAAGGTCATCCTTTTTTTCAGCAGCACTAGCAGCAGCAGCAGAACCAGAGGCACAAGCAGTAGAGCCAGCAACCCCAGCTCCATAGAGCTGGTAATCATTTTGTTAAGGCGTAAATAAACTCCCTATCTCCAGTATTCTATAATACTGGCGGTAGGGGTTTTTTAGCTAATTTTCTCGGTTTAAATTCAACTCAAAACTAAATTAAAAATAAACCCCTTGGTTTTTAGCTCTTAATCGAATTAAGCCCCCACAATTTTTAAAAGAACGCATGCCTATTCCATTAGGAGAGTGGCAACCTTGGGTAGGTGTTAAATATTCGGATAGGTGCGAAATATTCTGTTCATGCCCACCCTGAATTATCTGGAATATATCACTTAAAAACAGACACGATTGTCTATCTTGTTTGTAGAGCGGCTGATCCCTTATCTCTCTATTATGATGTTTTTGGAGTAAAAGCTCGCCTAACCTAATTATTAGCTATGCGGCATCAGTGGTTTTCATCAAAAGCGAGCTATTTTAAGAGGCAAAAAGTCAAGTAGCTTTTTATCAGATTTTTTCTGTGCCGGTGTTTGTCGCAACGAATACTTAAGAGCTGACTTTTAACCATTTTAAACGCAAAACAGCCCATTGCTCGGCTATTGGTGGATTTCACACTAAAGATATCGTCTTAATCAACCTTTTATTTGCTATAAATCAGTCACTTGAAAATTATTTTTACTTTTTTTAATTTCTTAATATTTCCTTAATATTGGCGTTGTATAATCTCTACTGTATTCAAAGGTGCCACCCATTCATTGTTGATGGTGGATGCCTCAAAAAGTACTGAAACATAAAACGACTACTAATATTTAGGAGAGAGGCAATGCCAACGCAAGAGGAAAATGATAAAGCATTATTAGATGCTGCAAGTAATGGAAGCGTAGAGGAGGTTAGCGGTTCCCTATTGGCTGGGGCTAATGTTAATGCGGCATCGGAGGATGGCTACACGCCTTTGCACCGGGCAGCAGGCCAGGGTCATGAAACGGTTGCAAAGCTTTTATTAGACGCTGGGGCTGATGTAGATAAGCAGACTAGCTGGGGCACAACATCTTTATGGATAGCAGCATTTGCTGGTCATTTTGATATTGTTAAAGCTTTGCTGGAAAAAGAGGCTGATGTTAATGCGGCAAATGAAAATGGCGCAACGCCTTTATACGTAGCAGTACAAAAGGATTATGAGGTTGTTGTTAAGGCTTTGTTGGAACAAGACGGCATTGGTGTTGATGTGGAAAGGGTTTGTGGTTCAACGCCTTTATTCCAAGCAGCAAAAATTGGTCATTTGGATGTTGTTAAAGCTTTGCTGGAAAAAGAAGCTAATGTTAATGCAGAAAATATATATGGCCAAACGCCTTTACACAGGGCAGCCGAAAAGGGTCATTTGGATGTTGTAAAGCTTTTATTAGCGAGAGGGGCGGATGTTAATGCGGCAAATGTAGATGGCGAAACGCCTTTACACTGGGCAGCCGAAAAGGGTCATTTGGATGTTGCTAGATATTTAAAATTCTTCAAAACATTAGTAGACCTGGACTTAGGTCTTATAACTGCTGTATTTGTTGCTGCAAAGAAAAGAATTCATGAAATAAGATTAGCATTAACATCACCAGAACCAGAACCAGAGCTTACAGGGGCAGGTGAAGTAGTTGTATCATCAAAGGCAGAAGCAAAAGATCCGCTAGAACAATTAAAGTGTATTTTCTTAAAGAGAATTGAAGACTCATCAGATGAGCAGCAGGCAATCAAGCATAGAAGTGATTTCATAACATTGGCATTGGCCGTGGCCCAGTTGAGGTCATATGAAGGAAGCAAGCAGGAGGCAGCCAAGGAAATTATCGATAAGATTATTGAATTTACGGAGCTTGGAGAAATATTTTTCTCTGAAGGCGATATTGTAGGAATTGGTGATGTTATCAAGAAACTATCAGGTGATAATTACGCCAAGGTTTTTAAGACTACTCGGTTTAACAGGAGTCTGACAACCTTACAAGAAGTCATTTCCGATGTTTCAGAAATCCTTGGTGGAGAGAGTTATCCAGATCCTGGTTCTTTTGTAAAACTAAAAGGAAGGTTAGACTCTGAAAGAAAATCCTTGACCGTAGCGGCACAAACAGATTCTAGTTCTTCCAACCTTTTTCATCCAGCAGCAGCAACGAGGATACAATCTTTTTTCCGAGGATATAAAACAAGAAAAGCTTTACGTGAAGAGAAAAAAACTAATCGCCCTAGCATACAATTTGGATTGACGTGCTCATTATTTGACAATTCATATGACAATGAAATTTATAACTTGGATGGGAAAGCAGCAACACCAGGGCAAGGATTTCAATCAACAGTACGGGATCGAAAATAATAATCCTTTTCCTGGGGAACTAATATTTCTCTCACTATCTCCAGTATTCTATGCGTCTGATGCTGGAGGTAATTTAGGGCGATTTAGTATCACTCTTTATTTAGCTAAAACACTTAAATCATACAGTATAGCTAAAGCCTCTCTTGGGGTAATTTCATCAATTGCAATTGCAGCTAGCTTATCAATAATATTTTGATGATTATTTCTTGATGAATCAAATAAATCCTGCTGCCTGCATGAAGATGTCTTATTGTTGCTTTGAGGGCTTGACTCTAATTGTGCTAATTTATCCTGTGCATCCCGAATAACGGCAATAGGTATTCCAGCCAGCTTTGCAACTTGTAATCCGTAACTCCGATCAGCAGGGCCTGCTTGAATTGCATGCCGAAAAATTAAAGTGTCTTGATAATCACTTGCATCAAAGTGAACATTTTTAACAGAGGAGTAATGCTCAGATAATTCCGTGAGTTCAAAATAGTGCGTGGCAAATAAAGTAAGCGAAGACAGCTGTTTTGCTAAATACGTGGCAGCAGCCCAAGCTAATGACAAGCCATCGAATGTGCTAGTTCCACGGCCCACTTCATCCATCAATACCAAGCTATTTTTAGTGGCATTATGAAGAATGTTGGCAGTCTCAGTCATCTCTACCATAAAGGTTGAATGGCCTTTAGATAAATCATCACCAGCGCCAATGCGAGTGAAAATTCGATCGATCGGACCAATGTCTGCAGATTCTGCTGGAACAAAGCTGCCGATAAATGCTAACAAAACAATAATCGCTGTTTGTCGCATGTAAGTTGATTTACCACCCATGTTTGGCCCTGTGATCATGAGCATGCGTTGCTGGTCATCCAATAAAACGTCATTGCCGACAAAAGCTTCATCAATAACATGTTCAACAACAGGGTGCCGACCTTTGACAATTGAAATTGTCGGGTCATCAATGATAGTAGGGCAGTTCCAATTAAGCTCTTGTGCTTTTTTGGCAAGGTTGTTCAAGACATCAAGATTTGCTAATGCATCAGCACATGATTGCAAAGGCGCAATGGATTCATTTAATTGATCAACGAGTTGCTCGTACAACAGTTTTTCACGACTTAATGATTTACTTTGTGCGCTTAATACTTTTTCTTCAAAGGTTTTTAGTTCAGGAATAATAAATCGCTCAGCATTTTTTAAGGTCTGACGTCGAATATATTCTACAGGAGCAGACTGACTTTGTGCTTTGCTTATTTCAATATAATATCCATGGACACGATTAAAACCAACTTTTAAAGTTGAAATGCCAGTACGCTCACGCTCCTGTGCTTCGAGCTTAACTAAAAAATCACTGCTATTTTTTGCTAACTGACGCAGTTCATCAAGCTCAGCATCATACCCTGTTGCAATTACACCACCATCTCGTAAAACCATTGGTGGATTTTCAATAATCGCATTACTGAGTAATTCACTCATTGAGTCAAAGCCTGTTAACGATTGACTGACTGATTTCACTGAAGAGCTAGAAAGAGAATTAATTAATGTAATCAATTCGGGTAATGCTTGTAAGGTTAAGCTTAAGCGACTCAAGTCGCGTGGCCGCGCTGATTTAAGCGCAATGCGTGAGACGATACGTTCGACATCACCGACTTGACTTAAAGACTCCGTCAATGCTGCAGATGCATGTTGAGTAATGATTGCTTGAATAATTTGTTGTCTATTCAAAATGCTTTGTTTATTCCGAATCGGATGATGGATCCATCGACGTAATAAGCGAGAACCCATTGGCGTATTAGTGTCATCTAAAATACCTGCAAGACTGTGCTTAGTGCTGCCATTGAGCTGCTCAGTAAGTTCTAAGTTTCGTCGCGTTGCCGCATCCATTTCAATATATTCAGAATGACTTTCATAATGAATCGTTCGAATGTGCGGTAGTTGTGCCCGTTGGGTATATTGTAAATAACTCAATAGCGCACCGGCAGCTATAACGCCTTGTGGTACTTGCTGTATGTTAAACGCCGTTAAATCTTGTGTTTGCAATTGTCGGCATAACGCCTGATTTGCATCATCATAATTAAAATCCCAGCTAGGCCGTGGCGTAATTGAGCAATCTATATAAGCGGGTTTCCAGTTGTTTTCCTCATTAATAATAATCTCATTAGGATTCCAACGCGCTAGAATATCTTTTAATGCAGCCTCTGACTCGCATTGCTGAATAATAAAACGGCCACTACCAATATCTAATGCAGCCAAGCCAACACCCTGTTTAGCAAAGTGAACAGCTACCAGGCCACTTTCTTGCTTTTGATCTAGCAAAGCTTCATCGGTAATTGTGCCAGGCGTGAGGATGCGAGCTACTTTTCGCTCTACCAGGCCTTTGCTCAATTTGGGGTCACCAACTTGTTCACAAATAGCCACCGCTTGGCCTGCTTTTAATAGTCTTGCCAAATACGATTCAGCTGCATGATAGGGTACGCCCGCCATAGCAATAGCTTGACCTGCAGTTTTACCACGTGCTGTTAATGTAATATCGAGTATGTCCGCTGCTATTTTTGCATCATCAAAAAAAAGCTCATAAAAATCACCCATGCGATAAAATAAAAGTGTCTTGGGGTAATCGGCCTTAATTTTTAAATACTGACGCATCATTGGTGTATGTTGCTGATCTACTGTACTCATAAAGCCATCCTATTTAATAAAAAAATCAGTTGTGAGCGATTATAGCAGGCTATGCTTATCTGCCAAGCCCTAGGTTGGTGCTATTTTCTTATTGTTTATAATGAATAAAAACGGATAAAATAAAATAAGCAGCTAAATATGGGAAAAGCTTATGCAAATCACAAAATTAATTGGAGATAGCCTAATAGAGCAGGGCGCTTGCTTATCTGTTGCAGAGTCTTGTACCGGCGGCTTATTATCCGCTGAATTGACTTCCATACCAGGTGCCTCTGCCTGGTTTGATCGTGGTTTTATTGCTTATAGCAATAAGGCTAAGGTTGAGTGCCTGGGGGTTTCTCTTAATTACTTGGAAGATTATGGGGCTGTCAGTGAACAAGTAGTTAAAGCAATGGCTCTTGGTGCTATACAAAAAAGTGACGCCACAGTCGCGTTAGCAACAACAGGTATTGCTGGGCCTTCTGGTGGCACAAAAGATAAGCCTGTCGGCTTAGTTTGGTTTGCACTAGCTTATAAGAATGAGGTCTACACAAAGAAGGCTATATTTACTGGTAATAGGCAAGCTATCCAGAAAAATGCAGTAGCATTGGCCATATCATGGCTTAAAGAATGTATCAATCAAGCCTCTTGAGCGTCAGTCAATGTGTCGTTTACAGGAGCCTTAGCGGTTATTCTAGGTAATATAAAAGACAAAACAATGCTAATACCAAAGCCAATCAATAATAAATTAAGCGCAAAAGTATAATCAGACGGCTGAAGATTGATGCCTGTACCACCTTGATGTTTTGCATGCGTCATCAACAACCAACCAAAGACGGGTTGAAATATAGCGGGTAATAACTCCATACACGTTGAAACAATGCTAGCCGACGTGCCTTTGAGTAATGAAGAAGCCTGAGCTGCCGCATAGGGGTATGAAAGCACTTGTGAACTCGTTAATACGCCAAAAGAGAAAAATAAAATCATCAACAAACTATAGGTCAGAGGGAGATAAATAATAGCAAGTAAAGCCAATAAAGAAGCGATAGAGAAAATGATCATCAATTTTTTTTGCGAAAAAAAGCGGTCTGAGAGATAGCCAATCAAAGGGCAACCAATCATTGAGCCAAAGTAGATCATACCGCAAATATGCGCGCTGATATTAATAGAAAAGCCATATTTACTCATCAAATATCGAGTTCCCCAAAGCGCACCAATAATAAATACAGCTAAATTTAAGAAACTACCATAAAGGGCTGCACCCCAGATTTTCATATTAGATAAGATTTCTGTGATGGGTTTGCGAAGACCTTGAGATTTAACCGCCTGCTGTTCTTTCTGCATAACTGCCATATCAGGCGCATCTTTAATGATAAAAATCATTAACAACATAATAACAACACCTAAGGCGCCATTAAAGAGCATTGCTTCGCGCCAGCCAACCGCTTGCATGAGCATTGTTGCTGGGCCTTGAGCAATCATTCCACCAGCCATTGCGATAGTAACGATAATTCCTGTGATAAAAGCAAGACGCTCAACCGGGAACCAGCGTGTCGCTAATCGAAAAGCACTAATAAAACAAAATGCACCACCAATACCTATGATAAAGCGGAGTGCTCCAAGCTGCCAAGCCGTTTGCGCCCAATAAAAGCCAAAGGTACCAATTGTACACAATGCTGTGGCAAATAAAATACAGCTCTTATTTGAATAGCGATCAAGCAAATTACCTGCGACGAATACTAGCGAGGCGTTAGCAATGAAATACATAGCAGAAATAGAGCTAATAGCAGCTGGAGACAAATGCAGCGAGCTGCTAATAAAAGGGTTCAGTGAGTTCATTAAGTTGAGTTGAATAAACTCATAGAAGAATAGTAAACCGCCAGTAACACAAACTAACCAGGCAAGATATGAGGAGTGGGAAGGTTTTTGCGAACGCTTTGTGCTAGCTTGCATAAATAATAATCCGGGGTTATTAAAAAAGCATTTTAGTTGATAATTCGAGGTCTTACAAGGAAAATCTAAGGTTAAATTTTACCGGAAAATGACAAGTTTTTTTAGCTTGAAAATCATTATGTTAGCTGCAGCCAAGCTACTTAATTAATTCATGAGCATACAATGCAGCACCCTGTATGCCAACTTCTGTGTTTTCAATAACATGCAAAGGAATGTCTTCAAGCAACTTTGACATGCGACCCTTATCATAGAAATTATCCATAAAACTAGGGCTCTGTATTTGTTCAATTAAACAAGGAGCAATACCGCCGCCAATATAAAGGCCACCATATGGCAAGGTCGTTAATGCTAAATTGCCAACACTTGACCCGTAAACCTTAATGAATATGTCAATGGCTCGCTTTGCCATAGGATCATGATGGGTTAAAGCAAATTCAGTAATTGAAGCCCCCGAAAAATTGGTCTTAAATAAGGCCTTTCTTAAGGCTGCACTTTCTTTTTCATGATACAGGGGGTTGTCTCTAACAAATTTATATATATTGACCAAACCAGGCCCAGATAAAAGGCGTTCTAATGAAATTCGGTGTAATTTTTTTCGCAAATAAACCAGAAGATCCATTTGAATATCATCCGTAGGAGCAAAATCCACATGTCCGCCTTCTGTTGGAATAATAGTGATTTCACCCTCTTGTCTTAAAATAATGGCAATACCCAAGCCTGTGCCTGCTCCAATAAGTGCTTTGGCTGAGCCATTATTAGGTTTGCCTGCTTGTAAGCAACAGCAATCCTCATCTTTTAAAGTGAAAACACCGTATCCCATTGCCTCAAAATCATTAATCAGTGCAATATTAGCAATATCCATGCTTTTGCTTAAGTCGTTTAAACTAATTTCCCAAGGGATGTTAGTTAATTTAGCAACACCATTAACAATCGGCCCGGCAACAGCAATGCAGGCACTTTCTATTTCTTTTACCTGGCATGATGACTTTTCAATAAAGAGCTGAATAATATCAATTAATGATGGATGTTCATTATTATAAAAAGTCTCACGTGCAAGCACATCATTCTTTTCAGGTGACGTATAATTAACCAGCATCAACCTTGTGTGCGTGCCACCAATATCTCCCGCAAGAACCATCGCCATAAATCACTGTCCTATTTTATTTAGTTTTTTGCCAGAAAGTAGGTTTTTTTCGATCTCTTCAAGCGAAACACCTTTAGTTTCAGGTGTGACAAACCGGACAAAAAATAGGCCTATAATACACATAACAGCAAATCCCCAGAATATGTTGTAGGTGCCATAAACATGAACCAGTGATGGAAAAGCCTTGGTCAACATGTAGTTGAAGGTCCAGTTCCCCGCTGTAGTGATAATAATCCCAACCTCGCGATAAGCCAGGGGGAAAATTTCAGCACAAATAATCCAAACAATTGGCCCTAGACTTACGGCAAAACCAAAGATGTAAACCAAAACGGAAATAAGTGCTAACATGTTTGAAAAACTAGAGTGTGATGAAGACTGCATTGAAAAGCCTATGCAAACACAAGCGATCGTCATAATGGCTAAACCTGCGTATAAAATAGGCTTTCGGCCCCAGCGATCAACATATTTAATAGCAATTAATGTTGTCAATACATTTACAACGCCTACTGCAATAGTACATAGCAATTGCTCGTTAAGTGTTGCGAACCCAGCCGCTTTAAACACTGAAGGGGCATAGTACATAATTACGTTAATACCAGTCCACTGCTGTATGGCTTGAAGACCCAAACCAAGCAAAACGACTAGGAAAAATAGTTTAAAGTTCACTTTGTGTTTTTTTTGTGACAATGTTTTTTTGATTGTGATTAATTCGCTTTCTGCTTCAGAAGCAGAATTTAAGATCTTAGAAAGAACATCTTGAGCCTCGGCCTGGCGATCTTTTAACATTAGCCAGCGCGGGCTTTTAGGTAATTTGTGTAAAAAAAGCAACATTAAAAAAGCGGGGATAGCTACAATACCTAACATCATGCGCCAAGAAGAAAAGTAGTGAGCAATAAAAGTATCACTAACGAAGGACAACAATAGGCCAATAGTTATCATGAGCTGGTAGGTTGCAATCATACCTCCACGCTTTTCTTTGGTCGCAATTTCCGCAATATATAGTGGCGTGATATAGGATGCGACCCCCAGTGCTATCCCTAAGAAAAAACGAACAAAAATCAAAGAATCAATGGACTGAGCAAAAGCAGAGAAAATAGAGCAAACTGTAAATAGTATGGCACTAATAATAATAGAAAAGCGTCGGCCATATAAACGAGAAACAGGGCCACTCAAAATGGTTCCAAACACAGCGCCTGCTAATTGAATACTAACAATCCAACCAATGGTATTAGGATTTGAAATTGCCCAATCACTTTTTATTAAAGGAACAGCACCGGCAATAACACCAGTATCCATGCCAAATAGTAGCCCAGCTAAAGCTGCAATCATGCCTGTAACAAATAAAAATGTATTTTTTTTAATTTTTTTTGCTGTTGTTGTCATTATGTTTTCCTTTTACAGTTATTTTTTACTAAAGCATAAGAAATAAACATCCAGCAAAACCAGTTGTTAAGCTCCTGCTTTAAATTCTTAGGCTAGCAATCAATCCATAGGATAATGGATATTACGACACCCACCATACAACTAAAGTCAAAAAACAGCAACTTAAATTATAGCCTTGATTTTGTCTAATGGCCGTGGTTTTTTAAAGGTTTAAGTGTTTGTTATTTTAAGATACAATTTTCGCTTTTCTAAGATTATTTAAAAGGGGTCATCCTTTGGATATAACTCAAATTGTTTTCGAGTGTGTTTTAGTTGCTTTTGCTGCTGGCATGATTTTTGGCCTTTTTGGGGGAGGATCAGGCTTAATTATGATGCCTGGTTATTATTATCTAATGAGGCACTTTAGCCTAGTCAGCTCACATCAAATGCAGGTAGCCGTAGGAACAACAGCATTTACTAGTGGGATTTTGGGTGCTGTTGCCGCTTATCAGCAATACAAAAGCGGGCATCTTAATATTGATATTATTAAAAAAATGATACCTGGGCTATTTATAGGCACAATCCTTGCTGTGCTTTTATTAAACATAATCCCTAGTGCTGCCCTAAAACAAATGTTTGGCGTAGTCGTTATTCTGGTATCTATTTGGCTTTTTTTATATAAAATGGAAAAGGATAAAAACCATTGGTCATTAAATGGTTTTTGGAACTATTTTAGGACCTCTTGCATTGCCTTATTGTGGTTTTTACTTGGCGTTGCTGTTTTCAATGTCCCTTACTTATATAAGTGTAAGATCTCGCTACGAAAAGCGGTTGGCTGCGCTACCTTTCTAGGTTCTTTGTTTTCCTTATTAGCTGGGCTGATGTTAATGCTAAGCGGCTCAATCGTGATGGGGGTTTCACCAACCCACATAGGCTATGTGAATGTTTTATTATGCTTGGTGAGCATAATCCCAAGCTCTCTTGCGGGATTTCTGGGTGCAAAAATTAGCGTCAAACTACCTCAAGACCTTATGAAAAAAGTGTATGCAAGTCTAATACTGGTTGTAGGGAGCTTAATGCTTTTTGGCTAGTAGAGGAGTTAAGCACCTCGCGTCCTTATACTTTACAAAAAACAGAAAAGAATCTTAAGTGATATTCCACTGTAAAATTCTCTTCTTGAATCCGTCGTTATTCTTTTCCTTTATCTGTGTTTGATTTTTCTTGCTGCTCTTTACTTTCCTCAACTTTAGAATGGCTATGCCTGGTCTGTTGATCTGTTGGCTTAGGCACATTTCCAGTTGGACGATTCTGCCTTGGGGGCTGATTTACTGGCTTAGGCGCATTAGCCGAAGAAGGGGGATTTCCTTGTTGTTGTGGCTTAGGCACATTTCCAGTTGGACGATTCTGCCTTGGAGGCTGATTTACTGGCTTAGGCGCATTAGCCGAAGAAGGGGGATTTCCTTGTTGTTGTGGCTTAGGCACATTTCCAGTTGGACGATCCTGCCTTGGAGGCTGGTTTACTGGCTTAGGCGCATTAGCCGAAGAAGGGGGATTTCCCTGTTGTTGTGGCTTAGGCACATTTCCAGTTGGACGATTCTGCCTTGGAGGCTGATTTACTGGCTTAGGCGCATTAGCCGAAGAAGGGGGATTTCCTTGTTGTTGTGGCTTAGGCACATTTCCAGTTGGACGATCCTGCCTTGAAGGCTGATTTACTGGCTTAGGCGCATTAGCCGAAGAAGGGGGATTTCCTTGTTGTTGTGGCTTAGGCACATTTCCAGTTGGACGATTCTGCCTTGGAGGCTGATTTACTGGCTTAGGCGCATTAGCCGAAGAAGGGGGATTTCCCTGTTGCTGTGGCTTAGGCACATTTCCAGTTGGACGATTCTGCCTTGGGGGCTGATTTACTGGCTTAGGCGCATTTGCCGAAGAAGGGGGATTTCCCTGTTGCTGTGGCTTAGGCACATTTCCAGTTGGACGATTCTGCCTTGGGGGCTGATTTACTGGCTTAGGCGCATTAGCCGAAGAAGGGGGATTTCCTTGTTGTTGTGGCTTAGGCACATTTCCAGTTGGACGGTTTTGTCTGGGGGAGGGCTGTCTGTTGTCCTTTTGCTGTTGAGAAGGCGCTGCACCTGATGGCTGCGATTGATTTACTCGGGCCGGTTGTGATTTATTTGTCTTTGCTCCACCTTGTCGTGGGTTTTTCCCGCCAGGGCCATTGGGTGTGCTTTTGTTTTGATTAGCACCTGAGCGGCGGTTATTATATTGATTTCTTCTTCTAGTATTCGATTGACTTCTTTTTACTGGCTGGTTTTTTTGTTCTTTTTTTTCTGAAGTTTCTTCTTCGCTAGTAGCTAAGCCAAAAACCTTATCCCAAATTTGCTTTATTAATCCAGTTCCACCTCTTGGTGCTTTATTAATATCTTTAGGTAAAAAATCTTTAATTAATGGTTCCTCTACGGCTTTGTGTATTCGCTGTGGGATTTCATGATCTTGTGGTTTCGCTTGCCTAATAAGCCTATAACTCGTAATTTTTTTCTCAAGGTCTGTGCCCAGATGCTCATCTTTGATTCTTTTTAAATGATAATTAGGTGTTTCTAAGTGTTTGTTTGGAATGACAGCAATACGTGCAGAATAAGTTAGTTCAAGCTCTTCTAGCACATGACGCTTTTCATTGGTTAAATATGTTGCCACATCAATCGGCGCTTGAAGTTGAAAGTGGATGTGCTTATCAACACAAGCCTGCTCCTGAATAATTCGAATAATGGATAAAGCAAGAGACTCTACATTTCTAATATGCCCTTGCCCCTGACAACGGGGGCAAGCAATTTGGTTCGCCATATTTAATGGCGAGCGCAATCTTTGACGAGACATTTCAAGTAAACCAAATCGAGAAATACGACCCAGTTGAATTCTTGCGCGGTCATCACTAAGCGCTTGCCGTAGGCTCTCTTCTACTTTTTTCTGATGCTGTGAATCAAGCATATCAATAAAGTCAATAACCACAAGCCCACCAAGATCACGCAGGCGAAGCTGGCGAGCAATTTCTACAGCAGCCTCCACATTAATGGTTAATGCTGTTTCCTCAATACCTTTACCTCTTGTGGCTTTAGCAGAGTTAATGTCTATAGCAACAAGGGCCTCCGTTCGATCAATAACAATTGAACCCCCGGAAGGCAGCCGTACTTCTCGATGAAAAGCAGTTTCAATTTGCTGCTCAATGCGGTAAAAATTAAATAATGGCAAGGAACCTGAATAAAGGTGGAGACGGGGAAGAAAGCTTGGCTTTACTTGGTTAATGTATTGGTAGGCACGGTCATATAGTTTTTGATCATCAATTAACAGTTCATTAACATCTTCTCTAAGATAATCTCTTACAGTTCTTACAATTGCATCACTTTCCTGATGTATTAGATAAGGTCCAGCTTTGGCTACAGCCGCTTTTTTAACTGCCTGCCAATAGCCAAGTAGAACACTGAGGTCCCATTCAAGTTCTTTTTTGTTTTTGCCAATAGCTGCTGTACGAGCAATTACACCAATTCCTTCTGGGCGCTCCAGCTCTCCAAGTATTATTTTAAGTTGTTCGCGATCACTGCCATCGACTCGACGAGAAATACCGCCGGCTTTTGGACTGTTTGGCATTAAAACCAAATAAGAGCCAGCAAGACTTATATAGGTTGTTAGAGCGGCACCCTTATTACCTCGCTCTTCTTTTTCAACTTGCACAACAACTTCTTGCCCTAACTTCACTAGCTCTTGAATTTTAGGCTTTTGACCATCATCCTTTGTTGGCTGTAGATAATATTCTGGTGAAACTTCTTTAAACGGAAGAAAGCCATGCCGTTCGCTGCCATAATTAACAAAAACGGCCTCTAAGCTTGGCTCAATGCTGGATATCACGCCTTTGTATATGTTTGCCTTTTTTTGTTCTAGGCCTGGCCGCTCAATATTGAGGTCTTTAAGTTTTCCGTTTTCAACGACTGCAATATGCAGTTCGCCATCTTCTGAGTTAATAAGTATTCTTGTAGTTGACATTTTTTCAGCACCTTTTTGTGGAGCGTCAAACAACAATTAATTTTTAGTAAAACAGCTACCTTTCGCCACTGTCGCAGTGAGCGAATATTAGTTTTTTTTATTTTTTTCATCAATTCTTTCAACTGTTTACACCTTTTTATGAAGGCTTTACTAGAGACTTTCTCCAGCATTATAAATTCATTTGTTGCTCATCGCAATTTAAAAAACATTGTATTCTAGAGTTTTAATTAGCTATATCTTAAGCTAGGATGGCGCTGACTAATGTTTGCTGCACCATCAAGCATAACTAAAACTATGCGAGAACAACTATAGCAGGCTTTTAGTATGGCTTCAATAAGGTTCGACACCGAGATTTATTTCCTACTGGCTTGATTTTTAAGGACCTCTTTTTCATATGAAAACACAACTACTCACTATCGACCAAGATAACGAAGGCCAACGTCTGGATAATTTTTTGTTTACACGCTTGAAAGGCGTGCCTAAGTCCAGGGTCTATAGAGCGCTTAGAAAAGGGGAAGTTCGGGTTAACAAAAAGAGGGTGAAACCAACTTATCGGCTGGTTTTAGCCGATATTGTTAGGGTGCCGCCATTAAGACAAGCTGATGCTGCAAAAGTTAAAGTTGAGCCCAGCTTTCACCGATTAGAGAACTTGGAAAGTCGAATCCTGTACGAGGACAAACAATTATTAATCATTAATAAGCCTAGCGGATTACCTGTTCATGGCGGCTCTGGGGTTGATTATGGCCTAATTGAAGCTTTACGAGTATTACGGCCACACTGCTCTTTTCTTGAATTGGTCCACCGTTTAGATAAAAACACATCCGGCTGTTTGTTAGTGGCAAAAAAAAGACAAATGCTGATAGAGCTGCAATCATTATTGCGCAATAGGCAGGTCTCAAAAAAATATTGGGCATTAGTCAAAGGCTGTTGGCAAGGAGGCAGTAAAAAGGTTGATTTTCCTTTAATTAAACAAACACTTGAATCAGGGGGCAGAATAGTCAAAGTGGATTATGAACAAGGACGTAATGCCACTAGTATTTTTCGTCCAGTCGCCTTTTTCTCAGAAGCAACACTAATGGAAGTCAACATTAAAACGGGGCGCACCCACCAAATACGCGTTCATGCAGCACAATTAGGCTATCCCTTAGCTGGTGATGACAAGTATGGTGACGACAACTTTAATCGTAAAATGAAAAAACAGGGGCTTAACCGGATCTTCCTTCACGCTAATCAGTGGTCTTGTTGTCTTGCAGACAATAGACCGCTGGGTATATGCTCATTATTAGACAGTGACTTGTCGGCATGCCTGTCGCGCCTGAAGAAATCTGCATCATATAAAAAACCCTCAGGTATTTGATAAGTAGTATGTTTTGCACTTTCTTTACATGAAAGGCAGTAAAAAACACGGTATTTATCGCAACCCTTTGACAGGGTCGTATTATCTCGTTAGTATCGGCACTGATTTGATTTTATAATCAATTTAACTAATCAACTATTAATGCTTTAAAAAGCGTTTTTTTGGAGAAAAATCATGGCAGTACAAAAAAGTCATACTACACGATCAAGACGGGGCATGAGACGATCTCATGACGCATTATCTTCAACCTGTTTGAGCAAAGACCCAGTTACTGGTGAAAGCCACCGCCGTCATCATGTGAGCCCTGAAGGCTACTATAAAGGTAAGCAAGTTATTGCTGCTAAAGACGACGCACTGGAAAATGAAGAGTAATTTCAATTGAGCACAATAACAATTGCAGTTGATGCTATGGGCGGTGATCACGGCCCATCAGTTACTGTTCCTGCTGCAATAAGCTCTTTAGAGAATCACCCTGGCTTAAACCTCATTTTAGTTGGCAATGAGAATAAGCTTCGCAACACCCTTGAAGAGTCAGGCTATAGCTCCTCACGACTTCAAATTCAGCATGCTTCGCAGCAAGTTGGAATGGATGAATCACCTGTAGCAGCATTACGCTTTAAAAAAGATTCTGCTATGCGCGTTGCCATCAACTTAGTGTCGTCAGGGGATGCTCAAGCTTGCGTTAGCGCAGGCAATACGGGCGCTCTTATGGCAACAGCTCGGTTCGTTTTAAAAACCTTGCCCGGCATTGATCGCCCCGCAATAATAGCTGGGTTACCAACGGCTCAAGAAGGGAAGGACGTTAGACTGCTAGATTTAGGTGCCAACGTTGATAGTAACGCAGAACACCTTCGTCAGTTTGCCTTAATGGGCTCCATATTAATCTCCTCTACAGAAGGAATAAAGAATCCCCGTGTTGGTTTACTCAATATTGGTGAAGAAGACATAAAAGGGAATGATCTAGTTAAAAAAGCATCGGCACTACTAGCAGAAACAAAAAGCATTAATTATATTGGTTACATAGAGGCCAACCATATTTTCACGGGTGACGTGGACCTAGTGGTTTGTGATGGTTTTGTTGGCAATGTGATGCTGAAAACCTGTGAAGGACTTGCAAAACTCATTGCTACTTTTGTAAAACAAGATGCCTATAGAAGCTGGCTTAGCAAATTATTAGCCTTTCCTTCTAAGTTTGTTTTCAAGGGGTTAAAGAAAAATCTTGACCCCAGGTCTAGGAATGGTGCAATTTTTTTAGGCTTAAATGGTGTTGTCGTTAAAAGCCATGGTCGAGCAGATATTAAAGCTTTCACTCATGCTATAAGCGAAGCAGTTTTAGAGGCTGAAAAAAACATTCCAGAGCAAATTCGTCAGCAATTAGAGGTTTTGTTGGTTAAGGATGATGCTTAATGCCATTTTCAAAAATAGTAAGCACGGGTAGCTACCTGCCTGAAAAGGTTGTTAGCAATAAAGATTTAGAAAAGCTTGTTGATACTAATGATGAGTGGATAGTGCAGCGAGTTGGCATTCGCTCAAGGCGAGTGGTTAGTAAGGGTCAAAACTCCTCCTTTATGGCTTATGAAGCGGCAAAAAAAGCAATCGCTGCGGCTAACTATAATGCTAATGATATTGGCCTAATTGTTGTAGCAACCGCTACGCCAGATCGCCATTTTCCTAGTACCGCCTGTATTTTACAAAATCGCTTAGGCATTAACAATGAATCACCGGCTTTTGATTTGAACGCAGCTTGTGCCGGCTTTATTTATGCGCTTAGTGTTGCTGACAAGTATATCCGTAGCGGTGCTGTTAAGTCAGCACTAGTTGTTGGTGTTGATGGGCTTTCTCGAATACTAGACTGGAGTGATCGCAATACCTGTGTTTTATTTGGTGATGGTGCTGGCGCAGTTTTACTAGAAGCAAGTGAAAGCCCTGGCATTATTTCAACAAAAATTCGTGCCAATGGAGAATATGAAAACTTGCTTTATGCGCCAAATGCGCTCTGGGAGGATGAAAAAGAATCATCTCATATCAAAATGCAGGGAAGTGGCACATTTAAAATTGCTGTAAAAAAATTAGGCGAAATTGTTGATGAAATTTTACAAACAGCAGACCTAAGCAAAGAGGATGTTGACTGGTTAATACCTCATCAAGCTAATACCCGAATTATTCAAGCCGTTGCAAAGCGACTAAACCTTCCAATGGAAAAGGTTGTATTAACAATTGCCGAGCATGGAAACACCTCTGCGGCTTCTGTCCCCTTAGCGCTTGATGTAGCCGTGAGATCCGGCCAAATTAAACGGGGAGAAACTTTATTACTTGAAGCTTTTGGTGGTGGATTTGCTTGGGGAGCTGCGTTAGTAAATTATTAATTAGGGTATAAGCTATGACAAAAAAATGGGCTATGATATTTCCAGGACAAGGCTCACAATCTACTGGAATGCTATCTGAATTATATAAAAATCATAAGATTATAGAAGAAACCTTTTCTGAAGCATCAAGTATATTATCCTATGATTTATGGGCGTTAATTCAATCCGATCCAGAAGGGAAATTAAATCAAACGTGCTACACCCAACCTGCCGTGTTTGTTGCTGATATTGCACTATGGCGTTGTTGGCAAACACTAACAGATTTAAAACCAACCTTTGTGGCAGGACACAGCCTTGGAGAATACGCCGCCCTTGTCTGCGCTGAGTCATTAAGCTTTAAAGAAGGTGTTGAGCTTGTTAAGAATCGTGCTAAATTCATGCAGTCTGCAGTGCCTGAAGGGCAGGGCGCCATGGCTGCAATCATCGCACTAGATAATGAAACGCTCGAGTCTTTATGCCAAGAGGAAAGCTCAGAAAACGACATAGTCATGCCAGCTAACTTCAATTCAATTGGGCAAAGTGTTGTTGCAGGACATAAGAAAGCGGTTTTACGCCTTATTGAGGAAGCAAAAAACAAGGGCGCAAAAATTGCAAAGCTCCTGCCAGTCAGCGTTCCATCTCACTGCGCTTTAATGGTGCCTGCAGCAGTTAAACTGACTGCCTGCCTAGAATCAATTGAAATCAAGCAGCCCATTATCCCCGTAATCCAGAATTATGATGTTAAAGCACACTCTGAAACTGGGGTAATAAAAGAAGCTTTAATTAAACAATTAACCATGCCTGTCCGCTGGGTTGAAACCGTGCAAACACTTGCAGAGCAAAAAAATGATTTTTGTATCGAGTGCGGTCCAGGCAAAGTACTTAAGGGTTTAAATAAGCGAATCACAAAAAACATGCCAACCTATAATCTTTTAACAGAAGAAGACATTCATCAAGCACTTGATGCAGTAAAAGGAGACTAAATTATGTCAACAGAACAAAAGCGTATTGCGCTAGTGACAGGGGCAAGCAGGGGTATTGGTAAAGCCATTGCATTTGCTTTAGCAGAAAAAAAAACAACTGTCATAGGGACAGCAACAACCGAAGAGGGTGCACAAAAAATTACTGATGCTTTTAAGCAAGCCAATTTAGACGGTGTTGGCCGTAAATTAGATGTTTGTGATAGTGAACAAATCACCTCCTTATTAGCAGAAATGAAAGCTAACTGGGGCTCCCCAGAGATTCTTGTAAATAACGCCGGAATAACGAGAGATAACATTATGTTAAGAATGAAGCCTAATCAATGGGATGAAGTTATTCAGACGAATTTAAATTCAATCTACCACCTCACCAAAGCCTGTTTAAAACCCATGTTTCGTGCAAGGTTTGGGCGAATCATTAATATTAGCTCTGTGTCAGCAATCATGGGCAACCCTGGGCAAGCTAACTATGCTGCGGCTAAGGCGGGCGTTATTGGTTTCACCAAAAGTTTAGCTCAAGAAATGGCAAGCTTAGGCATCACTGCTAATGTTGTTGCCCCTGGCTTTATTCAAACAGATATGATTAAAGGAATGAGCGAGGAACAGCAAGCCCTAATTAATGAACGCGTTCCAATGGGCCGGGTGGGACAACCTGAAGAAATTGCAGCAGCAGTTACGTTTTTAGCCTCCGATCAAGCAGCTTATATAACGGGACAAACACTTAGCGTTAATGGCGGTTTAATTATGCCTTAGTGTCGGATATTTAAGCGTATTTGAATGGTTTTGCTTTAAAAATAAGCATTGTCGCGAGTAATCACTAATTACTGCTTGCAACTTCTGTATATTTTTATAAACTCTATTCTAAGTGCTTGCTGCTAGGTTTGCAGGAAGTTTTTTATTTTTCAATTAAAAAGAGGGAATGATTATGTCAGCTACTGAAGATAGAGTAAAAAAAATTGTTATTGAGCAACTAGGCGTGAAGGAAGAAGATGTAAACTCCACATCGTCTTTTGTTGATGATTTAGGTGCAGATTCACTAGATACGGTTGAATTAGTTATGGCTTTAGAAGAAGAATTTAACACGGAAATTCCTGATGAAGACGCTGAAAAAATCACAACCATTCAAGAAGCTGTTAACTATATTGATTCAAACTCATAAAAAAAATCTTTTTATGTTTTTGTTTTTTTTATTAGACTCTAATATTTAGATAAAGGTGTTATTTGTGAAAAAACGTGTTGTAGTTACGGGTTTAGGGATGCTGACACCTTTAGGCAATTCAGTAGAAGAGTCTTGGCAAAATATAACAAAAGGGCAGAGTGGTGTTCGCCCTATCACTCATTTTGACGCAAGTGACCTGCCTGTTCGTATCTCTGCCAGTGTGCAAAACTTTGATCCATCTGAGGTCTTAAACTCTAAAGAAACGCGCAAAACAGATCTATTCGTCCAGTATGCTTATGTAGCAGCTAAGGAAGCATTAAAAGATGCGAATATAGAAGTTACTGATGAAAATTCTGAGCGCATTGGTGTGGCTGTTGGCTCAGGGATTGGCGGATTACCATGGATTGAACGTAATCACATAAATCTATTAAAGGGTGGCGCCAGAAAAGTCTCCCCGTTTTTTATTCCTGCGGCTATCATCAACATGGCAGCGGGTTTTATATCAATTAAAGAGGGCATCAAAGGCCCTAACTTATCTATTGTAACAGCTTGTACCACAGGCTCTCATAATATTGGTCATGCAGCTCGCATGATTGCTTATGGTGATGCTGACATTATGATTGCAGGTGGTGCAGAAATGGCAACTTGTAACTTAGGCATCGCTGGCTTTGCTGCTGTTCGGGCGCTATCTAAACGGAATGATGAGCCAACCAAAGCAAGCCGGCCTTGGGACCGTGATCGCGATGGTTTTGTACTTGGTGACGGTGCTGGCGTGCTTATTTTAGAAGAACTTGAACATGCAAAAGCTCGTGGAGCAACTATTTATGCAGAATTATCTGGCTTTGGCATGAGCTCAGATGGCTATCATATTACCGCACCAGACCCTGAGGCCGATGGCTTTAAAAGGGCGATGCAAAATGCTATCCATGATGCAGAATTAGAGTCAAATAATATTGACTACGTCAATGCCCACGGCACATCAACGCCCGCGGCAGACCATTTAGAAGCACTAGCTGTTGAAAAAGTATTTGGCGACTATGCTTTAGATAAAGAACTGGCTGTAAGCTCAACAAAATCCATGATCGGCCATTTATTAGGTGCTGCAGGAGCTGTTGAAGCAATATTTTCTGTCCTTGCCATTCATAATCAAATGGCACCACCAACCATCAATTTAGATCATCCAGGCGAGGGATGCCGCTTAAATTTTGTTCCTCATGAAGCGAAAAAGATGCAAATTAAGCATGCCTTATCAAACTCTTTTGGCTTTGGTGGAACTAATGCTAGCTTAGTATTTAGCCAGTATGATGCGTCTTCTGAATCATAAAACTTTCTTATATTTCAAGGACATTTTTTAGGCGACAACTTGAAAAAAAACAAATACTATCAACGAACCATTCTTTTTGCCATTTCACTTATTATAGGGTGGCTCTTTATCTTTAGTTATGGTTTTTTTAGTAGTCCCATTTTAAAAAAAAACACACCCTCAAAAATTATTATTGTTACATCAGGCGGCGGCGTAAAAAAAATCGCCTCTGAACTTTATGAAAAAAAATTAATTAATCATCCTTTTTTTTTCGCACTTATAACACGTTTATCCGGTAAAGCTAAAAAACTACAAGCTGGGGCTTATGAAATAACACCTGGAATGACACAATATGGTTTTTTAAATCACTTAAGCCGTGGCCAAGTGGTAAAGTACTATATTCAGTTTATTGAAGGATGGACATTTTCACAATTTATTAATGCATTGCAATCGAATAACAACTTAAAGCATGAACTTGATTTCAGTAATAAGCAGCGCTTAGTCTCAGAGTTATCTATAAATAGAAGCAACCCAGAAGGCCTTTTTTTTCCCGACACCTATCAGTTTGACTATAATGATTCTGACAAAGACATTTTGTTAAGGGCTCACAAACGAATGATGAGCATTTTAAATAAAGAGTGGAGCGGCAGGGCGGTTGGCTTACCCTACAAAAACGCTTATCAAGCACTCACTGCTGCTTCAATGATAGAAAAAGAGGCCACTCTAGACTCTGAAAAACCTATTGTAGCAGGTGTTATTATTCGGCGCTTAAAAAAAGGGATGCGTTTACAAATAGATCCAACCGTTTCTTATGGTTTAAATCAAACCCTTGATAAAGCCCTGACCAAAAGTGACTTGCGAAAAAATACACCGTACAATACCTATGTTCATTATGGCTTGCCGCCCACGCCCATAGATATGCCAGGAGAAGCTTCTATTCACGCAGCACTGCACCCTGATCAAAGCAACTATATTTACTATGTCGCAAAAGGTGATGGCAGCCATAAGTTTTCAACTAATTATCAAGATCACTTAAAGGCGATTGACATATATATTAAAAAGAAAACCTTACCGGTTAAAACAAGTAAAGGGGAATTTTATGCTCAATAATGGGTTGTTCATTAGTGTCGAGGGTATAGAGGGTGTTGGAAAAAGCACCGTTATTGCTTTTATTGAAAAATTACTTCAACAACAAAAAATTGATCATACTATTACGCGAGAGCCTGGCGGCACCCCAATTGCAGAAGATATTCGACGTTTATTATTAGCCGAACAAAATAGCGCTATGTCTAGTGATTGCGAGCTATTATTAATGTTTGCCAGCCGAGCTCAGCATTTACACGCACTGATTATCCCTGAGCTTAAAGCGGGAAAATGTGTGGTTTCAGACCGATTTGTTGATGCCAGTATTGCTTATCAAGGAGGCGGAAGAGAAATTCCTGTTGAGCACATTCAACAGTTAGCAACCTGGTTAAATGATTATGTCTTACCAAAGCACACATTATTATTAGATGCTCCTGTTGAAGTGAGCCTACAGCGCATGCTTAGTCGTGGGGCTAAGGATCGAATTGAACAAGAGGGCGTTGCTTTTTTTGAACGAGCAAGGCAGCAGTATTTAAAAAGTGCTAAAGAAGACCCTGAAAGATTTTTTGTTTTAAATGTAGATCGGCCTTTAGAGGCTGTTCTCTCTGATGTTGAGGTAATAATAAAAAAATGGCTGAAACCCTTCATTCAATAGCGATCAAAGCAGAGCTTTACCCTTGGTTAGAGCAACAATGGTCTTTTTTCATCGAACAGCATCAGCAGCAGCGGCTACCTCACGCGCTCATATTATCTGGCAAACAAGGCTTGGGCAAACAAGCCTTGGCTTTAACAATGGCAAAATATTTACTTTGCGCATCACCTGCGGAGCAGGCTTGTGAAAACTGTAGGCACTGCTCTTTGTTAAAAGCTGGGTATCACCCCGATTTATGGTTTATTGCTCCTGAAGAGGGAAGCCATGTTATAAAAATAGAGCAAATCAGAAAACTGACCGCAGGTCTGCAGCAAACCGCTGCAGCTGCTGAATACCAAGTTGCCATTATTACTCCTGCAGAAAACATGAATGCCTCAGCCGCTAATGCGCTATTAAAATCACTGGAAGAGCCCCAAGGAAATACCGTTTTCATTTTAGTGGCAAACCAACCCTATAAATTGCCCGCAACCATTTTAAGTCGTAGCCAAATACTATCGTGCACAAATCACAAAGAAACTGCGGCAATCAGTTGGCTACAAAAAAATATTCGTGAGCCAAAACAAGTGAGTTTTTTATATAAAGTGAGCCAGGGAGCGCCGCTACAGGCACTCTCCTTTGAAGAGCAGGGTTATTTAGACCAAAGAAACACTCTGTTAAAACACTTATCTTCATTAGATAACGCGACAAATGATCCTGTCAGTATTGCAGAGAGTTATATCAAGCAAGACAATTGGTTGTGGGTGGATATTTTTCAACTAGTCCTTAATGATCTACTCAAGCGCAGCCAACAGTGTGAGGCCGCATACTTGACTAACGCAGACATGGCAACACAGCTTGATAAATATTTAGAACAGCATACTCTTCAAGGGCTGCTCATCGTACAAAAAAAAATAGATGAATTTAACCCATTAAGACAACAATCTGCTAATATGCAGTTACTTTGTGCAGATTTATTTATTGCTTGGACTGACAGCAAACAAGCTTAAAGGAAAAAAATGCTAATCGATTCACACTGCCATCTAGATATGGTTGATTTGACTCCTTACAATGGCGACTTATCCGCTTTAGTTCAAGCAGCCAGAGATGCTGGCGTTTCAACAATGTTAACTATTGGCGTAGACATCAGTCATGCCCAGCGAGTTATTGCAATCGCAGAACAATTCCCCGAGATTTATGCCACTGTTGGCCTTCATCCCGGCGAAAGCGAAAAAGACGAGCCTTCTGAGAGTGATTTAATTTCATTAGCTTCTCACCCTAAAGTCGTTGGCATTGGTGAAACAGGGCTCGATTATTATTATCCCGGCATTGACAAAGATCTACAGCAGGAGCGCTTTAGACGTCATATACGAGTTGCCAAGCAGCTCAAAAAACCATTAATTATTCATACTCGATCTGCTCAAGCCGATACAATCAAAATCATGCAAGAAGAAAACGCATCTGCAGCCGGTGGTGTAATGCACTGTTTTACCGAATCTTGGGACATGGCCGAGCAAGCATTGGAAATGGGCTTTTATATTTCAATTTCTGGCATTGTTACCTTTAAGAAAGCTGAACAAGTAGCCGATGTTGCTAAGCGCGTGCCATTAAATAAGTTATTAATTGAAACCGATTCACCTTATTTAGCCCCCGTGCCATTTCGAGGTAAAAAAAACGAACCCCAGTATGTTCGCTATGTTGCCGAGCACATTGCGATGATTCGTGAGATGGATTACGCTGAATTAGCATCAGCCACCAATAAAAATTTTAAAGCCCTTTTTCTATAAGTAGAGCTTAGGTATTGATTCAATAAAGGAGTACTGAGTCATGGTGAATTTCGCCGAAAACAACCCATCATCTAGCAACCGAGATATTATAAACTATCATGGTAGCAGGCTGCTATCCTGGCTTGCTTTCAGCGCCATTCTTATTGCTACGTCATTTCAAATCTATTTCATATCTACTCTACACTATGACGCACAACCGGCATTCTTTATGCTGTTTTTTTCTGGTGCAAGTATCTTATTATTACTGACTTTATTATTTAAAAAACAACGCCGGCCGCACTACTGTTTCACAACGATATTTTTATTATCAACTTTCACCATGCTAATTACCTGGCGAATATCGGTCTTGATTGATATGCCGATGGCTAACTACATTTTCTTAGTTGCATTCATTGCTAAAGTTTTAAATTATATTCTTTGCGCATACAATGACATTAAAGATCAAAAAAAGAAGCCGAGCGATAATGCTTTTCACCACAACAACAGGTATGAATGGCAGCTTTTATTCATACGTATGGTTATTGGTTTTATTTTTGTACCACACTTCACCGAGAAATTATTTGCAGGACCTGCCATTCGGGCAGATGACGTCCATGCTTTCATTCAGCTTGGCGTTCCTCATGCGCTTAACTTTGTTTATTTTGCTGGAATTTTAGAGTTCTGCAGCTGTTTTGCGATTGGCTGTGGCTTTTTAACTCGCGTAGGAGCCATCGGCGCTTTTATCTATTTAATGGTTGCAACCACCATGGGTCATCATTTTAGTATCGGTTTTATTTGGGCCTCCCCAGGCGGTGGTTGGGAATACCCCGCACTTTGGGGCACATTATTGCTGAGCTTCGCTATTCTTGGTGCTGACACTTTCTCACTAGACACCGCATTAAAAAATGCCTTCAAGCTTCCTCGTTGGCTCAAATTTTTGATGGGATAATTAGAATCATAATTTATCACCATCTTCTTTCTTATGCGCAGGCTTATCTACCTTCAAAAACTTTGCCATATAAAAAGCCTGCAAGACCACAAAGATAAAAATAAGCCCTAAGGTACCGAATAGCTTGAAATTAACCCAAGCATTGGTACTGTAAAAATAGACCACGTATAAATTGAGCCAACCTAATCCAAAAAAGAATATAGCCCAGCTAAAGTTTAACGTTCGCCAGGCTTTATCAGGCAGATCAATCTTATCGCCCATCATTTTATTGACTAAGTTCTTTTTTCCAAACCAATGACTGCCAAGCAGCACAACAGAAAAAACCCAATAAATAACGGAAGGCTTCCATTTTATAAAAATTTCTTCATGAAAAATAAGCGTAGAACTGCCTAAAAATATAATCAAAATCAATGTAATGATGTGCATTTTTTCAAACTGCCTAAACTTTAGCCAATAAAGAACCACTTGCAGAGCAGATGCAACCATTGCTACTGCAGTTGCAACATAAATTCCCCATATTTTATAAGCAACAAAAAAGGCAATAATTGGAATATAATCAAAAATAAACTTCATAATAATTCTCTCATTTTTCAATCTATCAGCTAAAATGCGATCATAGCATTTTTTAAATGTTCCTAGCACCGCTATTCTTTAAGCTAAACCTTGATAAACCTAATCTTTTTGCCCAACAATTGCATTAATCGATGACTCAGAGCCACAGCTAAGGTATTATGTGAATAATTTGTTAAGACAGAGAGCATTATGGAACAAGAAGCCACAGTAGAAAAAGAGCAAATATTAAGCAATCCTGTTAAGATTGCTGGCGAGCCACTCAATGAACTACCTAAAGACCTCTATATTCCACCACAAGCATTAAAAGTCTTTTTAGATGCCTTTGAAGGCCCGCTGGATTTATTGCTTTACCTAATTCGTAAGCAAAATATTGATATTTTAAACATTCCAATTGTCCAAATCACAGAGCAGTACATTCAGTATATTGAGCTTATGCAGGAATTGCAGTTAGAATTAGCAGCCGAGTATTTAAACATGGCAGCTACGCTCGCGGAGATAAAATCTCGATTACTACTACCAAAACCTGAAATGCTTGAAGATGCAGAAGAGGGCGACCCCAGGGCTGAGCTCATTCGTCGTTTGCAAGAATATGAACGCTTTAGTCGTGCTGCCGAAGCTTTAGATGAAAGGCCTCGCATTGGCCGTGATATTTTCTTAGCACTTGCTACTTCACCTAAGTTTGATGATCAAGAAAATCTACCCGATATTAAAATGACAGACCTATTAAAGTCACTTGCCAACGTTATTGAAAGAGCGCATGTATCCAAACACCACAAAATTGAATTCGAAACACTCTCTATTCGTGAGCGGATGTCAATTATTCTTTCAAAATTAACTCCCAAAGAACAAATGCACTTTCGTTATCTTTATACCAAAGAAGAAGGTGGTATGGGGGTCGCTGTTAGCTTAATTGCTATTTTAGAACTGGCTAAACAATCTGTACTTGAAGTTACTCAAGACGAGTTGTTTGCTGATATTTATGTGAGGGGATATGAGTAACTTAACTGAAACAATAATAGATCAGACCATAGAAGCTGCATTATTTGCTTATGGTGAACCACTATCAGCCGTGAAATTACAACAGCTTTTTCCTGCTGATGAAAAACTAACTATCGATATTATTAAAGCATCCTTAGAAAGAATTAAGCAATTCTATGAGGGCAGAGGAGTTGAACTTGTCCAAGTCGCCAGTGGCTGGCGCTTTCAAGCAGTTGCTGCAACCGCACCTTTATTACAAAAATTATGGGATAAAAAACCTAAACGTTACTCGCGTGCTGTGCTTGAAACACTTGTACTTATTGCTTATAGACAACCTATTACGCGCGGTGAAATTGAAGAGGTCCGTGGCGTTGCAGTTAATGCTCAAATTATTAAGAGCTTGCTTGAACGAGAATGGATTGAAGTTGTTGGCACTCGAAATGTTCCGGGCAAGCCGGCATTATTTGGCACAACAAAAGCCTTTTTAGATTATTTTGAATTAACAAAACTGAGTGATTTGCCTCCACTTGAAGAGATTCATAGCCCTGACCAACTGTCTGAAAGGCTGGCAGAACAATTGAGCTTACTAGCTGTTGGTGAAAATCTTACTAATGATGATGAAAACAGCTCTGATAGTGAAATTAAAAATGAGGGCTATGAAGAGCCACTAACCGAAAGTAATCAAGTTAAAGAAGAATTAGCGCAACCTCAAGCTGAAAGCACTGACTCATCTGACGAAAGTAAATCAGTAAATAATAATGTGAAAGCTGAGGCAGATCAGCTAAGCTCCGTTGAAGAACAAATATAGGTATAAATCATGGCAGAAGAAAGAAAAAACCCCGAACGAATTCAAAAAGTGCTGGCCCGAGCAGGCATAGCCTCTCGCCGCAAAATAGAAGAATGGATTAAAGAAGGCCGGATCAGCGTTAACGGTAGCGTTGCTACATTAGGCGATCGAATTCATGAAAATCACCGTGTCTATATTGATAGTCGCTTAATTGATTTAAGTGCCGAGCAAACAACTCGTGTTTTATTGTACCACAAACCAATCGATGAAATTTGCACCCGCACAGACCCTGAGGACAGAGCAACAGTTTATGATAATCTGCCTGATTTGAAAACAGGCCGCTGGTTGAGCATTGGCCGACTAGACATCAACACATCAGGCTTACTATTATTCACCAATGATGGCGAGCTAGCGCATCGAATGATGCATCCTTCGTTTCAATTAGAAAGAGAATATAGCGCTAGAGTTTTAGGCAATGTAGACAAAGCAATGATGGAGCGCTTGACTCAAGGCGTAAAACTTGAAGATGGCGTGGGCCGCTTTGAGCACATTGTCTCAAGAGGTGGTGAAGGTGCGAATCGCTGGTATCAATTGGTTGTAATGGAGGGACGGAAACGTTTGGTTCGGCGTTTATGGGAATCACAAGACCGCCAAGTAAACCGCTTAACTCGTGTTCGCTTTGGCCCGATTTCTCTACCAAGAGGCCTTCCTCTGGGAAAAACCAGAGAATTAAATGCTCGCTTAGTGAATCAATTAATTGAAGCCACAAGCTCAAAAAAAGAAAAAGGTTAGTGTTATCGTGAAAGTTTTAGTTTTTTATGTGGTTGAGTCACATATTGAAAAAGTAAAAGAAGCTATTTTCAAAGCACAGGGCGGTGAATCAGAGCATTTTGAACAATGCTCTTGGCAAACACTTGGTGATGGACAATATAAAGAAAAAACTCAAACTGATCTTGTCAAAAATCCCGAATACAAAGTCGAAATTCTTTGTGAAGATACTAAAATAAAACACGCCATAAAAGCACTACTAGAATCGCACCCATGCGACCATCCGCCACACTATGTTTTAAGCCCAGATTCTTAAGTCAATAACGATCAAGAATACTTTAATCTTCTTTTTTTGGTGGGCCCGCAGCAATTAGGCTAATTGTTTTCTCACCACAATTATCCGCTATTGCCTTGTACGCTTCATCACGAAGTCGTAATGACTCACTCCAACTATTTTCTACCGGAAAAATCAAACTGCTAACATGAATTTTAATGAAATTTGGTCGAAACATACAACTGCCGTCACGTAAAACAGTGCGAACACCTTGAATACTCACGGGGCACACAGGAGACATTGTTTCAGCTGCTATTTTAAAAGTTCCCATTTTAAACGGCCTTAATCCCGTCGCATAAGTGAATGTTCCTTCTGCAAAAATCAAAACAGAACGGCCAGATTTTACAGTCTCAGTGATTTCAGCTATTTCACCAGGTGTTTTAGTGAAATCCACAGGATTCACAAAAATATAACCCAAATGCTGCATCAGTTTTTTCAAAAAACCAACATCAGAAAGTTCTTGTTTGCCGATATAAGAAATATCGCTAGGTAAAACAGAAATTAAAGCTACAATATCTAAATATCCAGTATGATTAGCAGTATAAACAATCGGTGTTTTTGATTCACCCACACTTGGATCTTCTGAATATTTAATAGGGCAAAACATACTAGCAAATAAAAACTTACACCATAATTTCAAGAATTTTGCTCCAAGCTTTCTTGGCAGGCACATTATAATTATCCAGCCAGGAGGCCCCGTTAAAACTAGGATTATTCCCACGTAAAAGGTATATATAACGCGTAAGGAAAACTTTATTTTTCCCGACAATATATTCCATATTTTTTTTGATTTTACCTTGATTTTTTGAATTAAAGAGGGGGATAACTCTCTTCCCAGTGAATTATTCTCATAATCTTTCTTACATTGAAATCTTTTAATCTTACCACTCAAGGTTCTTGGCAAGCTATTATTTTTAAGAAAAATTATTTTTTCAGGCGTTGAAATTCCAGATTGCTTTAATTTCTTACTAACTATCTCTCTAACATTACTATGCTGGCTAGCAGAATCAACAGTTGTTTCAACCACCAATATATAGTTCTCATTTGAATCATTAAATGCGGCAACACTATTAGCATTAATATCCGGCAGCATGCCTACAAGATTTTCAATCACTTTAGCATAACACTGCTTGCTTTCTTTTAAATAAATCAAACCCTGCTCTCTACCAATCACAAATAAACTTTTATTAACGGTATAACCATAATCTCCTGAGCTAATCCAGCGCCTTGAATCATCCTCAAAGCTTGATGGGCGAGAAAATTGAATTTTTCCGATTTGTCTGTCTTTTAAAACCACACCATCACTATCTGCAATTCTAATATCATTATTTCCAACAACTTCCCCACAATTAACATAATCAATACTTAGACTAGTGTCTGTTTTTTCCGCCGTATTTTCTTTTAGCAATCTATCAAGGCTTGCTTGATCTGTTTGATATTTATTTCCAGGGTTGCTTATTGTTAATAACGCTCCATTTTCTGTTAAAGCATAGGCAGGAGTTAAGCATGTTTCCTTAAACCCATAAGGGGAAAACTTTTGGTTAAATGCATTTAAAGTATCTACTTGCGGCTGGTCTGTGGCAACAAGTGCAACTCGACAGCTACTAATATCCAATCCATCTAATGTATGAAACTTTATTTTTTGTGTGCACTGAGCAAGGTCAAAGTCACTCGCTACAGAAATAGTCCCTTGATGGAAATGAATTGCCCACAGCCAGCGTTCTGGCTGCTGTAAAAAATCATTATAATCAATTAAAACCAGGGGAATTCCTGCATACAAACTAGTTAAACACATTGAAATCAAACTGACACTATTATTTAAAGGGAGCCAATTTACCACAATATCGCTTGGCGACATGCTCATTGCATCAATGGATGATTTGATATTTTCTAAAACACTTTCTTGTCTAAGAAGAATTTCTTTTTTATCCCCTGTAGTCCCAGCTGTTAATAAACCAACAACTCCGTTATTTTTTTCATTTATACAGATATTTTGATCTTTATGCTTAACGTCCAAAGCATCGCTAGGCGATAGAAATATAATTTTCTTTAAATTCAATTGAGACTTTAGATTATCTTCTGCGATTACAAAATCAACATCGCCATCAATCAAAAAGGGGGGGAGAGACTGCTTTTTTTCTTTCAATAATAAAGGGGAAGAAATAATTGGCCTTCCGCCTAACAGCAGTGATGCAAAAAAGGCATAAAAAAACTCGCATGAGGTGGGCAATGCAATGACAATTTTATTGCCTGGCCGCAACCCTTTTTCTTTTAAATAACAAGCCATGTTAATGGTCTCATTATATAATTCTTGATAACTGAGGGTTGCTTCTTTTCCGTCAGCGTTTTGCAAATATAACCAAGTCCGCAAAGGGTCTTGTTGCTTTCCCAATAATAAAATATCAACGAGTGATTCAGCCGAACGCATGTCAATTTCAGGAAGGTCAGCAATATGATCAACAAAATGATACTCTGGTTGCTTTTGCTCTAGCTTATTTAGAATTTCTTCATAAATGACATCTAAGTTGTCGGCTCTGGCGATAGAATTTTCTTCCAGTCGAATAGAAAATATTTTTTCTAATCGCTGCATTAGCTCTATTCTTTCAATGCTACCAATACCTAAATCATAAGTTAATGATTTTTCAAGCGTCACCGCTCGATAAGCTTGCTTATGCCCAGACTCAATTAAAAAGCTTTGAGTTGCCTTGATAATAGCTGCTTGAATTGCTTGGTTTTTCTTCATGAATTAATACCATTTTTCTGGTTTTACTCTGCATTTTAAAAGTATAGCATTATCATGAAAAAAAAATTAAAAATCAAGAGATTGCGAGAACTTAACTCAAAAAAATCACTAACCAATTATTGGACTGTATCCTGCCTACTGTTTGCGGTATCATAGCAAGAATTTTCATCATGCAAGGAAAGCAAATGGGTGATAATACAACACTACAGGGCAGGGCCGTCTATATTGTGGATGGTGCTCGAACTCCTTTCTTAAAGGCCATGACAGGGCCTGGGCCATTTTCAGCATCGGATATGGCTGTCTCTTGTGGCCAATCACTACTTGCTCGCCAACCATTCAAACCAGAACAACTTGATGAAGTCATCATTGGTTGCATGGTTCCAAGTGAGGATGAGGCAAACATTGGTCGCTTAATTGCCTTGCGATTAGGCTGCGGCAATAATGTTCCTGGCTGGACAGTTCAGCGTAATTGCGCGTCCGGCATGCAGGCATTAGATTCTGCAATTAAAGACATCGCTATTGGCCGACACGACTTGATACTTGCCGGCGGTACAGAAACTATGAGCAGGGCACCTCTAATTTTTCCACCAGGCATGGCCAAATGGTTAGTGGCCTGGCAAAAAGCAATGAGAAAAGGTGGACGACTTAAAACACTAACTCGCTTTCGTCTTGCCTTTTTGAAGCCTATTATTGCCTTACTACATGGCTTAACCGATCCCTTGATTGGCATGAGTATGCCGGAAACGGCTGAATTAATTGCTTATCGTTTTGGAATTACTCGTAAAGAAATGGATGAATACAGTGTCACCAGCCAACACCGCGCAGCAAATGCTGAGCAAAATAATTTATTTAGCGAAATTGAGCCATTATACGATCACACCGGTAAAGTTTATCTAACTGACGATGGTATACGTAAAGATACTGATTTGGAGAAATTAACTAAGCTTAAGTCAATCGTTAATCGTCGCTATGGCATTGTCACGGCAGGGAATAGCTCACAAATTACTGATGGTGCAGCATTATTACTTCTCGCAAGCCAAGAAGCTGTTGAAAAACATAATTTACCCGTAATGGGGGAAATTAAAGATGTGCAATGGTCTGGTTTAGCACCAGAGTTGATGGGGCTTGGTCCAGTTTATTCATCTACTGCCATTATGCAAAGACAACTACTCGCGCTAGATGACATTGATTACTGGGAAATTAATGAGGCCTTTGCAGGTCAGGTATTAGGCTGTTTAGCCGCCTGGGATAGTAACGATTTTTGCACAAAACAACTTGGTTTAGAGCAAAAAGTAGGTTGCTTAAATTTAGAAAAGCTTAACATTGACGGCGGCGCTATTGCCTTAGGGCATCCTGTTGGTGCTTCCGGTGCGCGTATTGTCTTGCATCTACTACACGTACTTGCAAGAAAACAAGCCCGGTTAGGCATGGCTACTTTATGCATTGGTGGCGGGCAGGGTGGTTCTATGTTGTTGGAACGCAGCTAAAAGCAAGGAGAAATATACAATGGATTATAAACAATATAAGAATTGGAAAATTAAAATAGACAATGATTTTGTTTTATGGTTAGGGCTCGATAAGCACAATGAACGTGTAAACACTTTAGATAGAAATGTTTTAGAGGAGTTTGAGCAACTCATTGAAGAAATCATTAAAAATAAGCCTCAGGGCGTTGTTATTTATTCTTGTAAATCACAAGGCTTTATTGCCGGTGCTGACATAAAACAGTTCACCTTATTAAAAAACCGTGAAGAAGGGCTAGCACTAGTAAGGTACGTGCAAAAACTATTTGATACTTGGGAGCAGCTACCCATGCCAACCGTTGCCATGATTAAAGGCTTTTGTTTGGGTGGCGGCACTGAGCTTGCATTAGCTTGTAATTACCGCGTTGCTCAAGATCAGTTAAGCACTCGCATTGGTCTACCTGAAGTGAAATTAGGAATAAACCCTGGCTGGGGTGGCACAGTTCGCTTGCCACGTTTAATTGGTCCAATGAAAGCCATGTCACTCATCTTATCTGGCAGGCTGCTTGCCCCACGAGCCGCAAAAAAACTAGGCATAGTCAATGCTGTCACTAAAGAAGCGGAACTAGAAAATGCAGCAAAATATTTTATAACAAAAAAACCAAAACCCAAGTCAATAGCACTATCTGAAAAAATTGCTAGCTTTTCATTTATTCGTCCCTTGGTAGCTAATCAGATTAGAAAAACGCTCAATAAAAAAATACAAAAATCTCACTATCCGGCACCTTTTGCCATTGTCGATAATTGGGTGAAGTATGGCGCAAAAGGTGAAGCGGCAATGGTCAATGAAGCTGAGACCATTGCTGACTTACTCACAACACCAACTAGCCAAAATTTAGTTCGCGTGTTTTTCTTGCAAGAAAAACTAAAAGCTCAAGCGAAAAGTAGTGATTTTAAAGCCGAACATGTTCATGTTATAGGTGCTGGCACCATGGGTGGCGACATAGCTGCTTGGTGTGCGCTGCGCGGGCTACGTGTAACACTGCAAGATCAAACACCTGAGGCCATAGCCCCTGCAGTTGCCAGAGCTTACCAATTATTTAAAAAAAAGCTGAGGGTTCCTTTTTTAATTAAAGCCGCAATGGACAGGCTACAACCCGATTGTGAAGGCTTCGGAGTCAGGCAGGCCGATGTTGTGATTGAAGCCATATTTGAAAATTTAGAAGCAAAACAATCACTTTTTAAATCCATTGAAACTGAGCTTAAACCTGGCGCCATCATGGCATCGAACACATCAAGTATCCCTTTAAATGATATTTCAGCAGCACTCAATGAACCAGAGCGCTTAATAGGTATCCATTATTTTAACCCTGTCGCTAAAATGCCGTTGGTTGAAATAGTTCATACCACACAAACCCATGAGAGCATCATCAATAACGCCCTTGCCTTTACCAAACAAATTGGCAAATTGCCCTTATTGGTAACGAGTACGCCAGGATTTTTGGTTAATCGCGTGCTAATGCCTTATCTACTTGAAGCTGTTTATTTGCTTGATGAAGGCTTTAGTGCTCAAGCAATAGATCAGTGCGCACTGGACTTTGGCATGCCGATGGGGCCAATTACACTAGCAGATACCATTGGCCTTGATATTTGCTTATCAGTTGCCAAAAACCTAACCGCACACTTTGGCGGCAAAGTTCCAGAAAAATTACAAAAAAAAGTAGACCGTGGTGAACTAGGTTGCAAAAGTGAGCGTGGCTTTTATCACTACAAAAAAGGTAAAAAAGCAAGTAAAACAGGCTCCAGCGGCAAAGCAGCTGATAAAGACATAAGTCATCGATTAGTGCTGCGCTTTGTGAATGAAGCAATGAGCTGCTTGCGTGAAAAAGTAGTTGCTCACGCGGACTTTCTCGATGCTGGCATAATTTTTGGCACAGGCTTCGCGCCTTTTCGAGGTGGACCAATGCACTATGCAAGCAGCGTAGGGACTGATACCATTATCAAAGATTTAGAAGAGCTGGAAAAAAAAATATGGTGAGCGCTTTAAGCCCGATGCCGGCTGGAAAGAAGAGATATTAGCTAAAAAAGAGAGCGTGTAAAGTATGAACACAGACCCCGCAAAAGACGACGCAAACACTCAAACTTCAGAGTTTTTTAAAATCGTTGGTTTATCTTTTCGTCATTATCTTAGTATATTAAAAAAATGCTGGCTGCTAATACTCATATTAATGCTTTGCAGAGAGTCCTTATCATTTTTTCCACCAGTGTCTGCAAGCATCGTACTCGACAGGGTTGTTTTAGGCGCATTTAGCTTAATTATTCTTTATTTTTTTCTGTGACACTTTACCTAACGCATTCATGCATCTTTAAAAAAGCAGACTCCATAGAGTCAGCTTTTTTAATTGTGCTAAAAAAATTCTGGAAAATCATCATTACTTCCGTCGTTTTTTTGTTATTATTGCTTGCCGTCTTTTATACATCGCTGCATCTGCTAACGCTGCTCTCACATCATATGCAAAACAAAGGCAGTATTGCTGTAATGCTGAGTTACTTTTTCATCCTCATTCTACCGCTAATGATTTATATTGGTTTTTTCTTTTTAACACTACCGATTGCAATCGTTAAAAACCTGAGCTTAGCTGATACCTACAAAAAATCCTTCATCATTGGAAAGAGCAATGCTATGAAAATGGTTTTAGCCTTTCTTTTACTGATTATTTTAGTTTGCTCTGTCCACCCTGAAACCATTTTCTTTCCAATTTTTAACAATCTATATTTGGCTTATTTTACAGACATGATTTACTGCTTTGTGGTTTATCCCTTTTTATTTTCTTTTCTTGTTTGCTTTTTACAGAAAACTGAACAAAAGGCTAGCGATCAAGCATGAACCTTTTGAAAAAAATAAAACAAAAAATTCACCTTGTTGTTGGTGTTTTTGTTCTTGCTGTTTTTATCGGCTTTGCCATTTACAGTTTTTTCATCAAAGGTTTTCATGTTAAAAAAAGCACTTTTTCAAAACTACCTGGCTGGTCACAGGCAAATTTACAAAAAAGCCTAGCGGCATGGCAGCAGTCGTGTCAGCGTATCATGAGCTTCCCTCATAAAATGAATGTCGGCTCCAGCACTATTAAGCTAAAAGCTGGTAACTGGCGGCCTGTCTGCCAAGCTGCTCTTTCACTAAAAAACCCCACTAACAATCAAATTAAAGACTATTTTCAAAACTGGTTTCAGCCATGGCAAATCAAATTTGGCTCACATACACACGGCATTTTTCACCGGTTACTATCTATATAGTTTGCAGGGTCGCCTAAAAAAGCAGTTGGGGGTTTACGGTGCCGGTTTATGCCATGCCCAGTGATGCAGTAATGATATACCCGCACCAATTTTGATCACTCACAAAAACATACTAAATGGGTCGGCAAAGTGATGAACAATCGCGTCAGACCTTATCCTATGCTTAAGCGTGCTGAGATCAATCGACACGGCTTGGCAGAGGCTAAAGTGTTAGCCTGGGTGCCTAGTCGGGTCGATCGATTATTTTTAATGATTCAAGGTTCAGGCATAGTACATTTACCGAATGACAAAAGCTTGCTGCTAAGCTATGCCGGTGAAAATGGGTATAAGAATACTTTAATTGGCCACTTTTTTATTAAAGAAAATTTAATTCCACGCAGTCAACTTTCAATGGACAGCATCAAGGCTTGGATTAAAGCTCACCCCAGGCGGGGCAGGGAGCTGATGAACAAGAACCCAGCCTTTGTGTTTTTTAAAACATCGCGCCATGGTTCAGTGGTCGGTACTGAAGGTGTCCCACTAACCGGTGGCACCTCTTTGGCAGTTGATCCACACTATATGCCGCTAGGTGCGCCCATTTGGTTAAACACAACTTTCCCGGCAAGCAAGCAATCCCTTCAGCGTTTAATGGTGGCTCAAGACACCGGCGGTGCAATTTCAGGGGCCATTCGTGGTGATGTTTATTGGGGCGATGGTGACATAGCACGTAAAAGAGCATCGGTAATGCGGCAGACCGGGCAATATTGGGTACTAATGCCGAAGGGGTGGTCACCACATTAAGTATTGAAGGGCTGACTTTTTTAAAACAAAAGAAGCCCGCATACGGACTTCTTCTTTTACTACATAGACACTATTTGGGAGATGAGCTTGGAGCTACTTTTTTGGAGGAGCTACCATACTGGCTTATCGCTGCTCTCTGACTAACCAGGTTACCTTGAGTATTCTTATCTATCACCACGGTTATATCATTTAAATTTAGTGACTTGGGCATGTTGGTCGCGCTTATTGGAAAAGCGATGGTATTATTAGTGACAGTAATACCATGTAGCACAATAATTTGGGCTTTTTCACCTTTGGCAACTAATACAGCGTTGACTGGGTCTTTTTTAAAACTATTAACCCCTGTATTCCATAGATTTTGCAAATCACTACCAGTGATATATTTGACAACCCGAAAAGGTTGGTCAGAAAACTCAATAACTTGATTTAAATTGACTTTTTTCATTATTAATAGATATCCGCCATGTTTATGCTGCTTTATATTAGCCGTTTTAGACTGCACAACAAATAAATAAGAGGGCATTTTTTGGATACCAGAACTGGATTTTGCTTTAGCAACAGCGATATTGCTACTCAAGGCTAGAGCAAGAACAGCTCCAACCAGTGTGACTATGAATTTTTTCATTTTAAGCTCCTTTGATGTTTAAATAAAGAACAACTGAAGTATAGGTTACTTTTAGGCGCTTTTTTTATTGAAATAAAGATATTACTGGGATTGCACTACGAAAAACCAGAAATACTTAAAAAATTTATTATCAATTAGCAGATTACCAACTAAGTATCGATTTTTTAATTCAGCTATTCTTAAGCATAAACATAGTAAAGAGGCTCTGACTGGGCCAGCTTACAGGATTTTCATGGGAATTGATTGATTACTCTTCTAAATACTGTCGCTTCTCTTTCACCTTTGCCCACTCATCAGCATCTTCTGGGGCAGGCTTAATCTCGGTGATCACTGGCCATTTTTCTGCTAGCTCAGCATTAATTTTAAGAAATTCTTGCTGATCTTCCGGTAACTCATCATCGGCATAAATAGCATCAACCGGGCATTCTGGTACGCACAAATTACAATCAATGCATTCATCGGGATTAATCGCTAAAAAATTGGGACCTTCGTGAAAACAGTCCACAGGACAGACTTCCACACAATCGGTGTATTTACACTTAATACAGGCCTCTGTGACCACAAATGTCATTTTTTTGCTTAACTCCGCTTTGCTCTGGCGTATTCATGCGGTATAGTATCTCAAATTTTAACAAGAGGCACCTAAAAATGGTTGACGTTACTCCTGAAGACATTAAACACTGGCTTGAAGCTGGCCTGAATAATGCCCAAGTTGCTGTAGAGGGCGATGGCAGACATTTCTTCGCAACCATCATATCGGACGAATTTTCTGGTGTCTCCACCCTGAAACGACATCGACTGGTTTACGATGTTCTAGGAGAGCGCATGAAAGAAGACATTCATGCCCTGTCCATTAAAACTTACACCCAAGCAGAATATCAGCCTGCAAATCAATAAAAAAGAGGATATTATTATGAGCACACAAGAAAACATTCAACAATTAGTCAGCGAAAATCCTGTGGTTTTATTTATGAAAGGCACAGCAGATTTTCCACAATGCGGCTTCTCCGGAAAAGCAATACACCTGCTGAAACAAAACGGCGCAAACGCCATTAAGGTAATCAATGTGCTTGAAGATAATGAGATTCGTCAAGGCATTAAAACCTTTTCTAATTGGCCCACCATTCCGCAACTTTATATCAAAGGTGAGTTCATTGGCGGCAGTGATATTATCCAAGAACTAGCCGAGCAGGGTGAGCTGGGTAATTTACTAGAAGCGTAATTCTAATCTATTTAGTCATTACTTCTGCAAAAACCCTTGCCGCTCATTCTCTGATACTAGCGCCAAGGGTTTTCTTATTTCATTTTCTTTATTTAAATTCAACTTAAAATTAAATTAAAAATAGCTCACTGGTTTTGAGGTCTTTAATGCTAGCAGAAGCCCTGCAACTTCAGCTTCTGGTCGCAATGAAAAAAGAGTGGCTGGCCGAGGCAAGAGACAAGGAGTAGAAGCAGGGTCAGCAAAAAGAAAAATTGAAGATTGATCGCCTCATAATGGCCACCATAGGCCTATAACACTATCTCCAGTATTAT
>CBDETP010000010.1:0-2500 GCA_965242995.1 Coxiellales bacterium
TCTCTAGAGGATTCCAAGGATGTCAAGAGTAGGTAAGGTTCTTCGCGTTGCGTCGAATTAAACCACATGCTCCACCGCTTGTGCGGGCCCCCGTCAATTCCTTTGAGTTTTAGCCTTGCGGCCGTACTCCCCAGGCGGAGAACTTAACGCGTTAGCTTCGACACTAAGAGATAAACTCCCAACGTCTAGTTCTCATCGTTTACGGCGTGGACTACCAGGGTATCTAATCCTGTTTGCTCCCCACGCTTTCGCACCTCAGTGTCAGTATTAGTCCAGGAAGTCGCCTTCGCCACTGATGTTCCTTCTGATATCTACGCATTTCACCGCTACACCAGAAATTCCACTTCCCTCTACTATACTCTAGATACCCAGTATCGGATGCAGTTCCCAGGTTGAGCCTGGGGCTTTCACACCCGACTTAAATATCCACCTACGTGCGCTTTACGCCCAGTAATTCCGATTAACGCTTGCACTCTCTGTATTACCGCGGCTGCTGGCACAGAGTTAGCCAGTGCTTCTTCTGTAGGTAATGTCACGGCTTAAGGCTATTAACCTTAAACTTTTCTTCCCTACTGAAAGTGCTTTACAACCCTAAGGCCTTCTTCACACACGCGGCATTGCTGGATCAGGGTTTCCCCCATTGTCCAATATTCCCCACTGCTGCCTCCCGTAGGAGTCTGGGCCGTGTCTCAGTCCCAGTGTGGCTGATCGTCCTCTCAGACCAGCTACGGATCGTCGCCTTGGTAGGCCTTTACCCCACCAACAAGCTAATCCGACGCAGGCTCATCTTATAGCGCGAGGCCCGAAGGTCCCCCGCTTTGCCCCTTAGGGATTATACGGTATTAGCCCAAGTTTCCTCAGGTTGTCCCCTACTATAAGGTAGATTCCTACGTGTTACTCACCCGTTCGCCACTCGCCACCAAGGAGCAAGCTCCTCGTGCTGCCGTTCGACTTGCATGTGTTAGGCATGCCGCCAGCGTTCAATCTGAGCCAGGATCAAACTCTTCAATTAAGAATTGATTATAACTAAAAACATAAATGCTTCTAATTACTGTATTAAGGTTCAAAACACAAATTTGACAATTTCTGTCAGGCTTGGTTTTGATTCATTACATATGGTGATAAATCAATACCTAAGCACTCACACAATTTGCCTTCATAGGCTATCTAATTTTTAAAGATCAATCTTGCAAAGCTGGTCTGTGTTGTCTCAGTGTTGCAGTGCAAGGATGGCTATCTTAACCGATTCGCTAGACATGTCAACTAACTTTTTCAAAAAAAAACACTTTCTTGTTTGTTTGCTCATTTACTCTTATCAGGCTCCTCACAACAATAACAAGCAGTTATAATCTAGCTAAGTAAAGTATTTCATGGCCAAAAAAAAACCGAAGCCATTTGGCTTCGGTTTTTAAAATTAAATCCCTGGCAGTGACCTACTTTCACATGGGAAACCCCACACTATCATCGGCGCTAAGCGTTTTCACTTCTGAGTTCGAGATGGAATCAGGTGGTTCCCGCTTGCTATGGCCACCAGGAAACTGGTGTGTTAGCACAGTGCTAACCGCAATTAGTAAATAAGAAAAAGCGACTTAATAAAATGATAAATCATCAAACTAAATACATCGGAGAAAAACTCAGTAATTTCATTAAAACCATTAAAGGTTATAGGTAAGCCTCACGGTTAATTAGTACAGGTTAGCTTAATGCATTACTACACTTACACATCCTGCCTATCAACGTCGTCATCTTCAACGAACCTACAGGGGGCTTAAAGCCCCAGAGAGATCTCATCTTGGGAAGGGCTTCCCGCTTAGATGCTTTCAGCGGTTATCCCGTCCGTACATAGCTACCCGGCAATGCCACTGGCGTGACAACCGGAACACCAGAGGTACGTCCACTCCGGTCCTCTCGTACTAGGAGAAGCTCCCCTCAAATCTCTAGCGCCCACGGTAGATAGGGACCGAACTGTCTCACGACGTTCTGAACCCAGCTCGCGTACCACTTTAAATGGCGAACAGCCATACCCTTGGGACCTGCTACAGCCCCAGGATGTGATGAGCCGACATCGAGGTGCCAAACACTGCCGTCGATATGAACTCTTGGGCAGTATCAGCCTGTTATCCCCGGAGTACCTTTTATCCGTTGAGCGATGGCCCTTCCATAAAGAACCACCGGATCACTAAGACCTACTTTCGTACCTGTTCGACATGTCTGTCTCACAGTCAAGCACTCTTATGCCTTTACACGCATCGCGCGATTTCCGACCGCGCTGAGAGTACCTTTGTGCTCCTCCGTTACTCTTTAGGAGGAGACCGCCCCAGTCAAACTACCCACCATACATGGTCCCCAACCCGGATTACGGGTCTAGGTTAGAATTTCAAATAAATCAGGGTGGTATTTCAAGGATGGCTCCACAACCACTAGCGTGATTGCTTCAAAGCCTCCCACCTATCCTACACAAATCTATTCAAAATCCAGTGTAAAGCTGTAGTAAAGGTTC
>CBDETP010000010.1:7500-127319 GCA_965242995.1 Coxiellales bacterium
GGCCTCTGGCCTTCCTGCTTTTGCAACTCTCGCCCCATCAACAAATTAAAACGCTGATCAGTACCACCCAATTCAACATCCGCCCTCATCTCTACCGAATCCCAACCTTGAAGCAACGGATACATAAACTCATGGATTGCAATTGGCTGCCCCGCCTTATATCGCTTAGAAAAATCATCGCGCTCGAGCATTCTTGCAACCGTCTGCCGCGAAGCAAGCTCCAACATAAAGGCAGGGGCTTTATTCTTCATCCATTGAGAATTAAATAAAATCTCTGTTTTTACAGGATCTAAAACCTTATTCACCTGACGCTGATACGTTTGCATATTTATTTTAATTTCCTCGACTGTCAGAGGGGGGCGAGTTTCATTTTTACCCGTAGGATCACCAATCATTGCGGTGAAATCCCCGATCAAAAACATAATATGGTGGCCCAAATCTTGAAACTGACGCATTTTAGTCAACACCACCGTATGCCCTAAATGCAGGTCTGGCGCCGTTGGGTCCATACCTAACTTAATCCTTAATGGTTTTCTTTCAGCCAACCTGGCTTTAAAATCGCCCTCTACCAGCAACTCTTCCACGCCGCGTGATAACTCAGCAAAAGTCTGATTTATTAAGTCCGCCATAAAATCTCCAAATCAAAGTACAAAAACCCCTGCACAACAACACCTAAACCGTGCTAGAATGGCCATCAATCTACCATGAACATTATTCAAATGAAACGCCTACGCAAATCCATACAACAATACTCAGCCAAAATTAGCCGAATGAAACCATTAAGGATTTTATTGGTGGCCTTATTTTTTGCATGCTTAGTCATCACTATAAAACACATTCACAGCAAAATAGTGAGTCAGCAGCGATCTCTCAACAACGCACCCACACAAAATGAAACAGCAATAAACCTTTCGAAAAAAACCAAGGCTAAAAAACAAGCCTCAAATATTACAGCAACACCCGTCACCTTGCCCACAAAAAAATCGGCTCCAGAAAAAACAGCAACCACCACTACAAAAGAAGCTCCAACAACACTCAAACAAGTCAGCCTAACAATCAAGGCAAATGACACTCTTGGCGAACTGCTAGAGCAACAAGGCGTTGGCGCAAGCACCATCCGACAAATCATGCAACTTCCCCTTGCTAAAAAGCACCTTGTCAACATTATTCCTGGTGAGAAAATTGAAATTCAATTAAAAAACAATAAGCCAGAAAAAATAAAATACCAATTTTCTCCAACTGAATACTTACTAATTACAGAAGAAAACAGTCAGCCTCTTGCATCCATAAAAAAAACCCCCGTAGAAAGCCGGATCTTTTTCGCTGATGGCACCATTAAACAATCTCTAGCAAGAGCCATGAAAAACGCCAACGTTAGTCCTGACATGCTTCCTAAATTCGCTCATATATTTAACTGGAAGGTTAACTTTAAAAAAGGCATTCATTCTGGCGATCACTTTTCTTTTTTATACCTACAGCACTTCTCTGAAGGGAAAAAAATTGATGATGGCGATATTCTTGCGGCTGAAATAACCAACAAAGGAACTACTTATCAAGCCATTCAATACCAAGGAGAACATACTCCTTTAGGGTACTTTACTCCGGAAGGAAAAAGCCTAACCGCCCGCTTTTTGCGCCACCCAGTGAAAAACTTTTACATTAGCTCTGGATTTTCCAAAGGACGTCGTCACCCGGTATTGGGCGTTGTTCGCCCTCACTGGGGAGTGGATTTTGCCGCTCCTGCTGGCACCCCCATTCACGCAGCAGCTGATGGCACTATTAATAAAATTCGCCTGGAAAAAGGTTATGGCAATGTGATTTTTATTCAACATAACGCAGGTTACTCTACTCGCTATGCACACATGTCACGTTTTGCTAAAAACTTACGCCGCTACAGTCGCGTTAAAAAGGGGCAAGTCATTGGCTATATTGGATCAACTGGAGTATCTACAGGACCACACCTACACTACGAAATTAGAAAAAATGGAAAACCATACGACCCCCTAAAAGTAAAGCTTCCTGCCGGCAAACCCGTCAATCAAAATGACGTACCTGAATTCGCAAAAACCACTCAGGCACTACTAAACGAGCTTAAGCTTTATCGAAAAACATGGCTTACTCAAAAGGAACGACAAAAAAACACACCTCCAACACAAAAAGGCTAATATTGTGACTAAAAAGTCTTACTATATCGGATTAATGTCAGGCTCAAGCCTTGATGGCATTGATGCCGCCTTAGTGGAATTCAATCAAAATAAATCATTACTTATTGCTAGTCACTCACACAACATTCCCTTAAGCACTAAGAAACTATTGCAAACTATTTCTTTCAATCAATCGCACGACATACGCGCTATTGCAGAGCTTGATACTCACATGGGAAAACTTTTTGCTGACGCTGCTAATAATTTATTAAAAAAAACATCACTGACCTGGAAAGACGTTTCTGCTATTGGCTCCCACGGACAAACCATTCGCCATCAACCCAACAACATTCTTCCCTTTACATTACAAATTGGTGACCCCAATATTATAGCAACACAAACCAACATCACCACTGTTGCAGATTTTCGCCGCAGAGACATTGCCGAAGGCGGGCAAGGCGCTCCTCTTGCGCCTGCATTCCATGACTATTTATTCTCAGGCAGAATCACGTCACAATGGATTGTAAATATTGGCGGCATTGCAAATATCACCCACCTTCCCGTTAATAAAAACGCCATTACTGGTTTTGATACCGGGCCAGGAAACGGACTACTGGACAGCTGGTTTCAAAAACATCACAACCTGCCTTTTGATCATGATGGAAACTGGGCGTCAAGTGGCAGTATTAGACAAAACTTATTAAAACAATGGATGGACGATGATTTTTTTCGAAAACCCATCCCCAAAAGCACGGGCAGAGATTACTTCAACCTAGATTGGTGCCAGTCCAAAAGTAACTGCAACTTAAGTCAATACAACCCTCAAGATATTGCCGCAACACTAACAGAGCTCACCGCACTCAGCATTGCGCAACACATTGACGAAAACACCCCCACCTGGGTGTGCGGCGGTGGTGCGAATAATCGCTACTTGATGCAACGTCTACAATACCATTTACCAAAAAATTCAGTGAAAAGCTCTCATGAGGCGAACATAGATCCAAACTGGATAGAAGCCTGTGCATTTGCCTGGCTTGCAAAGCAAACGATTGAGCAAAAAAAAACTGACTTTACAAAAATCACCGGCGCAAAAAAACCTAGCATCCTAGGTGGGATCTGGCTAAGCGGCAATTAAATCACGCAATTAGAAATAATTAAATGGAAGCTGAAAAAATACTAGATAAAAAACAGTCCAAATATCAAAACTCAACCCTCAACAGCACAGCCACTACAGCAGCCATATAGTTCTGTTGTCGATTTTGTAATACTCATGCCTTTTTTCTCAACCTCCAACAACAGCAGTGATGACAAAGAACCTAGCGACACCTCTACCGCTTGCTGACATTTTTGACAGACAAAGAAAAATAAATTTTGATGACGACAAACCTCGCGGCAAGCAACAAAGCTATTGACGCTTTCTATTTTATGAACAAAACCATGCGCAACCCAAAAATCAATGGCTCGATAAACTGATGGGGGATTTACTTTTTGCTCCTTGGTTGAAAGCGCCTTTAAAACATCATATGCACCCATCGGCTGCTTATTTTTTAGCAAAACTGCTAAAATGCGCTGCCGAGAATCTGTAAATCGATACTGATTTTTTTCACAAAATTTTTTTGCCGCCGCCATCTGCTTATTCATAATAAACACTCATATTTATTTTTCACTATATTCATCTTGACAGCACTAAATGTCAACTGTTACTTTATATCACTTTTTCAGCCTGGGCAACCCTCAAACTGCCTAACAAACAAAACACAAGGAACAAACAAAAATGACCGGCTTTCAATATCTGTCTTCCTCTATTATTTTTCTTATCAGCTTAGCCGGAGGCTACTATCCCTTGGTAAAATCAAAACAAGCAATCAAATCGCACGACTTCCCCAAAGGAAAAGCATTTACATCAGGCGTTTTCCTCGCACTATCATTAACAGTTATGCTACCGGGTGCTTTCTCACTTTGGGGCAAAATTCTAGCTCACCACTCATACCCCGTCGCAACCTATTTAGCAATCACCTTATTTATCATACTGCTCGGTTTAGAACACAAATTAAATCACTTAAAACAAAACGAAGAGGCTAGCCCCATTATTATACCGCTTATCATGACTTCTATGATCGGTGTTTGCTCTTTTCTCTTAGGCACAGCCCTTGGCATCAGCGGAACACTTCCAGCACTTATGATTTTTTTCGCTATCATAGCACATAAAGGTTCTGCCTCATTTGCTCTAGCACTTACCATGGTTAAAAGTAAGATGACTAAGGCACAAAATTATTTTGCCTTTCTGTGCTTTGCGTGCGCAACACCTGCTGGAATAATTCTAGGATCATTTATGCACCAATACTTAACTGGGGAAGTGGGCTTAATTTTTAAAGCAACCATTATCAGCATGGCCTCTGGTGTTTTTTTATACTTGGCAACAACTCACGGGCTAAAACAAACACCCTTTATATGTAACTGCAAAAACAATACAAACTTTATGATAATGTTAGCCGGACTACTCATAACCGTCTTAGTCAGCGTACTAATATCATATGCAAAACACATGCATTAAAAAAATGTTGTCAAAAACCAATTGATTCATAGTGAATAAAAGTTTATTTAAAACGGCGTTTTCAATGCAAAAATCAGCCAATAGCCGAGCAATGGGCTGTTTTGCGTTTAAAATGGTTAAAAGTCAGCTCTTAAGTATTCGTTGCGACAAACACCGGCACAGAAAAAATCTGATAAAAAGCGGCTTCACTTTTTTCCTCTTAAAATAGCTCGCTTTTGAACAAATCCACTGATGCTGCTTAGCTAATAATTAGGTTAGGCGAGCTTTTACTCCAAAAACGTCGCAATAGGGGATAAGCAATCAGCGGCTCTACAAACAAGATAGACAATCGTGTCTGCTTTAAAGTGATATATTCCAGATAATTCAGGGTGGGCATGAACGGAATATTTTGCACCTACCCAAGGTTGCCACCCTCCTAATGGAATAGGTATGCGTTCTTTTAAAAATTGAGGGGGCTTAATTCGATTAAGAACTTAAAAACCAAAGTGCTTATTTTTAATTTAGTTTTGAGTTGAATTTAAACCGAGAAAATTAACTAAAAACCCCCTATCTCCAGTATTATAGAATACTGGAGATAGTGAGAAGGATGTTAGTGCCTTAGCTAAATGACTATTACCTTCCTGGAGCTGGAGCTGCTGCTGGTTCTGGTTCTGCTGCTGCTGCTATTTCTGCTTCTGGCTCTGGTGATGCACCTGTTGCTGCTGCATCTGATGACAATTCTGCTTCTGGTTCTGCTGCTGCTGCTAATTTTTCTAATAATGGTGCTACCTCTGCTCCTGCTTTTACTGCTGCTTCTACTCCTGCTGCTAGCTCTGCTGCTTCTGCTGGTGCTGAAAACAATAATAGTGCTACGGCTGCTTCTGCTTCTGCTGCTACCGCTGCTTCTGCTTCTGCTGCTACCGCTGCTGCTTCTGCTAGTGCTAGTGCTGCTATTACTACTATTGCTGCTGCTGCTGGTGGTGCTAGTGCTGCTAGTGCTGCTATTACTACTGTTGCTGCTGGTGCTGCTGCTGCTGCTGCTGGTGCTGCTAGTGCTGCTATTACTACTATTGCTGCTACTGCTGCTGCTGCTGGTGCTGCTAGTGCTAGTGCTGCTATTACTACTATTGCTGCTGCTGCTGCTAGTGCTAGTGCTGTGTGGCGTGGTGATTTTGGCTGAATACTGCGCGAATTCTGCGATAAAGGGGATCGAAAACTATTAGGTTTTAAAATAAATGGAATCACCTGTTGCCAATCGACATCTTTATCAAATGTGCGATAAGCAGCCAAAAGCCAGCGTTTTTGATCATCTGTTAAACCAACGATCCGCATTATACCTTCTATCGGACCGTCGGTTTTAGGAGAACGAAACGGGAAGCTATCTTTTTCTCTCTGTGCTTTCCAAGCCATTAATCCTCCGTATGTATACAGCTCATATCTATGTCCAGCGCCTGCTTTTACAACAGCAAAGCTGGCATTATCAGCAGTAAGTTCATTATGAAAAACTGGACAGCAAATAGGCTCGCCATCAGAAGCTAAAAAATCGTGTGAATTTGGCATGGTATAGCATTTCCTCTATTTTTTGTTGTTTCTAATTCGGATCTAGTTTTCTTTCGTCCTGCTATGGATGGTGACACGCAGCAAAACAATAAACGATTAGTGCCTAAGTTTAACATGCGAATATTAAGGAAATATTAAGAGATCAAAGAAAAGTAAAAATAATTTTCAAGTGACTGATTTATAGCAAATAAAAGGTTGATTAAGACGATATCTTTAGTGTGAAATCCACCAATAGCCGATCAATGGGCTGTTTTGCGTTTAAAATGGTTAAAAGTCAGCTCTTAAGTATTCGTTGCGACAAACACCGGCACAGAAAAAACCAAGTGAAAAGTTGCTTTACTTTTTTCCTCTTAAAATAGCTCGCTTTTGATGAAAACCACTGATGCTGCTTAGCTAATAATTAGGTTAGGCGAGCTTTTACTCCAAAAACTTCGCAATAGGGGATAAGGGATCAGCAGCTCTACAAACAAAATAGACAATCGTGTCTGCTTTAAAGTGATATATTCCAGATAATTCAGGGTGGGCATGAACAGAATATTTCGCACCTACCCAAGGTTGCCACTCTCCTAATGGAATAGGCATGCGTTCTTTTAAAAATTGCGGGGGCTTAATTCCATTAAGAACTTCAAAACCAAGGGGTTTATTTTTAATTTAGTTTTTAGTTGAATTTAAACCGAGAAAATTAACTAAAAACCCCCTACCGCCAGTATTATAGAATACTGGAGATAGGGAGAGAAATATTAGTTCCCCAGGAAAAGGATTATTATTTTGGATAGCCCACGTGTACTGCTGCCAACCATTCTGACTAAGGTGCTACTTGTTTTTTTGCCTCTTGGCAGGTCCTTCCTCTAGCTCTGCTGACTCTGCTGCACCTGCTGATGCGAAGAGTCCTACTCCTTTTACTCGTGCTGCTTCTCCTGCTGGTTGTATTTTTAAAGGATGAAATTCTTCGCCATTCTTATCAATCAAATTTTCATAGATGTACGAAATGATTTTATGAAAGTGCTCTATGAGCTTAGAGGGGTCATTTTCCGGACCTGCAAATTTAAAACTAAGTATCTCCGCATTTAGCGATAATTTTTCCTTAATATTTTCCATAGCTTCACTCAACTTAACATGCTGCCAAAGCATTATCTCCTTACCCTCTGAGCAAAGACTTTCTATCTCGCCTAGTTTTCGATTAACTTCCTTTGCATCGTCTCCACAGATATGAACAAACGGGCAAGACATAGTTTCTAACAGGCCTATAAAGTGTATAACTGGTCTATCCATAAGTTTATATTCTTTAGGGGAAGGCTCTTCTTCAGAATAATATTTTATCAACATGCCATATAAAGTATTATACTTTTGATTATAGACAGTAATATCAATCGTCTTTTTTTCATGCGCTTTATTCAAATACTTTAAACACATCTGAAATAACATAAGGACACCTGCTTCCCCATCCTCTTCAAAGACCTCTGACGCTCGCTTTTCAAAAAGCTTATAAAAGTCTTCATCACTGATTTCAATAAAAGAATTAATAACTCTAATGGATGCTGCCTCTTTTAAAATGTTTTCTTTATCCGTCTGCAGTTCGGCAGAGGCATATTGAAGGCGGTCCGCGTAACCACTTTGTGCCACCGCAGTTAAGACCACTTCACGATCACCTCGTAATGCGGCAGAGGCAAACCCAAGCGTATAACCATCTTGTGCCACCGCAGTTAAGACCACTTCACGATCACCTCGTAATTCGGCAGAGGCAAACTGAAGCGCCCCACCATTTTTTGCCACCGCAGTTAAGACCACTTCACGATCACCTCGTAATTCGGCAGAGGCATGTTGAAGCGCCCAACCATTTTGTGCCACCGCAGCTAAGACCACTTTACGATCACCTCGTAATTCGGCAGAGGCATGTTCAAGCGCCCCACCATTTTTTGCCACCGCAGTTAAGACCACCTCACGATCACCTCGTAATGCGGGAGAGGCAAACTGAAGCGCCCAACTATTTTGTGCCACCGCAGTTAAGATAAACTCACGATCACCTCGTAATGCGGGAGAGGCATGTTGAAGCGCCCAACCAATTTGTGCCACCGCAGCTAAGACCACTTCACGATCACCTCGTAATGTTTCAGAGGCATGTTCAAGCGCCTCACCATCTTCTTCCACCGCAGCTAAGACCACCTCACGATCAGCTCGTAATTCGACAGAGGCAAAGCTAAGCATACTACCCCTTTGTGCCACCGCAGCTAAGATAAACTCACGATCACCTCGTAATGTTTCAGAGGCATGTTCAAGCGCCCCACCATCTTCTTCCACCGCAGCTAAGACCACCTCAGGATCAGCTTGTAATTCGGGAGAGGTATATTCAAGCGCCAGACCAGTTAGTCTCACCGCAGTTAAGACCACCTCACGATCACCTCGTAATGTTTCAGAGGCATGTTCAAGCGCCCAACCATTTTGTGCCACCGCAGCTAAAACCACCTCACGATCAGCTCGTAATTCTTCAGGGGCATAGCAAAGCGCCCAACCATTTTGTGCCACCGCAGTTAAGATAAACTCACGATCACCTCGTAATGTTTCAGAGGCATGTTCAAGCGCCACCGCAGCTAAGACCACCGCAGCTAAGACCACCTCAGGATCAGCTTTTAACTCGGCAGAGGCATGCTCAAGCGCCAAACCTTTTTGTGCCACCGCAGTTAAGACCACTTCACGATCACCTCGTAATGTTTCAGAGGCATAGCAAAGCGCCCAACCCTCTTGTGCCACCGCAGCTAAAACCACCTCACGATCAGCTCGTAATTTGGTAGAGGCAAACTCAAGCAACAACCCATTTTTTTTCACTGCAGCTAAAACATCTGTTCTTGAGCTATATTCATCTATCATTTCTCCATATCCCCTAAATAGTAGTATTTGTTTTATGGTTCAGTACTTTTTAAGGCATTCACCATCAACAATGAATGGGAGGCCTTTCTGATTAAGTTAGAGATTATACAACACCAATATTAAGGAAATATTAAAAGATTCAAAAAAAGTAAAAATAATTCTCAAGTAACTGATTTATAGCAAATAAAAGTTGATTTAAAGCGGCAATTTCTATGCAAAAGGATATCAATATCCTATTAATGGCCTGTTTTGCGTTTGAAATGGCTAAAAAATAAAGGCTCAAGTATTCGTTGCCACAAACACCGGCACAGAAAAAAACAGGGAAAATTCTTTAGGCTTGTCTTGGCTGGAAATAACATGAGTTTTCTGAAAAAGCTTTTTATTGCGTAATAACCTCACCGCGGCGAGATAAAGCTATCTCCAGCATTATAACTACTGGAGATAGGGGATTTATTATTGTTTTAGCAAATTAACTATTAAGGTCCAGGAGTTGCTTCTGGTTCAGGTTCAGGTTCTGTTGCTGCTCGAAATTCTAGCTCTGGTGTTGCTGCTTCCCCATCCAAGTTATAAATTTCATTGTCACCTGGATTGTAAAATAATGAGCACGTCAATCCAAATTGTATGCTAGGGTGATTAGTTTTTTTCCTTATTTTAATTTCCATTTCCTTCCATATTCTTACACCTTCTTCTCTTTTAGGGTCTAATTCTTTTTTTAGTTCTACAAAAGAAACAGGATCTGGGTAACTCTTTCCACCAAACATTATTGAAACATCGGAAATGACTTTTTGTAAGGTTGTCAGGCTCTTATTCCGCCAAGTGGTCTCAAAAACCTCAGCGTAATTATCATCTGATAGTGTCTTGATAACATCATCAATTCCTACAATAGCACCTTCAGAGGAAAATATTTCTCCAAGCTTAGTAAGTTCAAGAATCCCATCTTCAATTGCCTTAGCCACAACCGGCCTGCCTCCATCATATTTCTCCAACGCATCTAGTGCTGCCATTATTTTTGCAAAGTTTGCCATAATTTCTGGATCAATAAGTCTCTCATGCAAAAGTTTTGCAAAAGCTAGCGGCTGCGAAATCAAATGTAAAAAAACTGGAATTACTCTATTAGCAAAACTCTCTATTGATGCTGTTTCCGCCAACTCAGGTTCTGGGGATAATCCTTCAGTAATGCTTGTCTTAACGGGGTTGTAGTAATTCCATGCCGCTTGCCTTAAGCGTGGTAAATGTTGCCTCCATTCATACTCTCCACTTTCAATATGTTTTTTAATCTTAACTACAATACCTGCATGACCATAGTCTGCTGCCCAGTGTAAAGCCGTGTGGCCATATTGAGTTGATGCATTTAGATCAGCCCCGGCTTCCACTAGAGCTGTAACAACCGCTGCATGACCAAAGCTTACTGCTCTTATCAAAGCCGTGTAGCCCCTGTCATTTGTTGCATTTGGATCAGCCCCTGCTTCTAATAAAGCTGTAACAACCGCTGCATGACCCTTGTCTGCTGCCCAGTGTAAAGCCGTGTTGCCATCGTTATTTTTTGCCTTTAGATCAGCCCCTTTTTCTACTAAAACTGTAACAACCGCTGCATGACCATTGTTTGCTGCGTAGTGTAAAGCCGTGATGCCATGTTCAGCTTTTGCATTTGGATTAGCCCCTTTTTCTAATAAAGCTGTAACAACCGCTGCATGACCATTGGCTGCTGCCCAATGTAAAGCCGTGTCGCCATATTGATCTGATGCGTCTAGATTAGCCCCAGCCAATAGGAAACCCCTAACCTCCTCTACGCTTCCATTACTTGCAGCATCTAATAATGCTTTATCATTTTCCTCTTGCGTTGGCATTAGCTCTCTCCTAAATAGCAGTATTTGTTTTATGTTTCAGTACTTTTTGAGGCATCCACCATCAACAATGAATGGGTGACACCTTTGAATACGGTAGAGATTATACAACACCAATATTAAGGTAATATTAAGAAATCAAAATAAAGTAAAAATAATTTTAACTGATTGATTTATAGTGAATAAAAGTTTATTTAAAGCGGCGTTTTCAATGTAAAAAGCCGCCAATAGCCCTTCACTGGGCAGTTTTTGGTTTCAAATTGTTAACAATCAAGTATTCGTTGCCACAAACACCGGCACAGAAAAAAGTCGAGCAAAAAGACGCATGCTTATTTGTTGCTTAAAATAGCTCGCTTTTGATGAAAGCCACTGGCTTGCACCGCTAATAATTAGGTTAGGCGAGCTTTTACTCCAAAAACTTCATAATAGAGAGATAAGAGATCAGCCGCTCTACAAACAAGATAGACAATGGTGTCTGTTGTAAAGTGATATATTCCAGATAATTCAGGGTGGGCATGAACAGAATATTTAGCACCTACCCGAATATTTAAAACCCGACCAAGGTTGCCACTCTCCTAATGGAATAGGCAGGCGTTCTTTTAAAAATTGCGGGGGCTTAATTCCATTAAGAACTTCAAAACCAAAGTGCTTATTTTTAATTTAGTTTTCAGTTGAATTTAAACCGAGAAAATTAGCTAAAAAACCCCTACCGCCAGTATTATAGAATACTGGAGATAGGGGATTTATTATTGTTTTAGCAAATTAACTATTAAGGTCCAGGAGTTGCTTCTGGTTCAGGTTCTGTTGCTGCTGCTGTTCCTGCCCTCTCGGCAGATCCTGCTGCTCCTACTGCTGCTACTGAAGCTGCTGTTCTTGTTTCTGCCATCTCTTTTGCAAAGATTTCCGTAATTTTTACATTAATTATTTTGGGTTGAGCGGCAAGCTTTTCTCCTATTGTATCTAAAATATCGATACAGGGAGCTCCTACTCGATATTTTGCAGAAAGTCTCATATGCAAAAGTTTTGCAAAGGCTAGTCTTTTTTGCGGCAGCGAAATCGAATGTAAAAAAAATGGAATTACTTTATTAGCAATTCCAACAGTAATGCTTGTCTTATCGGGGTTGTAGTAATTCCATGCCGCTTGCCTTAAGCGTGGTAAATTTTGCCTCCATCCATACTCCCCACTTTCAATATGTTTTTTAATCTTAACTACAATACCTGCATGATCCTCTGCGAAGTGTAAAGGCGTTCTGCCAGATAGATTTTTTGCCTTTGGGTCAGCCCCTGCTTCCACTAAAGCTGTAACAACCGCTGCATGACCATTGTATGCTGCACAGATCAAAGCCGTGTTGCCATTTTGACTTGATGCCTCTAGATCAGCCCCTTTTTCTAATAAAGCTGTAACAACCGCTGCATGACCATTGGCTGCTGCAATGATCAAAGCCGTGTTGCCAAAAATATTTTTTGCCTCCAGATAAGCCCCTGCTTGCACTAAAGCTGTAACAACCGCTGCATGGCCACTGTCTGCTGCCCTGCGTAAAGCCGTGTTGCCAAAAATATTTTTTGCCTCCAGATAAGCCCCTGCTTGCACTAAAGCTGTAACAACCGCTGCATGGCCTCTGTCTGCTGCCCTGTGTAAAGCCGTGTCGCCATGTTGATTTGGTGTTTTTGGATCAGCCCCTTTTTCTAATAAAGCTGTAACAACCGCTGCATGACCATTGTATGCTGCAAGGTGCAAAGCCGTGTCGTCATCGTTATTTTTTGCATCTAGATCAGCCCCTCTGTCTAATAAAACTGTAACAACCGCCGCAGGAGCAAAGTATACTGCGTAGTGTAAAGCCGTGTTGCCATGTTGATCTTTTGCCTTTGGATCAGCCCCTTTTTCTAATAAAGCTGTAACAATCTCCAAATGACCCTTTCGTGCTGCCCAGATCAAAGCCGTGAGGCCATCGTTATCTTTTGCATTAATATCAGCCCCAGATTTTAATAGCCTAATAACTTCTTCTTTATTTCCTTTTTCTGTAGCTGTTATTAAATCTTTATTTATTGTTAGCATTGTATATCTCCTAAATAGTATTATTCGTTTTGCACTTCAGTATTTTTACCGCCATCGATAAACTGTAGGTATGTGCATGTGTCATACTCTTAAGACCATTATACAACACCAATATTAAGGTAATATTAAGAAATCAAAAAAAAGTAAAAATAATTTTCAAGTGCTTGATTTATAGTGAATAAAAGGTTGATTAAGACGATATCTTTAGTGCGAAATCCACCAATAGCCGAGAAATGGGCTGTTTTGCGTTTAAAATGGTTAAAAGTCAGCTCTTAAGTATTCGTTGCGACAAACACCGGCACAGAAAAAACCTGATAAAAATCGGCTTCACTTTTTCCTCTTAAAATAGATCGCTTTGGAAGAAATCCACTGATGATGCTTTGCTAATAATAACGATATTAGAGCCCTAGCTAAATCTACCTTTAGTACTATAGTCTATAATGTATCGTTGGGATAAGAGTTGAAAATACCGGTATTAGAGGGGACTCTACCTGTTGTATTTACTCCTGACCCAGCTGCTACTCGATGAAAAAAGCTGGAACCTGATTCGGTCATTCTTAAAATTCCATCTTGAGCAGCCTTTGCATCATTTGCTCTCACCATGCCACGGTTTCGAAAACCAATGTGCGCTTGATGACCTTTTTTAAGGATTTTAGAATCTGTTTGTGCCACTTTGGTCAAAGATTTTCTTTCAGGGTCTAACCCTTCCTTTAGTTTTGCAAAAGAATCAGGGTCTGGGTAACTCTTTCCACCAACCATTCTTGAAACATCGGATATGACTTCTTGTAATCTTGTTCGACCAAAGAAACGAGCAGGTTTAAAAACCTCAGCGTAATTATCATCGGATAGTGTCATGATAACATCACCAATTCCTACAATAGCGCCATCAGGGGAAAATATTTTTCCAAGCTTAGTAAGTTTAATAATGTTATCAATAATTTCTCTAGCCACAACCGGCCTGCTTCCTTCATATGACATCAACCGAGCTACCACTAATGCCAATGTAATAAAGTTATTTTTATACTTTACTACCTGCTGTTCTTCTAAAGAGCCTGCAATTTTCTTAAGGGAAATACACTTTAATTGTTCTAGCTGATGATCTTTTACTTCTGCCTTCGATGATACAGCCTCTTCACCTGCTTCTGTAAACTCTAGTTCTGGTTCTGGTTCTGGTTCTGGTGATGTTAATGCCTTTGCTCTTATTTCATCAATTCTTTCCTTTGTAGCTTTGTTCACAGTAGTTACAAAGCCTGAGTCTAGGTCTGCTAATGTTTTGAAGCCTTTTAAATATTCAACAACAACCTCATAACCCTTTCGGTCTGCCCAGCATAAAGCCGTGTGGCCATTCCCATCTACTTTATTTACCGCAGCTCCGCGAACTAATAAAAGCTGAACAACCGCTGCATGACCATTTTTTGCTGCCCAGTGTAAAGCCGTGCTGCCAGCGTCATTTGTTGCCTCTGGGTTAGCCCCTGCATCCAGCAAAGCTGTAACAACCACTGCATGACCATTGAGTGCTGCCCAGTGTAAAGCCGTGTTGCCATAACTATCTCTTGCCTCTAGTCCAGCCTCTGCCTTTAATAAAGCTGTAACAACCGCTGCATGACCCCTGGCTGCTGCAAGGTGCAAAGCCGTGTCGCCATGTTGATTTGGTGTATTTGGATTAGCCACTTTTTCTAATAAAGCTGTAACAACCGCTGCATGACCCTTGTCTGCTGCCCAGTGTAAAGCCGTGTTGCCATTTTGACTTGATCCCTCTAGATCAGCCCCTGCTTTCACTAAAGTTGTAACAACCGCTGCATGACCATTTGCTGCTGCCAAGATCAAAGCCGTTTTGGTATATCGATTTGGTCTATCTGGATTACCCCCTTTTTCCACTAAAGCTGTAACAACCGCTGCATGACCCTGCTCTGCTGCGTAGTGTAAAGCCGTGTTGCCATGTTGATTTGATGCCTTTAGATCAGCCCCTGCTTGCACTAGAGCTGTAACAACCGCTGCATGACCCTTTCGTGCTGCCCAGTGTAAAGCCGTGTTGCCAAATAGATCTTTTGTCTTTAGATCAGCCCCTGCTTGCACTAGAGCTGTAACAACCGCTGCATGACCCTTTCGTGCTGCCCAGTGTAAAGCCGTGCTGCCATCGTTATCTTTTGCATTTGGATCAGCCTTAGATTTTAATAGCTTAATAACCTTTTCGTTATCTCCTTCTTTTGCAGCTGTTATTAAATCTTCACCTAGTGTTGGCATTAGCTCTCCCCTAAATAGTAGTATTTGTTTTATGTTTCAGTACTTTTTGAGGCATCCACCATCAACAATGAATGGGTGACACCTTTGAATACGGTAGAGATTATACAACACCAATATTAAGGTAATATTAAGAAATCAAAATAAAGTAAAAATAATTTTAACTGATTGATTTATAGCAAATAAAAGTTTATTTAAAACGGAGTTTTCAATGCAAAAGTCAGCCAATAGCCGATCAATGGGCTGTTTTTTAGGTTTGGTTTAACCTTGAATTTAAACTGAGAAAATTAGCTAAAAAACCCCTACCGCCAGTATTATAGAATACTGGAGATAGGGAGAGAAATGGAGAATCACATGCCAATTGCGAAACAACCTGTTTCGCAATTCCAGGACCAGCAAACATAGAATGAATTTTCTGATATACACAAGTATTATTGGAAGGGCGTATTATGGTCCCCAAGCTACTTTTCAGGAAGCTGTGGTGGCGCCCCAATTGATATTGTTCGAAAGTATATTGAAGGGCAAAAAACACCAAACTAGCTCAGCCTTATATCCTCCACCTTAAGGAAGAGGTTTTACGGCTGGCTGGATAATAAATTCATGGATTTATAAAAATTTCCCATAATCTGAAAAATAGAAGACTCGCAACCAGGTGATATATAATATTCTAAAAATCTTTTCTTAAGAAATAAAAAATAGAATCTTTATCATATCCTTGTCGCTTAAATTCGACATAAAAGCCAAGCTTCTTATAAAAATCCAGTGCCTCCCAACCAAACGTATTAACCGTAATAAACCGACATTGGCTTTTTTTAGCAAACTCTTCAGCCAACGACATTAATTTCATTCCATAACCCTGGCCCCGTAAGGCTTCTGTTATCCAGAGTTGCGAAATAAATAAGCCTCCATACATGTTATCACCAGCACATCCACCAACAATATCATCTTGGTTATCACGAATAAAATAAGCAAAAAAATCAAGTGGCTTCATATCCTTTTTTCGTTTGTGTTCAACAATGATTCCTTTATCAAGAAATTGTAAATCAATTGGATCTGGACTTGATTCATAGGTAATTGTAAGTTTCATGGAATCCCTAACTATGTATACATAAACTAATCATTAACCTCATAGGATATCTCTCCTAATGTTCGCATTAACTATGGGCATATCACTTCGCGTGAGATTATACTAAACAACGGTTATGTCAAGACTCAGTCACTTAATACTCCTTTAATATGCGCATCTTATAGTACGCCCTTACCGCGCTCTAGTATACTTGTGAGTAATAGTAATGCCTTAGGGGTCAAGTTTAGCTGTCGATAGCCAGTCGAGGCTAGCATGGTGAGAACAGCATCGCTGATCGAAAAAAACTTTTTATGGCGTAATAACCTCACCACGGAGAGATAAAGCTATCTCCAGTATTATAGAATACTGGAGATAGTGAGAAGGATGTTAGTGCCTTAGCTAAATGACTATTACCTTCCTGGAGCTGGAGCTGCTGCTGGTTCTGGTTCTGCTGCTGCTGCTATTTCTGCTTCTGGCTCTGGTGATGCACCTGTTGCTGCTGCATCTGATGACAATTCTGCTTCTGGTTCTGCTGCTGCTGCTAATTTTTCTAATAATGGTGCTACCTCTGCTCCTGCTTTTACTGCTGCTTCTACTCCTGCTGCTAGCTCTGCTGCTTCTGCTGGTGCTGAAAACAATAATAGTGCTACCGCTGCTTCTGCTGCTACCGCTGCTTCTGCTGCTACCGCTGCTTCTTGCTGCTGCTAGTGCTGCTATTACTACTATTGCTGCTGCTGCTGCTGGTGCTAGTGCTGCTACTATTACTACTGTTGCTGCTGGTGCTGCTGCTACTGCTGCTGCTGCTGGTGCTGCTGCTGCTATTACTACTATTGCTGCTGCTGCTGCTGCTACTGCTGCTGCTGCTGGTGCTGCTAGTGCTAGTGCTGCTATTACTACTATTGCTGCTGCTGCTGCTAGTGCTAGTGCTGCTATTACTACTATTGCTGCTGCTGCTGCTGGTGCTGCTAGTGCTGCTAGTGCTGCTATTACTACTGTTGCTGCTGGTGCTGCTGCTGCTGCTACTGCTGCTGCTGCTGGTGCTGCTAGTGCTGCTATTACTACTATTGCTGCTGCTGCTACTGCTGCTGCTGCTGGTGCTGCTAGTGCTAGTGCTGCTATTGCTACTATTGCTGCTGCTGCTGCTGCTGCTGCTGCTGCTGCTAGTGCTAGTGCTGCTAGTGCTGTGTGGCGTGGTGATTTTGGCTGAATACTGCGCGAATTCTGCGATAAAGGGGATCGAAAACTATTAGGTTTTAAAATAAATGGAATCACCTGTTGCCAATCGACATCTTTATCAAATGTGCGATAAGCAGCCAAAAGCCAGCGTTTTTGATCATCTGTTAAACCAACGATCCGCATTATACCTTCTATCGGACCGTCGGTTTTAAGAGAACGAAACGGGAAGCTATCTTTTTCTCTCTGTGCTTTCCAAGCCATTAATCCTCCGTATGTATACAGCTCATATCTATGTCCAGCGCCTGCTTTTACAACAGCAAAGCTGGCATTATCAGCAGTAAGTTCATTATGAAGAACTGGACAGCAAATAGGCTCGCCATCAGAAGCTAAAAAATCGTGTGAATTTGGCATGGTATAGCATTTCCTCTATTTTTTGTTGTTTCTAATTCGGATCTAGTTTTCTTTCGTCCTGCTATGGATGGTGACACGCAGCAAAACAATAAACGATTAGTGCCTAAGTTTAACATGCGAATATTAAGGAAATATTAAGAGATCAAAGAAAAGTAAAAATAATTTTCAAGTGACTGATTTATAGCAAATAAAAGGTTGATTAAAAACGAGTTTTCAATGCAAAAGTCAGCCAATAGCCGAGCAAGGGGCTGTTTTGCGTTTAAAATGGTTAAAAGTCAGCTCTTAAGTATTCGTTGCCACAAACACCGGCACAGAAAAAACCTGATAAAAAGCTGCTTGACTTTTTTCCTCTTAAAATAGCTCGCTTTTGATGAAAACCACTGATGCTGCTTAGCTAATAATTAGGTTAGGCGATCTTTTACTCCAAAAACGTCGCAATAGGGGGCAAGGGATTAGCGGCTCTACGAACAAGATAGACAATCGTGTCTGCTTTAAAGTGATATATTCCAGATAATTCAGGGTGGGCATGAACAGAATATTTCGCACCCAACCAAGGTTGCCATTCTCCTAATGGAATAGGCAGGCGTTCTTTTAAAAATTGAGAGGGCTTAATTTCATTAAGAACTTAAAAACCAAGGGGCTTATTTTTAATTTAGTTTTTAGTTGAATTTAAACCGAGAAAATCAACTAAAAACCCCCTACCGCCAGTATTATAGAATACTGGAGATAGTGAGTTTAATTACGTTTTAACAAAATGATTATCTAAGTCTGGGAGCCGGAGTTGCTTCTCGGAATAATGAAGCTTTTCCTGCGATGGCTTTATATTCTGCAGCTGTTTCCAAATGCCGCTCTTCAAATTGATAACCAACAAATCCACCATCAAATTCAATGAAAAAAACCCTCCCCCTGTTTTCAGTATGAGAAACAGTTACTTCGTATAAATCTTTATAACCACTTAAACTACGAAAATTACTCAGTGAGGAAAGCATAGCTAAAACACCATTGGGATCATTAATAAACTTTTTACACAACTCATCAAAAACAGCATTAGTTAAAAGAAGTTCTTTGTCTCCAACCATAAACCTTACTCGATCACTAGTTAAACTCAGCATTTTTCTAATAGCCTTAATTAATTCATCTCTTTTAGCATTGTAAATTTCCAATAATTTAGTTTTTACCACATCATTTCCTATAAAACCTGTCAACTTATCTCTTGTATTCCCATCAGGCATCTTTTTTATTAACCGCTTTCTTCCCTCTTCTTCTGAAAAACAAACTAAAAGATTTTTAGCTAACGAATAATTATAAAGCTCACTTAACTCTCCAACTGCCTTAAGAATTTCCCCTGTCATTCTGCAATCCAATAATTCAACTTCCTCTTTAACCGCCTTAAAATATTTATTAAGAGAACCTTCAATGGATTGCTCTCGTAGTTCTTTTGCTATTCTAACTCCCATAGATGCTGCCATTCCATCTGTTTTCTCTAGGCTATCAGCCATCTTATGTGAATCCTCACTGTCTAAGTAATCTAAAAGTATTTTAATTATTATTTCATCTTCTGTGTTTACTGATTGACCCTTCCCAAACAAACCGAACATTTTTTCTGCTCGTAATGCTGCTGCTCTCGGTGGTCTTTGTGCTGCTGCTGTTGCACCTGCTGCTAGCTCTGCTGCTGGGTGTGCGTCTGCTGTTGCTTCTACTGCATCTGCTGCTGCTTTTTCTGATGCTGCATCTGCTAGCTTTGCTTCTGGTTGTGGTTCTGGCTGTGGTTCTGGTTGTGGTTCTGGTTGTGGTTCTGGTTCTGGTTCTGGTTCTGGTTCTGGTTGTGGTTCTGGTTGTGGTTCTGGTTCTGGTTCTGGTTGTGAAGCTCTATCTGCACCCATTGCTTCTGCTACTGATAAACATTCTCGCAAATCCAGCAACTGCAAGACAAGTTCTTGATAAAAACTAGCAGGATCTTTAAATTGTTCTAGAGCAGAAATACAATCAATAATTGACTCATGATTTTTTAATTTTTCTTTGACACCTTCGAAAAGCTTACGTTTTTTATTTGGAGATGCTACGCTAAACTTCATCAAAACACTAAATAAATCTGGAAAATCCTTAAATTCTTCTCCCATCAGGGTTTTAATCCATCCCTTACAAACACCAATATCTCCGTTAGACTGGTGTAACTCATAAACAAAATTTACTTTTGGATTTTTACGTAAGAATTCCGGAAGGGCTTTAAGATCTTTAAATTTACCTTTTCCTGCACAAATTATAGTATTCTTAATAACTTCTGTTTCAAAATTACCATCAGATATTAATATATTTATAAATTCTGAAGGAAGTTTTCTCAAACCCAAAAGCTCAGAAACACCTTCAGCTGATAATAATTTGTCCTTAACGGCTTGAATTACACTATCATGTTGCAGCAACGCTTTAGACAAGCTGGCGAGAAAATCTGACAGCATTCGACCACCCATCTTTTCAATTAGAAAAACAATAAGTAGTGGACGGATATCTCCACGTACAGCTCTGCTAATCCACGCTTGCTCTAGCTTCTCTTTTAATCCTTTAGCCTTGACATTCAACATTGTATTCTTCGCAACTTCTGCGTTAAAATCATAATCAGATCTTGATAGATTTATCCATATTTTAGGTCCCTCAAACCTCCCATTAAGACTCACCAAAACAGTATCAATTTCTTTCAAATATTGATAAGCCTCCCTAGCAATTTGCAAAGGTTTTGGCTTCTTTTGGTCTGATCCTTTTCCTGGATTTCCTTCACTAGGACCTGCTATTGTGTCTAGTTCTGGCTCTGGTTCTAGTTCTGGCTCTGGTTCTAGTTCTGGCTCTGGTTCTGCTGCTGGGCCTAATATTGATGTAATACAACCTTCTGCTTTTCCTGCTAACTCATTAAATGATTCCTCTAATGCTTTTTCTGCTGATATTCTCTTTTCTTCTCTCTTTTCTTCTGCTGATATTCTCTTTTTTTCTCTATTTTCTTCTGCTGATATTCTCTTTTTTTCTGCTGTTATTCTCTTTTTTTCTGCTGATATTCTCTCTTTTTCTGCTGATATTCTCTTTTCTTCTGCTTTCTTTGCTTCCAAAACCTTAACAACCGCTGCATGACACTTGTCTTCTGCCAAGTCTAAAGGCGTTTTGCCATCCTTACCTGCTTTATCTACCGCAGCTCCACGAGCTAATAAAAGCTTAACAACCTCTGCATGACCCTTGCCTGCTGCCCAGTGTAAAGCCGTTTGGCCATTCTTACCTGCTTTATTTACCTCAACTCCACCAGCTAATAAAAGACTAGCAGTCTCCAAATTGCCCGTTGATGCTGCGTAGTGTAAAGCCGTGTTTTTATTTGGATTTAGTGCATTTGGATTAGCCTCTTTTCCTAATAAAACTGTAACAACCGCTTTATGACCATAGTATGCTGCGCAGTGTAAAGGCGTGTTGCCATCCTTACCTGCTTTATCTCTCGCAGCTCCACCAGCTAATAAAAGCTCAACAACCTCTGCATGACCCTTGTCTGCTGCCCAGTGTAAAGCCGTGTTGCCATCGTTATTTTTTACCTCTTTACTAGCCCCTGCTTGCACTAAAGCTCTAACAACCGCTGCATGACCAAAGCTTGCTGCTCTTATCAAAGCCGTGTTGCCATCCTTATCTGCTTTATCTACCGCAGCTCCACCAGCTAATAAAAGCTCAACAGCCTCTGCATCACCCACTCCTGCTGCCCAGCCTAAATCTTCTCTTGCTTTCTTTGCTTCTATTACTTTCCTTGTTGCTACTGCTGCTAATGCTACTTCTACGAATAATACTAGGGGCAATGGTACTGCTAGTGCTGATGCAAATGCTGCTGCTGCTAATGCTATCCCTAATGGTGCTGCAAATGCTGCTGCTTCTGCTTTCTTTTCTGCTGATGCTGATACTGTTGCTGCTAATGCTATCACTACTGATGCTGCTAGTAATAGCACTGGTACTGCTAGTGCTGCTGCTTCGTTATTTCCTTCTTTTGCAGCTGTTATTGAATTTTCATATGGCGTTGGCATTAGTTCTCTCCTAAATAGTAGTATTTGTTTTATGTTTCAGTATTTTTAGAAGCATCCACCATCAGCAACGGATAACTGACACTCCTAAGTTATATAAATATTGTACAACACTAATATTAAGGAAATATTAAGGAAGCAAAATAAAGTAAAAATAATTTTAACTGATTGATTTATAGCAAATAAAAGTTTGATTAAAACCGAGTTTTCAACGCAAAAGTCAGCAAATAGCCCAGCCATGGCCTGTTTTGCGTTTGAAATGACTAAAAATTAACGCTCAAGTATTCGTTGCCGCAAACACCGGCACAGAAAAAACCTGATAAAAAGTTGCTTCATTTTTTTCCTCTTAAAACAGCTCGCTTTTGATGAAAACCACTGATGCTGCTTAGCTAATAATTAGGTTAGGCGAGCTTTTACTCCAAAAACATCATAATAGAGAGATAAGAGATCAGCCGCTCTACAAACAAGATAGACAATCGTGTCTGCTTTAAAGTGATATATTCCAGATAATTCAGGGTGGGCATGAACAGAATATTTCGCACCCAATCAAGGTTGCCACTCTCCTAATGGAATAGGCATGCGTTCTTTTAAAAATTGAGGGGGCTTAGTTCCATTAAGAACTTAAAAACCAAAGTGCTTATTTTTAATTTAGTTTTCAGTTGAATTTAAACCGAGAAAATTAACTAAAAAACCCCTACCGCCAGTATTATAGAATACTGGAGATAGTGAGAAGGATGTTAGTGCCTTAGCTAAATGACTATTACCTTCCTGGAGCTGGAGCTGCTGGTTCTGGTGCTGCTGCTATGTCTGCTTCTGGCTCTAGCTCTCCTGCTGGTGTGAATAGTCCTTTTCTACAGCCTCCGTAAAGTGGATTTTCAAATGATGAGCCTGCGGAATCTTGGCAACTCTCTCTACCAAGGGGTTCCGGTTCTGGCTCTGGTGCTGCTGCGTCATCATCCAAGTTATAAATTTCATTGTCATCTGGATTGTCAAATAATGAGTGCGTCCATCCAAATGGTATACTAGGGTGAGGAAGTTTTTTTCTTGTTTCAGTTACCGCTTCCCTAGTTTTTCCACTTGCTTTTTCTCTTTCAGGATCTAACCCTTCCTTTAGTTTCACAAAAGAACCACGATCTGGGTAACTATCTCCACCAAGCATTCTTGAAACATCGGAAATGACTTTTTGTAATGTTGTTAGCCTCCGAAAAGCCGGAGTCGCAAAAACCTCGGCGTAATTATCACCTGATAATGTCTGAATAACTTCATCAATTCCTATACGAGTACCGTCAGAAGTAAATATTTTTACAAACTTAGTGAGTTCAATAATCTTATCTATAATTTCCCCGGCTGTCTTAATTTCCCCGACTGTCTTCCACCTACTTCCTTTATATTCCCCCAAAGCATCAAGTGCTGCCATTATTTTTGCAAAGTTTTCCATAATTTTTGGACTAATTCTTTTGGGTTCAACGTCAAGCGCTGATCCTATTATAGGGAATAAATCCACATCAGGATTTATTAATGGAGAGCCTTCAGAAAGTTTATCATTCAAAAGTTGTGCAAAGGCTAGTCTTTTTTCCGGCAGCGAAATCAAATGTAAAAAAACTGGAATTACTCTATTAGCAACACCCTCTATTGATGCTCGTTTTTTTTTCACTAACTGAGATTCTGGGGCTGCTGCAGACCCTCCTGGTTGTGCTTCTACTTTTACAAAGGCCTGTTGAGCGGCTCTTCTAATAATAGGGGTGAAACGTCGCCAGTTATATTCTTCGCTACTCTTGAACGCCTTTAAACATTTAACAACCTTCGAATGACCATTGTTTGCTGCCCAGTGTAAAACCGTGTCGCCATCGTTACTTTTTGCCTCTAGATCAGCCCCTGCTTGCACTAAAGCTATAACAACCTCTGGATGACCATTTCCTGCTGCCATCGATAAGGGCGTTACGCCATTTTTAGCTGCTGCATTAATATCCGCTTCTGCATCCAGCAACGCCTTAACAACTGCCAAATGACCATTTCCTGCTGCCATCGATAAGGGCGTTACGCCATTTTTAGCTGCTGCATTAATATCCGCTTCTGCATCCAGCAACGCCTTAACAACTGCCAAATGACCATTTCCTGCTGCTATGAATACAGGCGTTACGCCATTTTCAGCTGCCGCATTAACATCAGCCCCGTACTTTAATAAAGCCTTAACAACCTCCAGATGATCATTTTTTACTGCCCACTGTAAAGGCGTTGAGCCATCTACAGCCGCATTAACATCAGCCCCAGATGTTAATAGCTTAATAACTTTTTTGTTATTTCCCCCTTTTGCAGCTGTTATTAAATTTTCCTGTGATGCTAGCATGGCCTCTCTCCTAAACAGTAGTATTTGTTTTATGTTTCAGTATTTTTAGAAGCATCCACCATCAGCAACGGATAACTGACACTCCTAAGTTATATAAATATTGTACAACACTAATATTAAGGAAATATTAAGGAAGCAAAATAAAGTAAAAATAATTTTAACTGATTGATTTATAGCAAATAAAAGTTTGATTAAAACCGAGTTTTCAACGCAAAAGTCAGCAAATAGCCCAGCCATGGCCTGTTTTGCGTTTGAAATGACTAAAAATTAACGCTCAAGTATTCGTTGCCGCAAACACCGGCACAGAAAAAACCTGATAAAAAGTTGCTTCATTTTTTTCCTCTTAAAACAGCTCGCTTTTGATGAAAACCACTGATGCTGCTTAGCTAATAATTAGGTTAGGCGAGCTTTTACTCCAAAAACATCATAATAGAGAGATAAGAGATCAGCCGCTCTACAAACAAGATAGACAATCGTGTCTGCTTTAAAGTGATATATTCCAGATAATTCAGGGTGGGCATGAACAGAATATTTCGCATTACTCACTTGGCGCAAGTTGCCGCAAAGGGCCATTAACATCTGCGCGTTGAAAAACAAGTAAAAAACCGCAAAACTTGCAAAAAAACAATCTTTGAACTTATGCACAGACTAACTTTAAATCCAGCAACTTTCAGGCAATCGCTGCCCATCACTTTTTAATTGTAAAGAAGAGCAAGCAGCATCTTGCACCAACTGCGATCCGAAAGCTTGAGCTTGCACAGTAAAGCTCTCACCAGTAGCGCTGACTATAGATAGCTCATAACGACCATGAAGAATATGACACTTGAACCCTAAAGACTCACAGCTTGTGCCAGCGTATGTGTGTTGAGACAAATAATGACTATCTAGCTGTTGCGCTAAAGCGAGCAGATTGGTCATGGCTTGCTTGCGGTAACTGCGCGCCCAATAATGCTGATAATTCGGATAAGCCAACGCCACCAAAATAGCCATAATGGCAATAACAATCAGCAGCTCCAACAAACTAAAACCAAAGCCAAAACATTTTCGCATAACTCTCCTACAAGCCTATGTATCGCACTTTAGCGCAACTACCAGCCAGTACAATACCGTTTTTTTGCAAGCAGTTGAAAGCAAAGTGGGAAAAAATTGACCTGCGTCGAACTTTTTTTCATTTTTTTAATTATAATTGCCTGCTTTCACTTGTCATTTTCCTGCAATTCGGTATGATTATGCTCTTAACTCTGGGGCCGTTAGCTCAGTTGGTAGAGCAGCGGACTTTTAATCCGCTTGTCACTGGTTCGAGACCAGTACGGCCCACCACCATTTACCAAGCTTGTTTTATGCTAGAAATTAACGCACTTATTGAAACCATCAAAGACTTAAACGAGCGCAGTCACGCCCTTCGGGGGTATCTTTGACCTTGAGGTCAAACGTGAACAGCTAGAAGAGCTCACCCGCCAATTAGAAGACCCCGACGTTTGGAATAATCCCGAACTTGCCGAAAGTCTTAACAAAGAACAATCCCGACTTAAAAAAATTGTAGATCACCTAGACCTCCTACAAAACCGTCTGATCGATGCAAAAGAACTCACTGAGTGGCTGAAAGAAACGCAAGACAATGAGCTTATCTCCGAACTAAGTAACGAAATTAATGAGCTGAACAAAATCACTGAGGTATTAGAGCTCGAGCGCATGTTTAATCATGAGATGGATCCAAACAATGCGTACATCGATATTCAATCAGGCTCTGGTGGTACCGAGGCGCAAGATTGGGCAGAAATGCTTTTGCGTATGTATCTGCGCTGGGGCGAGCAGCACGGCTTTAAAGCTCAATTACTTGAAGCGTCTGCCGGTGATGTTGCAGGCATTAAAAGCGCTACCATCCATCTTGTCGGTGACTATGCCTACGGCTGGTCTCGCACAGAAACCGGCGTTCATCGGTTGGTACGCAAATCACCGTTCGATTCTGGCAGCCGTCGTCACACATCCTTTGCCTCGGTTTTTGTTTCACCTGAAATTAATGACGACATTGAAATTGAGATCAATCCAGCTGATCTTCGTATCGACACCTACCGTGCTAGCGGTGCGGGTGGTCAGCACGTCAATAAGACCGACTCTGCTGTACGTATCACACACATTCCAACTAACACCGTAGCGCAATGCCAAAATGATCGCTCACAGCACAAAAACAAAGCCCAGGCAATGAATCAACTACGCGCCAAACTCTACGAACTTGAATTGCAAAAGCAGCGAAGCGAGCAAAGCGCACTAGAAGCCACAAAAAGTGATATTAGCTGGGGCAATCAAATTCGATCTTACGTGTTAGATCAATCTAGAATCAAAGACTTACGAACTAATGTAGAAAAAACCAACACTCAAGCAGTGCTTGACGGCGACCTGGATGACTTTATCCAAGCAAGCCTTAAGAATTCCGAGTAAAAACACTTTACCTTTTAGTGTAACTTATGTACAATTATACTTAGCCGATCACAACAATGTAATGAGAAAGCAATGCCACCAAAACGAGCACCCAACCGAGCATCCGAAAGGCAAGAAAGGCAAGAAAGGCAAGAAAGGCAAGAAAGGCAAGAAAGGCAAGAAAGGCTAGCAAAAGCAAGAGAAAGAGATCGCCTGCAGCCGAATAAATCGCAGCATGAATTTTTAGATTCTATCCTGACCGATCATATTCAAGAAATTTTGCAGTCAGAGATAGAGTCATTCTATCTCTTAAAATCTGCTGAACTAGAGCCAAGTAAATTTTACAACCTGCTAGACCAGCTATATGCCAAAAAAGAAGACCTAGAGCTAGTGAGGTCACTTAAAGTAATAAATAGCCTATGCTTTGACAGCAACTACAAACGCGGCATTGAATCAAGTGGTAACGAAATATTAGTTCCATTCTTGACTCACTGCTTTGGAGCGATGGGAGATGTACCGCCGCCAGAACCAATAAGAGAATATATTAAAGAAAAACTAAAGACTGTCATATCTAGCAATCCTGAAAAAAAACAAAGCACCCCCCCAAAAAGGTTTGGAGTAGAAAAAGATTATCGTTGGCGAATTGATGCAGAACTTCCAGAGGGAGATATACTTCCTAGCTACGTACGCAAAAAAATACCGGAGTCACAACAAAAGATAGAGGAAGCAATCAAAGAAATCAATCAAGCGAACTTCAAGCTTACATTGATAGAGTATTATTCTCATGAAGAGAGAGAAGTACTGAAATCTTTGATTGATAGCACAATTGAAGAAAGCAAGGACCACGCCAAAAAAACACTACTTCATTACTGCGCAATGGAAAGACTAATTAAAATTAGCACACCTGATGAATTAGCGTCTTTAAAGACACAAGAGCAACAAGAGCAACAAGAGAAACTTTCCTTCATTTGCCAAAACATTGCAATCATTGAAAAAAAATACAAAACAGACATAAAAATCATTGGAAAAATACTACGTCCATCAACGCCAATCAGGAAACTTCTCAATCTTTTTTTGTTGAAAGAATCTAAAATCACTAAAGTCTTAGAACATACAACCTTATCAAGGGCCATTTTACTTAACCAAGAAATTCTTAAAAAAGTACTATCAAAAATAAAAAAAGAAGGACCCAGTTTTGATAGTGGCATAGAAAAACATCTTCATCAACTCGAGCCAGAAGACCTAGAACGCTCTGAAGATGAAATAATTAAAAAATTAAGATCACTAAGATCCGCAGCAAGCTCATCTGCAAAAACAGCTCTTTTTGAAATCCCAACAAGAAGAACCCATCACAGACTTGCTACAAGCGCCCCCCAGATCGCGAAAGAACCCGGCACTTGGATTTAAGCGCTTCATGAGCCATCTCAAGCAGCAGACAAAATAAAATTAAACCAAAAACACTAGCAATCATATTGTCCCGAAAAAGACACCATACGGGGAAAAAAACTTTTTCGTCATGCAAAAAATTATTTTCAGGCCTTGAAAAAAAAGTGGGGCCTAGGCAAGAACGAGCCGCCATACCAAGAGAAAAACCAAATTTTTCTTCTTCTCCTGTCTTCAATCGCTCGACCGCGGTAATAATCGCTGCAAATAAAAGCAGGGCATTATTAACCATCACTTCACGAGGACATAGCGCAGTCCTACGAAACCCTAACAAAACCGTCGAAACCATAAAAGAAAGGCAAGCACCAAAAAATAACTGGCTTAATCCTTCCTTAGCTTTAGACTTTCTTAAGCTAGTCCGCACAATCAAACATCCAGCAAGGCTCTAGCGTCATTTTTAGTCATATAATAATCTGACTTTTCTTTCATTAACTCACGCGGAAAATGCGCACCGAATCCAACAAAACATTTCACATAGGGAATAACGGCCAAATCATTCGCACCATCCCCCATATAAACAATTTTATTATACTGCTTTTGTATGTTCTGAATAATTTCGGCTTTTCCCTGGTTATGAATTAACGGTGATTGATGGTCAAAGTCTTTATAATTTCCCTGTTCATCAAAACGCAAACCTACGGCATGCACATGTTCTGCAGGAACACCTAGCCGTTTAGCAAAATCAACAACCGCTGGTGTGTAGCCCGCTGATAAAATAAAAACCGCCTTGCCAAGCTGCTGTAACTCCGTAATTACTTCGTGGATATGTTTCGTTCTGTGCTGATAATATAACTGTCCTAACTGCATTAATTGGTTTTGAGTTGGCCGAGTAATGTTAAGACGCTCGGCAAACAGTGGTTCATTTAACCCACCTCCACTCATGGCTTTTTCGGTGAGCTCACGAACCACTTGTTCGCAACTATTCATTTTTGCCAGCGCGGTAATGCCTTCCAGCTCACTCAACGTACCATCACAATCAAAAGCGACCGCATCACAATGTTTAATCATTTTACCCATATTACGCGGCCTCGATAATACGTATGCGCAACACGCCTTCAATATCTAGCAAAGCACTTACCACTGATTCACTCACCGCTCGATCAATATCAACGACCGTGTAAGCTAAATTATCACGCGACTTATTATTTAATTGTGTAATATTATATTCTTTTTCTGCTAATAAATCGGAGATTTGTGACACCATACCGGGAATGTTTTCATTAGAAATAGCAATCCGTGATACAGCAACCGGCTCCAACACCATAACCGGAAAATTAACAGCATTAACAACACTGCCGGTTTTGATGAAATTAATGAGTTGCTTGGCAGCCATATTCGCGCAATTACTCGTTGCCTCAAGTGTGCTCGCTCCAAGATGCGGAAATGTAATCACTTGTGAAAAATCCTTCCACCGGCTACTCGGAAAATCACACGCGTACTGTGCAATGGCCTTGTTTTTTAGCGCCTGTTCTAAAGCATCATCATCCACCAATTCTGCTCGAGCAAAATTTAATAACACACAATGAGACTGACAAAATCGCAATACCTCAGCATCAATTAAATGCTTGGTGCTTTCTAACAAAGGCACATGAATACTTATAAAATCCGCCTGTCGACAACACTGTGCCAAACTATCAGCATGCATTACCGAGCTCGATAATTGCCATGAGTTTTTAACGCTAATGTGTGGATCATAACCCACCACGTTCATGCCTAAACCAATCGCTGCATTGGCTAGTAACACCCCAATGCTACCCAAGCCAATTACTCCTAAGGTTTTACCGGATAATTCTGAGCCGACAAATTGTTTTTTTGCCTTTTCCACCTCTGCGCTAGATAAATTATCACGCTGGGCTTGTGCTGCAAATTCAAAACCAGCAATAAGATTACGCTGACACATTAACATTGACGCCAAAACCAGCTCGATAACAGCATTTGCATTCGCCCCTGGCGTGTTAAACACCGGCACGCCGCGCTGAGTTAATTCAGCTACGGGCACATTATTAGTTCCTGCACCTGCTCTGACCACTGCATTGACAGAATCGGCTATGCTTGAAAACTCTAGCTTGTGCGAACGCAGCAAAATTGCATCGGGCGAACACTCTTGTTCATCAACTAATGAAAAGCCTTGCTCGGTTAATAAATCTAAACCCTTTTGATCAATCTGATTAAAAACTTGAATTTTCGTCATAATAACTACCCTTGTGTTTTAGCAAACTCATCCATAAAGTCAATTAAATACATCACTTCTGCTAGTGATAACGCGTTATAAATACTTGCTCGCATTCCGCCCACAGCTCGATGTCCCTTTATACCAATAATATGTGCCTTTTTTGCTGCAGCTAAAAATTCTGCATCTTTTTGATTGCTTAAATTAAAAGGGACATTCATCATCGAGCGTGCCGACGGAGCGACCAAATTATGATAATAATCGGACTGATCAATATAACCATAAAGTGCGTCGGCCTTCTCACGATTGCGCTCAGCCATAACTGACAAACCACCCAGTTCTTCCAACCAAGTCATCACTAAATTTGTCATATAAAAATTAAAGGTAGGCGCGGTGTTGTATAAACTGTCTTTTGCCATTTGAATCGAATAGTCCATATAGCTTGGCGTGTTTTCGACCGGTGTCTGCAGACAATTTTTATCAACAATCACATAAGTAATGCCTGCTGGGCCAATGTTTTTTTGCGCGCAAGCATAAATTAATTGGTGCTGCGCGACATCAATAGGCCCTGACAATAAACACGACGACATATCAGCAACCAATGGTATTTTTGCATCAAAACCAGGCATCGCAATGCCATTAATGGTTTCATTTGGCGTATAATGCACAAAAGCACCCTTTATTTTTTTTTGCCAAGACTTTAACGGTGTGATTTCCTGTAACCCTTCTTTGTTTTCTTGCACCACATCAATCGTATCAATATCAGCAAATCGTGCAGCTTCAGCAATGGCCTGCTTAGACCAATGACCACTATTAATATAAGTTGCCTGCCTTTCTGTCCCCAACAGGTTCATTGGCACCATAGCAAACTGCAGGCGTGCACCACCTTGTAAAAACAAAATGTCATAATGATCGGGGATAGCTAATAAGCGGCGCATGCGATTCAGACACTCTTCACGCAAAGCCATAAATTCGGCTGAACGATGGCTGATTTCCATCACCGACACACCAAGACCCTGCCAGTCACATAGCTCAGCTTGTGCTCGCTCCAACACCGACAACGGCAACGCAGCTGGCCCTGCTGAAAAGTTCATAACACGTGCATGCCCCATAATCGCTCCCTCCTACTAACAATCCTTAAACGACAACTAGCGTTTATCATTAATTAAAGAAAGAGACTCTACACCGATTCAGCCGCCCTGGCAAACCACTAGCCGGCTGAAAAACTGAGCCGTTTAGACAGCCAAAAAGCCAGCCCATTGCACGTAATACCAAACAAGATAGGCGACACACCCCATGGCTCAGAAAAACCGTATTGCCACAATAACGCACCCACTATACCCGCTAGACTGCCTGCAAAAAAATCGCGCGCTTTTGCCTTTACTTGAAAAATCACCATTAGCAAAGGCACTAAAATAATCGGAGACCAAAAATTATAAGCGGCTAATAAAATATCCAATACGTTATGAATCAACAACGCAAACACCAGTGCAATCAATCCTACTAATAGCGTACTTAAGCGCGCCATTAATAAAAAATTGACTTTTCCTGGGTGTCGACTCATCGGTTTTACTAAATCATTGACAAAAGAAATTGCCGCCGCATTTAAAAAGCCCGCAGCTGATGACAAAATAATAGCAAGCAGTGCTGCAATTACCAACCCTCTAAAACCGACTGAAAGCGTATTATTAACAAGCACCGGCAAAGCATCATTAGGGCTTAACTGCGCATTGTAAGTATAAGCGACCAAACCAATGCCGCCACACAAAAGGAAAATAGGAATTGATACAATCCCACTCCACAATGTGCCTTTAAACGTTTCTTTGCTGGACTTGGCCATAAATAATCGTTGAACATAGGGTGGCACTAGGGTTTCACCAAACATAAAAGTGACAAACATCAATAAAAAAAACATCCACTCTTTTGGCGTACTTAAAAAATGCAAATAAGAATGGGGCACCGTCTGCACCACGTGCTGCCAGCCACCAACATGCTTTAGGCCAATAAAAAAAGTGAGCGGAATACCAATCACTAAAATTAAAAACTGCAGCGTATCAGTAAAAACCACTGCACGCATGCCACCCAACGTTGCGTAAGTTAATAAAACGGCAAATGCTATTAATACCCCGACCACCGGATTAATGCCTAAGGTCACGCGAATTATTGCTGACAAAGCACCAACTTGTGCCCCTAGAATACCTCCACAGACCAAAACAGAAAACACACCGGTAACTTGTTTTGCTCGAACACCATAACTTTTTTCAATCATGTCACCCACACTGTGACAATCACGAAATCGATCCATTCTCGGAGCAACAAAAGCTGCGACCAACACTTCTTTTAAACTAAAACCCAATAAAGCAAACGCAAAGACCATGCCGCCAGAATAAACTTTTGCTGCATTACCTAAAGTATAACCTCCGCCAATAAAGGTTGCTGATAGCGTGCAAAAAATCAGAAAACTTGAAAAGGAGCGATCGCCCACCGAAAAATTATCAAAACCTTTAATCTTTTTGCTAGACAAAAAACCGATAAATAAGTTTGCTAATAAAAAACCAATAATAATGACAACATCTACTGTCACAGCATGCCTCCTGCATTTTTTTAAGATCATGGTGAAAATCCATCATACGATATTTTAGCCTTAATTAATATATCCACCACTATGCAACCGCATCACAACCAGATAACATGGTTTATAAACTAACATTGCAAGGAATGCTCATGGATTTAAATATTGCTATTATTGGCGCCAATGGGGCCATTGGCCAGGCAATGATAACTGAGCTCACACAAAAGCACCCAAAAGCCCAAATTCATGCTTTTGCTCGACAACCACCCGAAAACCAACGACCCAATGTGACACACCACACCATTGATTACTCCGATGAAGAAAGCATTGCAGAGGCTGCAAATGTTGCGGCTAACAAAGCCCCGCTAGATTTTGTTTTTGTGGCCACTGGTATTCTGCACGATGATACAACGCAACCTGAAAAATCATTTAAAGCACTGTCTGCTAAAAACATGCAGCACTTATATATGATTGACACAATCGTACCAAGCTTGATTGCCAAACATTTTTTGCCTAAGCTCGGCAAAAAACAACGCGCGGTATTTGCCGCACTGTCAGCTCGAGTCGGCAGTATTTCTGATAATCGACTGGGTGGCTGGTACAGCTATCGTGCAGCAAAAGCTGCTTTAAACATGGTTATTAAGTGTGCCGCTATTGAAATCAAGCGAAGTCATAAAAATGCTATTATTGTTGGTCTTCACCCAGGCACAGTAGATTCCAAGCTCTCAGCACCCTTTCAGAGCAACGTTCCTGACGGCAAGCTATTTTCAAAAGAACATGCTGCAAACCAACTGTTGTCCGTCATTAGTTCTTTAAAAGAGACCGACTCAGGAAACTGCTTTGCATGGGATGGATCTCAAATTGAACCGTAGCATTAAATTAAACATTCACAGCCATTAAAAATGGTAAAAAATTACATACTGCTGTTAGTGGATAATAACTGTAACTCACCATCAGAAACATCTGCGCCATTGACAATCAAAAAATTTCTAGAAGAAAGCAGAAGAAAACAAAACAAATAAGAAAAATCTTTTTTCAATATCACATCCCTATATCCCAAAACACCGTAGCAAAACAAAGAAGAAGCCGTATTGAAAAAAACAAGAAAACAGCAAAGATTAATGACATTTGACCAAAGCCTCTCTAAAAAATCATCATCATGAAACACCTAGTTCACCCCCTCAAAAAATAAAACTATTTAACCTTACACCGCTCCAATCCCGGAACAGCTAATTCACACAGAAGCGACAACAGTAACGACAATAGTTACTAGAATAAAATTTGAATATTTATAATTCATATAATTTAAAAAAACCTTCAAAAAACCGATGATTTTTCATGCCATCAATTTTGCGTCAGCACTTGCCTTGCTGGATTTGCTTTCATTTGCAAAAATTCAGAGGTGGCCAAACAGTCATTGCCTCTAAAGCTGGTATTGACGATAATATTTTTTTGATTAACCTCAAACCATGTTTTACAACGAAAATCGTAACTACCACCGCCTGAAACCACAGGACCGGTGGTTTGCACAAATGTCCGACCATGTCGGCCGGTTTGCACCGTAGTTGACCCTGGTGTGGTATAAACTGGGTAGCGGCCCTTATCACGATAAGAGTACACATAAAGCTGATGCCCTGATGGCATTTTTTGAATTCTATTCGGATAGCCCCAAACATGAAAAAGCGAATCAGCACTAGCGCCCTGCCAACTATTCACTGCTAGTTGATAATTTTGTGGTGTGGCACAAGCTGCCAATAATGTTGTAATTAGCCCTAAGCCAAGTAATTTTACCGTTGCGTTCATAGTCAAGCTCCTAAAGAATTCACCAACCTAATTATAAGTATAGACTATAGCATTAGTGCTGTGTTCATTAAACGTTTCGTCTTAATTTGACCATCCACATCACACTGCGCCAAACCAAGGAACTCGTTTTTATCGCCCAATAAACAGACCAACTCAGCTGAATACAGCTCTGCCGTAGGCTTAATGCTAATTGGTCTACCATAAATAACCTCGATTATCTCAGCACGGGAAAGCGCTAACTTAGGGTATTTTGCTAGCCCACTGACAACTGGGAGTACGGCCTGGTGACGCTCTGCCTCGCTCATACTTTCAAGCTGCTCTAAGCTTATCATCACTTGGTTAGGCTCGTGATAAGGTGACACCCACTCTCGATGCAAGGTTGCCACATGTGCACCGCACGACAATTCATGACCTAAATCTTCCACTAATGAACGAATATACGTTCCCTTACTGCAATGAACACGTAGCTCTAGCATGGGGTGCTGATAGCGAATAACTTCTAAAGAATAAATACTCACATCCCTAGCCGGCCTTTCAACCACAATACCTTTTCTGGCCAAACGATAAAGTCGTTGGCCATTTTGCTTTAATGCAGAATACATTGGCGGAACTTGCTGAATAGCCCCTCGAAAAAGACTCAATGCTTTTTGTATGACATCTAAAGAAAACTCATCAACGGCTGCTTCAGAAATCACCTCACCATCGGCATCACCAGTATCGGTTTTAATACCTAAGTGAGCAGTAACCGTATATTGCTTGTCAGAAGAAAGTAAGAATTGTGAAAACTTGGCGCCCTGGCCCAGACAAAGAGGCAGCATGCCGGTGGCAAGAGGATCTAAACTACCGGTATGACCTGCTTTATTCGCGCGCAATAAGCGCTGCGCTTTTTTCAGTGCTAAGTTAGAGCTAATACCACCGGGCTTGTTTAATAAAAAAAAACCGTCAATGTCAATGCGAACTTGCTTCATCATACTTATTAACAATCTGCCAATGCTTCTTCATTAACATCTTCGGCCATCTCAACATCTTTTAATAAATGAGAGACTCGCTCACCCTGAATCAATGAATAATCATAAAAAAACTTTAGTGCTGGGGTATACCGCAAAGAAACTGCAGTGGCCAAACGCTTGCGGATAAAGCCGGCTGCCTGATTTAATTCCTTCTCTAGCAACTCCGATCTGCCATGCTCGAAAGCACCAAAAAATATTTTGGCGGACTTTAAGTCTGGCGAGGCATCAACCGAAATAATATTAATGTCACGAATATTTTCATTCGCCAATTCAAATTGAACAATTTTCGCAACCGTGCGGTGAATCAAATCTGCAATCTGTCTTTGTCTCTTACTTACTTTCGCCATGCCTAATACCACGCTCTACTATTTTTATTATTTATTTTTAAACGACTATAAACTTCGTATTATTTTCACTACTTCATATGCTTCAATTTGATCGCCGACTTTAACATCATTGTAATTTTTAACGCCAATACCGCACTCAGTTCCGCTTTTCACCTCTTCGGAATTTTCTTTAAAGCGGCGCAATGAGTCTAATTCACCTTCAAAAATAACCACATTGTCTCGTAAAACACGGATAGGCAATTTGCGCTTAACAACACCCTCTGTTACTAAGCAACCTGCAACCGCACCCACTTTAGATACCCTGAAGACTTCTCTAACTTGCGCCAAGCCAATAATTTTCTCTTCAAATTTTGGTGTCAACATACCAGATAGTGCAGCTTTGACTTCATCAATTAATGTATAAATCACATTATAATAGCGTAAATCCACACTCTCCCGCTCAACCAGTTGCCTTGCGGAAATATCTGCACGCACATTAAAACCAATAACAACCGCATTAGAAGCAATGGCTAAGTTAATATCTGATTCAGTAATTCCACCTACACCGCTAGCAATAATATTTATTTTCACTTCTTCATTTGACAGCTTAACTAAAGATTCACTAATAGCTTCTAACGAACCTTGCACACCCGTCTTAAGCACTAAATTCAACGTTTGCACTTCACCAGCGCTCATGTTTGCAAATAAATTATCTAGCTTCGCCGCTTGCTGTCTGGCCAAACGAACTTCTCGATATTTTCCTTGGCGGAATAAAGCAACCTCTCTGGCTTTACGCTCATCTTTCACGACCATTGCTTCATCGCCTGCTGATGGCGTGCCTGATAAACCTAAAATTTCTACGGGCATCGATGGTCCCATGTTTTTAACCATGCCACCCGTATCCGACACCATTGCTCTAACACGGCCAAATTCACGCCCAGCTAGAACAACGTCGCCTTTATGTAACGTGCCTTGTGTAATCAATATAGTTGCAACCGGGCCTCGGCCCTTATCAAGACGAGACTCAATAACCAACCCTTTAGCCGGACAATCAACCGCTGCTTTAAGTTCAAGTACTTCGGATTGAAGCGCAATAGAATCAAGCAAATCATCAACACCCTGCCCTGTTTTAGCCGATATTTCTTGAAAAATAGTGTCACCGCCCCAGTCCTCTGGAATAACCTCATACTTTGCAACTTCACTCTTAATACGCTCAGGGTCACAGCCCTCTTTATCAATTTTATTAACGGCAACAATAATCGGCACTTGTGCTGCACGAGCATGCTGAATAGCTTCAATGGTTTGTGGCATAACACCATCATCCGCTGCAACAACTAACACAACAAGATCCGTACATTTAGCACCCCTAGCACGCATTGCTGTAAATGCTTCGTGTCCAGGTGTATCAAGAAAAGTAATAACGCCTTTGTTCGTTTTTACATGGTATGCGCCAATATGCTGAGTAATGCCACCCGCTTCTGTTGTGGTGACTTTCGTCGCTCGAATATAATCGAGTAGTGACGTTTTACCGTGATCAACGTGCCCCATAATAGTAACCACAGGTGCTCTTGGCTCGAGCTTAACGCCCTCTTGCTCAGATTCTGCCGTGAAAAGAGATTCTTCAACCGCATTATCGTTAAAGGCAACAGGCTTGTGTCCCATTTCTTCAACAACGATCGTTGCTGTCTCACGATCAATCATCTGATTAATGGTGACCATCGCCCCCATGCCCATCATTATTTTTATCACCTGAGCTGCTTTTACCGACATTTTCTGTGCTAAATCAGCAACCGTAATTGACTCAGGAAGACTGACTTCGTGAATGACCGGTGCTGCTGGTTTTTCAAATGCATGCTCTAGCTCTGCTGATGCAACGACTGCGCGAGTCGTTTTACGTTTTTTACGACGTGAGCCCTTCACCTCCATATTAACTTCTTTACGGAATCGGCCTTGACTCTTCTCTCTGTTAATATCAGAGCGAGAGCGCTTAGACTGACGATGCGAGTCACTTTTTTTCTCAGTAGACGCTGTCGTAGATGTTGCTGCCTTCTGTGCCGGCTTTTCTTTTTCACGAGATTCTTTTGTTGGCGCTACTGTAGCCGCCGCTTCTTTTCCTTTCGCTGCTTTTTCTTGCTCTGCCTTTTTGGCCGCTTCTTGCTTGGCTATGCGAACTTGCTCTTCTTCTTCAGACGATTTTGCCATTACAATATCAGAAGGCGTAGCTTGTTGGCGTGCGCTCCCTTTAACAACGACTTTAACTTGGCCGCTTTGCTTGCTCGCACCAGCAGGTCGGCTTAACCGCCCCTTCAAGCTAATTTTCCCTCTCGCCTTTAGTGGTTTGGCGGCATTACTGGAATGCGACTTTTTCAAATGCGCCAAAAAAGACTGCTTTTGCTCTGCAGTAATTGTTTCATCAATACCTGCAATTTCAATACCGGCTTCACGCAACTGCAACAACAACTTTTCAGGCGTTGTATTGATTACTTCAGCAAGCTGTTTAACACTCAAATCATCTGTCATAACTATAAACTCTATTTATCGTCCAAAAACCAATGAGCTCTTGCGGCCATAATTAACTTTCCTGCCGACTCATCGTCCATTTTCACAACTTCCACCAATTCATCTATCGATTGTTCGGCAAGATCGTCTCGAGAAACAATGCCATTTTTTGCAAGCTGTTTGGCAAGCACTCCAGTCATTCCTTCCACGGCTAACAAATCTTTTCCTGGGGCGACCGGTGTTTTCCCACTCAATTCATCTTCTAATAAAGCATCTTTTGCCCTTGACTGAAGCTCTTCAACAATCTCTTCATCAAATTCTGCAATTTTCAGCATGTCTGCTTTTGACGCAAAAGCAATATCACTCACACCACTAAAACCTTCTTGCACCAACAATTCTGCCAACTCCGCATCTAAATCTAATTTATCAACGAAAATGTCACGCGTCATGGTTGATTCAACTTGTTGTTTTCTCACAGCATCGTCTTCACTCATAACATTCAGCGTCCAACCAGATAGCTCGCTCGCCAATCGAACATTTTGCCCGCCACGACCAATCGCCTGTGATAGCTGCTCTTCAGTAACCGCAATATCCATGCTGTGTGTATCTTCATCCATTACGATTGAAGAAATTTCAGCGGGCGCCATTGCATTAATAACAAACTGTGCAGGATTATCATCCCACAAAATAATATCAATCCGCTCACCATTTAATTCATTTGACACAGCCTGAACCCTTGCGCCACGCATACCTACACACGCACCCACCGGATCAATACGTCCATCATTGGTTTTAACTGCAATTTTAGCGCGAGAACCAGGATCACGAGCTGCCGCTGGAATGCTAATGACTTCTTCGCCAATTTCAGGCACTTCAATGCTGAACAATCCAATTAAAAATTCTGACCGTGTTCGTGTGAACAACAACTGCGGGCCACGCTTTTCATCATTAATACCATAAAGCAATACACGCAAGCGATCGCCCACTCGAAACGCTTCTCTGGGTACCATTTCATCTCGAGATAAAAAACCTTCGACGTTTGAACCCATGTCTAAAATTAAATGGTCGCGAGTAACACGCTTAACGATCCCTAAAATCAGCTCACCAATACGCAAACTATATTCTTGAGCAACCTTGGCACGCTCAGCTTCACGAACTTTTTGAATCAACACTTGTTTTGCTTGCTGTGCAGCAATACGACCAAACTTTGGTGATTCAATCGCCTCTTCAACCACATCGCCATTAACTAAATCTGAGTCAATTTTTTGCGCTTCATCTAAAGCAATATACATAGCAGGATAATCAATTAATTCGTCAGAACCTGCGTCGGTTACCGTCCAACGACGGAAAGTATCGTAGTCGCCCGTGTCTCTATCAATTGCAACACGAACATCAACATCTTCTTCATACCGTTTTGAAGCTACGGCTGCTAATGCCGCCTCAACCGAAGAAAACACCACATCTTCTGCCAAACCTTTCTCATTTGACAAAGAAATAACAATATCTAAAATCTCTTTACTCATAATTTAAAACCCTACTTATCAGGAACCAATCGACCTAAGTCGACATCACTATAACGAACTTCTACAAGCTCTTCACCACATTGCAATTGCAACACATTATTCAAAACAGATACCAGCTTCCCTGTAATACGTCGTCGGCCAGCGATCATTCTTTTTAACTTCAACTTCACCGTTTGATTAAGTACTTTTTGATAATGCTCAACCTTAAATAAAGGACGATCCCAGCCCGGTGAAGAAACTTCAAGACAAATATTGTCCGACGGCTTTTCAACCTGCAAAATAGCATTAACTTGCCGACTAATTGCTTCACAAGCACTTAAATCAATACCTTGCGCACCGTCGACATAAGCACGCAATACTAAACGTCGACCCTCAGTAACTAATTCACAGCCAAGCAACTCATAGCCAACAGCCATAACCGCAGGTTCAATTAAGTTAATCCATTCGCTTGATGCTCTTGTCAAAACCATTCTCCAGCACAAAAAAAAGGGCAAAAAGCCCTATCAAAACAAACACTTAAACAAGCCAAGACCATTAACACAATCAAATTTGGTAGCGGGGGCAGGATTTGAACCTACGACCTTCGGGTTATGAGCCCGACGAGCTGCCAGACTGCTCCACCCCGCATCGTGGACAACACTATAACGGCAACTTAAGCAAAACTCAAGCTCAAAATAGCAAAGATTTAGTCGGGGCCAAACAGGCCCCAATCCTCAAGAAAAAGAGAGCCGACAAATAGTAAATAAAGCCCCAGGAAAGATCCCCATCATCAAAACAAGCAAGCCATTAATTGATAATGCGACCTTCGTTGAATTAGAACAAAGCACCGGTGTTGAATCAACCGGCTCTTCAAAATACATCACCTTAACAATATTTAAATAGTAGTAAGCGCCTATAATGGCAAACAACAAAGCCAAAACAGCCAACCACACCAAATGAACCTGGATCAATGCTTCAAGCACACCTAGTTTTGCAATAAACCCAACAATGGGTGGAATACCAGCCATTGAAAACATGATCAACAGCATCATAAAAGCAAGCCAAGGATTACGTGTATTTAAGCCCACAAAGTCACTGATTTTTTCCGTCTCAAAACCATTACGACTCATCAACACAATTAAACCAAAAGCACCGGTCGTCATTAAGGTGTAGCTGATCATATAAAACATAGCGCTAGCATAACCATCAGCCGTCCCCGCCAAAAGTCCTAACAACATATAACCAAAATGAGCAATAGATGAATAAGCCAGCATGCGTTTTATATTATCTTGGGCAATAGCAACTAAATTTCCTAATGCCATCGAAGCAATCGCCACGACAATTAATAAAGACTCCCATTGCGCATCAAGCCCAGGCAAAGCCTCAACCATTAGTCGAACTGCAAGCACAAAAGCAGCCAGTTTAGGCGCACTAGCAATAAATAAAGTGACCGAGCTTGGCGCACCCTCATAAACATCAGGCACCCACATATGAAAAGGTGCAGCACCTAATTTAAAGATGACTCCGGCAGCAACAAACACCAAACCAAGAACTAGCAACGCGTGATTTTGCACCGATAAATTAGCCACTGCCTGAGCAATTTCAGGTATATTGAGTGACTTCGTCGCACCAAACAGCAAAGAAAAGCCATATAATAATAAACATGACGCCACCGCACCCATGACAAAATATTTCATGGACGCCTCAACACACCGGTCAACATTACGCTGCAAAGCAATCATCGCGTAAAGCGGTAATGAAAAAAGCTCTAGCCCTAAATACATTACTAATAAGTTATCAGACGAAATCAAAACCAGCATGCCAAGCACTGACAGCAGCGACAATACATAGTACTCACCCGAAGCAATTGGGCGTTCCTTAATGTAAGTTCGCGAATAAACCAAAACCAAAAAGCTGACAACACAAACCAAAAAACCCATTAAATAAGATAAATGATCTAAAACAAACTGATGATTAAGCAACTGAATGTCGTGTCCATCAAAACTAAAAACAATCAACACTGCAGCAACAACTAAAGTCAGCTGAGTTAACGCATAATTTATAATCGCATTATTAAAAAAAGCATCGGCCAACAAAACAGCACAAGCCATTAGCAAAATAAATAATTCTGGCGCCATTGGCGCTAAGTGACCTAACAACATAACTTATATCCTACCTTCATATTAATTTTGAAACAGAAGCTAATTTCAATAAATGATTAACAGACACGTGCATGACATCTAACAACGGGCTGGGGTAAAAACCAATTCCAATAATCACAAAAGATAATAAAGCAAACAACACCAAATCCAGCATTGAGATATCTTTTAACTTGCCCACAGAATCATGCACTACCGGGCCATAAAAAACGCGCTTATACATCCATAAAGTATAAGCCGCTCCAATAATTAATGTTGAAGCCGCACTGAGCGTTATCCAAAAGCTTACCTGGAAGCTGCTCATCAACACCATGAATTCGCCGACAAAGCCCGCCGTTCCTGGCAGAGCAACATTAGACATAACAAACACCATAAAAAATGCAGCAAATAATGGCATTGTTTTAGCAACACCACCAAAGTTATCAATCAAACGAGTTTGCATCCGCTGATATAATAAGCCAAAACCAATAAACATGGCCCCCGAACCAAAAGCATGAGTAATCATTTGGATTATTGCCCCTTCCATGCTCATAAATGCATCTCGAGTTGAACCTGTATGCTGCATAATGACATAAATCATAAAACAACCGAGCGTCACAAAGCCCATATGAGAAATCGATGAATAAGCAATCAACTTTTTCATATCCGTTTGTGCAATAGCAATAAAACCAATATAAATAATCGCAATCAACGACAGTCCAATCATCAACCAATCAAAATAACGACAAGCATCAGGGACAACCGGTAAACTAAAACGAAGGAAACCATAGGCACCAATTTTAAGCATTAACGCGGCCAACACAACAGAGCCACCCGCCGGCGCTTCTGTATGCGCATCAGGCAACCAGGTGTGCAACGGCCATAATGGTATTTTGATTCCAAAGGCCAGTAAAAACGCAATGAACACCAAGTTCTGCACCGGCAGCGTCATTTTCAATGAATAAAAATCTAAAATATAAAAACTGCCTACCTGTTGCCTTAAATATAACAAAACAACTAAAAGTAGCGCCGACCCAAAAAATGTATATAAGAAAAATTTGATCGCTGCATAGGATCGATTAGGGCCACCCCAAATACCGATACTTAAATACATCGGAATTAGCATCGCTTCCCAGAAAAAATAAAACAATATCGAATCTAACGCACAAAACACGCCAACAACCGTGCCCTGCATAACCAAAAAAGCAGCCAAGTATTGGGCGACGCGAGTTTCAACCGTACGCCAAGATGCCAAAATAACCAGCATTGTTGTAAATGTTGTTAATACAACCAGCGGCATTGAAATACCATCAACACCCAAATCATAAAAAATCTTATAGGCTGGAATCCAACGATAATGCTCAACAAACTGCATCGCCGATGTTTGTGAATTAAACTGCTGCCACAACAAAAAACAAAGCAACAAGCACACCAATGAAAAACCAAGGGCAACATAACGAATTAAATTCGTCCGCCTTTCACCCAGCATTAATACAACAGCAGCACCCACAATGGGCAACCAAATTAATAAACTTAACAACGGCATGTGATGTAACATAATGTTTAAACTCAAATATTCAATTAACTAAAAATCAGCCAAATTAAAAAGGCCAACACACTCACGACCATAACCAATAAATAATGATAAAGGTAACCGGACTGCAAAAAACGCAACAAGGACGACAGCCTTCCTATGGCTCTACCCGAGCCATTAACAATAGCCGAATCAATCAGTTTTAAATCAGCAACTCGATAGAAAAAATTACTTAAGCGACGAGAGCCGCGCACAAAAAACCAGTCGTTAAACTGATCAAAGCCATATTTATTCACCAACGCAGCATGCACCCAAGAAAAACGCTTGCGCAGCATCGCTGGAAAGCTTGTCCACTGCAAATAAAACAACCAAGCTGCAAAAACCCCAGACACTGCAAACCAAAACGGCATAGTGAAAACCGCATGCGTGACCATTGAAACTGGCCCCAAACCTTCTTTGGCTATTTCAGCTAATACATTATGACTGGCTAAAACAGTAATACTCGAGCCCAATAACCCTGGTGTTTGAAACAGCATTGGCACAACCAACCAAGCACCTAAAATCGTTGAAGGAATCGCCAAGATTATTAAAGGCAACACCATGCTTTTAGCGGGCTCTTTCACTTTCCCTTTTAAACCATCATCCCAGCGTGGCTTACCATGAAACGCAAGAAAAAAAGCACGGAAAATATAAAGCGATGTCACAAAACCACCAATTAACAAACAGTAATAAGCAAACGAGGCGCCACCAATCGTTGATAAATGCACTGCCTCAATAATAACGTCTTTCGAATAAAACCCTGCAAAAGGTGGTATCGCTGCCAGCGCCAAACTACCAATTAAAAAAGTAATATAGGTGACAGGCAAATATTTGCGCAATCCGCCCATCTTCCGTAAATCTTGCTCATGATGCATTGCAATAATCACTGATCCGGCTGCCAAAAATAATAACGCTTTAAAACAGGCATGCGTCAAAAGGTGAAAAATTCCTGCACTAAATGCCGAAGCCCCGTTAGCAGCCATCATATAGCCTAACTGTGACATGGTCGAATAGGCAATAACACGTTTAATGTCAAATTCAACCAGCGCCAATATTCCAAGAAATAGTCCGCCCAATGCACCAATAACCATCACTAAACTAAGCGCCACCACCGAATGCTCATATAATGGCGACAATCTTGCTACCATATAAACACCTGCTGTCACCATGGTTGCTGCGTGAATTAAGGCTGAAATAGGTGTTGGGCCCTCCATCGACTCAGGCAACCAAACGTGTAAAGGAATTTGGGCTGACTTACCCATGGCACCAATAAATAACAACACACAAATCAATGTAATAACAGACACAGACGTATGCGAGAATAATTGAATTGTTTGAGCCGAATGCGCTGAAATTTGGGTGAAAACACCCTCATAATTAAGCGTGCCAAAATACGCTAAGACAGCAGCAACGCCAACAATCAAACCAAAATCACCAACACGATTAACCAAAAATGCTTTAAGGCTTCCACTTGCTGCTGATTTTTTATTAAACCAAAAGCCAATCAACAAATAAGAAACCAAGCCAACACCTTCCCAACCAAAAAATAATTGCAGAAAATTATTTGCCGTTACAAGCAATAACATTGAAAAAGTAAACAAAGACATATAAGCAAAAAACCGCTTATAGCCGGCATCACCCTGCATATAGCCAACGCTATAAATATGCACCAGCAAAGAGACAAAAGTGACAATCAACATCATTACCGCAGATAAAGGATCAATTAATAAACCCATATCAAACCGAAATGTTCCACTAGCCACCCAAGTATAAACCGGCTGATTAAATGTTAGGTGATTAACCAAGACTAGATAAGCTACAACACAAGCCGCTAAAAAAGAAAGTGACATGCCGCCAACTGTTGCTACTGTCGCCCCTTGCTTAGATATATAACGAATTCCCAAGCCCGCTATCAAGCAACCAACCAGTGGTGCAAACAGTGTAAATAGAGATGCCAGCAACAAATAATTCACAATTTATCCTTTCAAAGTATTAATATCAGAGACGTCAATTGAGCCCTTGCGACGGAACAATAAAACCAAAATAGCCAACCCAATAGCTGACTCCACTGCCGCTACCGTCAACACAAAAAACACAAACACTTCTCCTGCAACCAAATGTAAATATTGGGCAAAAGCAATAAAATTCGTATTAATCGCTAGCAACATCAGCTCAACACACATCAACATCATAATGATATGGTTTCGATTAATGATCGTCCCAGCCAAACCGATGCAAAAAACAGCTGAAGATAAAATTAAATAATCCACTAATGTAATCACGATGATTTACCCTCACTTTTAAGATCAACAATGCGTAGTCGGCTCTCTTTATTTGCAGCAATTTGCTCGGAAATTTTCTGAGCCTTCGTTCCTTTTTTGCGACCATAAAAGGCAAGGCCAATGGCTGAAATAATGCCAACCAACAACAGAGCACCCGCCACTTCAAATGGATATAAATAATCAGTAAATAAGGCAACACCCATAGCCTGAGCATTACTATAATCAGCCGGCTGCTGCTGCATTGCCGCACCACCGTGAAAAAACGAGCTGTTATATAGAATTAAAAAGATGATGGCAGCAAAGGCTGCTACGATCAATGCCGCATACGGCAAGTATTTAACAAAGCTGCGTTTTGTTGCTGCTTTATCCGTATCAATCATCATAATAACAAACAAAAACAGTGTCATAACCGCGCCAACATAAACAAAAATCAACACCAAGGATAAAAACTCAGCCTGCAGCAGCATCCATAAAATGGAGCTACAAAAAAAAGCAAACACTAAAAACAACGCTGAGTGAACTGCATTTTTTGATGAAACCATCAAAACAGAAGAAGCAACCAGAAGCATTGCAAACAAATAAAATATAACACTATGTACAATGGAACCAATACTCATTAATAAAAACCTTTTAATTAGCGATATGGACTATCTTCAGTTAAGTCTTCAGTTATTTTATCGGCATATTCATCACCGATGGTTAATAATTTCTCTTTTGTTAAAATATTTTGACCGCGTTCACTGATGTGATAATGCATTTCAGGTGTCAACACAATGGCATCAACCGGGCAAGCCTCTTCACAAAAACCACAATTAATGCATTTAAATGCGTCAATGTCATAACGTGTTGCTCGACGTGAGCCATCTTCTTCTCTTGGGCCTGCTTCAATTGTGATAGCACACGCAGGACAAACCGCCTCACACAACTTACAGGCAATGCAGCGCTCTTCACCATTCGGATAACGTCTTAGCGCCAACATGCCACGAAAACGAGGTGAAATGGGCGTTTCTTCTTCTGGGTATTGAATAGTGGTCTTACGACGGAAAATATACGAAGCAGTTAAACGCATGCCTTTTAAAAGCTCTAGTAATAAGAACCGTTTAGCCATTTTTTTAAACCATGACACCATTATTTTTTCACCTATGCAAACCAAGGACCAATATGAAACTCTACTGCTGCTGCAACAACCAACAACCAAACTAATGCAACGGGAATTAACACTTTCCACCCTAAATGCATAACTTGATCATAACGATAGCGCGGGAATGTCGCTCGAAACCAAAAATAACAAAACATAAAAAATGCAATTTTTGCAACAAACCAAACCACGCCTGGCACAAATGCAAACACGTGCTCTAATACAGGAACACCCTCAAACGGTGATAGCCATCCTCCAAAAAAAACAAGCGAAGCTGTGGCTGAAATTAAAATCATATTGGCATACTCAGCTAAAAAGAAGATAGCAAAAGCAATGCCCGAGTACTCTACGTGAAACCCTGCTACAATTTCAGCCTCACTTTCGGCCATATCAAAAGGTGCACGATTAGTCTCAGCGACACCGGAAATCCAGTACACAATGAACAATGGAAATAGCGGCAAGAAATACCAATGCAAAATGCCGCCCGATTGTTTTAAAACAATTTCAGATAAATTCATCGTCCCAGATGCAATAAGCAGACCAACCAAAGCAAAGCCCATAGCAATTTCATAAGAAATGATTTGTGCCGCTGCACGCAGCGCACCCAAAAAAGCATACTTAGAATTAGACGCCCAGCCAGCAATTAAAACACCGTAAACACCCAATGAGGACATGGCAAACAAAAATAATAAACCAGCATTAACATCTGCCAGCACCCAGCCTTTAGCAAAAGGCACTACTGCCCATGCAGCTAGCGCTGGGGCAATGGACAATACAGGAGCAATAATAAACAAAAACTTATTTGATGCCGATGGTGTAATGACTTCTTTAAAAAACAATTTTGCCGCATCGGCAAAAGGTTGCAATAAGCCAAAAGGGCCAACCCGATTAGGACCAATTCTTCCTTGCGCATAACCAATGACTTTGCGCTCGAAATAAGTTGAGTAAGCCACGCCCAACGCCAATGGAATCACAATGATGACTATTTTAATAATAATCCAAATCAGCGTGATTAAAGCATCCAACACAATTAGGCTCCTGTCTCAGTAGTTATAGTTATCGGTGCGCCCACCTGGCCAAAGCCAGCCAGATCAGACAGTCCAGAATAAAGAATGGCCGTATTATCAGCGATTGTTAAATCAATTTCCACTACTAATGATAGACGTTGATCATTTTGACAAACAACAACCGTCTGACCATCACTCAATCCTTTGTTTTTTGCCTCATGAGCATTAATTCGAATCGTCGCATTTGGATTCAGTGGCGTCTGTTGCAATGCTTTTGCACGACGAACCAGCGAATCTGTACGGTAAATAGGCCACGGAGCATGCCGATGAAGCTCAGAAGAGGTTTTATCTGGTAAACTTAGTTCCACAACATCGCTAGCAGTAAATCCTTCAGCCTTTTCATCAAGCTGCTGTTTGAGCAAACAAGCCACATCCAAGGCTGATTGACAATCAGACAACGCAACATCCATTAATGAAGATAAAACACGAAGCACCTTCCAGCCTGGACGAACTTCACCGCAGGGCACTGAAGCTGCTCGAAATTCTTGCCAACTTCCCGCAGCATTAACAAAAGTCCCTGCGTTTTCTGAGAATGGCGCAATCGGCAGAATCATCGTCGCATGCTCTTTGATGAAATCATTTGCATGAGACGCAAAAGATACAACCAAATCGGCATTCTTCAAGGCAGCAATGGCTTTTGCTGATAACGCAAAATCAAATTCTGGTTCTATGCTCCACAATAAATACGCTTTTAATTTTGCCTCTAACATGGCTGTCACGTGCAGGCCTTCTTTTGTGCTTTGCCCAACAGCGGCACGATGAGGAACCGCTCCAGCAAGCCAGGCACCTGCGGCATTAGGACCAGAACTTAATCGACCCGCCTTTGCACCGCTTAATTCACTAATTAATTTTACTAAACGACGAAGCGTTGCCGCCTGTGGATGTTGTTCTGCCTCAACACCTAAAACAATGACTGCTACCTGACTTTCTAATAATTGTTCAGCCATCGCTATTGCCACATCGCTTGGCTTAATATCCTCAAAACCACATGCTTTTACATTAGATGACTTATCTGTTTTTTGTTGCAAAGCAACCGCCACTTCGGCCAGTGCCTGTGGCAACTGGGCTAATGGTGCAATTATTTTCTCTGTTAATGAAAAATTGCAGTTATAATCAACGGTATTAATGGCCATAACTTTCGTTGCTTCTTGCGAGGCCTGGCGCAAACGCATGGCTAAAACTGGTTGCTCATGACGAATATGACTGCCCACCAATAAAATAGCTTCTTGCTGCTCAAGTTGATCAATACCAAAAGGTAGTCCGGGAAATAGTGGTGCTTCATGCTGATCAGCAAAATCGGTTTCCCGCAAGCGATGATCAATATTATTAACCCCAACACCTCGCAACCATGCTTGGAATAAATACATTTCTTCCAGCGTTGCCTGAGGACCGATTAAACCACCGACTTGCTCTTGTCCGGCTTGCTGCATAATTACTTTCAAGCGATCAATTAATTCCGGAATAATTTGTTGCCATGTCATTTCTTGCCACTGGCCTGCGCGCTTGATCATTGGCTTTAATGCTCGATCGGCTGTGTGCACACCTTCATAACTAAAGCGATCGCGATCACTTATCCAATTTTCATTAATTGCCTCATTCTCACAAGGCACGACTCGCATAACGGTTTTCTGCGGCGCATACTCCTGACCCTTAACATGCAAAAAGATATTTGAGCCCAAACAATCGTGCGGCGCAATACCTGCATATTGTTGCATCTCCCAAGAGCGCCCACTATAACGATACGGTTTAGATGTTAGCGCACCAACCGGACATAAATCGATAACATTTCCCGAAACTTCCGATTGCATAAAGTGCTTAACGTAAGTACCAATTTGTGTGTTTTCACCACGCCCTGTTGCACCAAGCTCGCGAAGTCCCGCTAGCTCATCACCAAAACGTACGCAGCGTGTGCAATGAATACAGCGTGTCATACCCGTATCAATTAATGGGCCTAAATCTTCTTTAAAAACTGTGCGCTTTGGCTCATCGTAATGTGAAAAACCTTCGCCGTAACCCATGCTGGTATCTTGTAACTCACACTCACCACCTTGATCGCAAATGGGGCAATCTAACGGATGATTAATTAATAAAAACTCCATCACAATACGCTGTGCTTCCAGCGCCATTTTCGATTGCGTTTTTATTTGCATGCCATCGGTCATTGGTGTTGCACACGCCGGTAATGGCTTGCGAGATTTTTCAACCTCAACCAAACACATCCGACAATTGGCTGCAATGGATAGTTTTTTATGATAACAAAAGCGCGGAATATAAATGCCTGCAGCATCAGCCGCTTCAATTATAGTTGAACCCTCTTCAACGGTTAGCTTTTTTCCATCAATTTCAACGGTAATCATGCTACTTGCCCTTCATCACTTTCCACAATACTTCGATTGTGCTTAACATAATATTCAAACTCATGCGCAAAATGCTTCAGCATACCACCCACCGGCCAAGCTGCCGCCTCTCCAAACGCACAAATAGTTCGACCCTCAATATTTTTTGCGACTCGTCGCAGCCGATCAATGTGAGCCAACGTGCCCTCGCCCATACGAATTTCACGAACTAGGCGGTATAACCAGCCGGTTCCTTCTCGACAAGGCGTACACTGACCACAAGATTCATATTGATAAAACTGCGTGATTCTTTCTAACACCCGAACCATGCAGGTTCGATCATCCATCACCATCACACCACCCGAACCCAACATGGATCCGGCCTTCATTAAGCCATCAAAATCCATGGTCGCGTTCATCATAATATCGGCCGGCAATATTGGCATAGAACTTCCGCCTGGAATAACCGCCTTTAATTGACGACCCTTCCAAACACCGCCAGCCATTGCCAACAATTCAGCAAAAGGAATGCCTAGTGGCACTTCATAATTACCGGGCTTTTCAAGGTGCCCTGACATACAGAAAATTTTAGTGCCGCCACTGTTTGCAACACCTAACTCTTCAAACCACTTAGCACCCTTTTCTAAAATCACAGGAACCGATGCCAAGCTTTCCACATTATTAATTGTCGTTGGTTGACCATATAAACCAAAATTGGCGGGGAAAGGTGGCTTAAATCGTGGCAGGCCTTTTTTGCCTTCAAGAGAACTCATCATAGCGGTTTCTTCACCACAAATATAAGCGCCGGCGCCTAAGTGATTGTGGATTTGAAAATCAACACCCGAGCCTAAAATATTTTCGCCTAACAACCCAGCATCTCTTGCTTCGACAAGTGCTGACTCACAACGCTGGAAAGGCAAATGAAACTCACCGCGCAAATAATTATAAGCAACTGTCGCATTCATGCAGTAACCAGCGATAATCATGCCTTCAAATAACTGATGCGGATTATAACGCAAAATATCCCGGTCTTTACAGGTGCCCGGCTCACTTTCATCGGCATTACAAATCAAGTATCGCTGAGTATCTTTATTTCTTGGGATAAAACTCCACTTAAGCCCCGTTGGAAATCCTGCACCCCCTCGACCACGCAAACCCGATGCTTTAATTTCAGCGATTAATGTATCCGGATCTGGCTTTTCTTTTAAAATACGACGCAATACTTTATAACCACCAATGCTTTCATAAGCTGCCAAAGTCCATGGCTCATCTAAATGTTTAACGCGATAACAGACTTGATCAGTTTGAACTTGCACGATCATCCTCCTCTTCCACAGAGCCATTTGTCCGCAACTCTTCTAACATATGATCTATTTTTTCAGGCGTTAGGTTTTCACAGTAGGATTTATGATCTACTTGACACATAGGCGCATTTTTACACGCCGCCAAACACTCCACTTCACGCAAAGTAAACAAGCCATCTTTGGTCGTTTCACCCAAAGACACACCCAAACGCTTACGCAAATGCTCAACAATTTGATCAGAGCCGCGCAACATACAAGCCACATTTGTACAAACCGCAATAGTGTGTTTACCAACCGGCTGTAGCTCGAACATGTCATAGAAAGTTGCCACTTCAAAAGCCTCAATATGTGGGATTTTTAAATAATCTGCCACAGCAACCATTGCCGCATTGCTCAACCAGCCTGCATTTTCTTCTTGCGCAATACGCAAAGCAGAAAGTACTGCTGAACGTCGTTGATTGTCAGGATACTTCGCTAACCAATGATCAATTTCTTGGAGCGCATGATTGGATAATGTAAATGTCTCTGTCACTAGCGATCAATCTCCCCAAATACAACGTCTAAACTTGAAATAACCGACACCACATCAGCCAACATATGCCCCTGACACAGTTCGGCTATTCCCGCCAAATGCGGGAAACCAGCCGCACGAATTTTCAATCGGTAAGGTTTATTTGCACCATCTGAAACTAAATACACACCAAACTCACCCTTGGGGTGCTCAATGGCCGCATAAGCTTCACCTGCCGGCAGCACATAACCTTCCGTAAATAATTTAAAGTGATGGATTAATGCTTCCATGTCATCTTTCATATCAACCCGTTTTGGCGGTACGATTTTGGTGTCTGTCGCAATAACCGGGCCAGGATTATCTTTCAACCACTGCACACACTGCTGAACAATAAGCGTTGACTGGCGCATTTCTTCAATGCGAACCAAATAACGATCATAGCAATCCCCATTGGTGCCGACGGCAACATTAAAATTTAACTTGTCATACACCTCATAGGGTTGTTTACGACGTAAATCCCACTCAACCCCTGAACCCCTTAACATCGGTCCAGTAAAACCTAAGGCCACCGCTCTTTCAGGTGAAACAACACCAATATCTACTGTTCTTTGTTTCCATATGCGATTATCGGTTAACAACGTTTCGTATTCATCAATTAAGCCGGGAAAACGGTCAACAAAATCCTGAATAAAATCAAGCAACGAGCCTTCACGATTTTCGTTCATTTTTTCAATTTCTTTTTCACTATGCCAACGAGACGCTTTATATTTTGGCATTTTATTTGGTAAATCACGATACACACCACCCGGACGATAATAAGCTGCATGCATGCGTGCACCAGAAACCGCCTCATAACAGTCAAATAAATCTTCTCTTTCACGAAAGGCATATAAAAAAACAGTCATCGCACCTACGTCTAATGCATGAGCACCTAACCATAATAAATGATTTAAAATACGTGTGATTTCATCGAACATTACCCGAATATATTGCGCGCGCGTTGGCACGCTAACACCTAATAATTTCTCAATCGCTAAAACATAACCATGCTCATTACACATCATCGAAACGTAATCGAGTCGATCCATATAACCAATGGATTGATTGTACGGCTTACTTTCTGCTAGCTTTTCTGTTGCGCGATGCAATAAACCAATGTGTGGATCCATAGACTGAATCACTTCACCATCCATCTCAAGAATTAAACGCAAAACACCGTGCGCTGCCGGGTGCTGTGGTCCAAAGTTAATGGTAAAATTACGTAAATCAGCCATGTTTTTCCTCACTCGATTCATCCGTTGATAAATATCGGTTATCTTGTCGAATTACTTTAGGCACAAGCACTCTTGGCTGAATGCTCACTGGCTCATAGACACAACGCTGCGCCGCTGCATCATAGCGTAACTCTACTTGACCGATTAATGGAAAATCTTTTCTAAATGGGTGACCAACAAAACCGTAGTCAGTCAAAATACGACGAAGGTCAGGGTGATCAGAAAACTCAATACCAAACAAATCAAATGCTTCACGCTCAAACCAATCAGCTGCCGGCCAAATTGACACAACTGATGGCACAACCAAATCATCTTCTTCTAAATAAATTTTCACGCGAACGCGCTCGTTATGAGTCATTGACAACAAATGATAAACCGCTGCAAAACGTGGCTTATTCCAAACCGTATTTTGCTCTTCAAAATCTGTCTCAACTGCTCGACAAAAACCGCCCTGCGTTGCCTCAGACGTTATCCATTGCGTGCGACCATGCTCTAAATAATCAACACCACAAACATCCGTTAATTGCGTAAACAAAAAATCTTTTTTATCACGCAATGATTTAGCTAACTCAAGCCATTGCTGTTTTTCTACAACTATTTCAGGCATATCAACACCCGCAATAATGGATTCAACTTGCTCTGAAAAATGAGATTGCAACGATGCTAGCATATCCATTATTTCCGCTCTTTACGCACAATGCGATTTGTTTTTCTGATTTTATTTTGCAACTGAATAATGCCGTACAACAGAGCCTCAGCCGTTGGCGGACAACCTGGCACGTATACATCAACCGGCACAACTCGATCACAACCGCGGACAACGGAATAAGAATAATGATAGTAGCCGCCCCCATTGGCACAAGAACCCATAGAAATCACCCAGCGTGGCTCGGTCATTTGGTCGTAAACTTTTCGTAACGCAGGCGCCATTTTATTACATAATGTGCCAGCAACAATCATCACATCAGATTGACGTGGGCTAGGTCTAAAAACAACACCGAAGCGATCAAGGTCATAGCGGTTTGCACCAGCATGCATCATTTCCACCGCACAACACGCCAAACCAAAAGTCATTGGCCACATTGATCCACTGCGAGCCCATTCCAATAGCTTGTCATATGACGTTAGCAAATAGCCTTTGGAATTTAATTGATTTAACTCTACTCCCACTCTAATGCACCTCGCTTCCACTCATAGACAAAACCAACAACTAAAACAAATAAAAATAAAATCATTGCCCAGAAACCAGCCGGACCGATATGGCGAAGCGACACAGCCCAAGGAAATAAAAAGGCGGTTTCTAAATCAAAAATAATAAAAAGGATGGCGACTAAATAAAAGCGCACATCAAAAGGAATTCGTGAATCACCAACCGGTTCAAACCCACACTCATAAGGCGATAACTTTGCTTTGTCTGGCCGCACACGAACCAAAATTTTATTCAACAGAAGTGGCAACACCCCAAAGGCAATGCCCACTCCAATAAAAATTAACACTGGAAAATACGCTGTTAACACTTGGTTTATTAACTCCTTAACTCAACGTTACTTAATGACACCCATTGGTGCCGAAGGCCGGACTTGAACCGGCACGGCTTTTCAGCCACTGCCCCCTCAAGACAGCGTGTCTACCAATTCCACCACTTCGGCTTATTTCTTTTTACCTCGCTCTACTTCAGTGTTTTTCACTGCTGAATTATTTGAGTCTGTTACTGTTATTGGCGCTGTCGATGGGCTCGTCGGAATAGAATTCACAATAGATTGATTTCCTCCGGAATGGCTAGTCACCATTGCTTGGTGAGCCAACACCATACTGGTTGCAAAGAAAACAGCTGCCAACAACCCCGTAATTTTTACCAAAAATGGCGCAGAGCCCACACTACCAAACATAGTATTAGACGCTCCACTACCGAAAGCGGCACCAACAGCAGCACCCTTGCCATACTGTAATAACACCAAAATGACTAACGCAAAAGCGACTAAAACGTGAAGAATAATAATTAATTGTTGCATGCTTTTCCTATTTGAATAAATTGTTCTGCATCCAGTGATGCACCCCCGACCAGCGCGCCATCAATGTCTGTCTGGCTCAATAAGCCAGCGGCATTATCTGGTTTGACACTGCCCCCATAAAGAATTTGTATTTGCTCAGCAACACTACCGTCCACATGCTTTGCAACTTCGGCACGAATAAAAGCATGCGCTGCTTGCGCCTGCTCCGGCGTTGCTTGCTTGCCAGTACCAATTGCCCAAACAGGCTCATAAGCAATCACTATTGATTGCCAGGCTTCAGAATCTTTAACCTCATCAAACACCGCTGCGAGCTGCTCGGCGACTACCTCTTCGGTTTGTCCCGCATCACGCTCGGCCTCTGTTTCACCCACACACAAGATAGGATTAAGATCTGCAGCCAAAACCATAGCCACTTTTTTAGCAACCACATCACTACTTTCATTATATAAGGTGCGACGCTCTGAGTGGCCCACAATGACATAATCACAATAAAAATCTTTCAACATTTCACAAGAGACTTCACCAGTATAAGCACCTTTTTCTGCAATGGCACAATTTTGACCGCCCCAAGCGATATTACTATCGGATAATCGGCTTTGCACCAATGACAAATAAGGGAATGGTGGGCATACCACCCAGTCGACAGTCAACACATCTTTTGAACCCTGCAGAAGGCCATCCAGAAGGGATGACGCATTTTCCAGCGACGTGCTCATTTTCCAATTACCGGCAATTAATGTGCGCCTCATGCTTCAACCTTACTATATAGTTAGTCTTCATTGAGTGGATTCTAGCTAACTGGCAGGCAACTGACAAGGACCTATCTTGCTAACGAGCCATTCTTTAGTCATTAATCCAAAAAACCGAAGGCCTAGTGAGGCGTGGGGGACTTTAATGACCGCGCATGAATATGATTTTGCACCATTTGCGCAACACCACAAGCAATTCTTGCGCCACCACCGCCAAGCGCTTCTGGATGATCTGAATAATTATCGCCACCCGCATGAATCATTAAGCTGTGCCCAATCACCTCTGACACTTTCAACCGCGGCGCCAAAATAGGCAAGGTTGCCGTGCCATCTTTGTCTACAATTAATACCGGCAAATCACCTAAATGCCCCTTACTATTGTATGGTCCCAAATGCTTACCGCTATGATTGGGGTCTAAGTGACCACCTGCCGCCATGCCATGATCAGCACAACTAGGGCTGGTGTGAACATGAAACCCATGAACACCTGGCGGCAAGTCTCGCAAATGTGGAGTGATCAGTAACCCTGCTGACGTGTCCGTTAACACAACAGACCCAATAGCCTTCGGCTTAGCTGAAGTTAATGAGTGTACTTTAACCGTCAGGCTGCTAGCGGCAAACACTTGTACACCTAAAAAAATCAACAAGCCACACAATACTTTTTTTAAAAACATTTTTGGCGCTCCTTTTAAAACAAAAGCATAAACTATTTCTTCAATAATAAGTAGAATCAATCTAACAAAAAGCACCCCCCCTCAATAAATCAATTAAAGCATCATATCCTTCGCCTTCCATTGTTTTAAGCCTTTCTGAAAAAATAAAGATTTATCACGAAAACAACAGGGTATTTCGACCAGCAATATGACATAATAACGCGGAATTAAACTTGAAAAACATAACGGAGAGCACTGAAAATGAAAGGGTACCTACAAGCAGTCTTGTATATCTTGGTTATTGCAGCATCAACCACGTGGGTTGATCACCTTGGCGACAACATTTCCATCCCTTTGCTATTGCTTGGCGTATCAGTAGTCGCCATGCTATTTTTCAACATTGTTCGCTACAAAAATTTCGTCCAAAACCACAAAACCATTAAACAATCCCCCATGTTATGGCTAGCAATGACAACTTCCATGTTATTAGTTTGGTCGCTCACCTACTACTCAGTCATTCACGCATCTGCCGGCATCCTTATTGCCATATTCTTTTTATGGCAAGGCATTTGTGCCTCAATAGCAAAGCAGCACTGGCTTGCTGCAAGCTTATCACTACTAGTATGGATAGCGATCTATTATCTTAGCCCCAAACTAACGCCAATAACTTTCGCCACATCAACGCTCGCGGGTATTTTTACATATGCATACTATCGAGCATCACTGGCTTACACGGCAAGACATAAAATGGCGGCATTAGATATTTTAGCAATCCGTTTTTATCCGCTAATTTTATTTTCATCTGTCTATGCCTTTTTTTACATGCAACAATCCACTGCCTTATATATAAATAGCAACCCTCTAACCATTGTTGCAATTCTAATAGCCCTGGGTTTTTTAAACATGATTATGCCAAATATTTTCTCGCAAAGTAGCGTGCAAAATATTGGAGCAGAAAATTTTTCATTTGTCGTCACACTGACTCCCTTGCTAACTTTTTTGCTACAAGGTTTCTTTCTGTCTACGTGGTCCTGGAAACTGCTATTAGCGTGTTTGCTAACATCCGCGATACTAAACATCACCATGCTTTCCAGACTAAAAAAACGCATCCCCAGCTTAACCGCCTCACGAAAGCAAACAAAAGCAGCCCCATAGACGCATAACTGCCTAGCTTTCATTCACCATTGTTTGCAGACACTGCATTTGTGCCACTAATGCACCTTTATTTTCTGCCACCACCTGAAGGGCTTTCTCGGCCATTGCTTGCCGCTCCTCAGGAGCATCCAACAAACTCACCACCGCATCCGTTAATTGATTTTTATCATCGACAACCATTAAAGCGTTGGCTGCTAACAAGGAATTTTTAATAGAAACAAAATGCCTTAAATAAGGCCCGGTAATAATAGGCTTTGCAACGGCTGCGGGCTCTATTAAATTATGCCCGCCAACAGGCACCAAACTACCGCCAACAAACACGACATCGCTCGCCGCATACAAATAAAATAATTCACCCAGCGTATCGGCAACCACCACGTCCGTTTCTGGCAAAACCTTTTCCGCTAAACTCCGCCTAACCGCACTTAGCTTTTCAGCATTTAATAAATTACTCACCTGCTCGACTCGCTCAGGATGACGCATAGCTAGCACCAACAAAGCATTTGGCTTTTGCTTTTTTACTGCTAAAAAAGCATCGAGAACAATCGCCTCTTCCCCATCATGTGTACTTGCCGCTATCCACACTGGTCTGTCTTTCCCCCAGCTTTGTCGAATTTGCTCTGCCTTTGGCAAACAATCTGCTGGCGCTTGAATATCAAACTTAATATTACCGGTTGTTTTTACCTTTTTAATCGGCACTCCCAACGCAATAAAATGTGCAGCATCTAGCGGTGTTTGCGCGGCAACACAAGACATTGCGCGAAACATAAATTGCACAAACCAGCGTACACACATGTACCGATAACAAGACCGTGTTGATAACCGGGCATTTGCCAACAACCATGGAACACGGCGTTTTTTTAATGCAGAACACATATTCGGCCACAACTCGGTTTCCATGGTAATAGCAACTTTTGGTTGATAGGCGGTAATAAACCGCGCCCAACAATCAGGCAAATCATAAGGAATATATTGATGAATAAGCCAATCAGAACATTCTTTTTGCACCAGCTTTGAAGCCGTTGGCGTCATGGTGGTCACCAACAAAGTCACGTCCGGGTACTTTTCATGAATCATTTTAATCAAGGGTCTTGCCGCCATCCATTCACCCACTGACACCGCATGCAGCCACCAACAATGCGCCGGCGCATCAATTTTATTTTTAGCAAAACGTTCCGACCAACGCTCACGATAAGCTGGCAGCCTAAAACCCCGCCACCACAATCGCAATATAATAAAAGGCACTGCCAGATAATAAAAAAAAGTATAAAGCCAACGCATAAGGCCATTGCCCCTTCTTAAAATTTTGGGCTATAGCATCGCATAAAAAGCTCGGGTAGACTAGCCATAAGGGCCTTCGTTTTTTTACATTCAAAAAGGAGTAACAATGCGCCGCTTTTTTAGCTTTGACAAAATGATCACACCAAATTTTATTCAACTGGTTTTTATTATCATGCTGCTCTGCTGCCTATTCGTTGGCTTACACGACATGATAAAGCATCACGCCTACGGACATGGCATTGTCATTATTATTGCTGGGCCGATCATAACCAGAATCTTCTGCGAACTGGTCATGGTGTTTTTTCAAATCAACAAGCATCTTCGCAGCATAGACCAAAAACTCAGAACCAATGAACCGCCGCCTGAGGAAAGCTCGCATGAATAAGCAACCGGCGGCTGATGACTTTATTATCAACCACCAAGAATCAAAATACAGCGGTTTCGTGAGTGTTGACAGCTATCAACTGCAGCATCGTCTTTACTCTGGCCAAATGAGCCCACCCATTGTACGGGAATGTGCCCAGCGCCGACCCGCTGTTGCAGTTATTACCTACGACCCCGCACAACAAAAAGTCGTGCTTATCCGACAATTCCGTATTGGTGCCATTAACAACTCACGTAGCCCATGGCTCTGGGAGTGTGTTGCTGGGCTAATTGAACCCAACGAAGATGTTTTATCTGTTGGCCGACGAGAATTACTTGAAGAAACTGGCCTGACCTGCAGTCATATTGAAATTTTATTTGACTGCTACACCAGCCCTGGTGCTAGCAATGAAAACACAACCATCTGCTACGCAGAAGTTGATGCTAGCCAAGCTGCGGGGATCCATGGACTAGTCGAAGAGGGTGAAGATATATTAGTTCAAAGCTTTAGCCTAGATGACATCAAGCTAATGATCAAAAACCAAGAAATTTACAACGCAATGACGCTGCTATCAATGCAGTGGTTAATACTGAAAAAAACCAAATAATCAAACAATTAGCCTACAATCGCGCCGCACAAACAGATGGGTGCAGCACATGCAAACAAGATAATTAAAAAAAAAACAACATAAGGCCTTTAATCTTATGAAAAAACTGCGTAGAATGGCCAAACTTGAATTTCATTAATAAAGGTTATTACTCATGGTTGTTATTCGTTTATCGCGCACAGGCGCTAAAAAAGCCCCTTTTTATCATATCGTTGCAGCTGATCGTCGCAATCCTCGTGATGGCAGCTTCTTAGAAAGAATCGGTTACTATAACCCAGGTGCTCGTGGCCAAGCAGTTTTTTTAGAGCTCAGCACAGAACGCCTTAACCACTGGGTTAAGCAAGGCGCGCAACCTTCTGATCGCGTTAATCATCTAGTAAAAATTCATGCTGAAAAAGGTGGCAGCACTTTATTAGCTGCTGAAAAACCTGCAAAAAAAGTAAAAGCAAAAAAAGCAGAAGAAGCGAAACCTGAAGAAGCTGACGCAAGCAAATAACCCCCCCTATGCAAAATAACTCACTCGTTATTATTGGCCGCCTCGGCTCCTCTCATGGAGTCAGGGGCTGGCAAAAGCTCGTCTCCCTAACTGACCCTCTTGATAACATCTTTCTTTATAAAGACCACTGGCAACTGCAATCAAAACAAAAAAAATTGACCGACATACAGCTAGAGAATCATAAAGCAGAGAGCAACCAACTACTCATTAAACTAAAAGATATAAATGACTGCGACCAAGCCAAGGCGCTGACTAATCAAAACATCGTTATCCCTAAGGCCATTTTACCAACGCTGCAAAATAATGAGCACTATTGGCACGAACTCATTGGTTTAAAAGCCATTAATCAGCAAGAAGTGGTTCTTGGCAATGTTGATCACTTGTTTGCAACCGGCTCCAATGATGTGCTCGTCATTACTGGCGGCAACAAGAAACACTTACTGCCTTATATCGACTCGATTATCCTTGCCATTGATAAAGAAAAAAACACGATACTAGTTGACTGGGACCCTGATTTTTAGCTATCTTCTTGCACTATTAATAAAGAATTTTACCTCTTGAAGGAAAGCCCACCATGTGGATCGATTTAATCACACTCTTCCCTCGCATGTTCAAAACGCTTGAATACGGGATCACCGGGCGAGCCATCCACAATCGACTCATTAATTTAAACTACTGGAATCCTCGCGACTACACCAAAGACTGGCATCGCACTGTCGACGACCGTCCTTATGGCGGCGGGCCAGGCATGGTCATGAAAGCAGAACCCGTGGCTGATGCTATTGCCGCAGCTAAATCTGCTCGCAATGGTCGAGGGCATGTTATCCAGATGTCCCCTCAAGGCAAGCGCATGACCCAACAAGACATCATGCATCTAGCCTCATACCAAAATATCATTATTGTTGCCAGTCGCTACGAAGGTGTTGATGAGCGCTTAATTGACTCTCATGTCAATGAGCAGTGGTCCATTGGTGACTACGTTCTTAGCGGCGGTGAAATCCCTGCCATGGCTTTAGTTGATGCCATGTGCCGCCTCTTGCCTGGCGCCTTAGGCAACGAGCAATCTGCTTTGCAGGACTCCTTTGCCGCCGGCCTACTTGACCACCCACACTATACTCGGCCAGAGCTTCTCAATGGTGAAAGTGTGCCAGAAGTACTGCTCAGCGGGAATCACCAGGCAATTGCTCGCTGGCGATTAAAAATGGCACTGGGAAGGACTTGGCAACGCAGGCCAGATATGTTAAAAATACGCTCCTTAGATGAGACTGAAAAGACTCTACTTGATGAATTTATTGCTGAGCAAACAGCTCAGTCCACAGAAACGACCTAGGAAAGACCATGACAAACATCATTGACACACTTGAGAATGAAATCACTCAAGACAAAAAAATCACCCACTTTATGCCTGGCGACACTGTTGTTGTTAACGTGAAAGTGAAAGAAGGCAGTCGTGAGCGTCTACAAGCCTTTGAAGGCGTTGTCATTGGCAAACGCAATCGTGGCGCAAACTCAGCGTTTACTGTTCGCAAAATTTCATACGGCGAAGGTGTTGAGCGTGTTTTTCAAACGTATAGCCCACAAATTGACTCAGTAACGCTTAAGCGTCGTGGCGATGTCAACCAAAGTAAAATTTACTACTTACGTGACCTTAGTGGGCGAAAAGCAAAAATTAAAGAAAAACTATCCAGAAAAAAAGACGAGAGTTAAGTTTATTCTTGTCACTTTAAAAAGCGACGCACTTAGCGTCGTTTTTTTTGTCCGCAATCTCAGATATCAAGAGTTCCACAACCATAAAGAAAAATAACAAATCGTGGAATGATAGTAACTGTAGCTATTGTGATGATGGCACTTCTGTTTTTAATTGCAAGCACCAGGGGGTTACCAGCCAATATGTGCGGCAATGCTTATAAGTGTGATAAAAATATTACTATGAATAAAATCTTCATAGTATTGCTCGTTTTGGCGTCTCCTTGTGTTTATATCCTCCCCTCCGCCATATTCAAATTATATAATCCTTTGTCAACGGGTAAGTTGTTGCTCGATAGGGGGGGTTCGAGGCCGGTAATGCGCTTCATGAAAACCAAAAAATTCTGTGCGACACTCTTGAGAATAAAAGCATCGGACTTCCAGAAGGAGCTCGTGACAATCAAGCAAATGAGGCCCACGATGCCAGTGAAGGAACATACCTTTTAACAAGACCGGATTAGCCCACCCACTCGAACTCATTATTCTCCTGAAAATTAGCGGCTCTTGCCGCAATCTATAAGTTATTGGCGCCCAACCGAGCAGCTTGACCGCCACCAACCCGAATTCTCGATATAAAAAACAAACACATCGAAAAGCGACCCCAACTCTCCTTTAGAGCTTTTATGTAACTTTTATCATTCTTTGCTTTCCAGCAAGTCCACTCTTAGCTAGAATGGTAATCATATGGCAAAAGATAACAAACAATACGGCGCAGAAAATATTGAAGTCCTCAGCGGACTCGATCCGGTTAGACGTCGCCCTGGCATGTATACTGACACTACACGCCCTAACCACCTGGCGCGCGAGGTCATTGACAACAGTGTGGATGAAGCTATTGCCGGCTATGCTGGTCATATTTCAGTAACACTCTATAAGGATGGCTCACTTTCTGTCACCGACAATGGTCGCGGTATGCCAACGGACATTCACCCTAAAGAAAAAGTTAGTGGCGTTGAACTTATTTTAACGCGCTTGCACGCGGGTGCTAAATTTTCAAATAAGAGCTATCAATTTTCAGGTGGTCTACACGGAGTTGGTATCTCTGTTGTTAACGCGCTGTCGACCAAGCTCATTGTTGATGTCAAAAAGAGCGGCAAAACTCACAGCATGGAATTTGCCAGTGGCCATAAAGCCAGCAAGCTAAAAGCAACTGGTAAAATCCCCAAAGATGAGACCGGCACAACGGTTCGATTTTGGCCTGATGCCCAGTATTTCGAGCACATTAACTTTTCTATTTCACAGCTCAAACACACCCCTTCGCGCTAAAGCTGTATTATGTCCTGGCCTTGAAATTGAGTTTTTTGATGAAAAAAGCAAAGAGCACTGCAAGTGGCATTATGTTGATGGCCTTAAAGGTTACCTGCTCGACAGCTTAGTTGACTGTGAACGCTTACCTGCTGAGCCATTTGAAGGCTCGCTAAAAGAAGAAACTAAGTCAGTTGACTGGGCCTTGGTTTGGTTGCCCGAAGACAGCTGCCAAATCAGTGAAAGTTACGTTAATCTTATTCCAACCACGCAGGGCGGCGTCCATGTCAATGGTCTGCGCACTGGCCTGCTAGATGCTATGCGGCAATTTTGTGATATGCACAAGCTGATTCCAAGGGGCGTTTAAACTCACCGCGGACGATCTTTGGGATCAGTGTAATTTTGTTTTATCCGTAAAAAATGCAAGATCCTCAATTTGCCGGACAAACCAAAGAACGCCTATCATCACGAGAATGTGCAGCTTTTGTCTCTGGTGCAATTAAAGATGCCTTTAGCTTGTGGTTAAACAAGCACGTTGATGAAGGCACAAAACTCGCCGAACTTGCTATTGATAATGCGCAAAAACGCCAACGTATCAGTAAGAAAGTGGCTCGTAAAAAAATCACCCAAGGCCCTGCATTACCCGGAAAATTATCCGACTGCTCAGTTCAAGATCCTAAGCAGTGTGAGATATTTTTAGTTGAAGGTGATTCTGCAGGTGGCTCGGCTAAGCAAGCACGTGATCGTAAATTCCAAGCGATTATGCCGCTACGCGGGAAAATTTTAAATACCTGGGAAGTCGATTCCGAACAAGTACTCGCATCCAAAGAAGTTCATGACATTGCTATTGCTATGGGTGTTGATCCAAACTCACACCAACTTGATGACTTACGTTATCATAAAATTTGTATATTAGCCGATGCCGATTCTGATGGCTTACACATTGCCACCCTACTTTGCGCCTTATTTTTACGACATTTTCGTGATGTGGTTGCTGCTGGGCACATTTATGTCGCCATGCCGCCGTTATATCGAATTGATGTCGGTCAAGATGTTTATTATGCGCTGGATGACGATGAAAAAAATAGTGTCTTAGCGCGCATCGAAAAAGAAAAGAAAAAAGGCACTGTCAATGTACAGCGCTTTAAAGGCTTAGGTGAAATGAACCCAAGTCAATTGCGTGAAACGACCATTAATCCTGACACGCGTCGCCTAGTGCAGCTGACCATTGATCAAAGCAATGATAATTTTAAAATCATGGATTTATTGCTCGCAAAAAAACGTGCTAAAGATCGTCGCGAGTGGCTTGAGGAAAAAGGTGACTTAGCCGAAGGCTAGTCTCAATCATCATAAAAAAAGGAGTTTAGCAATGGCTGATTCAAATATTTTACTCTCAACCCAAGGGCAGCTAAGTGATTACAAAATCACAAAAACACTGGGCCTTGTCCGAGGCAACACAGTGCGCAGCCGTAATGTCGGTCGTAATTTTTTAGCGAATCTAAAAACAGTTCTTGGTGGCGAAGTGCGTGAGTGGACAAAAGCAATTGAAGAATCTCGCGACCAAGCCATTGAGCGACTAATTGAACACGCTCAAGAAATGGGTGCTGACGCTGTTGTTGGATTGCGATTTATTACCACCGAAGTTGGGGCCAACGGATCAGCATCCGAGATTCTCGCTTATGGCACTGCTGTAAAAATAACTAAGTCGTGAAAGTAGTTTATTAACGACAAGTGATTTCCACACACTCTTGCTGCCTTTCCTCAACTTGAAAAGCGCCGAGCTTTTCACCCACATCTGCCCATAAACTATCAGCAGCAATTTCACCACTGAAGGTGTCTGTAATGCGTTCCAATGCTTTTTCGAATTTAACTCTTTCTACATCTTTTCCTGAACTAACCGACGGCTCATTTACAGCAAGCACGTGCGCGTAACACAGGACATAGAAAAGAGCTAAACTAGCTTTACGGTCACGACTTTCAACAAGAGTCACTGCAACATTCATTTCCTCTAGTAATATTGATTTTAAAAAATTTTTCACATCTTCCTTCTCAAGAAAATCCCCTAAAGGACAAGAGGCGTCTTTGCTCAAAATAAAACTCTTAAGCAAAACATCAAGTCCTTGCTCACTATCACGCACCTTCTTATTAAACTTACTTAGTCTAAATTTTAGCAATTCGTTAGGTTGCATTTTACAAAAGGCTACCTGTTCTTTGCTATAAAAATCATTGCCGTTTTCACTCTTCAGATTATTTAGCTCAAACAAAAGGCTATCTTTCTCACGTTTCATCACACGATGCTTGTATAGACTATAAGAAAAAGCTGCTAAAAGTGTGACACCAACAGCCGCGCACAACCCATATTCAATATTGCGCTCTTCATCAGTTCTACTGCCTTCAGTCTCTTCAAGATACGCACTATGATTAGCAAAGCGTCCATCGTATGTCAAACTCGAATGGCCCGAGATAAATCTCCAAACCTGGTCTAGCAATGCATAAAATTCGCTCTTATTAGCAATACAAAGGGCAGCACTTACTGCCAATCCAATAAATAAAGTCGCGCTTGTTAAAATACCAATCGACTTGACTGTAATTTTTAAAGGCTTCTTGACGTCACAGCTTTTTTTCTCAGGTTGCTCGAAAAGAGGCTTTCTCAAATTAGCAGCTTCACTCTCACTCATTCCATTTCTCAAACTTAACCCCTTATTATAAATAAAAAAACATGACAAAAGATATCAATAAAAAAACAAAACAGCAATAAATTAAAGATTTTTTATTAAAATTATCACTGTTGTGCGCCAATAGACTACAAACAAGCAAGCAATATTAACCAAAAGTCAACTTGCTTTACTCTTAATAAAGTATTGCACCTATGGCAGGCAAAAATAAGAACACAAAAAAAACAGCTTCGTGTAAAAAAACACCATATTAGAGATACCGCATCATTGTTTTTATAAAAAACTAATCGATTTAAAACTTAGGAAAATAAAAAAAATGATTTTATTTAAAAAAACCAAAGGAAGAGAAACTGTTAGTAGCCACCCGGATAAAGTAAATAATACAACTCAATTAATGAAAATGAGTAACATCGAACAAAGCACCTAACTTAACTAGGGCAATAAAAATGTTAGCATGGATGGCTTAGCTTGTCGCTTTAGACTGAGACCTTAAAACCACACCACCGATAACCGCAACCACAGCACACAACACCATCCCCCAAAGACAATCAGTTATGACAATATAGGCGGGCCAGCGTATCAAAATCGCAGCATTTGTTAAGCTGTACACGCCATAACTTGCAAAGCCAAAAGCTGCGCCATAATACAAATTCTCTTTAAAGCTTGTTTTATTTCTAACTGCAAAAAAATAAGTAGCACCAATTAATAAGATATAAACTAAAACTGCTGGGACTATACGCACTTGATTGCTTGTTGAAAAAATCAAAATATCTGAAATATGACTTTTATAAGCCTTTAAAACAAAAAACTGTATCCACAAAGTATCAATAACTAAAAAAACCAACGTCATGACGGCTAAGACTTTAATTGTTTTCATTTTCACTAACCTTCCTTTTCCATGGAACAATATAAGAGACTTCTTGTTGGTACTGACGAAACACATCACCATGCTTAGTTAATGAATGTTTTTCAGTAATAGGCCCTGTAAGCCGACTTACAATTAAAATGATGGTAACTGGCGATATGACAGCAACAATCGCCAATGGCTGATTCAAGCAGGCAATAAAAAAGCCAACCCACACCAGGCACTCAAAAAACAAATTAGGGTGTCTCGAATACTTCCACCATGAACGCTGACATAAACCATCTTGACCATCATCCTTAAAGTTTTGTAGTACTTGATCGCAATAGGCCTCAAACAAAATACCGATCAACACTAAAACCAAACCTACGTTTTGCCACCAAAAAACATGCCTAGTCTGAAACAAAAAATAAAAAGATAAACTGATAACAAAAACTAAAAGGCCTTGAACCAAGCAATTCTTCAACTGAAAAAGAACAGGATTATTTGACCCCTTTGCCATCACTTCATAACGAGGATCATGATTTTTTGGCAGAACACGATATATCAATAAAAAACCAGCCAGCCTTGCCGACCAAAGAACAACCAGCGCCAAGGCAATTAAATTGAAAAAATTAAAACTTCCCGTATGAAAAAAATAAATTATTGCCGCCAAGAAAAAGCCACCCGCCCAAAAAACATCGACAACACCCATATTCTTTGAGGCATTGTAGACTGCAACGGCAATTAGCATCCAAGCCATTAAAACAATCAAAACAACCAATACTATCATATAAATCAACATCCTGTTTTTTTATAAAGAGACAAAAAAAATCCACAAAATCATTATTTAATTACAACACACCCATCTCAAGTTGCGCCGCCTCTGACATCATGCTGCGGTCCCACGGGGGGTCAAACACTAACTCAACTTCAACTTTTTCAACCTCAGGGATCAATTCAACCCGAGACTGAGCATCATCAACAATAACCGGCCCCATACCACACCCTGCCGCCGTCAATGTCATGACAACTTTAACAGCAAACTGGCCTTTTCCTAAAGGAGTTGCCTGGCACTCATAAATCAAACCTAAATCGACAATATTCACTGGAATTTCAGGGTCAAAAACCAATTTTAATTGCGCCCAAACTTTATCATCTATGCTTGCATCAGCTGGAAAATCAGCCAGTACATTTAGGGTTTCTTTACCTAAGGCATCGGCGTCACGCCCTGAAATTCTTGCCAAATTACCATAAACATTCACAGTAAAGCTATTACCCAAAGCTTGGGTGATCATTAATTCTGTGCCTTCTTGCAAGACAATGCGTGCACCCTGTGGCACCATCATTGCTACACAATCTCGAGTTAACTGTACAAATTCTTCTGGCATTTATTCCTCATCCTCAGTTAAATTAAAACTCTCACCACAACCACATAAAGAGACCGCTCTCGGGTTTTTAAATACCAAACGATTCTGCCCTAAAGACTCTTGAACAAAATCCACCTCAGTGCCATTAATTAATTCAACACATGCTTTATCAACAAAAACACGCAAACCACCCTCAACAAGCACCTCAACATTTTTATCTGACAGCTCCGTAATAATGCTGGGCTGATACATATAGCCTGAGCAGCCTGTTTTTTTAATTGACAAACGAAACCCTAGTGGTGCTTCATGGCCTTGCATGATTGTTTGAACATGCGCAATGGCTTTTGTAGAAAACACCAACTGTGGCAATAGCTCACTCATGAGCCGCCCCCACAAGCACGACTTGCATAGCCGCCAATAAAGCTTGTGGCTGCTCAATTTGGCTTGAGTGTCCACCGGGAATCCATTGAATTTTACTATCAGCAATTGCTGCTGCCATTTTTTTCGAGTTCTCTGGCAAGACCATTAAATCTTCTTGCGAAATAATAACATTCGTTGGGACGCTAATCTTTGCTAGTTCATTTTGCAAATTAAAAGTCATAATTACATTGGCCTGGCGAGCTAAACCACTAAGCGATAATGTTTCTGCTCTTGCAAAAACGGATTGTCGATATTGCTCAACGTAGGCTGAATTTTGCAAAAAATCTCGGCCAAATAGCCATGGTAAACAAACATCAATAATAATACTCAGCGAGACATTGGCTTGGTGCAACTGCATCACAGCCTGTAGCATTTTTTTTGCGGTAATAGACCAACTCGCTGCCGTATTGACTAAGAGTAATTGCTTAATATCATCAGATCGCTCAACAGCCATGGCCTGCGCGATTGCGCCACCCATGGACACACCAGCAATAATGGGGTTTTGTAAGCCTAACGCATCAATTAGCCCCCAAATATTATTAGCCATCTCATTCGCTGTTAACGGCCCACCATCATCTTGTGTTTTCCCAACGCCTTGGTTATCAAAAACCAACACTTGAAACCGCTCAACTAAAACAGGCAGTAACATATCCCAAGCAGTATAATCGCGCGAATAACCGGAAACCAACACTAACGGCTGTCCTTGACCTTCAAGCCGGTATGCGAATTCAACACCATTCACTTTGACTTTATTCATGATACAGCCCCCCCAACAATTATTCAGTACATGCCGCTTTTGTTTGCCCAAGTAAAGCACCTTTTAAGGCATGCCATGCTAGTGTTGCACACTTTACCCGTGCTGGATAGACCGCCACTCCGGCCAGCACGGCCAACTTGCCCAGGCCCGCCAACTGCTGATCCTTGGCGTCCGTCACTGCAGCATGAAAACGATCAAACAACGCCAACACCTCACCAATTGGTTTGCCTTTGATTGCCTGGCTCATTAGCGAGCTTGATGCAACTGAGATGGCACAACCACACCCATCGAACTTAACTTCTTTAATAACATTATTTTCTATTATTAAATATACCGTTAATTGATCACCGCACAATGGATTAACGCCCTGTTGTTGGTGTGTTGCATCTTCCAGCTGACCAAAATTACGAGGCCTACGCCCATGATCGATAATAACTTCTTGATATAAATTTTGCAGATCTGTCATTGGACACCACCAAACATTTTGACAACGTGCGACAATGCCGTTATTAATTTATTAATATCATCTTCATTATTATATAAGCCAAATGATACCCTGGCTGACGCGGGAATTTTTAATCTTGCCATCAGTGGCATCGCACAATGATGCCCTGCCCGCGCAGCAACACCATAATGATCAAGGATAGTGCCAATGTCGTGTGGGTGCACACCATCGAGCACAAAAGAAATCACTGCTGATTTCTTTGAACAATCTTTCGGACCTAAAATTCTCAGACCCGGAATGTTTTGCATTTTTTTTGTAGCACTCTCTAATAAACGATGCTCATATTCGGCAATCTCTGCTAAAGGCCATTGTTGTAAATATAAAATTGCATGATATAAACCAATAACCCCAGCAATATTTGGTGTACCTGCTTCAAACTTAAACGGCAATACATTAAATTCGGTTTTTTCAAAACTAACGGTGCGAATCATATCGCCCCCACCTTGATAAGGTGGCATAGACTGCAGTAATTCTTTTTTACCATATAAAACACCAATCCCTGTTGGTGCATACATTTTATGCCCTGAAAACACATAAAAATCACAATCTAACTCAGTCACATCAACCTGAACGTGCGACGTTGCCTGCGCACCATCAATCAAAACTTTAGCTTTTGTACGCTCGCGTATTTCAGCAATCATTTCCTTCACAGGATTAACTGTGCCTAGCACATTAGAGACATGAGCGAATGAAACCATTTTCACCTTTTCACTTAGCATTTCATTAAAAACTTGCTGGTCAATAACGCCATCATCAGTAATGGGCGCCACTTTTAAAATCGCACCGGTTTGCTCACACACTAATTGCCAAGGCACAATGTTTGCATGATGCTCCATCTCACTAATCAGTATTTCGTCACCTTCCTTTAGATTCTTTAACGCATAACTATGAGAGACTAAATTAATTGCCTCGGTTGCACCACGCACAAAAATAATCTCTTCGCGATATCTTGCGGAAATAAATGTTTGCACCAAATCACGTGTTTTTTCGTATTGATCACTCGCCCGCTGACTCAAGGTATGCACACCACGATGAATATTGGAATTATCTAATTCATAATATTTTTTAATCGCCTCAATAACCGCTGCTGGTTTTTGTGTCGTTGCGGCACTATCTAAATAAACCAAAGGGTGCTCATTAACCTGCTGACTTAACACAGGAAAATCTTCTCGCGCTTGACATAAACTTTTTTCTATTACCGCGGCCATTCTCAGGACTCCTCAAATTAATTTCTTTGTAAAAGTGCCTCTCTAATTTTTAGCATAATTTCTTTTTCCGCAACCGTCTCTGCATTCATATCCTGCAGAACCTGTTGCTCAACACTAAACAACAACATTCTTTCTGCAAGTGGACGAGAAATTCCTCGACTTTGCAAATAAAAAATAGCCGCCTCATCTAAACAACCAACAGTAACACCGTGCGAACACTCAACGTCTTGCGCATAAATTTCTAACTCAGGCTTTGCATCTACCTGAGCAAAATCATGCAGTAAAATACTATGATTAGCTTGATTTGCAGAAATCTTCTCTACATTTTTAGGCACGAAAACACGGCCATTAAAAACTGCGTGGGCCGAATTATCAACCAGCGCACGATAATGCTGCTGGCTTTGAGTGTTTGATGCCAAGTGCTCAACGGCCACTTGATGATCAATGTGCTGCTTGTTTTCTTGCAATTTCGAAACGCCCAGCAATTGACAACTTGCTTGATTACCGTGTAGTTGTACTTGCAATTCATCTCTAGCCAACTTAGCACCTAAAGAAACGGTTAATTGCTTAAACTTCGCGCCTTCAGCAACAGTAACATCGGTCTTAGAAAAATGATAAGCTGAGCTATCATCTTGCTGCAAAGTAAAATAACTACAACACGCTTTTTTAGCTAGTGACACCTGCATTACTTGATTTGTAAAATAACAGCCTGCATTTTCACTAATATGCTCTTCCAAAATAGCAGCCTTGGATTTTTCTGCCAACAGAATTAAGTGACGCGGATGATGCATTAACTGTTCTTTCTCTTGATGAATAAACAAAAAATGCAATGGCTTTTCTAAAACAATTTCTTTCGGCACATAAACAAACAATCCATCAGTCATCATGCCTGCATTTAAAGCTGAAAAAGCGGTTGACTGACGATCATCTGCTGGCGACTCAACTGACTTGCTCAATGATTTTTCTAACGCATAAGAAACCAAGCCCTTATGTTCTTGCATCGCTTCGGCAAGCGAACAAATCACAACACCTTCTGGCAAATCATTCACATGAGAAAGCTCTTTTGACCAAATACCATCAACAAAAACCATGGAATAACTATTTGGTAAAATTGCTTGATGCAAATGTGCTGTAGAATTTTCAGCGCTTGCTGAATAAATAAAAGGGGTTGCTGCTAAGCCTTGCACTCGCGTATATTTCCAGTTTTCTTTGCGAATAGGTAAGCCCTGATTAAAAAAAGCCTGCATTGCCTTTTTTTGCAAGCTTAACAAATCATTATTACCATGACATAACCAATAGCCAGAATGTCTATTCTGATCTTGCAAACAATTCTTCAGTGTCATTTCTTTTGTTGCCAGCTCGCTCATTCGTTTACCGTCCCTGCTGAATCTGTCACCCAACCATAGCCCTTTTCTTCAAGCTCTTTTGCTAGGTTTTTATCACCTGATTGAATAATTTTTCCATCTTTTAAAATATGGACAAAATCAGGCTCTATATAATCTAGTAAGCGCTGATAGTGAGTAATAACCAACATACTGCGTTTTTCACTGCGCAAACTATTAACGCCTTTCGATATAATTTGCAAAGCATCAATGTCCAGACCAGAATCGGTTTCATCTAAAATAGCCAATGATGGCTCAAGCAATAACATTTGAAGAATTTCATTTTTCTTTTTCTCACCACCGGAAAAACCTTCATTTAATGAGCGCTGAAAAAAATCCGGGTTCATATCAAGCATTGCCGCTTTTTCTTTAATTAGAGCCAAACAATCAAAAGCATCCAACTCATCTAAACCATTATGACGACGCAAACTATTTAATGCGGTTCTTAAAAAATAGCTGTTATTCACACCTGGAATTTCAACTGGGTATTGAAAGGCTAAAAATATTCCAGCCAATGCACGCTCTTCAGGTGAGAGGGTTAATAAGTCTTGCCCTTTAAACATGACTTTACCTGACTGAATCGTATAATCATCTCGACCTGCTAGCAACGATGACAACGTGCTTTTACCCGAACCATTTGGCCCCATAACAGCATGCACCTCACCCGGATTAATACTTAGACTCAACCCTTTTATAATTGCCTTATCGGCCACACTTGCTTGTAAATTTTCAATTGTTAACATATTTTCCCCCTTAACCAACTGCGCCTTCAAGGCTAACTTCTAATAATTTTTGCGCTTCTACCGCAAACTCCATCGGCAACTCTTTGAAGACCGATTTACAAAACCCATTCACGATCATGGATATCGCATCTTCTTCAGCAATGCCTCGTTGACGACAATAAAATAATTGATCATCGCCAATTTTCGACGTCGTCGCTTCATGCTCAACTTTTGCCGTTCTATTTTTCACTTCAATGTATGGAAACGTATGCGCACCACAAGTATCACCAATTAATAACGAATCGCACTGCGTATAATTTCTGGCGTTTTTTGCTGTTGGCGCTATTCGAACCAAACCACGATAACTGTTTTGACCACGACCGGCTGAAATACCTTTAGAAATAATCGTGCTTTTTGTGTTTTTTCCTAAATGAATCATTTTCGTGCCCGTATCAGCTTGCTGACAACGATGCGTTAAAGCAACCGAATAAAACTCACCAACAGAGTCATCACCTTTTAAAATAACACTTGGGTATTTCCATGTAATGGCAGAGCCCGTTTCCACTTGCGTCCAAGAAATTTTTGCACGCGCACCCTGACACACCCCTCGCTTGGTGACAAAATTATAAATGCCGCCCACGCCATTTTCATCGCCCGGATACCAATTTTGCACGGTGGCGTATTTAATTGTTGCATCAGTATGAGCAATCAGCTCGACCACCGCAGCATGCAGCTGATTTTCATCACGCATCGGTGCGGTGCATCCCTCTAAATAACTCACATGACTGCCCTCTTCTGCAATAATCAATGTCCGCTCAAATTGACCGGTATTTTGTGCATTAATTCTAAAATACGTGGACAATTCCATGGGGCAACGCACACCTTTAGGGATATAAACAAAGGAGCCCTCACTAAATACCGCCGAATTTAATGCCGCATAAAAATTATCTCGATAAGGCACAACACTGCCTAAATACTTTTTAACCAACTCTGGATGATCTTGCAGTGCTTCTGATAATGGACAAAAAATAACGCCGGCTTTGGCTAAACCCGCCTTAAAGGTTGTCGCAACCGACACGCTATCAAACACCGCATCAACGGCAATGCCCTGTAACATTTTTTGTTCATACAAAGGAATGCCTAATTTATTATAGGTTTCTAATAATTTTGGATCGACTTCATCTAAACTTTTTGGCGCATCATCCATGGATTTTGGTGCGGCATAATAACTAATAGCGTCAAAATCAATGGGCTTATAATTTACATGCGCCCATTTTGGCGGCGTTAATGTTCGCCAGTGACGATAGGCTTCTAAGCGCCAGTCCAATAAAAATTGCGGCTCTTTTTTCCGAGCAGAAATGCGACGAATGACATCTTCATCCAACCCCGGCGCAAAGACTTCCATATCAATATCAGTTACAAAACCATGCTCGTAGTTTTGATCTATCACTGATTTTACATAGGCATTTTGCTCACTCATTAACAACCTCCTTCACACGACCATGCAGCACAATAGGCCGCTCACTGCGCTTTAAAAAGTCTGCTAGTGAGTAGCCATTTAATACCGCCACCATTTTTTGATTAATTTCCTGCCAGCATTGCTGTGCACCACAACAGGTGCTTTTCTGACAACCGGCCAATTCTTGACTGCATTCTGTAATGGCCGGCTCACCATCAATAGCGGCAACCATTGTCGCCACCGTAATACTTTCTGGTGATTTGACCAGGCAATAACCCCCGCTCGGACCACGAGAAGACTCTAATAATTCTTTTTCTAACAATAGTTTAAGTATTTTCCCCACCGTAGGAACAGAAATACCGGTTTGTTCAGAAAGCAAACGCGCACTACAGCATTGGCCAGATTTCCTGGCTAAGGCCTGCATAATAACTACCGCATAATCTGCTAACTTGCTGATTTTAAACATTAAACGCCTTATATGTCGCCAAGGTGGCTATATAGTACTAAAGAAGTACTAAATACACAATCATTATCGGTGTTTAATTTTTATTTTTCCCTTCACCCAGCTCATTGCAAGCAGGCGGGATACACTTATATCAATGATTGCGACCGTTAAAAATTCATCGTAGCTTTCTTATTTTAAGGATTCACTGATGCTGATGATTCATCCTCATTACCTCCCTCAGTAGATACGCTACAGAGAGCTGGTGCTTGTTGGGCAACAAAAAAACCACTCCACAACAGGCTAAAGCAGTAAGCATCCAACTCGAAACTGAAGACCCTGAATGTAATGCCCCCACTTAATCAAGCTAAATGGTATGCGGTGCAAATAACGTCATTTCGGCTTTCTATGCTTGTCTTTTTAGGTGTTTTTTGTGTGCGGCATAACTGCTTAAGTGCTTGATTTTCAGATTATGGCGTATAGATATAAGGCGACAGGAGCCGCCAGATATTTTTGACAGCCCATTTTTTTCAGCATGTTACAAGGTTTTCTAAGAAAACATAGGTTGGTTTAACTATACTTTAGCTATGGTGTTTTATTTTATATTGAGAATAAGCAGGGTTAATATGCCTAATAGCATTAAAAAGGTTTTATTTCTAATATTGATGGGCTCTCTCTTAGTTGCTTGTGGCAAAGATGGTGGCAAGGGAGGTGGCAAAGGGAGTGGGGGCATTACACCGGCAAGCAAAAGTTCTTTTTCACTTTCTGAAAGCACGCTTATATTATCGGCAGGAGTCGGGAAGGGATGCTTGGGTGACTTAGGCAGCCCTCCACAGAAAATCATAACATTACGCTATAATGGTTCAGCTCCATTACTTCCTATGTCCGATGGCAATGTGACTATTAGCGAAAATAGTAATGCGGCAAATGGAGGTTGTGGTAATAAGGTTTCTGGGGATTATAAACACTGTCAGTCATTGGTTGTTGACTATACTCCAACAAGTGCTAGCTTGGCAAAAACGAAAGAGGTGGCAAATTTTTTTAATAATGAATTAACGGTGACGGCTTATGTTCCAGGCAGGTTGTTTTATAATAGGAGTCAATATGCGTTTGTTCCGGAAAAAGCCAGTATAGAGCTATCAACAGTAACTTCCAATAAAGACTGTCAGTATAATAAGAATAATGTCAATGATATAAGTTTTTATTTTAATGATGATAATTCCGAAGTGTCATCTGACTCCTCTAACTTAGTTTGGTCGGACAGCGGTGAATCTGTTGTTCAGATTGATTTAAATTTAGGGGGAATGAAGACATTTGGAGAGGCTGAAGGAATGACTGCTAATTATCAATCAACTCCAAAGGATAGCAATAAACCATCTTCTGTTAAAAAAACACTTATTGGTGGAAGTTCTGCTTTTACATACAATGTTACACGCGCTTTTTTTATAATGACGGACAAGAATATTTATAAATTAAATCCTCGGGCCAGTAGTAAAAAGAAAGGAGATATTATTAGCTGTGCAGCTTCATCAGATAATAAAGGGGATGCTGACTGCACGACTTTTTCCGACAATTCTTCTGGTATTTTAAACAGCGCGGGAAAGAATGGTGCATATAATCTCTCTCAATTTATTATTAACCGCCCAGCTAACAAAGGCATTTCTTTGATTGATGCAAAGTCAATCGCAGTGCTAAAGAATAAAGAGCTGAATTCTATAGTTGTGAATATTAACAATGGTTCTGGTCTGCCAATAAATTTTCCCAATAAAACTTCTGTGGCTGTAGACTTTGATCAGAACATAACTTTATTGACAGCTACTGCAGATAAAAGTAATTCTAAAATTATCTATCAAGCTTTTATTAATAAAGAGGGTAGATGGAGTGGTCAGCCTACTGATTTAGTTGATTCAAGTGCTAAGTGTTCTGCGTCTCCGCTTTCTTCAAAGATAGTGTCTGTTTTATCTCCTGATCAGACAGATTCGATAATTTACTTGTTGAGAGAGATGGATCAATCGGGCAAGACTGGCGGTAGCTTAGTGTGTGTATTTAAACTTACTTCGGATAAATTGGTTTATCAAGGATCAATGAGTGTGTTTAAGGATAGTAAAACATCAAAAAATATTGATGAGGCTACAATGACTTTTGTTCAAGTGCCGGATAGTTCAGGTGGTAGTTCTCCGCAAGTTTTCACTATTGGATCAAATGGGCAGAGTTATGAAGGAAGTCTTTTGCCCCAAGGGGATTATTTTCCGGGATTATATTCTAATGATTTTTTGATGAACTCTATACCCAATTTTACTGTAAGTGCTCCTCTGTTATTATCTGCATCTATAGGAGGTAATAAGCCAGGAGAACGGGTGTATTACGCGGTTACATACGCGGTTACAGCTGATCCGCCTTCTAGTAGTAGCTCTGATAAGTCTGCTCAGTATACCGTGTCTAAATATGATGAAAAAAATAAAACTACACAGAATGTTCTACTTCCTGTGGCTAAAGGTTCATCTATTATTGCGTTAGCGATTGATGCTGATACTGGATCAGTTCTGACGTATGAGGGTGTTTTTCACAACGATCCCCCTAAGGGAGGATCAACAAAAATTGATATTAAAAGTATAAACAAGACAATAAAGTTATATCGAATAGATGATAGTAACCCCTCTAAACTTAATTATCTCACGCCAATAACCATTAATCCTGTAGAAGGTGAGGATCCAGTTAATGTGTATAATGGTTGATATAAACATCAGCTCCATTCTGCAACAAAGCCATAACAACATCCAAAAAACCCGCTTGCGCTACCTGGTGTAAAAGCGGGGGACCACCAATCTCTCTTAAATAATTCATTGGCTTAAGCGTGAAATTAACAAGGAAAATGCCGTGACAAACTGTACCCGTGGGATCAATGAAGTTTTCATCAATCAATCGAAAAAAAGTTGAGGGAAATTTCACGGGAGGCAGCATTACATCCGATGGTGGTTTGCTGCTGCTCGGGGTAGATAAACGCAGCGGTTTGAGCAAGCGGATGAGTCAAGCCATTCACGTTATGTTGACCACTCCATTATTTGCCTATTAAAAACAACATCCCGCTATTCCATTTCCTATCAATCACTGGCCATCTTTTGGTGGGGTGCCATATTTATTAGTCTTTGTCTGGCCTTTAATGCAGTAGAAAAAGATTAGTATCAACGCACCTATTAAAGGTAGAAGTAAAAATAATAAATTCCAAGCTGACCTATCTGTGTCATGGAGACGACGTGCCGATACGGCTAGACTAGGAATAAAAAACCCTAGTGCATAAATAATATGTAGAATAGACAGCAGACTAAGCGCTTGCTCAGGAAGGTTGATAGGGTAGATATCAGGTAATCCCAAAACAAGTAAAACAACAAGGTTAAACAAAGTGAACAACCAAAATGCTTTACGAGAACTTCTCCCTGAGAAGACCGCGTATTTTTTTAGTGCCAACAAATAATAATGCATACTATTCCCCTTATAATTAGAAGGCATAAAATTTTTGTGAGTTATTATGCCCGCCTTGTTTTTTAAAATTGTACAAGGATAGTGCCAGAATTGTCAATAAGATTAGTTAACACAGACCAAAAAAATGCCCACTATTCTCGATCACGCGGGGGTTTTTAGCTTGAGCCCTTAAGGTCATTTAGTTTTGTTCCCAAAAACTGCTCAATGTTTTTTATATGGACCGTAGCTACCCCCCCCTTTCTTGATGTAAAACATCTGTTTTAGAGGCTAAGGAAGGTGGGTTAGTATTTTCCAGCAAATCCACTCAATAGCGTATTGACGGGTTCGCACTCCACGGAAAGGGAATGTTTTCTTGATGAGTTGCTCACCTATTTGAAGCTTAAGTTCGACAAGTTTATCTGCTTTTAGTTGCCAATAAGTTTCCATGCCATTGACTTGTACGGTGCCATCAGAGCAAAATTGAACCGCGTGTTGTGTAAGTGGAGATAGCAAAGTGCTTTCGAGGAGTCCACTTGTGGCATTATCGTTAATGGTTAAGACTTGTTTTTGTTTTTGTAGTTTATGATAAAGTTGCTCGGAGGCTTTTTTTCGGTTTTCACTAACAAGGTTTGGGATAAGATGTGGTAAAAATTTTTCCATAGTTGAGGAAAAGGCATTTTTATTTTCTGCGAGTAACTTAACTTCAAGGTATGGGTATTCGATGCGATAGCCGATTTGCACGCTGGGCTCAAGGTGAGGTTCGAGCAGTTCGGCAGTCTGCCCTTCAGCAACCCCAAGTAATAGCCAGGATTTATGATAAATCTTGCTTGGATAGATTTCAGCAAGCTGCGGTAGTACTTTATTCTCAAATAAAGGCAAGCATTCGCTAGGTGGGCCAGGCAGCATGAAAATAAGTTTCTCACCAGCCTTAATGAAAGCGCCATTGGCTGTGCCGTTTAGGTTGGTTAAAATTTCACTGTTTTCAGGGAATTGTGCTTGGACTTGTTTTGATTCGGTAGCGGGAAGTTTTAAGCGTCGGAGGCGGCTGCATATATGTTTCCAGCTTGTACTGGAAAAAACAAGCTTTCGTCCTAGCGCCTTGGCTATAGCAAAACGTGTTTTGTCGTCAGAGGTTGGGCCAAGTCCCCCTGTAGTGATTAATATGTCATTATGTTGCAAAAGAAATAGAATGCTATTAGTTAGGGCTTCTTCATCATCTTTTACTACTAATTGTTGGTTTGGATAAAAATTTGCATTGAGCAGAGAGGTAGCCATGTGTTGGCAGTTGGTATTTAGGATATCACCGTTAACTAGCTCGTCGCCGGTTGCAAGAAAGCCTATGCGAGACATTGTTTTTTGGCTCCATGCCGGCTAGTTACTAGCGCTTTTTTAGCGGAAGAGAGCTCCTGATTAGATGGCTTGAATTTCACAAGCTTTTCAATTGCAATAATTGTCATTTGGCGGCCTCCTTGATGTTAGATCGTATTCTAACAGATCTTCATCAGTTTTGAAGAAATGAGCTCTTTGGAATGCTTGTTGATTTGGTTAGTTGTGATTATCAGGCTATAAATCGAATTCGGATTTATATTGAATCTTAAATTAATTAAAATTAATTAATAATTAATGGGGGAAAGTTGTGGTGGTGCTCCACTTGATGTAGTCAGGGCTTATGTGGAAAACCAACGAAAAACACCAAACTGGCTCAGCCTTATATCCTCCACCTTAAGGAGGAGGTTTTACAGCTTGCTGGATAACTGCCATTACACAATGACAACGTCTCTAAATTTAACTGCTGCTGCACTTCTGCTGGCAAATAATCCTGAATGACCGCCTTCATCACACGAACATCAGACAGTGAGCGTCTAAAAAATGTGGGATTTTAAAATTTGTGAAATATACGGGTTATGCCTCAGTGCCATTGCTAACATTATCATAAGTGTTGTTTTTTATTTTTCTCATCCAGAAGTTCAGAAAAACGCTGAAAATAAGCTGGACTAAGGTTGTCATTTAAACACCAAGCCCAGCATAAAATAGTTTTCACATAAAGCCAATCAGAAACGCGGTTGGGATTGGCGCCGAGTTGATCGGCACATGTGATAATCCGATGGTGAATCATCGATTGAGCTTGATTGTTTTCCAGCAGTTCAAATGGGTTATGAATAAAAGCACATACGTCGAAAATGGGGTCGCCGATAAAACCTTTAGGGTCAATGGCAAGCCATTGGTTCTGGTGTAGAAGGATATTATCATGGTGTAAATCACCATGCAGTAATACCTTATTTTTAGTAGTCTCAATAAGTCGGTCGCGCTTTTCCCTTGCTTGAGTAAGTATCTTTTGAGGAATATTGAGATCATCATCTAATGTTGTTAATAGCTTTTCAAGCGAGTAAGCGCCGAATGACTGGGGAATAGGAGCTTGATGCAGTCGTTTAAGCAGGTCGCATAAAATCGTGATTGATTGATTATCTTGGCTCGGAAAATAACTTTTTAAGGCTGTTCCTGGCGTAGCTTTCTGCATAAAAATCATGCCTTGGCCAGCGTCAATTAATGTGACAGAACCGTAATTGGAAAAATGTTTGAGGCAGATCGCTTCTTTGTTTAAGGCATTGTGATCGATACCAAGTTTTAGCACAACAGAATTTCCCTGTTGCAATGCGTGAGCGACATAATTAAAACTCAAGTTGTCCATCGGCTGCAGTTCGGTTAATTGATAATGCTGACTAATACGCTTGATTTGGCTTGGCAGTTCATTTAACCATACTTTGCCTTTATCCCCATAAATGCTTACGGTGTTATTAATCAATGTTTTCATATTCAACAGAAAATCTCTTTGCGCGAGGTTAATACTTCAACATAAAGCTGTTTTTCAGACATATTTAGATACCCATGGATATTAATTTTCTTCTCTGTGACATGCATCATTTTTTCCTGTTGTTTTTATTAGATATTCTAACATTACTACCAAAAACAGCTAATCACTTTATTATTGATTATCCTTTAATAAAAAAATTACATTTTTCAAAACATCAAACCTACAGCCTATGTTTTTTTACTAATCATGGTTCCTTGATGATAAACAATTTTCCACGAACCATTCTCTTTCTGCCAAATGGTACTTCGCTTAGTTAAACGTTTTTCTAATCCTTGTAATAACTGATAGGAGACCAGATAAGTATTATTTGCTATTTCTTTACAAGCAAAGTCGCTCACCTCATAAAGATCATTACTTGAATAATTCGGGTTTTGATAACGCGTTACTACTGTACTCAGCACCTCTTCTCGTTTATAAATTTCACCAGATGCACCAACCTCCCAGAAATCATTCGTCATTATCGCGTCAATTTCATCTTTAGAAACGTTGGGACTGAATCGATGAAAAATAGGCTCTTGTGATTTTAGTTCTTCAGTAATTTCTTTAATTTCAGCACTATCCATAACCACCCTTTAAAGTTGCACCAAGCCCATGATTTCATTAGAACTTACTCAGTCGTTGAATGCATCAACTTTTGCACCTCTTCAACCGATAATCCTGCTAATTTGGCAATGGTGTTTACATCAACATTGTTTTTTTCCATATTGATGACCATATCCTTGATGGCCGCTTGATAGCCTTGCCGAACCCCTTGCTGCTTACCTTCATGCCTGCCCTGCCGAACTCCTTGCTGCTTACCTTCTTGCATGCCTTGCTGCATGCCTTGCTGCATACCTTGCTGTATCCATTGTTGTTTTGCAGTTGCCATTTTTTTTGTCTCCTTGTTGATGGTCTTGCTCATATGATCGATGAGCATATCAGGCTCGGACATTTCTAGCTGCTCTACGCTGAAGTGTAACATAGTTCTTATATGCGATTCACCACCAGCCTTGATAAGCTGCTCTGTAATTTTTTCCATGGAAATAAGCTCTGGTCTAAAGTCTTTGGTGCGCATGTGCTTGAGAATCATAAACGGCCAGGCCGTCCACAGACTTTGAGCGATGTCTTGATTATGCATACTGGGCAAATCCACCAAATTAAACGGCTTAAGCCAAAATTCTCTTGCCAGCTCAGGACTTTCAAACATCTCAAATAAATCCGTACTACCAGGATACGGTTTTTTGCCGTTATAAATTAAACTGGGAATCACCAGGGGAAGTTTTTCATGTCCTTGTTTCAAGTGCTGCTCCATAATGCGGCAACTATAACTCAGCAGACGAAAAGGCATGTTAGCATCATAGGTTGATTGATGCTCCCACAATAAATAAACATAACCCGGCGCACCATTAACGCACTCAACACTGTATAAAATGTCTGACTGAGTTTGTTTAAACTGATCATCAATATAACTGCCATTGCATAATGATAGCGTTTCCAAATTTAACTGCTGCTGCACTCCTGTTGGCAAATAATCCTGAATGGCCGCCTTCATCACACGAACATCAGACAATGAACTTCTAAAAAAATGATCGTGCTTGTTAAAGATTTTGTCGTCCACAAATGCCTACACTAATTTTTAAGGCATTATAACGACTTGTGAGTGGAAAATAACTACCGTGTTTTTCATTTATAACTGCTACAAACTTCACCACAAAACCAGCAAGACTGGAGACTCCGATGTCCGCAACACAGGAGCGTGAACATTAAACTCAACCAAAACGATTATTAAACACAGGCAATCAGGGTAGCAGACTTTGGATTCAGTGGCGGACATTTTGTTTGAATTTTATTTAATAGCCTTCGAATAAAAGATGAAACTAAAAACGACAAATCAACAAATAACGGATAAAAAAAATGCGTGATATTAAAACCTTCTGGGCTTTTCCATTGCTACTTGCTCTGTATGAAATGGTTGGCTACCTATCAACTGATGCCTATCTGCCAGCTCTACCACATATCCAAGTAGCACTTCATACGTCTCATCACCTTGTCCAGCTAACATTGACCACTTGGTTTATGGGGTTAACCTCCATGCAACTTATTTTAGGGCCCCTGTCAGATCGGGTAGGTCGCCGCCCCACATTACTTACAGGTGGGGTTATCTTTATTTTATCAACCATCGGTTGTGCATTTATTCATAATATCTATTCATTTTTGATTCTTAGATTTATTCAAGGCGCCACTATTACTTCCATAATTGTTTCCGGCTATTCAACAATACATGAGCTCTTTAATGAAAAACAAGCAATTCATACTATAGCTATTATGGGCAGTATTACTATTTTGGCACCAGCATTTGGTCCCTTACTAGGATCTGTTGTGCTATATTTTACAGGCTGGCGTTGGATTTTTTCTAGTTTAGCCATACTAGCGATTATTTTTGTGGGCGGTTTATTCTTTTTAATGCCTGAAACAATATCAAAAAATGAAAAAAAAGCAAACTTAAAAAAAATATTAAATCAATACAAAAATATTTTTGTTACGAAAAAATTTATTCTTCTTGCGATGACATCTGGATGCTTATACGCCAATATGATTGCATGGCTCACCGCAGGCCCTTTTCTTCTATTTGATCAATTTCATCTACATCTTTTGTATTTTGGTATATTACAAGTATTTGTTTTTGGCAGCTTGATAATAGCAACTCTCTCGGTAAAACGACTAATGAATTACTTTCCATTGAACAACCTTATTTGGTGTGGAATCATGCTATCATTGTCAGGCGCTATATATGCTTTTATCAGTTCATTGGTTTGGCCACTTATATACTGGAACACTATTATTTCCATGATGGTGATTGCCCTTGGTGCCGGCATTGCTTTCCCAATACTCAACCGGCTAATCATTAGATCGAGCGAAGAGCCTATGGGGTCACGTATAGCCATCTCTAGCAGCATCGGGGGAATGTTTGCTATGTTTGGCAGCGCGATTATCAGCATTCTTTACAATGGCTCGCTTTTTTCATTAAACGCTATACTTCTTTTATTTAGTATCATTGCTGTTATCTGTGGATTTGCGGTGAACATTAGAAAGAGTTCGAATAAGGCGCACATAATCAAGACTGATTCCCTCTAAAAACAAGCTAACAGCCACTAAGATTTTTTACCGTAGCATATTGGATAACATTCACTTTGCTAAACCAGATGCACCAGATGCAACAGAAGACGAGATCATTTATACCACCAAACAAGCGTATTTAACCCATCCTCTTAAGATTTCCTTAATAATAGTATGATACTATGTTTTATAGCAACCCTGACACACCGCATTTGAACAGAGTCGATTAAACACCTAATTGCCGAGACTAGACATGAAAAAAGCGTTATTTAGCATGATGATCCTATCCATTATTTTAATGGATATATTAACGGGCATGGAATTTGACCTGTTTGTACCTGCCTTTGCCCAGCTGCAAAGCCACTTTCATATATCCTCCTTCTGGACAGAGGCGTTGTTATCCGTTAATTTTTTAGGGTATCTTTTAAGTCTGTTTTTTGTTGGCACTCTGGCTGACCACTATGGTAGAAAGCCCGTTATTCTATATGGGTTGTTGATTTTCATTGTCGGAAGCTTTTTTTGTCTATTTGCCAACAATTACGCGCTTCTTTTGTTCGGGCGATTTTTACAAGGTATAGGTATTGCAGCGCCCGCCATCCTCAGTTTTTTAATCATTGCAGATCGATATCCAATCAAACAACAGCAGTTTTTCATGGCCATGTTAAACGGCTCGCTTAATATTGCAGCTGGCATTGCCCCGGTTGTCGGCAGTTATATTACCTTATATTATCATTGGCGCGGCAACTTTGTCGCTCTTCTACTTTTAGGCATTATAAGTTGGGCAATGGCCTTGGTATTTATTTCAAAAGACAGCCCGAAAAATCGTGAAAAAAAATCGTCTTCTATGGGTTACTTCCAATTGTTTAAATCCAAAGAACTATTACTCTTAGTGGGCAATATTATATTAATGTGCATTCCTTATTGGATTTTTGTCGGCATGTCACCTTTGCTCTATATAAAAAGCTTACACGTCACTTTGCATTTTTTTGGCTTCTATCAAGGAATTTTGGCCTTCAGCTTTGCTATTGGCAGTATTATACTCGGCTTTATGATCAATCGCTTTTCTCAACGAAGCTGGCTCACCACGGCATCATATATTTATATACTGTCATTGGCGCTTATTCTTCTGGTCACACTAACGGGTAGCAAAAACCCCTTATTTATCACCGGAGCCATGCTTGCCTTTTGTATGGCGCAAATTATTCCCAGCATCATTTTATACCCGCTGTGCTTAAACTTTATCCCTGAAGCCAAAGCTAAAGTAGCCGCAATCCAGCAAGGCGGTCGACTTGTTTTTACTGCATTAGCACTGGAGATGGCCGGTTATTTTTATCATGGGTCGTTTTATACCACAGGAATGATGATCGCCTTCTTCATTGCAGCCGCCATTATCAGCCAAATAGCCATTATGAAAAACCCAAAAATCGTCATTCAAGGCTAATTATCATGCAAAACCCCTACTATTTTGCAAAAAAAAGCATTTAATCCACACCCTTAATATTTCCTTAAGTATTGCTGTGTATAATAGTTTAGTTCAACCATAATAACAGGAAGCGCCACATGAAAACCCCTAAGCCATTACCTAGCCGCCTTTTTTGTTTCATTTGGCATTACGTTAAGCAGCACCGACTGGCTCAAGTTGGGCTATTTGTTGTGGCGCTATCATGGGCGATTGAGCTGACCCTAACACCTTATTTAATGAAACGTATTATTGACGTGGCAGCAGCCCCTCATCCTTCTGATTTGGTTAGCCATATTCTATGGCCTTGCTTGCTCTATGGCGCTATGTCACTTTGGATGAATCTTAACTTCAGATTATATGATTACATCAATCTAAGAATATACCCGGCCATTAAAAGAAATATTGGCCAAGATATGTTTAATTATTTAATGTTTCATTCCTATGCTTTTTTCCAAAATAATTTTGCAGGCACCTTAACTAAAAAAATATTCGATATGTCGACTGCAAAACATTATTCAAATATTTACTGAGTGATTTTATCCGCGCATATTTGCATGGCTATTGCTTCAGTACATCGTCAAGCCGATATTATTTTACTTGTATGGACAATATTTTATATTGGCTTATCGTTTATTGGTGCCCGATGGATTGAAAAACCTGCTAACACGCTGTCGACTGTACGTGCAAAAATGAGTGGCACACTGTCCGATTCCATCTCTAACATTATATTAACTAAATTATTTGCTCGCGCAGGTTATGAAAGTGATCGTGTTAAAGACTCATTAAATAAAATGGTTTTTTGGGATCGAAAAGTTGACCGCATGCAATTGTTGTTAAACTTTTTGCAAGGATTAATGGTCATGCTATTAACCGGCCTTATGTTGTATTTTCTGGTGCAGTTTCGCAAAACAGGCGACATTCAAGTCGGTGATTTTGCTTTTATTCTAACGTTAAGCATGTTTATTACCAACCAAGTCTGGCAAATAGGCACGCAAATGCTTGAGTTTTCTAAAGCCATTGGTGAATGCCGCCAGGCCATGAGTTATATGATTACCCCACACGATATTCAAGACATTGACCAAGCTAAACCCTTAACGGTGACGCATGGTAGCATTGTGTTTGATCGTGTTGACTTCTCTTATGAAAATTCACACGCTTTATTTCATCAGTTAAATGTGACAATCAAACCTGGTCAACGCGTTGGTTTGGTAGGGCATTCGGGGGGCGGCAAGTCGAGCTTTGTTAAATTAATCTTACGCCTGATTGATATTCAAAGTGGTTCTATCATCATTGACGGGCAAGATATTAAAGCCGTACAGCAGCGATCGTTACGCCAACAAATTACCACCATTCCGCAAGATACCGAGCTTTTTCATCGCAGCATATTAGACAATATTCGTTTTGCCAAACCGGATGCCACAGAAGATGAGGTGATTCATGCAGCCAAACAAGCCCATTGCCATGAATTTATTATGGCCTTGCCTGAAAAATATCAATCGTTAGTGGGCGAGCGTGGCGTTAAGTTGTCTGGTGGTCAAAAACAACGTATTGCTATTGCGCGAGCCTTTTTGAAAAATTCATCCATTTTATTAATCGATGAGGCAACCTCAGCCCTGGACTCTAAAACTGAGCAAGACATTCAGCAGGGATTGCATGATATTATGATAAACAAAACCGCTATTGTTGTGGCTCATCGCTTATCGACATTAAAAGATGTAGATCGAATTTTAGTCTTTGATCAGGGTAAAATCATTCAAGATGGCAGCTTGGCGGAACTCATGGCGGATAAAAAAGGACATTTTTATACCTTATGGCAAATGCAGTCTAGTGGGTTTTTGACTTAATTAATGATTAAGGGAGTTGTTATGAAAGGCGAGATATTAACAACGGATCGTTTAATTTTATGCGTTCCGCAGCCCGAAGACCGTGATCATCTTATTGCATTCCGTACTGATATAAATGTCATGCGCTGTCTTGGTGGATTTGGCCAGGATTTTGGTAGCGGCACCATTCAGTCGACGGATGAAATCATCTATCAACTTAGTTTGGCGCAAAAATATTTCGATGATTATGGATTAGGATTTTTTTGTGCTTTTGAAAAAGAGTCCAAGCAATTTATGGGTCAAGCCGGTTTGTTTCATGTGGGCTTTAATGTCAATCAGCCTGACATTGAATTGGCTTATCGTTTGCATCAATCGTTTTGGGGGAAGGGCTATGCGACTGAGCTGGCTCAAGCGCTTATTCATTGGGGTTTTACAACGCGCCATTTAGATCGCATCATTGCTGCTTGTCACCCGGGCAATAAACGCTCTATGCGTGTGTTGGAAAAAACGGGCATGCAATATGACGGCATTGTTGATTTTAGGGGACATCATATTCCAGGCTATAGTATTACTGCGAGTCAGTGGGGTAATAAGTCATAAAAAGCAGCTGAAAAAATGAACAATAATATGCTAGAAATTAATGCGGCAGTTTAAAAAAGGATTGAACAATGAAAATACTTGAAACCGATCGCCTGTTGTTACGCACCTTTAATCCATCCGATTGTGATGCAATGACAGCGATTAATCAAGATGCCGAGGTGATGCGGCACTTCCCATCGGTTGGTACACGCGAGGAAACTGAAGAACATATTCAGCGTATTATGGCGCATCAAGATAAATACGGCTATTCCTTATATGCGGTTGAGCTAAAAACAACGCATGAAATGATCGGTTTTGTCGGACTTATTCACCGAACTAAAGACGAATTTAATGCACCGTTTATGCCAGCGACTGAAATAGGCTGGCGTTTGGCGTCTAAACATTGGAATCAGGGTTATGCTACCGAAGCGGCTAAGGCAGTGCTGGCTTATGCTTTTGCACAACTCAAATTAAATGACATTATTTCATTTACCGCCGTGCCTAATGCGCCTTCACGTCGTATTATGGAGAAAATTGGAATGCATCACTGTCCTGATGACGATTTTAACCACACTAAGCTAGATAAAACTCATCCACTTTGTCGCCACGTACTTTATCAAATCACACAAGCCTTATGAACTCAAGTCAACAAACTGAAGCCAGGGAACCGCAATAACAGCTGAGATACTTAGCAATAAAAAATACACAGGCATTGGCCAAGCCTGACCGTTATGGATAGCACCCATTATCCAGGTAAAAACTGAGATTAAAAGATAATAACCTGACCCAAACAGTGCACCTGCGCGGCCTAGGCATTGCTTATAAGCCAGTAACGCCTCACTCAAAATGATTGGCAATAAAAAACCAAATGAAGCAAAAATCAAACCCATCACCGGTAAAAGAACAATAATAATCGATAAAACTTTATGATGAATTGAAACTGGTATGAAATAAATAACCAGCACAAAAATCAACGCTGTTAAAATTAATAGTATTGACCCAATATTAACAATTTTTTTTGGTGAATATTTCTTAATTAATCTTGTTGAAATCAATGTGCCCATGAGAGAAGCTATAGCAATAAACAAACCCAATTGACCAAATTCACTTGGCGTCAGCTTAATCATACGAATAAAAATAAATGGCCCTTCCGCATAATAACCAAACAAAATGCCATTGATCACACCAATTATCCAAGTTGATGCTAAAATATGTTTATCAGTAATCATTCTTTTAAAAACCGGCCACATACTTTTTGAACCAAAACCAGCATTATTAAAATGCGTTTCTGGCAACATTAATAAAGCCAAAAAAAACAAAACCAACCCCATAAAAGCAAGAAAATAAAAATTGGCGTGCCATGAAATGAGTTCTGTTAAATACCCCCCTAAAAGCGGCCCCATAGTGGTTGATGCAGCCAGCAAAAACCCAGCTGACGAATAAAAAAACCGCCTTTTACTAACGGATAAGGCCTCTCTCACGATGGCTTGCACAAGCACCGAACCACAGCTCGCACCCAAGCCTTGAATCACTCGAAACAAAAGCAGCTGGTTAATGCTTACTGCATGTAAGCAAAAAATGCTAGCAATCAAATAGGTTAATAAACTAATTAACATAGGACGCCTTCTGCCGATATGATCTGACAGCCAGCCCCAAAAGAACACACCTATTGTGAAGCCGATAAAATATGCACTCAATGTCCATTGAGCCATTGCGTTAGTTGTTAAAAAATAATGAGCAATGTCTGGCAGCGCGGGGGAATAAATTGTCTCTCCTAGCTGTGGAAACATCGTCAGTAAAAAAAGCACCCAAAGTGCTGGCACCTTTAAGCGCTGACTCATAAGAAGTCCATAAATATGAAAGAAAATATTATACCTTTTCTTTCGGCATTATCAATTTTTTTCTTTGTCTCACTGGAAACTCTTACGAGACTATACCGCTCCTGAAGACCGGAAACTCTTTGACTCTTGCCCTAGCTCTGGCTCTGGACAACAAGAAAAAAAAGCGGATGGTGATTCAGGTCTATAATCAGGTGATGAGGCGCCAGACGCTTGTCGGGGAGCGCTCATATGCTTAGTAATAAGCAGTGTATTCAATTGATTGAATAAGATTTCTTTAAGTTCTTCATTAAGTTCTTTTAATGGTTCAAGACTCTTTTCATCACTAAAATAATTTTTCACAAAGTCACTTAGCTGCATTGTTTGTTGAAAAAAATCATGAAAATCATGAAAATCATTTATTTTTTCTTCAGAAGAATGTTCTTCATCACAAGATAATCTACTGAAATAAGACCTTAAAATACGATCTTGACAAAAAATAAAATTCGCAAATACATTAAAAAATGAAACATTTCTTAATCTGTCATCAAAAAATCCAACCTTTTCATGACCCTCATAAACAATCTTTATTTCTACAAGATGTTCTAGAAGAACACCTTGAATAAAACCAAGGAGATCATTCACAACAATTTCATAAAAATTATCAATAAAAACTTCAATTGATAAAAAACGCCTTTGACCATCATTTACCGAGCACGTTTCTAAAATTTTATTTAAAAAATATTCATCCATCTTTGATTCTATAGCTTTAGAAAAATGTTTAAAAAACCATAAAAGGTCTTCACTTTGCGACCTATCATACTCATTACTTGCTACCCCAAACATCCTAACATAAGTATGTGTTTTTAATGCACAATAAAAGCCTTCATGACTTTCTGAAATTTTTGTAAAAATTTCCATATATACATCTTTCTCGGCATGAAAAAGATATGGACCATCCTCAGATTCAACCTCAAGTTCAAAATAATCATTGCCATCAATTTTAACTGGGGAACCTGCTTTAGTTTTAAAATATGACCTTTCATAATCTCGTCTTTGAGAATCTTGTCCCTTTTCATTTTTCTCCGGCCCTACGGTCTTTTGATAAAAAAGAGCATTCAATCCATCAATTAACTCAATTGCTTGTTTTAATTTTTTTTCTTTTTCAAGTTCTTCAAAATCACTTGACTGGGCTATATCATGAGCACCTAAATCAGCAGCGCTACCGTTAACCGCAACATCTGAATTAACATCTAAATCACTGCCACAATCCGCAGCGTCAGAACCAACATCTGAATCAATACTACTGCCATGATCCGCAGCGTCAGAACCAACATCTGAACCAATAGCAGTGCCATCAACTGCAGCCCTGAGTTTTATCCAGTCATTTGGTGGTTCTTGTTGTATTGGCATAGTGAGTAGCTCATTTTATGTAAGAGCCTCACTGGCAGGGAAAGGGTTTGCTCCATCAAAAGATGTGTATATTATACCCTATACTTTACCATTAGTACAGCCTATGATCAAGCAGCCAGCCTTGAAACAAAATCACCTAAACAACTGAATTTAAACAAATTATAAAAAACTCGAGGCGTAAACCACAACTACCCTACAAACCAAGGTAACTGCTACACCAATCAACATGAACTGACTTTAACCTATAGACTGTATATCAACCCTGATTGCGCTATGACTAAAACTAATACTGCAACAAACAGCGATTATAATGACTAAAAATCTTTAGAATATATTGAGTAGCCTGAGCGACAACCTGGTCATTAGGCTTTGCTGATGCTTGCTGCTGTGTAAAATAGATAGATACGATAATCGGCGAACAAGATGGCGGCCAAATGACACCAATGTCGTTAGTTGTGCCGTAACCCCCTGTTCCGGTTTTATCACCAACCAGCCAATCTACTGGCACACCAGCTCGGATGCGAGCATCTCCCGTTTTATTATCAATAAGCCACTGGCGAAGCTGTTTTTTTTGCACATCCGGCAAGACATTACTCAACACCCAGCGCTGTAAGTTCTTTGTCATCTGGTACGGCGTTGAGGTATCACGAAAATCCCCAGGAATTGCTGAGTTTAAATCTGGCTCCGCACGATTTAAATGCGAAACCGAATCTCCCATTATCTTAAGTTGTGATGTGATTTTCAGCGGGCCACCTAAAAGCGTCATTAATTCATTCATTGCCGCATTATCAGTTGCCGTCATTGCCGCATGAGCAAGGGCTTTTACACGCATTCCTTGGTTAACTTGTTTTTTAGTGACCGGCGCATAACCCGACCGCTCAACATCATACTCAGTAAAATAGCGTTTTTTAGCCAATATTCCTGGATCTTTTATACTTTGCTTTAGCAACACAGCCGCAACAAGGAACTTGCTTGTACTGCATAATGGAAAACGCTGATGGGCATGAAAAGCAATGCTTCTACCTGATGTCAGATCCACTGCAAAAACCCCTAACTTGCCATGATTGTCTTTTTCTATTGTTTTAAAGATTGCTAACTGATTAGTTGTCACACTTGCCTTTTTGTATGAAGAATCACTCTCTGCATTAGCAGAAAATAACAGAAAAAAGAATAAAATAATCGATAAAAAAAGTTTTCTCATAATGCAACCTAGCTTTTAAAAAAACCATCATCTCACTCTAAAAGTAAAAACTCAACTAAAAACACGGTATTTAAAACCCCTCTTTATTATTGTTCAATAAAGACAAATTTACTCATTTAAAAAAATCATGGTCAAAAACAAAAACGACCCCTGCAACAGTCATCACCCACATGACCGAGTTTTCCAGCAGGCATTGTCAGAAAAACGCGTTGTAAAATCGCTGATTAAAAACTACCTTCCCGCCAGCATTTCATCATTAATAAACCTGGACACACTTAAAATATGCCGTGGAAAATTCATCAACAAAAAGTTAGAGCAAACCCAGTCGGATATTCTATACTCTGCCAAATACCGAAAAAACACTAACGGGCTAATTTATTTTTTATGGGAGCATCAGTCTTCTTATGACAAAAACATGTTACTGAGATTACTTAATTATCAACTAAACATCATGGAGCAACACGCCAAACAAGAAAACAAAAAACTGCCAATTATTATCACAATATTAGTTTATAATGGCGTCATTTCGCCATATCCTGGCAGCACTGACTTTTATTCTTGTTTTGATGATGAAATCCTAGCTAAAAAAATTTTTTTAACGCCCTTCCATTTGCTAGACTTAACTGTTTTAGACGATGATTTTCTGACAAAAGACTCCTGGTCTGCCTGCCCCAACCTTATTTTAAAACATCTTCGTAGCGATGACTTTTTACCGGCACTGGAGAAATTAAAACCACACTTGAAAAAAACATTTATTAAAGATGGTAAAGACTTTAGTGAAACCATGCTTGAGTGCATTATCCGTTTTACTAACATAACGAATAATGATAAATTTATTGATATTGCTAAACAAATATCCACTATAGGAGATGAGAAAATGGCATCAATCACAGCACGCTCTTTTGAAAAAGGCTTCAACGAAGGCATCCTACTTGGCAAACAAGAAGGCATACAAGAAGGCATACAAGAAGGCAAGCAAAAAGGCATACAAGAAGGCAAGCAAAAAGGCATACAAGAAGGCAAGCAAAAAGGCATAAGAGCAATAGCTCAAACAACTGTTCGCAACATGCTTGCTAACAACCTTACTATCAAGCAAATTTCAAAATTCACTGGGTTATCAACAGAATACATTAAAGAACTTGCTGCTAAAATAACGACTTAGCACCTTTGCCGCCCTTTTTTAATCAACCCAATGAAAAGAAAAATCATGGCCGGTTTAAATAAATGGTCTACTCAGGGAACTTTTACTTTGAATCTTCAATAACTTACAAAACAATGATGCAACGCCAACCGTCAAAAAATTGGACCTAGAAAATCATCCCACTCCCTTCCAAAGAATAACAAAACACCATGGCTGTTGACTTTTTAGCCGACAGACACTATGATTTTTTCTTACATCATCTTATACGAGGCATTTGTCTAATGGATCACTAATCTTTTTCAATCGGTTTTATTTCATCAAACCCCACTAAAAAGAGATTCATCATGACAAAAACACCTCACATCACACTGAACAATTTATCTTTTCACTTAGATCAAACACTTATTGCATTTGACGAGCTTAACCTGTCTTTTGGTCAGCAGGTCTATGGTATTGTTGGTAAAAATGGCTCCGGGAAGTCGACTTTACTCAACCTGATCACCGGCGCTCTAGCGCCAAACAGCGGCTCTGTGCAACACTCTGGCACTATCATGCTAGCACCGCAATCGCATACAGCTATCCCTAAAGACCACAGCATTGCCGACACCCTCGAGGTTACTAACTACCTTATAGCATTAAAGAAAATCAACCAGGGCAGCACTGATGATAGACTTTTTGAATGCTTAGAAGGTCAGTGGGACATAGAAAGTCGTATTGAAAATGTTTTAAGTCAATTACAATTATGGCCAGTTGATCTTAACATGCAGTTCCATCAATTAAGCGGCGGCCAAAAAACAAAAATATTACTTGCTAGAACGTGGCTTGCCGATGCTGATTTTATTTTATTTGATGAACCCACTAACAACCTAGACGCAGAATCTCGCGAGATTCTTTATCAATTTATTCAGTCCTCAAAAAAAGGCTTACTTATTGTCAGTCATGATCGCACACTTTTAAATTTATGCCATAATATTATCGAAATCAGCAGCAAAGGTGTTGAAAAATTTGGCGGAAACTATGATTTTTATAAAGAACAAAAGGACTTACAAACCGCCGCCTTAGAGCAAGAAATCAAAACCAATAAGGAATATTTAAAAAAATCAAAGAAACTCACGCAAACCCGAATGGAACGCTACCAACAAAACGAAGCCAAAGGCAAAAAAAAAGTTGCCGCACAAATAAAAGAAAAAGGAAGCTACGACAAAATAGAACTTAAAGGAAAAAAAGGACAAAGCGAAAACACCAATCGTCGCATTCGTCTACAAGCAGATAAAAAAATGGGCTCAGCTAATAGCAAGCTATCATCCTCTCTAGAAAAACTTGAAGCCGACAAAACACTCAACATCAGCTTACCCAACACCGCTGTTCCTAATGGCAAGGTTGTTATTGACATCAATGATTTATGTTTTTCATATGATGAAAAAAAACCGCTATTAAGTCAATTTAACTTACACTTAGCTGGCCCAAAACGAATCGCCATTTCTGGTAAAAACGGCAGCGGCAAGACAACATTAATTAAAATCATTCGGGGACTACTAACACCAGAATATGGAAACATTACTGTTGGCGTTAGCCATATCGCCTAACTTGATCAATCTGTTAGTTTCCTTAACCCTGAGCTATCTATTGTTGAAAACTTTTTGTTATTTAACCCCAAAAGTACTGCCTTTGATGCATACTCGGCACTGGCCTCTTTTAAATTTAGAAACAAAGACGCTGAAAAAACGGTCGGGAATTTAAGCGGTGGTGAAAAAATACGCGCGGGACTCGCCGTCAGTTTATTATCATCGCCTGCGCCGCAGTTATTAATTCTTGATGAGCCCACCAACCATCTAGATCTACACGCCATCGAAGCAATTGAAGCTGCATTAACAATTTATGAAGGGGCCATCCTTGCCATTTCTCACGATAAAAACTTCTTAGAAAACATAAAAATACAAAAAATAATTTCACTGGATTAATATTTAAAAAAATCATTAAACAATAAAAAAGGCACCCAAGGTGCCTTTTTTATTAAACCATATTCACTTACTTTTTCTTTTTCGGTGCAATTAAGTCTGTTGCGGTGCCTTCATACATCTCGACCGCTAAAGCAAAAGTCTCAGACAAAGTCGGATGCGCATGAATGGTTAATGCTATGTCTTCAGCATCACAACCCATTTCAATCGCTAATGCTGCTTCTGCAATTAAATCACCTGCATTAACACCCACAATACCTGCACCAATAATACGATTAGTATCTTGATCAAAAAGAACTTTACTAAAACCTTCAGGTCGATTCACAGCAAGTGCGCGACCACAAGCGGCCCATGGGAACACCCCTTTACCCACATTAATACCGGCCTCTTTGGCTTGCGTTTCTGTTTGACCAACCCACGCGACTTCCGGATCAGTATAAGCCACAGAAGGAATGCACTTAGCATCGAAGAAATGTTTTTTTCCGGCAATTACTTCAGCCACCAAACGACCTTCAGCCGTTGCCTTATGCGCCAACATGGGATTACCGATAATATCGCCAATGGCATAAATATTTTTAACATTAGTTCGCATTTGTGAATCAACTGCAATAAAACCACGTTCATCCACATTAACACCGGCTTTATCTGCTGCTAACTTTAAACCATTCGGACGACGGCCAACAGACGTGAGAATTTGATCATAACGAACAGGCTCACTCGGTGCATTTTTGCCTTCAAAAGTTACCCACAAACCATCGTCTTTAGCATCAACCGCGGTAACTCGTGTTTCTAGCATGATAGCTTGGCAGCTAGCTTGCAAACGCTTATGAAGAGGGGCCACTAAGTCTTTATCCGCACCCGGCATTAGTTGATCCATCATTTCCACTACGCTAACTTTAGCACCCAATGCACGATATACCGTCGACATTTCTAAACCAATAATGCCACCACCCAGCACCAGTAAATCACCATCGACTTTTTTCAATTCCAACGCACCGGTAGAATCAAAAATACGCGGATCTTCTGGAATAAAAGGTAATTTTACTGGCTCAGAACCAGCAGCAATAATTGCTTGATCAAATTCAATTTGCTGTGTTTGACCATTTTTTTCAACCGATAAGGTATTGGCTCCAGTAAACTGCCCCACACCGGTAACAATCGTTACTTTACGTTGCTTAGACAACATTTGCAGGCCACCAGTAAGTTTTTTTACAACCGAGTCTTTCCAGTCTCGCAATTTTTCAATGTTAATTTCTGGCTTACCGAATGTAATTCCGTATTCCGCCATTTCCTCAGATTCATCAATAATTTTAGCTGCATGCAATAATGCTTTCGATGGAATACACCCGACATTTAAGCAAACACCGCCAATTGAATCGTAACGCTCAACCAACACGACTTTTTTACCTAAATCGGCCGCACGAAAAGCTGCCGCATAACCACCAGGCCCACTGCCTAGCACCACTAATTCAGTTTTTATATTTTCCATTTTCTTCCTCTAATTACAGTAATAAGGTTTCAAGATCGGTTAAACAATTTTCCAAACTCACCATAAAACGTGCACCATCAGCACCATCAATCACACGATGGTCATAAGACAATGATAGTGGCAACATTAAACGTGGGATAAAACCATTGGTTTTCTTATCATACACTGGCTGCATCGATGCTTTTGAAACACCTAAAATAGCAACGTCTGGCGCATTCACAATTGGTGTGAATGCACTACCACCGATACCGCCCAAGCTAGAAATTGTAAAACAGCTACCCTGCATATCTGATGGTGACAAACCTGATTTACGCGCTTTATTACTAATCTCAAACAATTCTTTAGCAATATCATTAATGCCTTTTTGATCAACGTCACGCACAACCGCAACCACCAAGCCATTCGGTGTATCAACCGCCACACCCACATGAAAATATTTTTTCATGATCAAGTGCTCGCCGTCATTATCAAGCGATGAATTAAATTTCGGATACGCTTTTAATGCACCCACTGCAGCTTTCATAATAAAAGCCAGTGGCGTTAAACGAAAACCTTGATCAATCGCTTCTTGTTTATGTTGCTGGCGAAAAGCTTCCATATTGGTAATATCTGCTTGACCAAATTGCGTCACATGCGGAATAGTCACCCAATTTCGATGCAGGAATCGACCTGAAATTTTTTGAATGCGTGTCAACGCCACTCGCTCAGTTTCACCAAACTTATTAAAATCAACCTTCATTGGTGGCTCTACTTGTAACCCACCCCCAGTTGAGCCGCCTTGTTGTAAACGACTTTTAACGTACTTATGAATATCTTGCTTGATAATACGACGCTTTTGTCCCGTGCCCTTCACCAAGGTTAAATCAACACCCAGCTCACGCGCTAACCGACGAACAGCAGGACCTGCATGAATATTTACAGCTGCGTAAAAATTAATATCGCCCGACAATGCCTCATCATCATCCAAAACCATTTCTTCAACCATCGGCGCAGATGTGTTTTCCTCTGCTGATGATTCAGTACTTGGTGATGGTTTTGCTGCTGGTGCAGCACTTGCACCGGCTACCGTTAAGTGCGCAATTAAATCACCTTCAGCCACTGAGCCACCGACTGCAACATCAACTGATTCAACCACACCGGTGTATGGCGATGGCACATCCATCGTTGCTTTATCGCTTTCGAGTGTAATTAACGAATCATCTTCATTAATACTGTCGCCAGCTTTTACTAAAACTTCGATAATTTTAACGCTATCGGTTGTGCCAATGTCAGGCACATTAACGGCAACCGATGACTGTGTTTGTGCAGCTGGCTCTTCTGCTGGTGCACTATTATTTTCTGCCGGCGCCGCTGCTTGTTCGCCAGCAACTTTTAATACCAAACTGCCTTCAGAGACTTTATCGCCAACAGCAACCTCAACGGATTCAACCACACCGGCAACCGGTGATGGTATATCCATGGTGGCTTTATCGCTCTCTAATGTCATGATCGAATCATCAACATTAATAGTATCACCGGGTGATACTAATAGCTCAATAATACCCACATCTTCTGCACCACCAATGTCAGGGACTTTAATTTCAATCAATTCTTTTGACACGTGTTTTCTCCCTTGTTAATTTATTGTGTAATCGGTTCTGGTTTATTTGGATCAATGCCCAGCGTTTGCTGTGCCGCTAATAAATCATCTTTATTAAAAGACCCTTCATCAGATAGTGCACACAATGCCGTATAAGCAATATGCTTTGCATCCACTTCAAAGAAGTGACGCAACGCAGCACGTGTATCACTACGACCATAACCATTAGTTCCTAAAACATGGTATGGGCGATCGATGACACGACCAATTTGATCCGAAAATACTTTCAAATAATCAGTTGCTGCGACCACAGGACCTTGATGATCTTGCAAACACTGCTCAACATGACTTTTTTGCGGATCGCTAGTTGGATGCAAACGATTATAACGATCTACTGACTCAATATCACGGCGCAGCTGATTAAAACTAGTGACGCCCCAAATATCAGCAACCACATTAAACTGCTCTTTTAGTATATCCGCCGCTTTCATCACCTCTAATAAAATAGCACCTGAGCCCATCAATTGAACTTTAGGCGCCTCTGAAGATTCAGCGTTTTGCAACAAATACATGCCTTTTAAAATATTTGGCTCAGCACCTTCAGGCATCGCTGGGTGAAGGTAATTATCATTCATAACCGTAAGATAATAAAAAACATCTTCTTGCTCTTGATACATACGGCGCAAACCATCTTGCATAATAACCGCTAATTCATAAGAAAAAGTAGGATCATAGGTTATGCAGTTAGGCACATAATCAAACATTAAAATATTATGCCCATCCTGATGCTGCAAACCCTCACCAGCTAATGTCGTTCGACCTGCCGTTGCACCAATGATAAAACCACGTGCACGCATATCACCAGCAGCCCAAACAAAATCACCAATACGCTGATAACCAAACATTGAATAATAAATATATAAAGGAATCATTGGCTGGTTGCTAACACTATAAGAAGTCGCCGCTGCAATCCAACTACCAATACCGCCTGCCTCAGTTAGGCCTTCTTGTAAAAGCTGACCTTTTTGATCTTCGCGATAATACATTAATTGTTTTTTATCTTCCGGCTCATAGCTTTGACCACAATAAGAATAAATCCCCACTTGACGAAATAAGCCTTCCATACCAAATGTCCGCGACTCATCGGCAACAATCGGCACAACACGCTTACCAATATTTTTGTCTTTTAATAATGTTGACAAAATTCGCACATAAGCCATGGTAGATGAAACCTCGCGATCACCCGAGCCATCTAGCTGTGCTTTAAATGCAGAAAGCTCTGGCACGGTTAATGACTCCGCTTGACCACGACGCTGCGGGAAACCACCACCCAATGCCTCACGGCGCTGTCGCATAAATTGCATTTCAGGACTGCTTTCTTCTGGCTTATAATAAGATAACGACGTAGTTTGTTCATCGCTCATTGGGATTGAAAAGCGATCACGCATCTCAAGTAAATCTTCCGCGCTCATTTTTTTCTTTTGGTGCGCAGTATTTACGCCTTGGCCCGACGCACCCAAGCCATAGCCCTTCACTGTTTTTACTAAAATAACCGTTGGCTTACCTTTATAATTGGCCGCCTCTGAAAATGCTGCATAAATTTTTTGCCAATCATGGCCGCCATCTTTTAGCGCCGTTAACTCATCGTCCGTCATGTCTTCGACCAAGGCCAACAGTTCTGGCGACTCACCAAAAAAATGCTCACGCAAATACGCGCCGCCTTTCGCTGAATAGTTTTGATACTCACCATCGACTAGCTTTGCTACACGCTGCTGCAGTAAACCCTTCGTATCTTTTTTAAACAACTCACACCAACCTTCGCCCCAAATAACTTTAATGGCATGCCAGCCGGCACCACGAAAAACGCCTTCCATTTCTTGAGCAATTTGGCCATTACCATACACCGGGCCATCTAAGCGCTGTAAATTACAATTGATAATAATGGTCAGATGATCCAGCTTTTCTCGCCCGGCAAGCCATAGGGCACCTTGAGATTCTGGTTCGCTCATTTCTCCATCACCACAAAAAGCCCAAACATGCCTGTTGCCTAAATCAATAAAACCACGGTGATGCATGTACTGCAAAAAATGTGCTTGATAAATAGCCATAAATGGACCCAAGCCCATAGAAACCGTTGGAAACTGCCAGTAGTCGGGCATTAACCATGGATGAGGATAGGACGACAGGCCAGGCTCACCAACTTCTTGGCGGAAACGATCAAGCATGGCTTCATCAAGTCGGCCCTCTAAAAAAGAACGCGCATAGTTTCCCGGCGAAGAGTGCCCCTGAAAAAACACTAAATCGCCACCATGATCTTCTGTTGCTGTATGAAAGAAATAGTTAAAACCCACTTCGTACAACATTGCCAGCGACATATAAGAGCTTAAGTGCCCACCCAGCTCAGAACCCTTATGCTTAGCTGCGCGAAGCACCATGGTGATTGCATTCCAGTAAAGAGCGACCAACACTTTTTGCAAGTTTTCATCATCACCTTCAGGCAACTGGGCTTCTTTATGCTCTTGTATGGTATTAAAATACGGCGTCACAATAGCGTCAGGCATTTTCAAACCAACGTGATCACCAAGATTAATGAGATAATCTAACAAATATTGCGCACGTTCACGTCCTTCATATTTTAATACGGACTTTAGTGCATCGGACCATTCTTTGGTTTCTATGGGATCTAAATCTTTCAAGTGAGCCATAATTTCAACAAGACCTCTTATGTAATGTACACATCAATGCAGCCAGTGAGCCACACCATCGCTATAACCTGAGGCCTATTGTACAAGGATTTTTTCTAGGAGCAAGACAAGGATATCAACTACCCCCAAAGTGAGCTAAAACTAAGCAAGGCAATAACAACCAACCACACCCACAGTGCTCGATCAATTAGTTCACCCGCCGCAATTCCTGGGCGTGCAGCAGAGCGCTCCGTAGAAAGATGCAAAGCTGTACTGCCCCAACCACCAATGATATTAGGCTGCGCAGCCAACAGTCGAAACTGACGTCGCCACAACATAAAAGTTGGCACAAAATGGCCGCTTAAAGCATAGGTTAAGCCAACCATTCGCAGTGGCAACCAATCAATAATACCCCGAACATCTCCAATGCTTTTTTTCCAAGGACTAACCGCTTTCACTAAAACATCATCATGCTGCAACAAACACAGCAAGCGATAAGCAAATGCGCCTACCGGGCCAAAAATCAAAAACCAAAAAATAATTGCAAACACTCTGGCATAAGCGATAACAAACAAGGAAGCTACTTGACGAGTCCCAGCCTGCTCAAGCTTTTTACGCCAATCCGACTGATAAGCATTTAGCGAATACCACAAAACCAAAAAAGCCCCAATAAAATAGCCTAGGCTATTTAACGCAACTTGCAATAACAAAACAAAACCGAATACCGCACCAAGAGAAACCGTTAAAAAAATAATAAATTGCAACTTAGCTGGTTTCACCTTTGCCTGTAACCATCCACTAAAGCCTGCCAATAGCTTGGGAACTAGTGGCGTACGATGCCAGCGGTGTGCTGCACCAAGAAAACGCTGAAACACAAAAACCAGCAAAACCAAAAAAAAAGTCATCATTGTCTCCTATTAATCTCGACGCAACCGATCACTAACCGCCACCGGCGTCGGGTAGCGCATAACGATATAGTAGCAAGAAACAATAAAGGTTAATATGGTTGTTGCTTGTATCAAGTAGGCCGCCTGCGAGCCAATTAAATGGCCATCAGCATGGGCAACATAGGCAATAATTAAAGAAAACTCGCTGACTTGGCCCAATCGAAAACCCACCTCCCAAGAAACCTGATTCGTCTCACTCACCTGCCTTAATAACACCCTATAAATAACGGGCTTCAACACCAGCAGCGTAGCAGCCAACAATAGTGCCGGCAAAATAACTTGTGGCAAATAGGTTAAATCAAATCCGGCTCCCACCGAAAAAAAGAATAGAACCAGAAAAAAATCACGAACTGGGCGCAAGCTTTCTGCTATATATAATGATATAGGGCTAGAGGCTAGGGTAACACCGGCAACAAATGCGCCGATCTCTCCAGATAAATGCAAAGCATTTGCCAACTCAGACAAGCTTAAACACCAAGCAATGGCAACTAGAAATAAATATTCTCGAATACGGTCGAAGCGGGCTAATAACTTAATTAATACAAAGCGCTCAAAGAAAAAAGCAACAGCGATAATAAATGGCATTCCTATAACCAGCGCACTCAAGTCAACGACATTTAAGCTGCCAACACTAAAACTATGCAGCAGCAGCAAGACAATAATCGCTATAATATCCTGAAACAATAAAACACCAATCATCACTTCACCAGTATGCTGATGATGCAGAATAGTCGTTGGCAGCAGCTTAATACCAATAATAGTGCTGGAAAACATCATTGCAGCGCCTATTACCAGCGCCTCTGCCTGTGTGTAGCCAAAAGCCAGACTAATGCCATAACCAACCAACAAAAAAACTAAAGAGCTAATAACGCCAACCCAAACAACTTTTTTAAGCATATGGATCAATTTTTGTGGTGGCAAATGCAGGCCCAACAAAAATAATAAAAAAACAATGCCGACATCACCAATTTTTTGCACGACTTCTGGATTACCGACCCACTTTAAACCCCACGGACCCAAAATTACACCCAATAAAATATAAGCAACCAGCATAGATTGTCGCGTCATCAAAGCAAGCGTTGATAAAACAGCTGCCCCTGAAAAAATCAAAAAAAGGAAAAAAACCAACGAGCCATCATTCATAGTACATCCAAAATTTAAATAAAATCATTCACTGTGGCGGAATTTGAAAAAATCATTATACCCAATATCCACAAACATTCAAAAAAAAACTTAGCCTAAAGTAGCTCTAAAAAAAGTATAGCACGCAAAACAAGCAAGTGAGTATAAAAAAATTACAGAAAAGTGTTTAATCTTGTTGATTTTCATAGTAAAATGACTTTGTCAATCTTTGACGGACAATCTTTAGGAGGAAGAAAATGCCAAAAACAAAAAAAGTATCAGTCGCTGCTCGTAATACGGCGGAGCTGAAAAAAGAAGTTGCTAAGCTTAAGACGCTTGTTAAAAAGCTCGAAAAGGCGAACGCAGATCTTAAAAAACAACATGCTAAAAAGTTAGCTGACATCAGAAAAATAGCTGCAAAAAAAGCAGCAGATGCTAAAAAGAAAGCTGACATCAAAAAAACAGCTGCAAAAAAAGCAGCAGATGCTAAAAAGAAAGCTGCTGCTAAGAAAAAAGTAGCTGCTAAGAAAAAAGTAGCTGCTAAAAAGAAGCCAACTAAGAAAAAAGCAGTTGCTAAAAAGAAGCCAGCTAAGAAAAAAACAGCTGCTAAGAAGAAGAAAACAACAACTAAGCGCAAAACCACGAAAAAAACAGTTAAGAAGAAGTAACTTATTAACTGGTCTTACAAAAACGCCGTCTTGTGACGGCGTTTTTTTTAACTTAAAACCAATTAAATTTATTCATGCTTCTTTGATAAGTCATCCGCACTCAAGGCTTTTGCCTGATTCAACAAATCTTGCAGACTTGCCCCGGAGTGAGCGCCAGCCTCCGCAAACACCACAACACGGTTGCGAATCACCATCAAAAAAGGCACTGAGCGAACCCCAAATTCTTCCGCCAATACTGGTTCTTTTTCAACATCGACCGTTGCAAAAACAATGTCTGGGTTTTTTTGTTCTGCCGCATTCAATACCTGATGAAAGTCCTGGCATGGCGCGCACCAAGAAGCGGAAAAATTAATAACGACGGTGTCAGCCATAGAAATAACGCCCTGCAAAGACTCTTGAGTGACTTGACGCATAAATCAATCCTCCACTGCTGCTAAAATCTCATTTGTCACGCCTTGCATATCGCCCTGGCCATTCACTCGATGATACTTAGGCGCAAACTCATCACCAGAACTCATCCAGTCTTTATAATAGGCAATTAAGGGACTGGTTTGCTCGTGGTAAACCGCCAGTCGCTTACGCACCGTACTTTCCTGGTCGTCTTCGCGCTGAACCAAGGCCTCACCCGTTTCATCATCAACACCAGGCTGCGCAGGTGGATTAAAACTTTTGTGATAAACACGACCAGAGCTGGGGTGAATTAACCGCCCCGCCATTCGCTCAATAATAGCACTGTCTAGCACCGCAATATCCACAACATGGTCAATCTTTATTTTTGCGTTACGCAAAGATTCAGCCTGTGCCAAGGTCCGAGGAAAACCATCAAATAAAAAGCCATTTTCACAGTCTGGCTCTGCAATTCGCACTTTAACCAAACCAATAATAACCTCATCTGCCACCAAACCGCCTTCTTCCATAACACGCTTGGCCGCCAAGCCCAGTGGCGTTTTCTGCTCAACCGCTCGACGCAACATATCACCTGTCGCGATTCGTGGAATATGAAAGCGCTCGCTAATCAATTGCGACTGCGTGCCCTTTCCTGCGCCTGGCGCACCCAATAGAATAATACGCATAAATTTCCCCTTTTCAATAGCCCCAATAATTGCTGACAAGATTACCAGAGCATCGACCAAAGTACTACCACTCTTCTCATCAGTCGGTCTTATGCAACTACTTGCCTAACAGCAATAAAAAATGACTATTCCAGCAAAAAAAAATCAAAAAGACTTTGCATAAAACAAAGAGTAATAATAATCACGCCTAATCAAAGAAGCGACAAAGACCTTCCATAGAGAAAGGCTAGAGGTAAAAGACAATTCTTTAAGCCTCAAAAACAATTAAAACGACCTCAAAATCCTTCGCCATCGACCTGAGGCTGAAACCGTAGCCTGATACACATCATCTTTAGTATTGAGCAGATAGCCTGAAAAACTTCCTGGCGCACCCAGCACCGAGCCACTGGGCTGAAATATCAGTTCGGATTTTCCTAAAGCGCCACGCCAACCAACCTGAAGTTTTTGCAAGCTCACACGGTGCTGACGAAGTATTTTTTGATTGCTTTGCGACATCACTAACCAACCAGAAGACCATCGGCCATCACAATGTTGAAAATCCTGGCTGCCGCACAAAATAACAGGTTGCCCGCCATGCATAGCCGATGTTCTTGCGAAAGCAATCATCTGCTTTAACACATTCATCTGGGCAACAAGCCGGTGGTCCTGCAACCAACGCTGCCAACCCAATAAAAAAGATACTGAAAAAATGCTTATCAAAGACAAAACGATCAGCATTTCCAGTAAATTAAACCCGTGAGAATTATCTTGCAAACGTTCATCCAAACGAAAATCGTGAAACAATAATAACCGAATAAAAACTGCTTGAAATACCGTTATTTTTTATTTATTTTCCGTTTTCTTTATAGAGGAAACAAGCACTTGCTCAATAGTGTTTTCTTTGACGGATACAACCTCAACACGGTATTGCCCTACTTGCAAGCAAACGTTAAAATCTGGAATATCCTCAAGCCGCTCAACAATCAAACCGCTTAACGTTTTAGGCCCGTCTAATGGAAAATCCCACTTCATATGCCGGTTTAAATCTCGTAAAGAAATTTGACCATCCACTAAATAGCTACCATTTTCTTTTCGATGGATCAATGCAGCAATATCTTCTGCCTCTTCAGGAAAATCACCAATGATTTCCTCCACCACATGACGTAAATTAACCAACCCCTGAATTTTCCCATACTCATCAACAATAAGCCCAACATGGTCACCATGCTTGCGAAAATTAATTAGCTGCTGACGCAATGAAGTTCCTTCAGGGATAAAGGTCGGTGCAGACGTCAATGACAATAACCGGTCTCTTGTCAATGTGGCCTCCGAATAGCAAAATAAATCCTTAAGACGTAAAACACCAATAACTTTTCCAATATTCTCTTCATACACTGGCAAAAACGTATGTTGCGATTTTTTAATTTGCTCACAAACCTGCGACCAATCTTCTGTTAAATCAATGCCCTCGATATCATTTCTAGGCACCATAACATCCTCCACTGACACATTATCAAAATCTAAAATACGCAACAGCATGGTCTGATAAGAGCTAGACATTTTACTTTTTGATTCTTTAACGACCGTACGCAGCTCTTCAGAGCTTAAAGACTCTGCCCGCAACTGATTTAGTTGTACTCGAAATAATTTTAATAAATTATTCGCAATAGTATTCAACAACCAAATCAACGGATAAGTGATTTTCAACAACCACAACAAAGGCCCGGACACAGGAAAAGCAATGCGATCAGGGTACAAAGCAGCCAAAGTTTTTGGTGTGATTTCCGCAAAAATCAAAATAAACAACGTTAAAAAAACGGTGGAAATTAACACACCAAGATTCCCAAAATAATGCACACACACCACTGTCATTAAAGACGCTGCCAAAATATTTGCAAAAGTATTACCAACCAAAATAACACCCAGCAAGCGATCAGGTCGATCTAACAAGGCCTGCACCCGCTTGGCTCTTACATCACCTTTTTTAACTAAATGACGAAGACGGTAGCGATTCAACGCCATCATTGCCGTTTCAGCACTTGAAAAAAAAGCAGACAACGCAATTAACGCAATTAACGCAATAATCATCATGATTAATTAATCCTTTAATTAAACAGCAGCGCCAAGTAATTGACTGCCAAAATATACTAGCCAAATCAAAAAGAAACCAGCAACAATAGTAACCATAACCCAACGACCACGCCAACCACGCAAATAACGGCCGACCAACAAGCCCGCAAACACCAACCAAGCAACCAGCGCCAACAACGCTTTAAAACCAACTCCTTCTACGTGAAACAGCTGCGCTTTAAAAAAAATTGTCGCCGTAATGAGCAACAGTGTTAATAAAATAAAACCCAACGTTAGCATTTCAAACAGGCACTTTTCCATGGTCTGCAATGCAGGTAACTGCAAAACAAAAGCATTAGACCTTGCTGTATGCAAACAATACTGTTGATAAAAAATAAACATTGCCTGCAAACCGGCCACACAAAAAACTGCAAACGTTAGTAATGATAAAAAAACATGAAACGCCAACACGGGGCTCAACACCGGATCTTGTATTAACCCCATTGGAAAAAACAGGCCAACCCAAAGAGTGACAACCGTTATCGGAAACACAACTAACTGCAAGCTTTTTATCGGTCGAAAGAAGCACGCGATGACCAACAAACAAGCCACGCACCATGAGCTTAAAGATAGGCTCAGGATTAAGCTAGGAAAGTGTTTCATTACCCAATAATACTGATACAGTAATGAGCCATGAGCCACAACGGCCAACAAAGCAACCCGCTGCATGGTTCGAGGTGACACCGCCTGCCGGCGCCGAACACTAGGCCATTCAAAAAGAGCCGCAAAAAAATATGCACCAATGGCAACGGCTGCAGTCAGCACTACTGGCATAGTAGCCCCCAAACCCATGATCAAAATAATCACTAGCCTACCACGTTCATCACGCCAATGCAGCCATAGACGGCAGACAAAGCTTGCCTGCTCTTATAAAGTCGCTATAATCGCAAGAACACGCATAACTTGCAGCCGCAGAGCGTCTGCTCTAACTAGTTGGATTTAGCCATGTTTTCATCTCTCAGTGATAAATTATCTCAAAGTTTAAACAAGTTACGCGGCATTGGTCGCTTAACAGAAGAAAACATCAAAGAGACCTTACGCGAAGTTCGCATTGCCCTACTTGAGGCTGATGTTGCACTTCCGGTTGTAAAAGACTTTATAAAGCAAGTCAATGAACAGGCTGTTGGTAAAGAGGTTCATAAAAGCATTCGCCCAGGTGATGCACTCATTAAGGTAGTAAACGACGAGCTAACCCGAATCTTGGGTGAGGAACTTGTTGAATTAAACCTAAAGGCCAACCCGCCAGTTGTGATCCTTATGGCCGGTTTGCAAGGTGCGGGTAAAACCACAACCACCGCCAAACTTGCTCGCTGGCTTAGCATCGAACACAAAAAGAAAGTACTAATGGCCTCAGCCGATGTTTATCGACCTGCAGCTATTTTGCAATTAAAAACTTTAGCCGAACAAATTGACGTCGGTTTTTTTGCCGGTTCAGACCCCAAGAAAAAACCAGTCGATATTGCTAAAGCCGCAGTAAAAGAAGCAAAAAACACCTTATGTGATGTGTTATTAATTGATACCGCTGGTCGTTTACAAATTGATGATGAAATGATGACTGAGATCAGCGACATTGCTAAAGTCGTTGATCCAACTGAAACCCTATTAGTCTTAGACAGCATGGCCGGACAAGATGCCGCCAACGTTGCTAAACAATTCTCAGACACCCTACCAATTACTGGAGCGGTGCTCACCAAGCTCGACGGTGATGCCCGAGGTGGTGCCGCATTATCCATGAGCTTTATCACCGGAAAACCGATTAAGTTCATTGGTATTGGTGAAAAAATTGATGCTTTCGATGCCTTCCATCCAAAACGCATGGCATCGCGTATTTTAGGCATGGGCGATGTGCTATCACTGGTTGAGGAAAGCGAACGTAAGCTTGATAAAAAACAGGCCGACAAACTCGAGAAAAAGCTGAAAAAAGGCAAACGGTTTGACTTTGATGACTTTTTAAATCAACTTGAACAAATGCAAAAAATGGGTGGTCTACAAGGGATTTTAAGCAAACTTCCTGGCGGCGCCGGTCTACCGAAAGGCGTGGCCAACATGATGGATGAAAAACAGGTCGTTCACATGAAAGCCATTGTGCAATCGATGACAAGGCAAGAAAAAAGATTTCCTGCCGTACTCAATGGTTCAAGAAAACGCCGCATTGCGAAAGGATCTGGCACCGACATTCAAAAAGTGAATAAATTACTCAAACAATTTACTCAAATGCAAAAAATGCTGAAAAAATTCAAAGGCGGCAAAATGCAAAAACAAATGGAAATGATGAAAGGTAAATTACCCCCTGGCTCATGGCCCATGGAATAACGCGCACCGTTGTGCATACACATTCATTGACAACACCTTAAAATAACACAAAAACCAATTATTTTTTTATAAAAAAACCACCCTGAAGGGTGGTTTTAAATGCACTAATAAGGGGCTAGCTAGCATCTAGGATCATGAATGACCTCTACTAACCGTATGACCCACACCCATTAGCTCAAATGTAGTAATTCACTACCTGCTGCTGCTCATCGTGCGATTGATTTATTAATACCTAGGAATAACATCAATAACATCGCTTAGTTCACTCACATCGATACCACTTCCCTCTGCTAATCTTTCATGAAATAACTTAGCAAAAGCTAATCTTCTTCGACACGATAGATCTTCATTATCCACCAAACGACCAGACAGCACTTTCAAAAAAACTATAGGAAATCTATCACTTATTGAACTCAAAAGACGAAAACATTGAGGATTTTTTTTAAATACTTGAGAAGATCCTTGACTAGATATTTTGATAATTTCTTGCAAAATTATCATTAGCCCTACTATTGATTCGCTATTCTGAAGTTTTTCTAGATAGGTCAACGATTTTTTTTGGCATTTTAAAAGACCACCTAGCCATTTTTGTGTGCATTTTTCATTATAAGCGACTGCTAAACCAGACTTCTTACCTTGCGGCCCTCTAAAAAAATCGCCCATTAGATTCGTAGGATTTTGCGATAACGCAGTAAGTTCTTTTAGCGAATCATCAGCTTGTAATTCTCTAGAGGCAAATTGCAACACCAGAGGATTTTTTGCTATTGCAGCCAGGATGAAATTACGATCAGATCGTAGTTTCTCAGGAGCATATTTAAGCACCCTATAATCTTCTGCCAGAGCAGCTAAGATCTCTTCAGGATTACCTTGCAATACAACAGCTACACATCTAAGCGCCCCACAATCTTTTGCCAGAGCAGCTAAGACCTCTTTAGGATTAGCCTGCAATACAAGAGGAGGAGCAAGTTTAGCAGACATAAATTTTTCTTCGATACAAAATTTCGAGCTTATCCGATTAAGATACTTATTGTCTCCTGATTCGATAAAGGAATGCTTAAACTGCCAACCTCTCTCCGCCACTGCAATGAAAGTCACTGCATGATCATCACCTAATTCGAAAGAGGAATGTTGAAGCATAAAACCGCTAGTTATCACTCTCTCAAAGATGTCATCGAGGCTCCAACTACGGTAAAACCATTCATACTTAATTATCCCATAATCCCCCAATTTACCAGCTAAGACCATTTCGAGATTATTTTGTAATTTTTTAGAGGCAAATTGAAGCGCATGACCATTTCTCTTCACCGCAGCTAAAACTACCTCGCGATCATCTCTTAATGAGGGGGAGGCATGCACAAGCGGCATAAACGTCCAAGGATTTTCTCTAATTGAAGCTAAGACCACCTCACGGTCTTCTCTCAATGCGGCAGAGGCAAATTGAAGCGCATTAGCATTTTGCTTCACTGCAGCTAAAACCACCTCGCGATCACCTCTTAATTCGGCAGAGGCAAAAAGAAGCTCACAGCCTTTCATTTCTACCGCAGTTACAGCATCTTTTTTGGAATGATATTTCACCGCAGCTGAGACCACCATAGAATCATTCTGTAACTCAGCAGAAGCAAAGTAAAGCGCTCTTGAATTTTGTGCCACCGCAGCTAAGACCACCTCACGGTCTTCTCTCAATGCGGCAGAGGCAAAGAGAAGTGCTCGGCCTTTTTGTTTAACCGCAGCTAAGACCACGTCATGATCACCTCGTAATCCCTCAGGAATATACCGCAACGCATGACCATTTTGTTTAACCGCAGCTAATGCCACCTCACGATCACCTCGTAATCCTTTAGAGACAAATTCAAGAGCCTGACCATTTTGTGACACTGCAGCTAAGATAAACTCACGATCATCTTTTAATTCGGCAGAGGCAAATTCAAGAGCCCAACCATTTTGTGCCACTGCAGCTAAGATAAACTCACGATCATCTTTTAATTCGGCAGAGGCAAATTGCAACACCTGAGGATTTTTTGCTATTGCAGCCAGGATGAAATTACGATCATCTTTTAATTCGGCAGAGGCAAATTGCAACACCTGAGGATTTTTTGCTATTGCAGCCAGGATGAAATTACGATCAGATCGTAGTTTCTCAGGAGCATATTTAAGCACCCTATAATCTTCTGCCAGAGCAGCTAAGATCTCTTCAGGATTACCCTGCAATACAACAGCGACATGTTCAAGCACCCTACAATCTTTTGCCAGAGCAACTAAGACCTCTTTAGGATTAGCCTGCAATACAAGAGGATTAAGTTTAGTAAACATAAATTTTTCTTTGGTACGAATCCGGCTTATCTGATTAAGATACTTGATGCGACACTTATCTAATTCGCGAAAGGAATGCTTAAGCTGCCAACCACTCTCCGCCAACGCAATGAAAGTCACTTCATGATCATCACCTAATTCGAGAGAGGAATATTGAAGCATAAAACCGCTAGTTATCACTGCCTCAAAGATGTCATCGTGGCTCCGATCGAGGTGACATAGCAAGCCACCTGCTCGTCTCAATCTGTAATCTCGTTTCATATTAGCAGCTAAGACCATTTCGAGATTATTTTGTAATTTTTTAGAGGCAAATTGAAGCGCATGACCATTTCTCTTCACCGCAGCTAAAACTACCTCGCGATCATCTCTTAATGAGGGGGAGGCATGCACAAGCGGCATAAACGTCCAATAATTTTCTCTAATTGAAGCTAAGACCACCTCACGGTCTTCTCTCAATGCGGCAGAGGCAAATTGAAGCGCATTAGCATTTTGCTTCACTGCAGCTAAAACCACCTCGCGATCACCTCTTAATTCGGCAGAGGCAAAAAGAAGCTCACAGCCTTTCATTTCTACCGCAGTTACAGCATCTTTTTTGGAATGATATTTCACCGCAGCTGAGACCACCATAGAATCATTCTGTAACTCAGCAGAAGCAAAGTAAAGCGCTCTTGAATTTTGTGCCACCGCAGCTAAGACCACCTCACGGTCTTCTCTCAATGCGGCAGAGGCAAAGAGAAGTGCTCGGCCTTTTTGTTTAACCGCAGCTAAGACCACGTCATGATCACCTCGTAATCCCTCAGGAATATACCGCAACGCATGACCATTTTGTTTAACCGCAGCTAATGCCACCTCACGATCACCTCGTAATCCTTTAGAGGCAAATTCAAGAGCCTGACCATTTTGTGACACTGCAGCTAAGATAAACTCACGATCATCTTTTAATTCGGCAGAGGCAAATTGAAGCGCATTAGCATTTTGCTTCACTGCAGCTAAGACCACGTCACGATCAGCTCGTAATTTCTCAGAGACAAAGAGAAAATCACCGCAATTGTTTGCCACTGCAGCTAAAGCATCTTCTCTTGAGCTATGAGCCACCTTTCTTGTTGCCGGAGTGCCATAGCTTGGAAGTAAATATTCAAGTACCTCACCATTTTGTGCCACTGCAGCTAAGATAAACTCACGATCATCTTTTAATTCGGCAGAGGCAAATTGAAGCGCATTAGCATTTTGCTTCACTGCAGCTAAGACCACGTCACGATCAGCTCGTAATTCGGCAGAGGCATATTCAAGCGCATTAGCATTTTGCTTCACTGCAGCTAAGATAAACTCACGATCATCTTTTAATTCGGCAGAGGCAAATTGAAGCGCATTAGCATTTTGCTTCACTGCAGCTAAGACCACGTCACGATCAGCTTGTAATTCGCGAGATAATCTGCGAATCCACCAACCAGATTTCCTCACCAACTCCAAAGCCTCATCTTTAGTCAACATTTTTTGTATTCTCCTAATTGTTATATTTTCTTCATAGTTCAGTATTTTTTGAAGCACTCTCTATCAGTAACGAATGAGTGACACTTCTGACTGTGACAAAAAGTATAAGTCATGAATATTAAGGAAATCTTAAGAGGTAAAGTAAAAGTAAAATTTTAAATTTAAGATTATGATCTATAACAATAAAATTTTTTTATGAATTAAGAATTAAGTTTAAAAAAATCACAATATTTGTCGTTGGATGGTTATTGGTTAATAATGACTGGAGCTTTTACTCAAGCATTCGTTAAAATAAACATCTATTAATTAATCTGCCCTGTCTAATAAATAAAATTTTTATACGTACTGATGTTAAGAGAAAAAAAGTTTTTAAAAAATAAATAATAGCCTACTGCTTTAAAACAAGATTTATTGGGTTTTCAACACAGTGGACCCAGAATAAAAAAACCACCCTGAAGGGTGGTTTTAAATGCACTAGCACAAGAGACTAGCTAGCGCTTAAGACGCCTGAATAGTGGTTCTTAGTTATCAGCACACTACCTTTAGCTCAGTTCCATCTGGTTCTGGTGATGCACTACCTGCTGCTCCTACTGCTTCTGCTGCTGCTACAAAGAATGTCGTTGTTGCTGCTGGTCTACCTGCTTCTGCCTCTTTTGGCTCTGGTTCTGGTGATGCTACTGCTTCTGGCGATGCTACTGGCTCTGGCTGTGCTGCTGCTACTTCTGGTTCTGGCTGTGCTTGTGCTTGTGCTTGTGCTTGTGCTTGCAAGGAATCTTTTAGCTTATTAAAGTTAATACCAACACTGTCGGGCGAAAATATTTTCTGAATACTTGCCAGCACTCCTTCCAGTTTTGTATAAGCTAGTTCACACCCCCCAGCTAATGGAAAAAAACTTATTACTTTGTTTACTGAGTGGGTCTTAAAAACCTCGGCATAACTTTCTTCTGTTAAATTAGCTATAATTTCCTCAAGTACATTTTCAGAGTTAAATATTTTTCTTGATTCAGTTAGCGCCAACAGTTTTTCCTGAATGTCTAAAGCGGCCTTCTGTCTTTCCTTTTTTCCCGTGTGTGTATTAATATAACTCTGCAGCTGATTCAGGGATTCTAGCACCTTAGCATAGACTTCCAACACCTCAGGATGGTCTTTTAAGCTCCTTGAAATAACATTGAGTAATGTGGGTATTCTAGGCTCAATAAAACCTGCAATTAATTCAACTATATCCAGCGCGACACTTGCTGCTGGAGAACTGTTTTCTTTATTTCCTTCAGCAAGCCTGGGATTAAGGATTTTTGAAAATGCCAAGAGTGGTGATAATCTCTCAAAAAAACTTGCTATAAACTTACGTTTAATATTATCAGGAAAGAGCTCAACGAGATGAAAATTGGAAGTTTTTTGTTGGTGCAAGGCAGAGCTTCTAAGAGCTTGTAGATGGCGCCGCCATTGATGTTGTTTACTATCGATATAAGCTTTAATAGCATCATAAGTAGGACCATCTCGTGCTATACGCAAAGGCGTATAGCCCTGTTTATCTACCGCATTAACCTTAGCTCCTGCCGCTAATAAAACCTGAACAACCGCTTCATAACCATATTTTGCTGCAAAAATCAAAGCCGACCCGCCCCATAGATCTACCGCATCAACCAAAGCTCCTGCCGCTAATAAAAGCCTAACAACCGCTTCACAACCATTTCGTACTGCCCAGTGTAAAGGCGTTCTGCGATTTTGACTTACCGCATCAACATCAGCCCCTCCGTCTAATAAAGCTGCAACAACCGCTGCATGACCCCTGGATGCTGCCCAGTGTAAAGGCATTGCGCCATCACCATCTGTCGCATTAACACCTGCACCAATAGCTATATAGGCTTGAACTTTAACAATGTTATTCGATATTACCGCACTTCTTAATAATCCATTTAAAATGTTTTGACAAAGCTCTCTTTCAACACTATCTTTTTTAAGTAATGTTATATCTGCCCCAGTTTCTAATAAAAGATCAACAACCGCTTCATAACCATTTTCTGCTGCAAAAATCAAAGCCGACCCGCCCCATAGATCTACCGCATCAACCAAAGCTCCTGCCGCTAATAAAAGCCTAACAACCGCTTCACAACCATTTCGTACTGCCCAGTGTAAAGGCGTTCTGCGATTTTGACTTACCGCATCAACATCAGCCCCTCCGTCTAATAAAGCTGCAACAATCGCTGCCTGACCAATTGCTGCTGCCAAGTGTAAAGGCGTTTCGCCATCATCATCTGTCGCATTAACACCTGCACCAATAGCTATATAGGCTTGAACTTTAACAATGTTATTCGATATTACCGCACTTCTTAATAATCCATTTAAAATGTTTTGACAAAGCTCTCTTTCAACACTATCTTTTTTAAGTAATTTTATATCTGCCCCAGCTTCTAATAAAAGATCAACAACCGCTTTATAGCCATTTTTTGCTGCCCAGTGTAAAGGCGTGTAGCCATATTGATTTACCGCATCAACCAAAGCCCCTCCCGCTAATAAAGATTTAACAACCTCTGCATCACCCTTTTTTACTGCTTCGAATAGTTCATTCATTTTTTTCCTCTTTTATGTTATTTGTTTATTACTTTTCGCATATCATCACAGATGACTGCCTTTAAATTAAATGCAGAAAAAATATGGTTCATTGCCATCATTCCTGCCCCCTTATTGTTTAATATAAAACCAGTGTATGCCGTACCAAAAACCATTAACAATGAATTATTTTTATGGTTATCATAGGAAAAAACTATAATCAAAAGTGGTTGTAAAGATTAAAAGCTCGACAACCCAGAAAAAAACTACCGCTTAAACAAGAAAAACCCCCATTAATTAATCGGCCCTGTCGAATAAATAAAATTCAATGCGTGCTGATATTAAGGAAATATTAAGAGATTAAAAAAAATAACCTGCTGTTTTAAAACAAGATTTATTGTGTTTTCAACACAGTGGACCCAGAATAAAAAAACCACCCTGAAGGGTGGTTTTAAATGCACTAGCACAAGAGACTAGCTAGCGCTTAAGACGCCTGAATAGTGGTTCTTAGTTATCAGCACACTACCTTTAGCTCAGTTCCATCTGGTTCTGGTGATGCACTACCTGCTGCTCCTACTGCTTCTGCCTCTTTTGGCTCTGGTTCTGGTGATGCTACTGCTTCTGGCGATGCTACTGGCTCTGGCTGTGCTGCTGCTACTTCTGGTTCTGGCTGTGCTTGTGCTTGTGCTTGTGCTTGCAAGGAATCTTTTAGCTTATTAAAGTTAATACCAACACTGTCGGGCGAAAATATTTTCTGAATACTTGCCAGCACTCCTTCCAGTTTTGTATAAGCTAGTTCACACCCCCCAGCTAATGGAAAAAAACTTATTACTTTGTTTACTGAGTGGGTCTTAAAAACCTCGGCATAACTTTCTTCTGTTAAATTAGCTATAATTTCCTCAAGTACATTTTCAGAGTTAAATATTTTTCTTGATTCAGTTAGCGCCAACAGTTTTTCCTGAATGTCTAAAGCGGCCTTCTGTCTTTCCTTTTTTCCCGTGTGTGTATTAATATAACTCTGCAGCTGATTCAGGGATTCTAGCACCTTAGCATAGACTTCCAACACCTCAGGATGGTCTTTTAAGCTCCTTGAAATAACATTGAGTAATGTGGGTATTCTAGGCTCAATAAAACCTGCAATTAATTCAACTATATCCAGCGCGACACTTGCTGCTGGAGAACTGTTTTCTTTATTTCCTTCAGCAAGCCTAGGATTAAGGATTTTTGAAAATGCCAAGAGTGGCATGAATATTGTGTTTATCAATCATCGTCTGATTTATTAATTGTTGATACGCCAATTGCGCTCGGCGTCGAACTAAAGCTCGATCTTTTAAGTGTGGACCAATCAAATCAAAACAACCTGGCAAAGTGTCTGCAACCTCACCATTGCCATACATGTCTGCGGCAAACACAACAAAACCCTTATTAACTAATGCTTTTGCATAATTGGTTAAAAAAGCTGACAACCCCTCAAAGGCATGATACAAAACAATGGCTGGCTGTTTTTGTGATGTTTCCTGCCAAAACAACCTGCCTTTTAAGCAATGATCACCATCATAATAATCAATGATTTTTTCTTCCATGATGTTTATCCCTGCAATTTAAGCTTCTTTAGCAAAATAACTTTGGGTACCCTGAGCAGAAATAGCCTCAGACAACACACTGAGCGCATGCACATACGCAGCGACTCGCATTGTGGTTTTCTTCTCAACCATCACATCATAGACTTGATTAAAGGCTTTAACCATAATGCCTTCCAATTCTTCACGGACTTTTTCCAATGACCAATAATAACCATTTTTATTTTGCACCCATTCGAAATAACTCACCGTTACACCACCAGCATTGGCTAAAATATCGGGAATAATTAATAGCTCTTTTTGCGCTAAAATAACATCGGCTTCGGTGGTAATGGGACCATTGGCTAATTCTACAATCACTTTGGCCTTAATATTATTGGCATTTTTCTCGGTAATCACGTCTTCTAATGCCGCTGGAATTAATATATCAACGTCTAATTCGAGTAATTGCTCATTGGTGATTTTTTCAGCTGGCACCGCCTCACAAACAGACTCTTTACAATAAACGGCCTTAACTTCTTGTGTCTCTTGCTTGGCATGAACCAAACTTGGAATATCAAACCCTTCTGCACTAAAAATACCGCCTTTAGAATCACTCACGGCAACAATTTTATAGCCATCACGATGCAATAATGACGCAATATGCTGCCCGGCATTACCAAAGCCTTGAATGGCCACACGAATGGTTGATGGATCCCATTCACGACGTCGCTCTAATTCTTTTAAACAATAGTACCCACCACGGCCGGTTGCATCATCACGACCTAAGCTGCCACCCAATGCAATAGGCTTGCCCGTAATTACTGCCGGACTAATGCGTCGAGTGATTTTTGAATATTCATCCATCATCCAACCCATGATCATGGCATTGGTATACACATCCGGTGCGGGAATATCGGTGTCAGGACCAACAAAATCCACCATTTGTTCCATGTAGCTCCGACTTAAGCGCTCAACTTCCATGGGTGATAATTTTTTTGGATTAACTTCAATGCCACCCTTACCACCACCAAATGGAATACCTACCACCGCACACTTGAAGGTCATCCAAAAGGCCAGTGTTGTCACCTCATCAAGATCCACATTAGGATGATAACGAATGCCGCCTTTAGTTGGGCCTCGACTATTGTTGTAGCGAACACGATAGCCTTTAAACACTTGCAAAGAGCCATCATCCATTCGAACTGGAATGGAAATGGCCATACTACTTTGTGGATGTTTTAATTGGTCAACAATTTCTTGATCGACATTATCTAATAATGCTGCGGCTTGATCTAAACGTTCTTTAGCTGAAGAAAATAAATTTTTAGCCATAAAATAACCCCTCAAGTCAGTAAAAATTATCTTA
>CBDETP010000011.1:0-21624 GCA_965242995.1 Coxiellales bacterium
TTAATCAATCCAAGAGTCTAAATTGGTATGGATTGGTAGGGATGGCGCTCGATATTAGAAAAGAAAAGGGCACCTTTGATTATGATACTCTAATTAAGCGGTGCGAGATAAGGGCGCCAGGCTTTAAAGTGCCAGTTTATTACCAAGAATTACTTAAAGAAATGTTTCCTCTGAATAGGGTCAATGGCTTAAGTATCTTTTGTTGTTCTCGTAGGCCTGGAGCAGGGGATGAGCTAAGGAAAAGTAATTTTGAGGAAGCATTGCATTGTTTAGGGGGTGTTTCTGTGTCTAGTCCCCCTTTACTTAGCCACTCCTCAAAGTGATTTTTGCTTAGCAAGCACCCTTGGAGGCATATGGCCCAAGCTGGCATGTGGTCTAATATTATTGAATTCATCTTTATCTAGCATTTTGCTAAGGCGCAAGCCAGTAATAGAGGGGGGGCAGTCTGGGCCAGTGAACTAAATTTGTGGTTCATTTTCCATTAATGTTTTGATAACGCAATAGCGGCTATGGCTAAGGAAGGCTTTATTGATGAATCCAAATCTTTAGCTGAAGCAACCGTACATTGGTTGCGGCACACTGGAATTTCCGACGATTTAAATAAACGCGGTCGCCCTATTGTGCATGTCAGAGACGACGCCGGTCATACCACCAGTGCTACGACAGATCTATACAACGATGCTGAGTTGGAAGCACGGCATAATTCGGGAAAAAAGAAAAAAATTCTTCCTGATTAGTTTTGCTAATTAATATTAGTACAAATAAGAGGCTCAGCCTATGATCTCAAAGAATGAGGTTACTACAAAAATTTTTACGCCCTATTTAAATTTAAACACCAATCAAAGCTATCAAATTTGAAAGGTTTTTTATATCCGAAACAGCATTTAAAGATCCTTTCCAAGCAATATGACCATCAGGCCTCACCCAAATAGCATTAGCGCCCTGGTCTCCAAGTAATTTTTTAAAACTTCCGGGGGAAATTTCTTTAATAGCAGATTCTTCACCAATTGTAAGTAAAGTTGTTGGAATGCTTTTGAAATCTATAGATTGGGCTGTTGTAATATACTTTTCATAAAATAGCAGTGAAAAATGAGTTGAAACTAGATCTAAACTAGATATGGTTTCGCCATCCTTTATTAAAGAAAAGTGCGGCAGGCGCGCACCTGGATACGTATTTGGTATATAGTGATCTAATGGTATATTTGGTTTTGTTTCATCTGTTTTTGCAATAAAATCTGAGGCGTAAAGAATACCTAAATCTAACCCACTTTTATTTAAATGTTCCTCTTGTGTTTGAGCATGTTCCTGAAAATGATTGTGATCAACTTGTTTTTCATCAAACTGGCGTTGAATACGCACAATGCGCTGCAAATTTTTCAGGCTCCACTGCATAATCTTTAATATTACAGGTATTCTTTCTAAAGCATAAGTCTCTAAAATTCCTTTACTCGCTTGACCTTTAACAACATAAGCCAATTTCCAAATTAAGTTATCTACATCTTGCAGCCCGGAATTCATGCCCATACCACCTGTTGGCGGAAAGCGATGAGCACAATCGCCGATTAAAAAAGTTCTTCCTGCTTCAAACTGATTAGCAACCTGAGCCCCCAATGTCCATGCATTCTTGCTTAAGATTTTTACAAGAATATTTTCTCTACCAACTACATCGTAAATCTGTTTTTTGATATACTCGTCTGTGTAAATTTCTTTTAAAGAATTTACTGACGCTCCTGCGGATGGGAAGATAAAAACCCATTTGTTTTTTCCATCGATGGATAAAATCATAGGGGAGGGCTTGTTTGGTCTAACAATAAAAGCAATGCTAAACAATTTGTCTTTTTCAATCACATCGTGCAAATCCATTTCACAATAGACTGAAAAAACTGTATTTATCTCATCGGGACCAATCATTGGGATTTGTAGTAATTGTCGAATAGTGGAATGCGCGCCGTCTGCTGCTAATAAATAATCCCCTTGAAAGACGTGTTTCTCTTTTGTTTTGCGATTTGTTGCTTTCACTTGAACAAAATCACGATTCTGAGAGAAATCAGTCACAGCAGCTTCAAAATAAACTCGCCCGCCATTTTCAACGAACTGGTTTAATAACGTTCGTTCAAGATAAGGTTGGGCGCAACTTGCTTCATCACATGGACTGACTGCTGGGTAATTTGAATGCTTTGAGACACGTGCGTACAATTTTCCAGTCAACTGAGAAAACCAACCAAAAAAATCTTGTGCTTCAGGTAAATTATATTGTTTAATCACGTCCTCAATACCTAACTTCCTAAACAACTCCATAGAACGGCAGCTGATATATCGCGCCTTAGGATGGAAGGAAATGCCAGGATGTTTTTCTATTACAATCACATCAATATCATGCTGTTGTAGCAGCAAGGCTGAGGCTAATCCGATAGGGCCTGCTCCCACAATAATAACCTGCGTTTTTACATCCGATTTTGCAGCAATGTGCTCTACATTAAATTCCGTGTAATCTTGATCAGACGTTTTTTGTTTTTCATATATTGCTTTAATGTCAACATTAAATTTTCTATCGATTAGCTTATCTGCAAACCAATCCGGAAATTTTTGTGTCAACCAAACACCGATCAACATCAGTAGAATACTAACGCCCAAATTAATATCGGAAGCGTATTTTATAGGATCATAAATTTCTAGCAGATTCGGCAGCGCCATCAAGCTCAATAAAATCGCCCAAGCAACGGTGAGTATATAATTGATTAATATAAAGAGGGGTGACTTTGTTACTTCTAGTGCCACATGTGATTTAGCGTACTGTAATGTAAATGGCTTGGAAATAATTAATGAAATCCATGCAATCACTGCTAACGCACAATTTGAAATAAGAAAACCGTTGTTAGTAATGGCGATGTATTGCAATATAAATACATTTATTGAAAATAAAACAAAAAATAGTAAGGTCCCCCAATCCAGCACAAAACCTTTTTTTAAGGCATGATGATTAAAAATAATATGACTAATTAATGCAGCGCTTGTCGCCATTTCAACGGATGTATTTGAATGCCCAGACAACGCAAAAAATAAAATCCAGGGTAAAAAACCTCTTAGAATATTTGGCATTATTACAGTCTCACTTTACATTTTAATCAGCTAGATTAACCGATTTGAGTGCATATAATTGATGCGAATAAAAACACACTCTCCCAATAAATAATCCTGTGCAGGCACCGGATATAAACAGCATACTAAACTCAAAAGCAGTTTGCTTGATCAGTTGGGGATCAACAGACAATTCATATCCAAAATAATACTTTGCAGCAAAGATAACTAACACCAATATTAGCGTTAACCACGTGCCTGGTAGTTGAATCAATAGGTGAGTTTTATCAATTTGAATTTTCTGATGTTGTACTAACACCCAACCGATTAGGCTTTCGATGATAATACTTCCAATCCAGATAAAGATGATAGTTGCATCTATTTGAAATGAAGTAAAAACTGTGTGTATTGACATAACTGTAAATATGATCGGCAAAATAAATAGTTTTCTTGCCGATACAATAGTTGTCTTTGATGCTTTCACACCAACTATTATTAGATAAACAAATAATACATAGGCCCACCAGGGGGTTTGTAGCGCTGCATCAGTGATGGTTTTTATCATAATCTTCTTTTACACTCTTATTGACTATTTAGTTTTTTGATGGAATTTTTACACCAACCTATTTCTGTCTTTAATGCCATAATTCCATATTCCAATGCAATTTCCACATAGGGCAATCTATTATTTGTGATCTTTTTATTTTTTAGATCATCACGCAGCGTCAACAATGCCGTATAAATTTCTTCGGATTCTTTTTTGGCGTTTTCAAGTAATAGAATATTATTTTTTACAGGCTGGTTGGACCCAAAGAATACTTTTAGCAGTAATTCATTTCTATAAATTGACCGATCTGTTTTAGTTTGAAGCCAGTCTGTCAAAGCATCTCTTCCTGCTTTAGTGATTGAGTATATCTTTTTAGTGCCCGCTTTTGCTGCTTCTTCTTCATGATATGTAACACAATTCTTTTGATATAATTGTTTTAACGTTGGATACAGCTGCGCCTCCCCTTCCGTCCAAAAAAAAGAGACAGATCGATTGATAAACTGTTTAATCTCATAAGCACTCATGGACCTAACAGATAATGCCCCCAATATCGCAAATTGACTTTTGTTGATTCTGGCCATGATGAAAACTCTCCCCGATAACGTATTTAATCGATCAGATACTAACACATTAACATGGCATATTCAATATAGCATAGTCTATATACCATAAACCAATATGTTTTATTAAGAATTTATGATAATAAACAGTGTGTTATCACTTGGTAGGTAGTAGAGCGTTTAACAAAAGATTGTAGCGTTAAAAGCTATCAACAGAAGCAAAAAAGCATTTTTCATATCAGCCCCCTATTTAATCTTAGGATATGGAATGTTGTATCGGTTGCATAGTGCAGTCACATCATTGATATCTTTAATCGTCAGTTGATAGCCAGAGTGAGAGACAATTTGATATTCCGGCGTTAAACAGCGAACCTTGAAACCCTTGATCTCACCTTGGCCCAATAAGGATTCAGCAGGATAAAAAACACCCCGTTCAGCTGGCCCATATACTCCATTCTTATTTTCATCAAAGACGATCACATGCACATCAATCAGGTGACCGAGTTTATTCGCTAAGACAAAATTCCAATAAGCTCGCTTTGTCTCGCGGCTTGAGATTGCTTTTCAAGATGCAGATTGCGTCAAAGGGGAAGGTGCGGGGTGCGGCAGAAGTATTTTGGTGCGGCGCCTGCTTGATAAGGCTTATTAAATCAATAAGATATGGTTTTTCTTGGTCTCGCCTCGTCGAGTGTTTATTGGTGGTAGGATTCTTGATGTAACTGCGTTATAATGCCTCGTTTTTAATTTTCAACAGCACATTACTGCCAATGACAGTGGTTAGTGCACCAAACAAGAGGAAATGTATTATGTCATTATCAGCTCAAGATAAAACAAAAATTATGCAGCAATTTCAAAAAGCAGCAGGCGACACCGGTTCTACCGAAGTGCAGGTTGCATTGTTAACGCATAAAATCATCTATTTAACAGAACATTTTAAAAAACATATTCACGATAACAACTCGCGTCGTGGCTTGTTGCGCATGGTGAGCCAGCGTCGAAAAATGCTGAAATACTTAAAATCTGAAGACGTTACCCGCTACCGCACCTTGATTAAGGCTCTCGGCTTGCGTGGTTAAGAGGTCTTTTTTTCCTTTTTATAGGGTTTTACTAAATAATTTAATAAGGTTATGAATATGTTGCAAAAACATTCTGAAAGTTTCCAATTTGGTAGTCATCAAGTAACGCTAGAAACTGGCGCAATAGCGCGTCAAGCCTCTGGTGCTGTGATGATAAGTATGGGCGACACGGTTGTGTTAGTAACGGTTGTTGGTGTTCCCTCAACCGATGCTGGCCGTGATTTTTTCCCTTTAACAGTTAATTATCAAGAAAAATTTTATGCCGTTGGCCGTATTCCAGGGGGTTATTTTAAACGAGAAGGCAGACCAACGGAAAAAGAAACCTTGGTATCTCGTTTAATCGATCGTCCTCTTCGTCCAATGTTTTCGAAAGGTTTTACCGATGAAGTCCAAGTGATTGCAACGGTTTTATCAATGGATCCTGAAATTGATGCAGATATTCCCGCCATTATTGGTGCATCAGCGGCTATTGCTTTGGCAGGATTGCCTTTTGCAAGCCCTGTTTCAGCAGCAAGAGTGGGTTATAAAGAAGGTGAGTATTTGCTTAACCCGTCTGCAAGTGAGCTTGTTGATTCTGACCTAGATTTGGTTGTTGCAGGAACAAGAGATGCAGTATTAATGGTTGAGTCAGAGGCTGATCAGCTGAGCGAAGAAACCATGTTAGGTGCGGTGGTGTTTGGTCATGAGCAAATGCAAGTTGCGATTGATGCTATTCATGCATTAGTTGAAAAAGCTGGCAGTACTGCTTGGAGTTGGACTCCAGCGACTGAAAACACGGAGCTAAAACAAAAAATTGCTGAATTGACGCAGCAGTCTCTACCGGAAGCCTATCAAATAAAAGAAAAGCTACAGCGCCGTGATCGTTTGAGTGAGGTTCGTGAATCATTGCTTTCAGCTTTGTGTTCTGATGAGGGTAGCACTGTATCAGCGGATGAAGTCGGTCGTTTATTTCATGATTTAGAAGGTGAGTTAGTGCGTGAGCAAATCTTATCAGGCTCGTCTCGTATTGATGGTCGGGATCTAACCACAGTAAGGCCGATTGATATTGACATGGGTGTACTGCCAAGAACGCATGGTTCTGCGGTATTTACGCGGGGTGAAACACAAGCATTGGTAGTGAGCACTTTGGGCACGGAGCGTGATGCGCAGTTTTTAGATACGTTACAGGGTGATTTCCGAGACAACTTTATGTTGCATTATAATTTTCCACCGTTCTCAGTGGGTGAGGCGCGTTTTTTGAGTGGCCCTAAACGCCGTGAAATTGGTCATGGCCGTTTAGCACGTCGTGCATTGTCTGCAGTATTGCCAATGGGCGAGAATGAATTCCCATACACGGTGCGTTTGGTTTCTGAAGTAACAGAATCAAATGGCTCTAGCTCAATGGCAACGGTTTGTGGTGGTAGTCTTGCATTAATGGATGCTGGTGTGCCAATTAAATCAGCAGTTGCTGGTATTGCGATGGGTTTGATCAAAGACGGCGATCGTTTTGCTGTGTTGACTGATATTCTAGGTGATGAAGATCATCTTGGTGATATGGACTTTAAGGTTGCAGGGACTACTGCAGGTGTGACTGCGCTGCAAATGGATATTAAAATTACTGGCATAACACATGAGATTATGGAAAAAGCATTAGACCAAGCTAAAACTGGTCGGATGCATATTTTGCAATTAATGGAGCAAGCAATTCAGGCGCCAAGAGAAGATGTTTCACAATTTGCACCTAGAATTATTACGGTGAAAATTCATCCAGATAAAATTCGTGATGTTATTGGTAAAGGTGGTGCAACGATTCGTGAGATTACGGAAGCGACTGATTCTACTATTGATATTAGTGATGATGGTGTGGTTAAAATTGCCTCTGTTGATGGCGCGATGGGCGAGAAAGCTCGTCAATGGGTTGAGTCCATTGTGGCTGAAGCTGAAGTTGGCGCTATTTATGACGCCTCTGTGGTTAAAATTGTTGACTTCGGTGCCTTTGTTGAGTTTTTACCGGGCAAGCAAGGTCTTGTTCATGTGTCACAAATTGCTGAAGAGCGCGTCAATGATGTTCGTGATTACCTCACTGAAGGCCAGGCAATTAAAGTAAAAGTTGTTGAAGTTGATCGACAGGGCCGCGTGCGTTTAAGCATGAAAGAAGCGGTTGAGTCAACGGATGATAGTACTCAAGGCGAGTAATAATAAAAATAATAAAAACACACTTGATGACTGCATTGAGTGTGTTTTGTTTTTTTAAAGGGTTTTTTAATCATGTCTAATAAAATATATGATGTTTATGGCATTGGTAATGCATTGTTGGATTTTGAATATCGCGTTCACGATGAAGTGTTAAGCGCTTTGAATATTGAAAAAAGTGTGATGACACTAGTAGATTTCAAACGACACCAGCAGCTTTTGGAGCATCTGGGCGGCATTAATCATATTTTAGCTTGTGGAGGATCATCCGCTAATTCATTAGCCATTGCATCTATGCTAGGCTCAAAAAGTTTTTTTTCTTGTCGGGTAGCCAGTGATTCTTCGGGATTACATTATTACAATAGTCTTGTTGAGGCCGGCATCGAAACTAATATAAAATTAGATGATAATATTAGCGGGGCAACAGGAAAGTGCATTGTTTTAATCACACCGGATGCTGATCGAAGTATGAATACTTATTTGGGTGTGGCAGAGCAGGTTAGTGTTGCTGATTTATGTGAAGATCGCTTAGCTCAATCAAAATATTTGTACATTGAAGGCTATTTAGCAACATCAACGACAGGTTGTGAAATGGCAATTGAAGCAAAAAGAATGGCCGAGCAACATGGCGTAAAAACCGCATTATCTTTGTCTGACCCCAATGTTGCTTCTTATTTTCGCGAGCAGTTCAAACAAATTATTGGCGATGGTGTTGATTTATTGTTTTGTAATGAGCGCGAAGCATTATTGTTTTGTGATACGGAAGACTTGAGTCAAGCGCATAAAATCTTACAATCAATAGCTAAAAATTATGTTATCACTTTAGGCAAAAAAGGTGCGCAAGTTTATGATGGTCGCGAAGTAAAATCAGTTGCGGCAGTCCCTGTCGATGTGATTGATACACTTGGTGCAGGAGATGCTTTTGCTGGCGCTTATTTGCATGCGGTTACTCATGGCTCATCGGTGGCGCAGGCAGCGAACGTTGCAAGTTATGTGTCTGCTAAGACAGTGGCAAAATATGGCCCAAGACTTGAGCCAGAAGATATTGAGTTAATTAAGGCAGATTTGGACTATATTCGAGTAGTTTGATTTTTTTGTAGAAAAGCATAAGTGTATCGTAAAAGTATTTATGGCGTTCAAGCAGGGCAGATTTATCAGGTGAATTAGTTAGGCCTAATCTTTCACCAGAATGGCGTTTCCATAGCCATTGCTGGCTAGTTGCCGCTTGATCGCACCAGATTGATAGTCATTATATAAAGGTCCTATGCGAACGCGATGCAATGTGCCTGAACGATTTGCGGATAAAAAAACATTTTTATGAGTGAGTGCCTTTATTTTTTTTGCTACACGTTCGGCATTTCTGATTTGAGAGTATGAGCCAATTTGCAGGTACATTTTTTCAGAAAAAGACGGGACAAAAGATTCGGGTGTTGATTTTTTTGCATTGGTGCTGAGAGCAACAACTTCTACTCTGGCCGTACCACTTTTTATGACATCTAGTTTTCTAGCAGCAGCATAAGATAAATCTATAATTCGACCAGGAGCGAAAGGGCCACGGTCATTAACGCGGACAATGACCTGCCGGCCATTTTTTAGGTTGGTGACGCGCACATAGCTAGGCAAAGGAATCGTGGGCATTGCCGCGGTCATTTTATACATGTCATAAGGTTCACGGTTAGAGGTTAGGTGGCCATGGAACTTAATGCCATACCAAGATGCAATGCCTCGTTGCTTGAAGTTTTTTGCTGAAGATAAAACGTAATAGCGTTTACCTGCAACAACGTAAGATTTTGGGTTGCCGTAACGTGATCGTGCCTCATTTTTTGGCACAGCGTTTTTGACATTAGCGACACTTTTTGGTCGTCGAGGTGCTTTATCATGACGAATTGAATAGCGCCCAGAAGGAGCGCAACTTGCTAATATAACGCAACTTAAAGCAACGCAAGGGTAAGTTATTTTTTTGATCATTTTTAGTCCGCTGCAAAATGGTAAAATTATTCATTTGATGATACACGATTTTATTTATGATGTGTTATGCTTGGCAAAAAAAATGGAAAAAATAAATGAAACAATCACAATCCTTTGTTTATAGTTTTCATAGTGTGTTGTCAGTATTAGAAGCGCAGGCAGAGACTATTCAAGTTATTTATGTTCAAATTGGCCGCAAGGATAAACGAATGGCCTCAGTTCTGTCTTTGGCAGAAAAACAAGACATTGCGATCAAACCGTTGTCATCAGCAGATATAACGAAGCGTTTTGGTGAGATTAATCATCAAGGCGTTGTTGCTGTAGTGCACAGCCAGATTAAATACGATGAGGCTTTTTTGTTGACACACATTGAGCAGTCCTCAAAGCCTTGTTTGTTGTTAGTGTTAGACGGCGTTAAAGATCCACATAACTTGGGGGCTTGTTTACGTAGCGCGGCAGCATTGGGTGCTGATGCAGTCATTGTGCCTAAAGATCGTGCCGTTGGCATGACGCCAGTCGTTGAGCGTGTTGCTTGTGGTGCAGCACAAGTGGTCCCGTTGATTACTGCGACAAATTTAGCGCGATTGTTGCAAAAAATCCAACAGCAGGGTGTTTGGCTAGTAGGCTTAGATGCCGGCTCAGGACAATTATTAACGGATATGGATTTGACAATCCCAACGGCGTTAGTGATGGGCAGTGAAGGCAGTGGGTTGCGACGTCTAACTAAGAACTTGTGCGATTTTGAGGCGTCCATTCCCTTAACGGCTAAAGTGGAGAGCTTGAATGTGTCAGCTGCCGCGGCCATTGCGCTTTATGAGGCTGTCAGACAGCGGTTTTAGTGCTCGCCCTTTTTTTGTTCCTCTTCTCCCTGCGGAGGCTGACCTTGTGACAATATCTATGTTTAAACCTATTGACATTTTTTGTTGAGGCTTTAAAATTGCTCTCTTATTTTGCTTTTCAGCTTTTCAGCTTTTCAGCTTTTCAGCTTTTCAGCTTTTCAGCTTTTCAGGTGGTTGTTGTTTTTTAGGGGGTTAATACAGTGAGTGATGCAACGCGTTATGCCATCTTAGGCATATTAAATAAAAAGAACATGAGTGGCTATCAAATAAAGAAAGAGCTAGAAAAGACGATAAGGACTTTTTGGACCGATAGCTTTGCCCAGCTTTATCCTATGCTGCACCAGCTAGAAAAAAACAAATTAATTGAGTTAGACAGCTATCAGTCGCGCGGTAAGCGTGTGAGTAAAATTTATAGTATTACTACTGCTGGCACAAATAATCTGAAAGAATGGCTAAAACAGCCAGCGTCAGAATTGCGAGTTAGGGATGAGCTGTTGCTAAAAGTTTTTATGGGCGAGAATGTTGAGGAGTCTTTTAGTCTTGAAAAGGTAAAAAGTGAAGAGCTCCGTCTGCAGAGTATGCAGGGCTGCCTTAATAGAGCAAAGAAGGATTTAGTCGTCGAGGAAAAAACATCACAACATTCGTTTCATGAATTAACAATTGACTACATTGAAGGGGTTGTTAATGCTAAGTTAAACTGGTGTAATAGAGCTAAGACTATTCTAGAGGGCGATAAAAGCACAAGCGCCTAACATGAGGTAGCTATGTTTCAGGATGGAAGCTTTTTAGTTGCGGTTAAGCATGTGTTGGCAACAACGCCAATTTGGCTATACTTTGCTTTTTTATACTTATTATTTGTTGGGTATCGCGAGTCTCGAATGAGGGTTTTGTCTTTTCGCAGCGTCTATATGTTTACGGTAATTGTTGTTTTAATTTCTTTTGAAGCCTTGTCCTCTTATTTCACAATGACATCATCAATGGTGACGCGCTGGTTGTTTGGTCTTTTATTTGGTATCGGCTTGGGCGGCTTGAAGATAATGCTGGTTAAAATTGATGTTGATCGTAAGCTGCAGTTTTTCCGCTTTTCTGGTTCGTGGGCTGTGTTTTTTATAGTAATTATTTTTTTGGTGGCGAAGAATTATGTGTCTTATCAGTTGATGAAAGCCCCGGCGCTATTGGATAATTCAAATTTTCAGCTGCTGCTGTTGATTCTTATGGGGGCTTTCCCTGGTATGTTTGTCGGTCGATTTTTATACTGCTGTTATCGATTTTTCTTTGGCCCGTATACTGATCTTTCTCAGTATAGAAAAAAAAAGACAAGTAAATAATTACTTACCCATTTCTTTTATGCCGCCAAGAAATAGCTTTGTGCAGTAGTCTAGATATTCTTTTTTGGCTTTTTTTGTCTTCAAAGAGCTGAAAATAAGTGAGTAGGTAGTTGGTGAGGTTAGGCTTGTTAGGCTGATAAGAATGTTCTTAATACTGACATTAGATGGCAACTCGCCATTAGCTTTAAGCCCCTCAAAGCATTTAGTGTAAATCGTGCAGAGATGGAATGTTTCTTTTTCTTGGTTTTTTCCTGAAGTGCTTTCCAAGTCTTGCCAGGCAACAAAACGGCCGAGAGATGGGTGTTTTGAAAAAAGCTCCATGCGGGTACTGATGAAGTGAGTAATAATAGCCTCAAGGCCTTCTTTTGAGTCAGGGATACTGGCCTCATCAAAAGGTGCTTCATTTTGAACATCGTACTGGGCTTCTTTAACAGCATTCCAAAGGTCTCTTTTGCTTTTAAAGTGATGCAATATTAAGCTACCAAAAACCTCAGCCTCTTCAGCAATATCGCGAATAGATGTTCCTGCATAACCGTGCTCAGAAAAAAGCTTTTCTGCAGCGAGTAGGGTTCTGGCTCGCTTAGTTAGCGAGTTATTGTCGGAAGCTGATATTTCACATAAGTTAAGTTCCTCTTTCTGGTTGGTTGTTTCGCTAAGGGCAAAAAACATAGTATATTAGAACATGTTATTTCCAGGCTGTGAAGAGCGAAAATGAATATCACTGATTATTCGGAAAAGGATGCCCACGCAAGGGTTTTGTTTGTTATTTTTTTTCAAGTAGCATTGGGTGCCTTGTTGATTGATTTGTACGTGCCAGCAATGCCGCTAATGGTGAAGGAGTTGCACACTAGTGCAAATATGGTGCAGTACACATTGGTCGTATATTTGCTCGGTTATTCATTTATGCAGCCTAGTCTATGGGCCATTGTCCGATAATTAAGGGCGTAAACCAGTACTTGCTTTTGGTGTTGCATTGGCGACACTAGGTGTGTTGTTGGTGTGCTTGCCAAGTGCATCAATTCACCAGGTGATTTTGGCGCGCTTCATTCAAGGGCTTGCAATGGCTGCGACTATGTTTCTGGCAAGAACAATGATGGTCGATTGCTAGAAAGGAAGTGAGTTAGCAAAAGTGGCTTCGTACGTTGGCCTGGTTATTGGGCTATTTCCAGCAGCTTCACCTTTTCTGGGGGGGTATATGTCATACTTGTTTGGCTAGCAAATGAACTTTATTGTTGTTCTTGTTTTGATTGTTTTGCTACTGTGCGCGCTTGTTTTTTTATTACCTGAAACAAATACAAACTTAGAAGCAGCGGCTAACATTGTTGGACGATTATAAAAGACTGCTTAAGAGCCCGTATTTTTATCGATACTGCCTTACATCCGGGTTGGTTTACAGCATGATAATGATTTATGTTTCATTGTTGCCGTTTATATCCCATCATGCCTGGGGGCTGAGTGAAAAAAATTATGGTAATTTGGCGCTGATTATTTCTTTAAGCATGGTCTTAGGTAAATTAATTAATGTGTTTTTCTTGAGATTTTTAAGCGTTGAGAGCATTTTGCGTTTAGGGCTTGTCATTATGTTTTTATCTGCATCGGCTATGGTGCTTGCTTCAAACCTGGGTTTCTCAGGTATCTGGGTGATTTCAACACTGCTCATTATGTGTTTAACGGGTTCGGGCATGGTTTTTCCAAATGTAATTGCCGTTATTTATGAGCCATTTCGTGACATTAAGGGATCAGCTGGTGCCCTTTATGGTTGTCTGCAGGTATTTGTTGCTTTTTTGGTGCAATGGGTGGTTTCTGCTATGCACCTAGAAACTGTCGCCGTTATGTCTATGGCATTGCTAGTAATAAGTATTTTGGCTAATGCGCAGCTGCTATATTTTTAAAATTTTTGATCCGGTATTAGGATAGCCTTACAAGCGAGACGTTTAGCTGGGATTACTCGGTGTTATCGCTGGCTTTTACGTCATGTAATAATTAAAAAAAAAGTGCATGTTGATTTTTTATCTAATCCATTGAAATTTATGGTTTTATATTTTCAGCTTGTCCCATGCTAAACATAACTTATTGAATTCTGGAAAAAAGTAGGTGTTGCTACGAGTATCTAATGAGAGTAGGATAGCACTCAATTGGCTTGAGGTCAATTTTTAAATAAAGCCCGGTGGTCAGTTGTAGGTATAAATGCATGGATAACACATAATTTATATCCAAGTTTTAAGTAACTTGTTGATTGTTGATTGTAATTTGGTGTTTCTCCTTCTAAGCCCCTACTATTTTTAGTGGCAGGGGCTTTTTTTGTTGAGTTTTCACTCGTTTTTGTATATTTTGCGTTCATCGTTATTACGCTGAGGTTTTACCTATGAGTCATGATAATCCACCACTTTGTTCGCGCTTAACCCAGGCTAAATCGAATGATTATGAGCCAGAGTTGCGATTAAGACGGTTGCGCCGTCATCCAGCCGTGCGAGAACTTGTTCGCGAAACGCATTTAAATCCTTCAGACTTTGTTGTCCCTATTTTTGTTAAATCGGGCGAAAATTTGCGTTTGCCGATTGCTTCTATGCCCGGGCAATTTCAACTAAGTGTCGATTGTTTAGAGCCAGAAGTAGAAAGTATTGCCTCATTAAATATACCTGCAGTTATTCTATTTGGTATACCGGAGACTAAAGATAGCATAGGGTCGTCTGCCCTACAGGCTAATGGTGTTGTGCCCACGGCCATTCGAGTCATCAAAAATGCACAGCCTACTTTATTGGTCATGGCTGATTTGTGTTGTTGTGAATATACCGATCATGGCCATTGTGGTGTTTTATGTTCGGATACTGTTTTGGAATACGATGTTGATAATGATGAAACTTTGGCTTTGCTGGTCGAGCAGGCAATTGTTTTAGCTGAAGCCGGTGCCGATGTGATTGCGCCCAGTGGGATGATGGATGGTGTGGTGATGGCACTTCGTGAGGGCCTTGACCGGGCTGGTTTTAGTGAAGTGATTGTTTTAAGTTATGCTGTTAAGTACGCATCAGGTTTTTATGGGCCATTTCGAGAGGCGGCTGAAGGTGCGCCGCAATTTGGTGATCGCCGGAGCTATCAAATGGATCCAGCGAATGCGGCTGAAGCTCTTCGTGAGGCTGATCAAGATGTTTCAGAAGGGGCTGACATGCTAATGGTCAAGCCTGCTCACACGTATTTAGATATTATTTATCAAGTTAAGCAGGCTCATTCAGGCGTTCCTTTAGGCGCATATCATGTGAGTGGCGAATACGCGATGATTAAGGCAGCGGCAGCTAATGGTTGGCTGGATGAAAAGCAGGTGGCGCTAGAGACATTGTTATCTATTAAGCGAGCAGGCGCGGATTTTATCATTACGTACTATGCTAAGCAGGCTGTGATGTGGTTGAATGAGGGTAATTAAAAATAACGGGAGTTGAGTATGGCTGTAGCGCAAGGGAAGGTAGTGTACGCGTGTGGGCACTGCGGTACTCAACATCCTAAGTGGCAAGGGCAATGTGGTGATTGTGGCAAATGGAATACCTTGACTGAAGAGGCGTTGCCTGGTAAATCTTCTATTGCCACGTCACGTTCGGCACCTAATCATATAAGCAATCAAATTACCTCATTAGTTGATGTTGAATTAGCCGATGCGGTTCGTTTATCAACCGGGTTGACTGAGCTTGATCATGTTTTAGGCGGTGGATTGGTGTCCGATTCAATGGTGTTAATCGGTGGCGATCCAGGTATTGGGAAATCAACATTATTGATCCAAGTGTTGGATTATTTGTCTCAGCAGCATACAACTTTATATGTAACCGGCGAAGAGTCTTTGCAACAAGTTGCTATGCGAGCGACAAGGCTGGGTCTTAAAAAAACCGGATTAAATGTGTTGGCCGAAACCTCGGTTGAACGTATTTTGCAGCAAGCAGAAAAAACCAAGCCTGCGGTTATTATTATCGATTCTATTCAAACGGTGTTTACCGAGAGGCTTTCATCTGCACCAGGCACGGTCTCTCAAGTAAGGGAAAGTGCCGCGCAATTGTTAAGTTATGGTAAGCAAAAAGGCGTTGTTTTGCTTTTGGTTGGTCATGTGACAAAAGAGGGTGCTTTGGCTGGGCCGCGTGTCTTAGAGCACATGGTTGATGCCGTATTATATTTTGAGGGGCAGGGAGATAGTCGTTTTCGGGCGATTAGAGCGGTTAAAAATCGCTTTGGTGCAGTCAATGAGCTAGGGGTTTTTGCCATGACAGATAAAGGGCTGCGAGAGGTTGCGCACCCATCGGCCATCTTTTTGTCCCGCTCAAAGCAGCCAATGCCAGGCGGGGTGGTTTTAGTTACTTGGGAGGGAACGCGGCCGTTATTAGTAGAGGTGCAAGCTTTGGTCGACGAATCGCATTTATCTAATCCACGCCGAGTAACCGTGGGCTTAGAGCAAAATCGTCTAGCCATTCTGTTAGCTGTTTTGAATCGCCATGGTGGTGTGCGCAGCCATGATCAAGATGTGTTTATTAATGTGGTCGGCGGGTTACGTATTACTGAAACCGGTGCAGATTTGGCTCAGGTGCTAGCAGTATTATCAAGCTTGAAGAATAAGCCGTTATCAATGGATTTGGTGGTTTTTGGTGAGATTGGCTTGTCGGGAGAGATCAGGCCTGTGCCAGGCGGACAAGAACGCCTGCGTGAGGCAGTAAAACACGGCTTTAAACTAGCTGTTGTGCCCAAGGCGAATGTGCCTAAAAAGCGGTTGCCAGGACTAGAGATTATTGGCGTTGCTAATTTGGCAGAGTTATTAGCTGCAGAGATTGTTTAGATCCGTTAGAATGAGGCAATTTTTTAAGGGGGGTGCTATGTTTAGTGATGAAGATTTGGCAACGTTTGATCCAGAATTAGCCGTATGGGTTGCAAAAGAGGCTGAGCGACAAGAAGAGCACATAGAGCTTATCGCATCTGAAAATTATGCCAGCCCTAGAGTCATGGCGCTGCAAGGTTCAGTGCTAACTAATAAATATGCTGAAGGCTATCCAGGCAAGCGCTACTACGGCGGCTGTGAGTTTGTCGATCAAGCTGAAGAGCTGGCTATTGCGCGAGCTGAAGAGCTGTTTGATGCAGATTACGCTAATGTACAGCCGCACTCAGGTTCTCAAGCAAATGCGGCAGTTTTCTTCGCGTTACTCGAACCGGGCGATACCTTTTTAGGAATGTCATTAAATGCGGGTGGACACCTAACTCATGGTTGTCCAGTTAACTTTTCTGGAAAGCATTATAATGCAATTAGTTATGGAGTTGATGAAAAAACAGGGTTAATTGATTATGAGCAGGTTGCTAAATTAGCAAGAGAGCATTCGCCTAAAGTCATTATTGCTGGTTTTTCAGCCTATTCTCGAATTTTAGATTGGCAAAGATTTCGTGATATTGCCGATGAGGTCGGCGCATATTTGTGGGTAGACATGGCGCATGTTGCCGGATTGGTTGCTGCCGGGGTCTATCCTTCACCAGTAAAAATAGCTGATGTTGTTACTACGACAACACACAAAACATTGCGTGGTCCTCGCAGCGGATTAATTCTTGCAAAAAAAAATCCAGATTTAGAAAAACGTTTTAATCAAGCGATTTTTCCAGGTTTGCAAGGCGGTCCATTAATGCATGTTATTGCGGCAAAAGCGGCAGCATTTTATGAAGCAATGCAGCCTGATTTTGTGGTATATCAACAGCAAGTAATTAAAAATGCTCAAGCCATGGCAAATACATTGTTGTCTCGAGGCTATAATATCGTTTCAGGTGGAACCGATGATCATTTGTTTTTAATAGATTTAACCAAGCAAGACATTACCGGTCGCGATGCAGAAGATGCGCTGGGCCGTGCCAACCTTACCGTGAATAAAAACACGGTGCCAGGTGAGACACGTTCACCCTTTGTCACCAGTGGTTTACGTATTGGCACGCCAGCAATAACTACGCGTGGTTTTGCCGAAGAACAATCAATTCAAGTTGCTAACTGGATTGCTGACGTGCTTGATAATATTGAAGATAAAGCTATTAACATGGAAGTTAAAAACAGTGTAATTGCGTTATGTCAGCGCTTTCCTGTTTATAAGAAATAAGAGGGAATTTATGTATTGTCCATTTTGCCAAGCGATAGATACTAAAGTAGTTGATTCACGTTTAACTGATGACGGCGGTCAGGTTCGACGTCGTCGTGAATGTTTGAAATGTGAAGAGCGTTTCACAACATTTGAAATAGCCGACTTGGCTATACCACAAATTATTAAACGCGATGGTCGGCGCAATGCATTTGATAAAAACAAATTGCGACAAGGTATTGAGCGCGCATTGGAAAAACGGCCAGTGAGTTTAAATGAGGTCGAGCGTATCGTTCAGTTGGTTATTCACTTATTACGAGCCACCGGTGAGAGTGAGGTGAGCTCAACATTACTGGGTGAGTGGGTCATGGAGGCACTAAAAAAAGTCGATGCTGTCGCTTATGTTCGATTTGCATCGGTGTATCGAAGTTTTCAGGATGTGAAGGCATTTGATGAAGAAATACAAAAATTAAAACAAGGCGCTTTACATGAGTGATGAAAAACAAAAAAAAATAAAAAAGCCTAGCCGAAGACGCGGATCTAGACAGGCGGCCGTCCAAGCTTTATATCAATGGCATTTTAATCCAGGAAATAAAGACGATTTAGAGTTAAGCATTTTAGAGGAATTTAAAGAGCCAATCGATAAGGCGTATTTTTCTTTATTGGTTCGAGGTTGTGTTGCTGACATTTCAGGACTGGATGAGCATATTAAACCCTTTGCTGATCGAGAAATATCAGCACTTGATGCTATTGAATTAGCTATTTTACGTTTATCTACACACGAGTTAGAGCAGTGCCCAGATGTACCGGCGGTGGTTATCATTAACGAGGGTGTGGAGCTTGCCAAAACGTTTGGCGCTGACCAAAGCTATAAATATATTAATGGTGTTTTGGATAAAGTAGCTAAAAAACTTCGCCCACACGAATGTTGAAAATAAAAGGATAAGTTTTCATGGTCTCTCGAGAAATTAATCGCGCACCAAGTTCTATTTGGCGTAACCCTATTCATTTTGTTGCTTGTGGCTTTGGTATTGGTGCTATGCCAATTATTCCTGGAACTTTTGGGACGGCTTTGGGTGTGGTTATTTATTTAATGCTGGCAAAACTGTCGTTGCTGATGTATTTATTAATTACAGTGGTTTTGTCAATTGCATGTGTTTGGTTAACCGATAAAACCAATGCGGATTTTGGCACACAAGATCATCCCGCTGCGGTGAGCGATGAGGTTATAGGCTATTTGGTTGCCATGATTGCCGTGCCCCCAGTTTGGTGGTTGATGTTATTGTCATTTGTCTTGTTTCGAATTTTTGATATTTGGAAGCCTTGGCCAATATCTTGGCTCGATCGTGAAATTCACGGTGGTGTTGGTGTTGTTCTTGATGATGCGGTTGCCGGATTATTTTCTTTAATTATCGTGCAAATTGTTATGTATTTTTTTTGGTATTAAATCATGAAGTTTTTAATTCATCAGGTACATTTTAATCCTTGTTTTTTCTCTTCCGTGTGAAGATATGATGCTTTGATACCTTCGAAGTGATTTTTCCTCTTTTGCAGGTAAGCATTAATTAAGCCCCCGCAATTTTTAAAAGAACGCATGCCTATTCCATTAGGAGAGTGGCAACCTTGGTTGGGTGCGAAATATTCTGTTCATGCCCACCCTGAATTATCTGGAATATATCACTTTAAAGCAGACACGATTGTCTATCTTGTTTGTAGAGCCGCTGATCCCTTATCCCCTATTGCGAAGTTTTTGGAGTAAAAGCTCGCCTAACCTAATTATTAGCGGTGCAAGCCAGTGGTTTTCATCAAAAGCGAGCTATTTACAGCTATAAAAAGTTAAGCGTCTTTTTGCTCGACTTTTTTCTGTGCCGGTGTTTGTGGCAACGAATACTTAAGAGCTGACTTTTAACCATTTTAAACGCAAAACAGCCCCTTGCTCGGCTATTGGCTGACTTTTGCATTGAAAACTCGGTTTTAATCAACCTTTTATTTGCTATAAATCAGTCACGTGAAAATTATTTTTACTTTATTTTGATTTCTTAATATTTCCTTAATATTGGTGTTGTATAATCTCTACCGTATTCAAAGGTGTCACCCATTCATTGTTGATGGTGGATGCCTCAAAAAGTACTGAAACATAAAACAAATACTACTATTTAGGGGAGAGCTAATGCCAACACTAGGTGAAGATTTAATAACAGCTGCAAAAGAAGGAGATAACGAAAAGGTTATTGAGCTATTAGAAAAAGGGGCTGATCTAGAGGCATCAAATCAACATGGCAACACGGCTTTACACTGGGCAGCAATGAATGGTCATGCAGCGGTTGTTGAGCTTTTATTAGCTCGTGGAGCTGCGGTAGATAAAGCAGATGAGGGTGGCAACACGGCTTTACACAGGGCAGCAGCAACGGGTATTTTGGATATTGTTAAAGCTTTAGTGGACGCAGGGGCTGATCTAGATGCAAAAAATATCGATGGCGACACGGCTTTACACTGGGCAGCAGAGCAGGGTCAAGCAGCGGTTGTTACAGCTCTAGTGCAAGCAGGGGCTAATCCAAATACACTAAATCAAGGTGGCAACACGGCTTTGCACCTTGCAGCAGACAGGGGTCATGCAGCGGTTGTTAGAGCTTTAGTGCAAGCAAGGGCTGATCTAGAGGCATCAAGTCAAAATGGCAACACGGCTTTACACTGGGCAGCAGACAAGGGTCATGCAGCGGTTGTTACAGCTTTATTAGAAAAAGTGGCTAATCCAAATACACCAAATCAACATGGCGACACGGCTTTGCACCTTGCAGCACCCAAGGGTAATGCAGCGGTTGTTACAGCTTTATTAGAAAAAAGGGCTGATCCAAAAACACTAGATCAACATGGCAACACGGCTTTGCACCTTGCAGCAGACAAAGGTCATGCAGCGGTTGTTACAGCTTTATTAGAAAAAGTGGCTAATCCAAATACACTAAATCAAGGTGGCAACACGGCTTTGCACCTTGCAGCAGACAAAGGTCATGCAGCGGTTGTTACAGCTTTATTAGAAAAAGTGGCTAATCCAAATACACTAAATCAAGGTGGCAACACGGCTTTGCACCTTGCAGCATACAGTGGTCATGCAGCGGTTGTTACAGCTTTATTAGAAAAAGGGGCTGATCCAAAAACACCAAATCAACATAGCGACACGGCTTTGCACCTTGCAGCAGCCAGGGGTCATGCAGCGGTTGTTACAGCTTTATTAGAAAAAGGGGCTGATCCAAATACACTAAATCGAGGTGGCAACACGGCTTTGCACCTTGCAGCATACGATGGTCATGCAGCGGTTGTTACAGCTCTAGTGCAAGCAGGGGCTGATCTAAAGGCATCAAATCAACATGGCAACACGGCTTTACACTACGCAGCAGAGCAGGGTAATGCAGCGGTTGTTACAGCTTTATTAGAAAAAGGGGCTGATCCAGAGGCAAAAAGTAACACGGGCAACACGGCTTTGCACTTGGCCAGGGATCATACAGGTATTGTAGTTAAGATTAAAAAACATATTGAAAGTGGGGAGTATGGATGGAGGCAACATTTACCATACTTAAAAAAAGCGGCATGGAAATACCGCAACCCCACTAATAAGACAAGTTATAGAAAGAGTATTGCTGGTAGTGATACATTTATTGAAGCTTTTTTAATAGGAATTACAATTGCAGGGCCCCTAGAAAGATTGGCCTTTGCAAAACTTTTGCATATGAGACTTTCTGCAAAATCTCGAGTAGGAACTCCCTGTATCGATATTTTAGATACAATAGGAGAAAAGCTTGCCGCTAAACCCAAAACTATTCCGAAAATTACGGAAATCTTTGCAAAAAAGAGGGCAGAAACAATAACAGTAGCAGCAGTAGGAGCAGCAGGATCTGCCGAGAGGGCAGAAGCAGCAGCAGCAGGTGAAAGACCTACCAAGAGGAGAAGAACATGAGCAGCACCATAACCAGAAGCAACTCCT
>CBDETP010000012.1:0-3700 GCA_965242995.1 Coxiellales bacterium
TTCGCGTTAAATCGACTGAAGCGCCAAAAAAATTCAAACCTCCAAACGTGTGCTTAGACAATGTCCGAATTATTTTATAGGCCATTTCTCGCAGTGCTGTTAAATCTTTTTCGGGAGATTCAAATTCCTTTTGCATAGCTTTAAGAAAATTTATTTTGCTTTCAGAGCCTCCGCCCATAGTATCAGAAAACCTATTTTTAAATATTTCGTTGAGTCCCTCTGATATTATACTCTGAGGAGACTGCTCTGACTCAGGCTGCGCGCCGACCAAAGATCCCACCCGGGGCTCATCGCTGGGCCCTTGCGGGTAAGTAACTTTTGGCATAAACAACTCCCTTAATTCTAATTTAGCGCTTTTGTATCATGTTCCGCTCAACTAACCTAATAATAATGTTAAAAAACGGTCTTTTTGCTGTTTTTTTACTGGCTCTTAAGATTTCCTTAATATAAGGATGGTATACTTGACATCTGAATATACACACAATCAACTTGAAAGTGTGCAAAACGTACAATAGGAATAAAAAATGCCAATGCAAAACTCTTACAGTGACCAAGCAGAAATTTGCAACACCATGCCTGAAAGCTGGTGGCGTGATAACGAGCTCAATGCTGAGCTTAAAAAAATTCTAGTAAATAATCGTAAAATGAGATTGTACTGGCCCACTGGAATGCACAGTCAAACCACCTGGCCCAACAAAGAAGATTACTCTATCTTGAATAACATGCCGGAAAAAGTTTTTGTCATGCCCATTAATAATGGAACTCATTGGCAACCAATGATTGTAAGGAAAATCAATGGACGCTTTAGGGCTGACATGATTCAAACCAGAGCCGACGGCACCTGCGGTCTAAGCACTGCTGAGCAAGTTGAAATCTTATCCAATTGCAGCGACTTAGAGCAAGAGCTCGAAAACAAACTCGCCTTACCGGAAAGTGTAGAAGGATCCGCAAAGCAAATGGAACTACTGACTCCAAGACCAAAGCAATCTGCTAGAGCCTCAAATGGCTTATTCAAAAAATCTGATACCAAAGAAGCGACTCAGCGCTCACGACAAACTTACAATCAAGAAATAAACAGTGCAAGACAAGAGCAGGATGATTTAACTGGTGCAATAAAAAATTCTAGGTCTGGGTTAGAAAATGGCACTCAAAAACTAGAAATTCTACTTTTTGACATGGCCGAAGCTAAACTAAGCGGCAAAAACCGACGGTTTGCTGAATTAAAGAATGAAATTATTAACTGCCTACCAGACAATCCAAATGAAATCGTTGATCGATTAAAAGACTCAGGCCTAAATAAAAAAGAAGAAATTCAAGAAATCATAGCTGCCGCAGAAAATAAAATGAGCCAACAACCATCACAGAAGCACCGCCTATAATCACAACCTATTGGGATTGAAAGTACAAGCTTAATTACATTAGCATAAACCCAATTGACCCACTCTACAAACCGGCGTAGACTTCTGCCAATATGGAAGGCAAGAACAACACACAATGGACTATCATCAAACTCGGCGGCACCAGCATGGCGTCGGCGACAGCATGGCGAGCACTAACCAAACACCTCAAATTTCAAGCACCCACTAACGCACAACGTATTTTGTTGGTTTGCTCAGCGCTATCAGGCATTACCAATCAAATTACCGCATGGTTTGATTTGCCCCGACCTTTTAATACACAAGAAAAAGTCGCTGATTTTCTACAGCCGCATTATGATTTAGCGACTGAGTTGAACATTGATCATAGTAAACTCTTCTCATCACTTACTCGATCACTTGAACAAGAGCTGCAAGCATTTAGTGATGCCAATATCTCCACAGCAAAACAACAAGCCAAACTACTTGCCCATGGTGAGCTTTTTTCAACAACACTGGGGCACGCCTTTCTGCAATCTCAATTCTCTTGCCACTGGCAAGACGCACGTGAATTGCTGCAGGCTATCGACAAGAATAATCATGACAATAATTATCTTGCCGCCCACTGTGATACCCAGCCTAATGCCAGTCTTTCTGAATATTTAAACAGCCTTCAACCTTTTGTGATCATCACGCAAGGCTTTATTGCTCGCAACAAGAATAACGAAACTGTCACCTTGGGTCGTGGTGGCTCAGATACTTCTGCGGCTTATTTTGCTAGCGGACTTGGCGCCAACAGGTGTGAAATTTGGACAGATGTTCCTGGCATTTATACTGCCAACCCGCAACAAATTCCTGCTGCCAAATTATTAAAAAACCTTGATTATGATGAGGCCCAAGAAATTGCCTCCATGGGAGCTAAAGTTTTACACCCACGCTGTATTGCACCACTTAAAGAAAATAATATTCCAATTATTATTCGCCATAGCGAAAAGCCAAGTCATGCTGGCACCACCATTTCCCTAAGCGATTATTCTAGTAATCTACCCATTAAAGCGATCATTACTCGTTATAATGTATTATTAATCAATATCACGTCATTAACCATGTGGCAGCAAGTTGGTTTTTTGGCTGATGTTTTTCAGTGTGTTAAAGAGCACAATCTGTCGATTGATTTAATTTCCACCTCTGAATCAAGTGTCACTTTATCACTCGACGGTAGCCACCATCCGGTTGACACTACCCAAGTGGATGCCTTACTGAAAAAGCTCAATGAATTCTCAAAGGCCACATTAGTTGGCCCATGCGCATCCATCAGCTTGGTCGGTCAAAATATTCGTCGTGCACTACACCAACTCAGCGGTGCATTTGAATTATTTAAATCACAACAAATTCATTTATTATCACAAGCGGCCAATGATTTAAATCTAACCGTGGTTGTTGATCAAAACCAAGCAGAACGGCTCAGCAAAAAATTACATACCAAACTGATCGACCACAATCCACATAATTATGATTTAGGCCCAAGCTGGCAAGATAGCTTTGGCAAAAAAATACCTGTGACAGAACCTTGGTGGCAAAGAAAAAAAGCAATGCTAGAACAAATAGCCCAGGAAAAATCACCCATATATGTATACGATCAAGCAACCTTAGAACAATCAGCCTCTCACCTACTTAAACTCAATGCAGTCAACCACATTTTCTATGCAATTAAAGCCAGCTCCAATGCTGACATTTTAAAAACTTTTCATGCACAAGGACTCGGGTTTGAATGTGTCTCACAGCAAGAGGTCGAACACGTTTTATCATTATTCCCACAAATCAATCGATCTCGAATTTTATTTACGCCTAACTTTGCCGATAAAAGTGAGTATCAATTTGCTTTCAAAGAAAAAGTGCACGTCACCATTGACAGCCTATACCCTTTAAAAAGCTGGCCCGATGTTTTTTATGGTCAGAAAATCATTGCTCGCCTTGACCCTGGCTATGGACTGGGTCACCACAAACATGTGGTCACGGGAGGCAATGACTCTAAATTTGGCATACCAATTACAGAAATAGATTTACTCAAAAAACTTACTGAGCAAAAAACACGTGTTATTGGCTTACATGCGCATTCTGGCAGCGGCATCTTAGAAGCCAGTGCTTGGCAGAGTTTAGCAACACTACTAATGGATTCGGCACAATATTTTCCAGACGTGAAAATTATTAATTTAGGTGGCGGATTGGGCATTGTTGAGCGCCCCGGTCAAACGCCGTTAAATTTAGATGAAATCAACCAAGCACTGAATGATATCAAAGCACACCATCCTCAGTATGAATTATGGATTGAACCTGGTCGCTTT
>CBDETP010000013.1:0-51293 GCA_965242995.1 Coxiellales bacterium
GAGCAATTGTCTTTGCCACTTATTGATATTGATACAGTCATTGAAAATAATTATTTTAAAGAAGGCGCAAAACGTAAAAGCTTTCAGGAAATCTATCAGAAAATAGGTGAAGCAGCTTTTCGTGAATTAGAAAAAAAATCTTTGATTCAGGCAATACAAAATCCGAAAGGGGTTATTGCGATGGGTGGTTCAACATTGTTGGATGAAAGAAATTATCAGGCAGTGCAGCATTCCAATATTCACATTATCTATTTGCAAGCAAGTTATGAGGTGTTATTGAGTCGTTGGCAGAAAAAAATGCCGAGCTTCAGCACAGAGGCCACATTGGAACACGATTTATTAAATTATTATCAAAAAAGAGCAGGGTACTATGCAGGCATTGCAAATACTATTATTAACGTTAATACGGACAGCGCAGAGCGTATTGCTGAGCGTATTATCTTAAAACTTACAACAAGGGATTAATTAAATGACAGATTATATATTGGCAAAACAACTTGCCGAAGTTAAAGCATCACCAACCATGGCTATTACAGCAAAGGCCGCAGAGCTAAAGCGTAAAGGGCAAGATATTGTTAGCCTATCTGCAGGTGAGCCTGATTTTGCAACGCCTGAAAACATTAAAAAAGCCGGTGTTGCCGCTATTAATAGTGGTAAAACCGGTTATACTGCCGCTGATGGTATTGTTGAGTTAAAAGATGCTGTGATTGCAAAGTTTGAGCGTGATAATCAATTGCAATATCAGCGCAATCAAATTTTAATATCCTGCGGCGCTAAGCACAGCATTTTTAATGCTTACCAAGCGTTGTTGAATGAGGGTGATGAAGTTATTATTCCAGCGCCGTATTGGGTATCTTATCCACCGATGGCAAGTCTTGCTGGTGCGGTGCCTAAAATTGTTATCACCGATCAAGCGCAAGACTTTAAAATCAGTCCTCAGCAACTTGAAGAGGCGATTAACGAGAAAACCAAACTCTTTATTTTGTGTAGCCCATCTAATCCAACCGGTGTGGTTTATTCTCCGAGTGAATTACAGGCTTTAGCCGATGTGTTGTTGAAATACCCAAATATTATGATATTGAGTGATGATATTTATGAGCATATTTATTGGGCGAAAGAGTCTTTTTCTAATATTGTGATGCAATGTCCAGAATTATACGATCGCACTATCGTGGTTAATGGGGTTTCTAAAGCCTATGCAATGACTGGCTGGCGCATTGGCTATGCGGCAGGTCCTGAAAAAATTATTAATGCGATGAAAAAAATTCAATCGCAAAGCACTTCTAATCCATGCTCTATTTCTCAATATGCTTCAGTAGAAGCATTAAATGGCCCACAAGAAGCGCTACAGGAAATGGTCTCAGTCTATCAAAAACGACAACAATTTATGTTGCAAGCATTAAATGCCATCGATGGCATGAGCTGTAGCGATACCCAAGGTGCTTTTTATTTATTTCCAAAAGTAAAAGAGATTCAGGATCGTTTGGGGCTAAAAGATGATGTGGCTCTAGCGGATTATTTATTAGATAACGCAGGTGTTGCTGTGGTTCCAGGTTCTGCGTTTGGTTTGGCTGATCATATTCGTCTGTCGTATGCCGCTTCCGATGAAGAGCTTGCGAAAGCAATTGATAAAATTAAACAAGCGGTATCATAAAAACCTGTGTGAGAACTTTTAGCATCAAGGTATCTCTTAATGATAAACCTCACCTGACCCTGGTCTTGCGAGGTTTTTTTAAGGGGGATTTTTTTGCATTAAGAGTGTTGTTTCAAAGCTTTTCACTCTAAGACGTGTGGCATAAGCTAATAATAAGACCCTGCAAAAGTAAGGGTTGAGTTATTGATTGCTGTTATTAGAGGCTGATTGAGTTAGTAATGCGGGTGATATTAATCCATAAGTCTTGTTTTAAAAGTAATAAAGAAATATTAAAGATATTAAAATAAAAAAAATCCCTCAGAAGAGGGATTTTTTGTCCTAGGAGGGGGACCATTTATGTAGCCCATCTGGAAGAAGGTAGGGCGGGCCTAAGGGTAAAATTGTGATTGTCAGCCCACTATTATAACAAGTTTTTTTATCCTGAGACTGCTTGCATACGTTATCGTGGTTTGTACTTAGAGAAGAATCACTTCCCCACTGATCAGCAAATGGATTCGCGTAGGATTTTTTGTCAATACTTATGCTTCTAATAAAGGCATCATAGTAGTTCATGGTAGAGTTTTTGTCTAAGTGGCTATTAAGTTTAAACTCTGGGTAATACGTATTTGGTTGACTCCAACTGCTGCCCGGTTTGTTCTTTAGAATGCCTCGGGTAATAGTTGCATAAAGAATGGCTTTAAGCCTATTGTTTGCAGCGACAGGGTCCTTTACGTGTGGGTCTGATGTAAGTGTGTAGGGGTTATCCGTAGTATTTGTACCATTCCATGCGTTAATTAGGTTTAAGTAGCATGCAGGAATTGTATATGGAAAATTTGTCGCAGTATTTTTAATTTGGATATTACTTTTATTCGCGCCTATTACGCTCCAAACCCAGTCATCCTCTCCCTGATTCATTTTTCCTGGAGTCATTGTGGGTAGTGGACAGGGTGAATTAAAAGAACACTTCGTGCCGAGAAGGCTTAATGCATCAGTAACTTTACCCATTTGTTGGATAGAAAACTCTTTTTGTTGCAGAGGAGTTGAAAGAGATTTATTTGGGTTAAGAATTCGGAGAATTTCGTTGCTGCTGTGATTAATAATGTATGGGCCGGAAGAATGCATTGCTAAAAACTTATTGAGGGGAGATTGATTTTCACTACCAGACGTAGGCGTATCAAGTGCCTTTATAAAATTGTCTATAATTTCGAAGCGAGTGGTGTTTTCCATGTAGCCAACTTTGGTTGCTGGATCTTTAGTTTTAGATAGCTGCATCGGAATGCCACCTGTAAAATCTACCGCTGTGATATCAGAAACAGCTCCAGGGGAAAGGTAGGCATTGCCTAATTCAACTTCACCATAAATATATGGTTCCGTCATCAGGTCTGGAGGTGTCTTTTCAATATCCACCGGTTGATCAAAAACATAAAGCTTAAAATTATTATTGGCCCCTGTAGTAAAATTCGTGTTAGATAGACAAAATGATGTAGCACTGCTGGGTTTGAGTGCTAACAAGTCTGATTTAGTTATGGTCTTGAAGCGAAAGAGCCAACTTCAGTGTTGTTTTTAAATTTGTAGAATTGGGCCGTTTCTTGTTGTCCAGCAACAGCGGCATATAGCGTTTTTGTAGACTTATTGTTGAATTGTGTAAGGAATACAATTATCTGATAACAGGCCTTGTGTTCCACTAGCCGGAGGCGTAGGTTTGGGTGTCGGCTTCTTCCCATCAACCTTTAACTTTAAAGTATACTGAAGCAGCACAGTGTTGCCGTTGTCATCAAGGCTGGCTCTTGCTGTGATGGAATCTGGCCCAGTCTGGCCATTTATTGACGTCAGCTTAATGTGATTGATGTGGTGCTGCTGTAATTAGGGAGTATGGTACAGTGGATTATGTACCTGAAAGGCCTAAAATTGAGCTTTCTAAGCCACCAAGTATGACAGAAATTTCTTTGCCCGTTTTATTTGTCGTAGGTTTTCTGGTTATGTGGGTCTATTAGAATGGCGCTGAAGCGTTCCTGTTGTACTTTAATTTCATTTGGCTGAGAGTCTTCTGTTAGAAGTTGGAGCTTAAGTCCATAATATATTGATTTTTTTGCTGGAGGCAGTGGCCCTGGCCCTGGTTTAAGGGGTGTAGGTTTATCCGGAGTGCTTAATCCACCGCCACCACCACCACCACCGCCACCGCAGGATGCTTAGGCCAATGGAAAGGACGCTGATAATAATTGCTTTCCTGCTATTGAGCGGTGAATTAGAGTTCTTGTTCATGTAAGTTATTCCTTAGTTTGTTGTCTTGCTTGTAGATTAGCCAGCAATAAGTGTTAAAGAAGGATAAAAAGGTTCCCCCCCCCTTTCTTTTATCTAACCTGATGATATATAGCCCGTTTTATGTTATAGGGTGCATCATTCTGGCTTAGTATATAAAGTCATTATATTGTTTTACATCACCACCGTTTTTTTCTTTATGGACAGTACGGCGTGCTTTGATAAAACCAAAAAACAGAAGGGATTATGGCTTGCCTTACAGTCGAGTAGAATAGACGGCATTTTTTACTAGATGTATTAGTTTTCATGGAGGAATTTCCTTGGCGATTCACGGTTTATGATGGCGCAGATCATAACATAAATTTGCAAATTAAATATGGTTTGTTGCTAAGAATAATAAGACAGAACGGGTGGATTGATTGAACCAAAAAGAGTGGCCTTCAGCCGTTGCTTTTGCTTTTGCTTTTCTGTTGGGTTATTGATGATATGCCATTGATTGTTTGACAGCAGGCATTGTTGAGGAGGGTTGTATCGTTTTTAGAATGTTCGAATATTTTAAATCTATATTTTCTTGGCTTCTAAAATAAAAACCCCCAGCTGAGCTGGGGGAGGTGTGATTTATTGGTCAGAAGTTGTAACTGGGGATATTGTTAATGTACCTCCAGCTCCTTTACTTCCAGGACTTGGTGGTGTTACTTCGACTTTGAGTTTGTACTCGCCTGACGATTTGGTGCTCCATTCTAATTGATCTAATTTATCCTTCACCTTGTGTGTTATAAGAATTTCCGAACCCCCGTATGTTATAGTCAGTGTTGAACCAAGGGGTAATGCTGGATAACCTACTGTATTTGTACCGCTAGTTAGAGGCATCGGAGTTTGGCCGCTACATTTACTCTTCGATATCGTTTGACTAGGCTTGTCTATTTGGCAAGTGAGTGATGGTGAAGACGGAAAAACAGAAAACGAAATAGTAGCACTAGTTCTGTTCGGATCCGTCTGTGTTGGAAATGGCATATTGCCGCTAGATGCGCCACCACCACCACCACCACCACCACCACCACCAGCGGCGGCGGCTGAGCTAACAATGCAGCCTTTTCCTGCAGTGTTTCCTACAGTGCATGTTTGCGGTGTAAGACTTGGATCATTAGCCTTAATTGCATCCTTTATGTTCAGGGTCGAGCTTCCACCACTTTCACCAAAAGGAAGTACATTAATGGTGATTCCTTTGTCTGTGTAGCACTTCGAATCCTTGGGACTCGTGCCGTTATCGCCCGTATTACACCAGTCCCCCGTGCTTTCAGCTAATGAGCTTTCTGCATGGTACATGTCAGCATAAGGATTCGAATATAATCTACCATCAACTCCAAGTGGAAGTGTGTATCTGACATAAGCCTGTGACCACATGTTTGGGCCGTTGTTTTCGTCAGGGTACCATGTCGATTTGTCACCCCAAGTGTATGATGCATTAGCAATAGTTCCTCGAGTAATTGCGTTCATTGCCATGCCAGCAAGGCGATCTAATGCTTGTACTAAATTCGCTCGATCTACAGGCAATAGGTTCTCCAGCGTGACGTATTGCTGGCTGGCTGGATCTTTTAGGTAGATATTTTTATGCGTCAGTGAGTTGATTGCGATATCACAAAAACTAATCTCTCTTTGCACTGCGTCTTCCCAGCCTGCAAGAACAAGAGTTTTAGTGCTGTTTCCATTAACAACATTTTTAATAGTGCTCACAGTAATAGGGCTTTCTAGCTCTTTCTTGAACCCATTTAAAGAAATTGGTGTAGGACCTAAGCTAAGCTTTCCATCTGATGTCTTCTGAGCGAATAATTTGTATGTGTTTCCTAATGGTGAGGTTATACTAATTTGGTAGTTGGAAACTCCGTTTTTGGGCGCAGGAATTGTGGAAAAAGGCTTGGAATTCGTGCTTGCTGGGGGACCAACAGAGACCTTCCATTTTGCACTCTCGCTTGCCACTTTTGACGAGAGCAGTATGCTATTGTAGAGCGGATTGCCTTTGTTATCAGTGAGTGGAATAGAGGGAGTATAGTCGCTTTTGCTAGCTGGTTCTCCTGCTGTTGGAGGGGTAAAAAACACGTTCTCCACTGGTTTTTGAGATGTTTCAGCAGCTGTTTGATCTTTGCCCGTGGCAGCGTTCCCTGTGTAAGTTGAGCTTATTAAAGGAATGTATGCCGTATATTCCTTTGTTTTACAATTTTCACCCGCTGCGCAGCCAGATTTTACATTGGCACTTATTGCGGGTATTCCCTTATAGCTGTCTAGGAAATTTATACTATTAAAGACGAATGCGGATGCAAGTTTATTGCTTGCCCGTACTTTCTCTGGTGTCATGGATTTCCCATCGCAGTCGACCGTGCTGCCATTAAGCCAAAAACAACTTGTTCCACCATACAAATCCCCTATATTTTTCATACCATTGGTTTGTATGTAGCTTAAAGCTGAGTTCTGCGGATTTGCCCCTGTTGCTTGAAGTTGGTCAGCACAGCGGTGTCCGGGTGACATAATCCTCAAAAGGCTTTGCTGGTCGTCTGTATAAAAATAAGGAAGGTCTTTTGAGTTATAGTCTATGCCTGGTATGCCACTCTGAGCAGATTCAATCGGAGCAGATTCTATAATAAGTTTCTCTGCTAGTGTCGTTAAAATATTGCTACGGGTTTGAGGGATTGTTCGATTGCTGTTAGGTTGCGCAATTGAAAATCCAGCGCTGCCATCTGTTTCGCTGGATTTAAAGTATGAATCAAAAACGAGCCTATTTTTACTGTGGATAATGTTCATGGGAAGGCCTACAAAATCGACTTGGGTAGTATTGGTCACTGCCCCTATCGTTCGATTTCCTATTTCAACTTTTCCGTATAAATAAGGGAAAGTTTTTAGATCAGGATTGGCTAAGGGGGCAAGGCCTCCTTTTTGGCCGGTTTGGCCGATTAGTGCACCCTGTCCCTGTGTGTCAGTAATAAAGAGCCGCATAGCTGCATAAGCTTTAGGCAATGCTGCGTCCTTTATTTTGTCTAAGCCATAGAGGCAAAAGTTAGTTATAGTCATCGCTGGAATAGAGAGTTGTAAATCTATGGGAGATGGAGCTTTAGATACAAATTCATTGTTGACGAAGTCATAGGCTGCTGCCGAAGCAGGATTCCCATTTAACGTCATAATGCTGCTGACTGTTAATTTTCCGTAAAGGTGTTCACTTGACCAGTTTGCAACTGAGTAAGGGGCGCAGGGGCCACTACCTGTTGTGCTGGGGTATATGGGGCTGCTATTAAGTACCCCCTGTATTTTAGAGAAAGCCACAGGCCATGTGCTTGAGGGAGGCGTAGGTTTGGGTGTCGGCTTCTTCCCATCAACCGTTAAGGGGAGCGTATTATAAGTGGCTTTTACCGGATTGCCGCCCACTGTCATAGAAGTGATGCTGATTGAATCAGAAAGGGGCGGGTCTGTGGGTGTGTTACTATTAGTCAGAAGGGTAGAACCTGAGCCTTTCCCAGCTGGAATTGAAATTAAAACAGGGTTACCGTTATTTAGCTTTTTTGTATTTCCAAGATTGATTATGGTCTTAGACTTAGGCAGTTGCCCCGTGATGGTTGCCGTTATTTGTCCCGTTCCTTTAAATGGAATGTCATTTTCGCCGCCTCCAGATGCTTGTAGTCGTTGAGAATCTTTTTGTTCACTGGTGTTGTGGTAACTCAACTTAATTTTATAGTCTGATTGAGGCTTAGGTATTGGTTTATGGGGTGTCGGGTCGGGTTTGGGTCCAGGCTTTGGCGTTGGGCCAGCAGAGCCACCGCCGCCACCACCACCACCACAGGCAATGAGAGTAACTGATAGTCCACTGATGATAATGGCCTTAGTAATTGACGCTAAGTTAAATAAGTTTTTCATTGTGCCCACCCTTAAGTTGTATGCATGTAATATATTACCAGCAAATATATAAGCTAATATCTTACAATAAGTGTAGCACATTCTACATGGATTTCTTAAGATTTCATTAAGATTGTACAAAAAGTTTTTAGTTTTTTTAACTAATTGAATATATTGGGTTTTTATGTGTTCGTGTGTTTTTTTTCAGCGGAATAAATGTTTTTTTCAGATGGAAAGTGCATTTAAGCCGGTAGTTTTAGCACAGCTTATTTGACCATTGTTGTGCTTTTTGTATTAAATCAGTGGTATTTATTGCACTGAGTCTGCCCTGGCTGAGTAGCTGTTTGCCCATAACCCAAACATCATCTACTTGTAAGCGATTTGCTGAATAAATGATTTGTGAGTGAGGGTGGTAGACAGGGCTGGTGTTTAGGTGGTTAAGATCTATGGAAATGAGGTCAGCATCTTTGCCAACTTCTAATGAGCCAATTGAATGCTCCAGCCCCAGTGCTTTGGCGCCACTTAGCGTTGCCATTTCAAGTACCTCTAGCGCAGGTAAGGCGGTGGCCTCAAAGGTGCTGCCTTTGCTAACCAGTGAGGCGGTGCGCATTTCACTGAAAAAGTCTAAATCGTTGTTGCTAGCAGGGCCATCGGTGCCTAAAGCCACATTAGCGCCGGCATGTTTTAGCGCTGCGATGGGCGCGATGCCGTTGGCGAGTTTTAAATTGGCTTCTGGGCAATGAAGAATGTGAATGCCGGTTGCTGCGGCCAGCTCAATTTCTTCTGATGTCAAATGCACCATGTGAGCGGTCATTAGTTTTGAGTTAAGCAGGCCCAGTTGATTGAGTCTTTCCATTGGCCGAACACCAGATTGCTCGAGGCCTTGCTCAATTTCATTAATGCTCTCATGTAGGTGAATGTGAATGCGCAAATCATGTTTTTCACTAGTTGCTAAGATTTTCTTTAAGGTCTCATCATTGCAGGTATATGGGCTGTGAGGACCCAGCGCCCAATTAATTAACGGGTGTTGGTCGAAGTCTTTATAAATTGCCAGGCCTTTATCGAGACTCTCTTGCGAGTCTTTGGCCCACAAAGTAGGCACATCCATAATAGGTAGGCCTAATGTGGCGCGAATACCAATGTTCGTCGCAATTTTTGCGGTGTGTTGCGGGAAAAAATACAGGTCATTAAAGCAGGTAATGCCGCCTCGTAGCATTTCGGCAATCGCCAGTTCGCTGCCAAGTTCAATGGCATTGGCATCCATGAATTTTTCTTCCGCTGGCCACATGTGGTTGGTTAGCCAGTCCATTAAAGGCAAGTCGTCAGCCAGGCCACGTAGTAATGTCATGGCTGAGTGAGTGTGGGTATTAATTAAACCGGGCATGACGGCATGATGATCTAACTGATGATGCTGATCGGCTTGGTATTTTTGCTTAGCCTCACTTGTCGGTAATAAATCAATGATTTTGCCCTGGTGAATCGCGACACTATGGTCTGTAAGTACCGTGTTTTTTGGGGCGATAGGTAGCACCCATTTGGCGCTAATGAGAGTATCAATAATTTGCATAAGAGGCTCCTCTTTTGCTTTGGCAGCATATAGTGAAGGGCTGCTAAAAGAAAGTGTTTTTTTAGTTGATTCTTATTATAGCAATCATTTACCTGTGGGGTGTTGCGTGCTATAATTGCGCCACTTTAAATATCAACGTAACGCATTGTATGCATGGAAAGTTTTATGGAAACTGCTGCTAAAGAAATTACTTCAATCACCATTGAGAACGAATTAAAACAGTCCTATCTTGATTACGCAATGAGCGTCATTGTCGGTCGTGCATTACCCGATGTTCGTGACGGCTTAAAACCGGTTCACAGACGCGTACTTTTTGCGATGAATGTACTGAAGAATGACTTTAATAAGCCCTATAAAAAATCTGCTCGTGTGGTGGGCGATGTTATTGGTAAATACCATCCTCATGGTGACACGGCCGTTTATGACACTATTGTTCGGATGGCGCAGCCATTTTCATTACGCTATATGCTGGTCGATGGCCAGGGTAACTTTGGTTCGGTCGATGGCGATGCGCCTGCTGCGATGCGTTATACCGAAATTCGTATGTCGAAATTGGCCCATAGTTTATTGGCGGATCTGGAAAAAGAAACCGTTGATTTCGCACCCAACTACGATGGCACTGAGTTTGCTCCAACGGTTCTACCAACGCGAGTGCCCAATTTATTAGTCAATGGTTCTTCTGGTATTGCGGTGGGTATGGCTACAAATATTCCGCCACATAATTTAAACGAAGTGGTTGATGCAACAATTGCGTTGTTGCAAAACCCGGATTTAACCATTCAAGATTTAATGCAACACTTGCCCGCCCCCGATTTTCCAACGGCTGGTATCATTAATGGTCGAGCGGGTATTGCCCAAGCTTATGCAACGGGTCGAGGCAAGTTATTAATTCGTGCAAAAGCCGACATTGAAACGCAAGATAATGGTCGCGCTAGTATTATTGTGTCGGAGTTACCTTATCAGGTAAACAAAGCCCGATTACTTGAAAAAATTGGCGAATTAGTTCGCGATAAGAAATTAGAAGGCATTAGTGGGTTGCGTGATGAGTCTGATAAAGACGGCATGCGGATGGTGGTTGAAGTAAAACGAGCAGAGCAACCGGATGTGGTTTTAAATAATTTATTCCGTCATACGCAAATGCAAGTGACTTTTGGTATTAACATGGTCGCTTTAGATAAAGGCCAGCCACGCACCATGAATATTAAAGATATTCTTGAGGCTTTTTTACAGCATCGCCGAGAAGTGGTGGTTCGTCGTAGTCAATTTGAATTACGTAAAGCCAGACAGCGTGCGCATACCCTAGAGGGTTTAGCCATTGCGTTAGCAAACATTGATCCGGTTATTGCCTTAATTAAAGCCGCTAAGACACCTGCAGAGGCAAAAATGGGTTTATTAGCAAGGACTTGGGCGGGTGATGATATTGCCGCGCTATTATCAAGCATGGGTGCCGATGAAACCAGACCCCATGATTTATTACCTGTGTTTGGTTTGCATAATGATGGTTATCATTTGTCAGATGCGCAGGCGCAAGCGATTCTTGAATTGCGCTTACATCGTTTGACTGGTTTGGAAAAAGATAAGATTCATCAAGAATACGCAGGTTTAATTGAGCAAATACAAAAATTATTAAAAATCTTATCCGATGTTGAAGAGTTACATCGAATTATTCATGAAGAATTAATTGAAGTTAAAGAGCAGTTTGGCGATGAGCGACGTACGGTTGTATTAGATAGCCAAGAAGATTTATGTCATGAGGATTTTATTAACGAAGAAGACGTTGTTGTGACCTTATCAAAAGAAGGCTATATCAAAACACAATCGTTAGATAGTTACCAATCGCAGCATCGCGGTGGTCGAGGTAAAAAAGCCACGCAAATGAAAGAAGAAGATGTGGTCGATACATTATTAATTGCTAATACACACGATACTATTTTATGTTTTTCAACCTTAGGAAAAGTTTATTGGTTGCGGGTATTCCAAGTTCCCCAGGGTTCTCGTACTTCTCGCGGGCGTCCCATTATTAATATTCTTCCTTTGCAAAAAGAAGAGGAAATTAGTGCAATATTGCCAATAGGCAAAGGTTGTGAGAAAAAATTTGTTTTTATGACAACATCAACAGGAAAAGTGAAGCGTGTTTCTTTAACTGAATTTGCAAGACAGCGTAGTAGTGGGAAAATTGCAATTGCATTAAATGAAGGTGATAAATTAATTGGCGCTAAAATCACTGATGGTGATCATGATGTGATGTTATTTGCATCATCTGGCAAGGCGATTCGATTTAATGAACAAGCAATTCGAGTGATGGGTCGTGGCGCGCAGGGTGTTCGAGGCATTTCGTTAAAAGACAATCAGCAAGTGGTGTCATTAATTATTTTAAAACCCAATGGTTGCATTTTAACCGCGACAGAAAATGGTTATGGTCAGCGTACTAGACCAGACGATTATCGTGTGATTGGCCGAGGTGGTCAGGGTGTTATTGCGATTCAAATAACCGGAAGAAATGGTTTGGTGATTGGTGCAAAACAAGTTGAGGATCACGATGATATTTTATTGATTAGTGATCAAGGCACAATGGTACGCACACCCGTTGCGGAAATATCGGTAGTGGGTCGTAACACACAAGGTGTTCGTCTCATTCAGCTTGGCGATAATGAAAAGCTTGTTAGCATCGCGGCGATTGAAAACTCGCCTGAAGAAGAAGTTGCAGAGCAAGAAGTTGCAGAGCAAGAGGGCGATCAAGAGGCGGCTGAATAAAATAATCAGCCGCTTTTAATTATTAAAATAGGTGTGGTGTTTTGTTATGTTTAAAGTGGTTGTGTTGTTTTTTTCATTATTTTCCAGCGTTACTTTTGCCTCGACAAGTAATGGCGATGAATTATTTTCCTTATTAACATCAGATATGACCTATCAAGCGGATTTTCATCAGCAAACCGTTGCTGAAAATAATGTGGTGTCTCAAAAAAATAATGGCAAGGTTTATATTCATTATCCAGGTCGTTTTCGTTGGGAGTCCAAACAGCCAACGGATCAAGTATTAATTGTTAATGGTAATCAGGTTTGGATTTATGATAAAGATTTAGCACAAGTTACCGAGCAAAAACTTGAGAGTCATGCTAATAGCATTGCGGTTTTACTGACAGGCTCAAAAAAAGACATTAATAAAAATTTCACTATAAAAAAAATAAAAACCATTGCTAAAAACATGGGTTTTTTATTAACACCAAAAACAAAAAGTAATTACGCGCAAATGACAGAAGCTAGGTTTTATTTTTCAGATAAAAAATTAACCAGCATTCAAGTGAAAAACAGCTTAGGTGACACAACAAAATATTATTTTTCTGATATTCAATTGAATAAAAAACTAAAGCCTAGTCTATTTAATTTTAAAGTGCCTGCCGGCGTTGATGTACTAAAGCAATGATCGAGCAGGAATTATTTCAAGAGAATGATCACGCAGTTGATGCTTTTCCCTTGGCTAGACGTATGCGTCCTTTGCAACTTAGTGATTACATTGGTCAATCGCACTTATTGGCTGAAGGCCGCCCGTTAAAAAGATTAACTGATCAAAAACGATTACACTCCATGATTTTGTGGGGTCCACCAGGAACGGGTAAAACCACGTTGGCAGAATTATTAGCCAAGCAAGTGGGTGGGAATTTAGTGCGTTTATCAGCAGTACTTGATGGTGTGAAGCAAGTACGTGAAGTTATCGAGCAAGCAAAACAATTGCGTGCACAGACAAATCAAGCAACAATTTTATTTGTCGATGAAGTGCATCGATTTAATAAATCGCAACAAGATGCTTTTTTACCGCATTTAGAAGCGGGGACAGTGACGTTAATTGGTGCGACAACCGAGAATCCTTCATTTCAATTAAATAATGCGTTGCTTTCTCGCGTGCGGGTTTATGTATTAAAAACTTATAAATCCGATGAGTTGGAAGCAATTTTAGATCGCGCACTGACTAATAAACAATGCGGTTTGGGCCAGCATGACTGGCAGTTGTCGACTAAATTGCGACAACGTTTGGTGCATGCGGCTGATGGGGACGCCAGACAGTTATTAAACTTATTAGAAATGATGACTGATTTAGCTGAAACACCGGGCGGTGTGATTGATGAAGAAGCTTTAGTTGAGGTTTTGCAGTTAAATCCGGCAAGGTTTGATCAACAGGGTGATGTGTTCTTTGAGCAAATTTCCATATTGCATAAAAGTATTCGTGGCTCGGACCCGGATGCAGCGCTCTATTGGTTGGCGCGAATGCTAGTGGCTGGCTGTGACCCTAATTATATTGCAAGACGATTGCTGCGCTTGGCTAGCGAAGATATCGGCAATGCTGACCCGCGAGCTTTGTCATTGACACTGGATGCATGGCAAACTTACGAGCGTTTGGGCTCACCGGAAGGTGAGTTGGCGTTGGCGCAAGCGGTGATTTATTGTGCTTGTGCGCCTAAAAGTAATGCCAGTTATTTAGCCTATAATGCGGCAAAAGAAGTTGCTAGCTCTTCAGGCAGTTTGTCGGTGCCGCTGCGCTTTCGACCGGCATCCAATAAGCTAATGAAATCAATGGGGCATGGCAAAGGCTATCGTTACGCTCATGATGAGGCCGATGCGTTCGCGCAAGGTGAGTGTTATTTTCCAGATGAGTTAAATGCTGAGCTATTTTATCAGCCGGTAGCGCGTGGTTTAGAAATTAAGATTAAGGAAAAATTGGCCTATTTAAGGCAAAAAAACAAGGAAGCTGATAATGATTTTGAGTGAAATTGGTGTGGTGGCACTATTTGGTGCTTTAGGTTCGGTGTTGCGATTTTTAGTGTCTAACCGAACAGAGGCTTGGTTGGGTGCAGATTTTCCTTATGGGATTTTAATTGTTAATGCTTTGGGCAGCTTAATGATTGGCTGTTTGGTTGGGTATTTCGATAAGCATCTGACTCACTCTATTTGGCGAATGGGGCTGATTGTTGGCTTGATGGGTGGTTTTACGACGTTCTCAAGTTTCTCAATGGATAATATTCGATTGCTGATGGATGGCAATTTTATGCTAGCCATGGTAAATATAGCGGCAAGTTTATTGCTGGGTTTAGGCTTGTGTGCACTGGGCTACATAGGTGTTCGGCAGTTAGTGTGAGGATAACGACATGATTGATATTAAATTACTACGACAGCAACCAGACGTGGTTGCCGCGGCATTAAAACGACGAGGTTATGAATTAGATTTAGCTGCATTTGCAGAGTTAGATCAATCCCGAAAAACCTTACAGGTCGAGACTGAATCCTTGCAAGCAGAGCGCAATCGCCACGCTAAATCAGTGGGTGCGGCAAAAGCGAAGGGCGAGGACATTGCCCCTTTATTGGCTAAAGTGGCTGATTTAGGCGATCGACTCAAGAAAAATGAGCAAGCTTTAGAAGATGTTCAGCAGAAACTGCAGGCATTTTTATATCAATTGCCTAATATGCCGCAAGAGAGTGTGCCGCAAGGCAATGGTGAAGAAGACAATGTTGTTTTACGTGAAGTGGGTGATGTGCCGAGTTTTTCATTTACACCACAAGATCACATGACCTTGGGTGAAAAGTTAGGCCAGGTTGATGCGGAAACTGCGGCCAAATTGTCGGGATCGCGTTTTGTGATATTGCGAGGTGGTTTGGCTAAATTGCAGCGAGCGCTGGCACAATTTATGCTGGATTATCATGGTGAGCATCATGGCTATACTGAAATGTATGTGCCGTATTTGGTTCACGAGCATTGTCTGTATGGCACAGGGCAACTGCCTAAATTTAAGCAAGATCAATTTGAAGTGATAGCAGAGCCTGGTTTTAGTTTAATTCCAACGGCAGAAGTGCCTTTGGTTAATTCATTCAAAGGCGAGTTATTGCGAGCAGATCAGCTTCCTGTGAAAGTTATGGCACATACGCCGTGTTTTCGAAGTGAGGCTGGTTCTTATGGTAAAGATACTCGTGGCATGATTCGGCAGCACCAATTTGAGAAAGTGGAATTGGTGCAGTTGGTTTCAGCTGATGAGTCCAATACTGCACACGAAGAATTAACCGGGCATGCTGAAAGTATTTTACAGCAACTGGGATTACCGTATCGAGTTGTGGAGCTTTGTACTGGTGATCTGGGTTTCACTGCAAGCAAAACCTATGATTTAGACGTGTGGTTGCCGAGCCAAAATACGTATCGAGAAATTTCTTCTTGCAGCAACTGCCATGCTTTTCAAGCCAGACGTATTAAAGCGCGTTGGCATTCAGCTGAGAGTGGCCAGCCGGAATTATTGCATACATTAAATGGTTCAGGCGTTGCAGTGGGTAGGGCATTGGTTGCCATCATGGAAAATTATCAAGATGAGGCAGGCGCAATTACAGTTCCCGACGTCTTATTACCTTATATGAATGGTATTACAAAAATTGAAGCATAGGATTTTTGATTTATGAAATATAAAGTCAGTATTATTGTTCCGGTTTTTAAAGTCGAAAAGTATTTAGCGGAGTGCTTGGACTCATTGGTTAATCAGACATTAAAAGACATTGAAATTATTGTGATAAACGATGCTTCCCCTGACAATTGTTTGACCATTATGCAAGATTATCAAAATAAATACCCACAGCTGATAAAAGTAGAAAATCTCAAAGAAAATGTAGGTCCTGGTTTTGCTAGAAATCATGGTTTGGATGTAGCACACGGTGAGTATGTTGCGTTTGTTGATTCGGATGATTGGGTTGATTTAAAATTTTGTGAATTATTATATAAAAAAGCAAAAGATTTTCAGGCGGATATGGTGGTGTTTAATCACACTGAGTTATATGATTCATCTTTGGACACAGGTATCCCGCCTGTTTTACGTGAGAATGATCAAAAGTATTTTAAGCGCGGTCAGCTGTCTGTTGATAAAAAAAATTATATTGATAAAACGGCAGTAGCTGCTTGGTTTAAGCTCTATCGTCTAGCACTTTGGGACAAAATAAGATTCCCAGATTGTGGAATGGAAGATGCTGCTGTAAGTGGGATTGTCGTAGCAAGGGCAAATAAAATCATTAAGCTGAGTGAGTCATTGTATTTTTATAGAAGGCGTCAAGATTCAATAACGAAGACGGATGAGGGTAAAGATCTTGTTGATTATTTTTATAAAAGTTTAACTAATCGAATTGATAACATTGAATTTGTGATGTCGCAATTGAGTCAATATCCTGAGCTCCGTCAATATGAGCCATCATTTTATAGAAATTTTTCTAAAATGATTGCGCAGATGTTTAAGAAAAAAGTATTTAAGAAGCTATCGCAACATCGTGGGTTGAAGAATGAAAATGTTATTGCGAAACATTTTCTTAAAATAGAGAATAAGTATCCAGGTTATAAAGAGAAGCTAAAAAAACACGCTAGAATAAAGCACCGATTAAGGTTGGCGCGATGCTTTCGTTATTTAAAAGAAGGAATAAGTTGATGGAAAAACCAATTGTATCTTGTCGGGCCGCAGTTGCTTGGGGACCAAAAGAGTCATTAAAAATTGAGACAGTGGATGTAATGCCACCTAAAAAGGGTGAGGTGCTGGTAAAATTGACGGCGACCGGCGTGTGTCATACCGATGCATTTACGTTGTCGGGAGAAGATCCAGAAGGTGTTTTTCCCGCCATTCTAGGTCATGAAGGTGCTGGTATTGTTGAAGCCGTTGGTGAGGGTGTGACGGATCTTGCCGTTGGTGATCACGTTATTCCTTTGTATACTGCAGAATGTCGAGAGTGTAAATTTTGTTTGTCTGGCAAAACTAATTTGTGTCAAAAAGTTCGTGCCACTCAGGGCAAGGGCTTAATGCCGGATGGCACGGTGCGTTTTTATATTGATGGCCAGCCGATTTATCATTACATGGGCTGCTCGACGTTTTCAGAATATACGGTCTTGCCAGAAATTTCGTTGGCTAAAATCAATAAAGCCGCGCCACTAGAAGAAGTTTGTTTGTTGGGTTGTGGTGTAACCACGGGAATCGGTTCGGTACTAAATGTTGCTAAAGCTGAAGAGGGCGCTACTGTTGCGGTTTTTGGCTTAGGCGGTGTTGGTTTGTCAGCCATTATTGGTGCGCGCATGGCCAAGGCAAGTCGAATTTTAGCGATTGATATTAACGAAAGTAAATTTGAGTTAGCGAAAAAATTAGGTGCAACAGAATGCATTAATCCCAAGGATTATGACAAGGCCATTCAAGATGTTATTGTTGAAAAAACCGATGGTGGTGTGGATTATTCTTTTGAGTGCATTGGTAATGTAAATACCATGCGTTCTGCTTTAGAATGTTGTCATAAAGGTTGGGGTGAGTCAGTCATTATTGGTGTGGCCGGTGCTGGTCAAGAAATTTCAACTCGGCCTTTTCAGTTAGTCACCGGGCGGGTCTGGCGAGGCAGTGCCTTTGGTGGTGTGAAAGGCCGGACAGAATTGCCTGATTATGTTGAGCGTTATTTGCAAGGCGAATTTGCTTTAGATGATTTTATTACCTATAAAATGGGTTTGGATGAGATTAATCGCGCCTTTGATTTGATGCACGAGGGTAAAAGTATCCGCAGCGTTATTTTGTTTAATCAATAAGGTTGTAACTATGAAAGTGATTAAGCGCGTAAAAGCTTTTGGTGGCTGGCAAATTCAATGCGAGCATGAGTCCGTAGTGGTTAATTGCCCAATGCGTTTTTCGATTTTTTTGCCAGAGACAAGTGAAAAACAATCGCTGCCAGCACTTTATTGGTTATCAGGATTAACCTGCACGGATGAAAATTTTAGCACTAAATCAGGTGCGCAACGCTATGCGGCTGAAAAAAATATTATTTTAGTTATGCCAGACACTAGTCCGCGAGGCGAAGGTGTGGCGGATGATCCTGATGGTCAGTACGATTGTGGTTTGGGTGCTGGTTTTTATGTTAATGCAACGCAAGCTCCTTGGCGAGCGCATTATCAAATGTATGATTACGTGTTAAAAGAATTGCCGGCACTTGTTGAAAAAGAGTTTCCGGTGACCGATAAAAAAGCCATTGCCGGCCATTCAATGGGCGGGCATGGTGCATTGGTATTGGCACTACGAAATTCAGATCAATATAGTTCTGTTTCTGCATTTAGTCCAATTTGTCACCCCAGTGCTTGTGCTTGGGGTAAGAAGGCATTTACTGCTTACTTGGGTCCAGATGAGTCACATTGGTCATCATACGATGCGTGTGAATTACTAAAAGATGTATCACCAACGCTACCGTTACTGATTGACCAAGGCAGTGCCGATGAGTTTTATCCGCAGCAGCTTCTGACAGAAGATTTTCAAGAAGCGGCTAAACGGGTTAATTATTCAATTGAATGTCGTTTTCATGATGGCTACGATCATAGTTACTATTTTATTAGTAGCTTCATTGGTGATCATATTAATTTTCATGCGCAGCACCTTTACGCTTAGTATTTAATTTTGGGTCCTGAAAAAAGAATCACCTCAATCTTTTTCGATGAAATAAAAAATCATCTTTTCCGATAGTATTGTAATAGGCAGTATGCTGCGATACTCACAAGACCGACGCTGCTAATAATAACAATGAGCCAATTAATGTCATGATAACTATTGGCAGCAGCTTGATTTAGGTTTTGCAATAACGCTTTAGCTTGGCTGTGATCAAAGTTAGCTAAAGATTTTTGCAATTCTTTTGTACTGCTATGAGCTTGGCTGATTAATTCTTTTTGCTGTTCGGTTGATATACTAAGTGTTGTAAATGTTTTTTGCATAGAGTGTGAAAAACTGCCCAAATACCATGATTGACCAATGGCAATGCCAAGGGTCGCGCCAAGAAGCTGTACTGTTAGCAAAATCCCTGATGCCTCTCCAGCTTCATTTTTAGGCAGTGCAAGCATCGTAAATGGCAATACGTTGGGGTAGACTAAAGCTAAACCCACGCCAACTAAGCAAAAGCGCCACCATAAATTAAGATAACTGATATTCGTTGCGCTAAAAGCGAGTGTCAGTGCGCCGGCCAAAAAGAAGAGCCAGCCAATTAGTAGTGTTCTATCTAGGCCTAAGTGTTTTACTACGGTCGGCGAGATAATTGCACCGATGACAATTAAGACCAGTGGTGGCACTAAAAAAGCCGCCGTTGTTATAATTCCGTGATGTAAGCCTGCTGGCGTGTGTAGGTACAGAATATTGAAAAATAAAAAAACAAAAAAACCAAAAAAGCAGCTGAAAATTTGTATGACCCCTAAACTAAAATCCATGTTTTTAAAAATGGATAGTGGTACTAATGGGTAATGGGCGATTTTTTCTCGAACTAAAAAAGCAATAAACAAAAGCGGCGTTACTACAATAAAGGTGATAACGGCAGGGGAGTGCCAGCTCCAAATAGCAGGCGTTGTGAAAAGTAGTACGAGCAAGATAACGCTTAGTAAAATAAGCAAGGTGCCTAGGTAGTCAATGGGCTTTTTTTCAAACTCATCATTGGCAGCTAGTCGGTTTTTCCAAACTAAATAAAGACCAGGTATTACGAAGGCAAACATAATCCAGTAATTAAGTCGCCAGTTAACAGAAGACATTAAGGCGCCTAAAATGCATCCTAGTGAGTAAGCTGAAAATAAGGTGATCACCCAAATTTTCATTAGTCGGGCGACTTGATTGCTGGGGGCACACATTCGGATGATGCTTAAAGAGTTAGCCACTAAAAAAGCAACGCCAAGGCCCTGAATGGCGCGACCAACCATTAACATGGCAACATTCGTGCAGGCTGAAAGTATAATGCAGCAAATAAGGTAAATCAGAGAACCGACCATAAATAATTTGATGTGCCCGTACATGTCTCCATACTGGCCAGCAACGCCAATAAAGCCGGTCACAAAAGTTAGATAAACAATAGAAATCCATGTCATTTCAACAAAATTGAGCTGTAGATTGATTTTTATATCCACCATGGAAATAAACAGTGCCGAACTATTAATGAAGCTCGCAAACAGGATGAGTATGACGCCGGAAAAAAGCGGCCAATTTATTTTTGTGGGAGGGTTTTTTAGTGGGCGAAGGTTGCTGTGATGAATGATTCCATACATAAAAAGGCCTCCATGGCATTTAGTTTGTATTGTTGCTGGCTAAGGGTGATTTTAATGTAACACGATTTCTCGCCGATCGCATATTAATTGATTTGGTTGTGTGTGTGGTGTCGTTTCATTCCTGGCATATAAAAAAACCCTCTGTAATAAAAAATTGACAGAGGGCTTTTAGATGGGCAAAAGGCTTTATAGCGTGTTTTGCAATACCATTTGATAAACTTTTTGAGGTACGGCAACGTAGTCTAGTTTTGCTGCAGCATCAGCACCGTTTCTATAGCACCACTGAAAGAAGTTAATCATTTCTTGTCTGATCTGCGGGTTTTTAGATTGATTCGGTAGTAGTACAAAAGTCGTTGCTACAATTGGCCAGCTATCTTTGCCAGGTTGGTTAGTTAGGATTAAGTAATATCCATTTTCTGGGTTGTAGTTCGCATTTTTAGCAGCGGCGGCAAAACTAGTGGCCGATGCAGTTACAACATTACCAGTTGAGTTTTTCAGATTAGTAATACTCATATTGTTGTGTTTGGCATAGTCGTATTCAACATAACCGATGGAATATTTAGTTTGTGCAATTTGTGCGGCAACACCAGCATTACCTTTAGCACCAATGCCATCTCCTGGCCAAGAAACAACTGTGCTTGCACCGACATTTTTTTTCCATTCAGGACTTACTTTTGATAAATAATTGGTGAAATTAAAGGTTGTGCCAGAACCGTCAGCACGGTGAATAGTGACAATGTCTTTATGTGGTAGTGATGCGGATGGATTGAGTTTTTTAATTGCGGCAGCATCCCAGTATTTAATGCTACCATCATAAATTTTTTCAACCGTTTGGCCATCTAAAGTGAGTTCGTTATTTTTAACATTGGGTAAGTTAACAGCAAGAACAATGCCTCCAATAATCATGGGGAACTGCTTTAACTGGTGCTGTTTAAGTTGTTCTGTAGTCAATGGCATATCGGAAGCAGCAAAATCGACTGTTTTGGCATAAATTTGTTGTAGCCCACCGCCAGAACCAATTGCCTGATAATTAACTTGGACACTGTTTTGTTTGTAGTAGTCTTGGGCCCATACTGATAGCACTGGGTAGATGAAGCTAGAACCTGCGCCAGTGATATGCTTGTCATTAGAACCAGAAGAGCAGGCAGTTAACGATAACGCGATCGATGCACTAATAGCAAAAGCGGCAATTTTTTTCATGGAATAATTCTCCGTTGAGTTAGTAGGAATTGCTTGAGAAAAGTATCTCATGCTTATATGACAGAATAGGGACAATTTTAGTGTTTATCAATGTAGTGAGCCGTTTCTTCATGCTGTGGGTCGCTGAATAATGACTGTGTGTCGGACTGTTCAATAATTTTTCCATTCATCATGAAGATGGTTCGTTGGCCAAGCCGTTTTGCTTGCTTAAGGTTATGGGTGACCATAATAATGGTGAATTTCTTTTCAAGCTCAGTAATCAGTTCTTCAATTTTGGCTGTTGAGATTGGATCTAGCGCTGAGGTTGGTTCATCCAGTAATAAAATTTCAGGATGAATAGCTATGGTTCTGGCAATGCAAAGTCGTTGCTGCTGCCCGCCAGAAAGATGTGAGCCGGCGTTGTGTAGTTTATCTTTAACTTCATCCCACAGGGCTGCGGCTTTTAGAGAGTTAACTACGCGTTCTTCTAAGTCATCCCCTTTTAGTTTTTCATGCAATTTTAGTGCAAAAGCAATATTTTCAAAAGTTGTCATTGGGAAGGGCGTTGGTTTTTGAAAAACCATGCCAATTTTTCGTCGGAGTGCATTCACATCAATAGAGTTGTCTAAGATGTTTTGACCCTCAAGATTAATTTTACCAGTAGCGCGTTGTTTTGGGCGCATTTCATAAATTCGGTTAAAGGTGCGGAGTAAAGTCGATTTCCCAGAGCCTGATGGCCCAATCAGAGTGGTCGTTTCTTTTTTGTTGAAACAGACATTAATGTTTTCAAGAGCGCAGTAGTCTGCGTAGTAAAAATTAAGATCTTCTGTTTTTAAGTATTCACCCATGGGTTAAGGCCTCTTTATGATTGTTTTTTGTGTAAGAATATACGAACGAATAAATTAATTGCCAAGATAGCAACGGTGATTAATAAAGCACCTGACCAAGCAAGCTGCTGCCAGTTGCTGTAAGGGCTCATGGCAAATTTATAAATAATAACAGGCAAGCTGGACATTGGTTCTGCTGGATTAGTGTTAGGGAATTGGTTGCTAAGAGCTGTAAACAGTAGTGGCGCGGTTTCACCAGAGATGCGAGCAAGAGCTAATAATACCGCAGTGATAATACCACTTTTAGCCGCTAGGTAGACTATTCGAATGGTTACAATCCAGCGTGGAATACCTAAGGCCAATGCAGCTTCTTTAAGCATGGGCGAAACTAAGTAGAGTACGTCTTCAGTAGTACGGGTGATCATTGGGATAGCAATCAACATTAGTGCCAAACTGCCAGCATAACCTGAAAAGGAGCCGGACATGTGAACCACAATAGCATAAATAAATAAGCCCATAATAATAGAAGGCGCACTTAGAAGAATATCATTAATAAAACGAATCGCTTTAGATAAATTTGATTTTTGGCCAAATTCAGCAAGATAGGTAGCAATTAGAATTCCAATAGGCATGGCGAGTGCTATGCCTATACCACTCATGATGAGGCTGCCAAGAATTGCATCACGTAATCCACCATCACTGCCTGCAACCGGTGTGTTTTGAGAAAAGAGGGCAAGATTAAAGTGAGCTGAGCCCTTATTAATAAGGTAAGATAAAATAAAAGCTAAAACTAAAACGCTACAAAATGATGTGAGATAACAGAATCCAGTAAAGCAATGATTCTTAAGTCGGCGAGATAGTGGTAATTTATCAATCAATGCGCGCCACCAGTGATTTTTGATTTATGCAATAATTTTCTGGAGATGGAAAGAATAATAAAAGTAATAACAAATAGGATCAGGCCAAGCTCAATTAACGCTGAAGAATAAAGATGCCCCGTGGCTTCAGTGAACTCATTAGCAATGGTCGCTGAAATGGTGGTCCCCGGCATGAATAACGAGGTGAATAATTTATGAGAATTACCAACAACAAAGGTTACTGCCATGGTTTCACCTAATGCGCGGCCAAGGCCAAGGATAATGCCACCGAGCATACCGGCTCGAGTATAGGGAATAAGTACATTCTTAACAATTTCCCAGCGGGTAGCGCCAACACCATAAGCGGCTTCTTTCATCAATTCAGGCGCATTGGATAAAACATCGCGCATAACGGAAGAGATAAGGGGGATAATCATAATAGCCAGAATGATACCGGCAGTGAAAATACCAAAACCGATCGGGCGACCACCAAAGATGAAATTTAATACAGGGATATGATTAAAGTAACTAATTAAGCCAGGCTGCACGTGTGCTGCTAAAAATGGTGCTAGGAAAAAAAGCCCCCACATGCCATAAATGATGCTGGGAATACCCGCCATTAACTCAACGGTACGTGCAAGAAGAATGGCTAAACCTTCGGGCAAAATTTCAATAATCAAAACAGCGATACCGATACTGAGCGGTACGGCAATAATGATTGCAATAATTGAGGTTACCAGTGTGCCAACAATGTCAGCTAGTGCGCCGAATTGCTGAGTGACAGGATTCCATTGGTTGCTATAAAGGAAAGCAAGGCCAAAGGTTTTAATACTGTCCCAGCCTAAAACAACCAGGCTAAAGAGAATGGCGAAAATTAATACGATCAACCCTATCCCTGAACCAACGGCGAGTCTTTGGAATATGTGGTCGCCACGGCTGTGATTTTTTTTAGGAAATAGTGTTTTCATAGCTATATATTTAGAAGCTACCTGCTTATGGGTTAAGGGAAAATACTCTATCAACAAAGTATGACAGGATCATGACAAATTTTATTTTCTAGGTCAATGTTTCTTTGTCAGTGCTTTGGGGAGACTGGGTGGAATCAGAAAACGCCCATTTTTCAAAAAGTTGACTCGCAGGAAAGTAAATGCCAAGCATAATAGGGCGTTCATCAATTAACCGAATAGCCTTGGCGTACTGCTCCAGTTGTGCAATATGTGGTGTAATGTCTTCATCGCTAGTGGTCTTGTAGTCAATAATCCAGCGAGTGCCTTTTTCGTCAATAAAGGTTCTATCTAAGATAAGGTCAATAGCGTTACCCTTTATATAAGTAGTCAATGGATATTCACTGCGGGCTTCTTTGTGTTTTTGGTTTAATATCCATTTTGCTTGGGGGTCATGAAAAATATTTTCAAGTGCTGACCTAATATAAGCAAGCTCGTTATCTACCAGCGCTTTATTGCTACCGGCTAAGCTTTGCAGTTGTATAGTCCAAAGGGCTTGGGGCTCTAGTAGCTTTTCTAGCTGCCAATGCTCGATTGGAGCTGTGCTGAGTTGCTCTAGGCTGCTGTGAATAATGATACCGCGAAGTTTTGCAAGTTGCTGTTGAAGACTAATAGCTTGGTAGGTGTTTTTGCTAGATTGCACCACAGGCTGTGTTGGTTGGAATTTGGATTGACTGATGTAGTCTAGCGTTAATCGTTTCAATGTGTTTTCAGTAGCTGCTAAGGGAGCTTGAGTCTGCGCATTGGCCTCGCGGTCGATGTGGTTTTGTTGGCAGATTTGTTTGAACGCAGGCCAAACGAAGGAAAGCAGGGTGTCACGTTTAGGCGTTTTATGTTCTTTTTTGCTGGAATCATAATTAATATTAGCAAGTAGGTGAAGACTGTTTTTTGCTCGAGTGCTTGCAACATAAAATAGTCGAGCATATTCATCCTGCTGTTGTTTTTGTTCCTGCTGCCTGAGCCAGCCACTGTGTTTGTCTGAGCTTTCTTCGCTGGCTTTTATGGGGGCAATAATGAGTTCAGAGTTTCCATTATCCGTTGTATGCTCGGACCAGCGGAGTAGTGGGGAATTAGCGGGTGGTGAGCCAGCATCGAGTCTTGGTAGAATAACGTGATCAAATTCCAGGCCTTTAGACTTGTGTATGGTCATGACATTAACTGCGTGACTTTGTTCATCAGTGATGTTTGGGTAAGTTCTAGCCAGCTTGTCTTCTAATTGAGAGGCTGCTATTTGCCCTGAGCGACTGTCTATGTTTTCAAGTAATTGAAAAAATTGCTCAGCGTATTCTAGTTCACTGGCTGATACTAATAGTTTGTTGCCACCGAGTTGAAGCCAAGTTTGCTCGACCCATTGTGCAAAGGGCTGCCTGCCAGACTGCTCTATTGCATTGGTTATAATGTCGCTAAGATAGATTAAGCGCTGCTTACCATGATCGCTGAGCTTTTCAATAAGCTCAGGTTCTTTGATGGCATGATAAATAGTACATTGTTTGGCAGCCTGCGCTATGGCTAATAAGTCATCAAGTTCCAAGCCACACCAGGGGGCTCTCAGTAAAGCGAACCAGTGAACTCGATCGGCTTGATTGTTCAGAGCAAGCGTTAGAGTGGTTAAATCCATGATGCCAGGTTGCTTTGCTAATAGCTCAATATCGATAGCAGTTACGCCAATGTCGTTTGCCTTTAGTGTCGGTAATATGTCGCCAAGGTGACTCCTAGCTTTAACTAAAATGGCAATGCTATCAGTGGGTTTATCTTCTCTTATTTTTTGAATAATGCTAAGGACATTTTGTGCTTCAGCCTGCCTTTGCGATGTTTTGTCTGTGCTGGTTTTAATGTGAGGGTAGTAGAAAATACGCTGCTGTTTTTGTTCTTGCAGCGTGGCAACCGAAGGCGAATATTCAATCTGGTAGTCTTGATTGGTGGGCGGGCATATTCGAGTAAATAATTCATTGACCCAATCGATAATATTGCTATTAGATCGAAAGTTATAGTTTAAAATTAATGTTTTTAGTGAGATATTACCAATGCCGCTTTGCAAGGCTTTGATAAACAGTTTTACTTCAGCATGGCGAAAGCGATAAATTGATTGCATCGGATCGCCAACTAAAAACAAACTATGTCCATCATTAGGTTGCCACTCTCGTATCAGCTGCTCTAGCAAACGAAAATGAGTGTGGGAGGTGTCTTGAAATTCATCAATTAAAATATGCTGAATTTGATAATCAAGTACCATAGAAAGCTCTGTTGGTTCATCATCTGAGCCTAATGCTCGTAATGCACCAAGGCTAAGCTCGGTAAAATCAACTTCATTTGATTCTTGAAAAACAATCTGTAAGTGTGCAACAAGCATCGGTAAAATAACAAGCAGTGCTTCAACGACTTGCCATTGAGCGCACGAGTAATCAGCAGGAGGAGCGTTTTTTAGCCGGCAAAGAGCCTGCAGTAATTCAGGGTGGTTGGCAAGATTTTTTAATAGATCCTTCATGGCTTCTTTAGGTGCTTTAGACTCAGCAGGAAAGCCTGTGTTTTTGTTTACCCCTTTGCGCCACTCTAGTTTGTCGGTTAATAGCAGATCAGTCAGTGCCAACCACTGTTTTTTGTTGTCGATACTAAATGTGGTTTCGCTTGATAGTGTCTGACAAGCGCTGATCGGGCTTTCTTTGTTTGCTAGATGCAATTGTTCGGCAGCAAATTGAGCCAGTGGAATTATTTGTTCAAGCAGAGGAGCGGGCAGTTGGCTTTCTAGGTAAGTTAATGCTTCTGTGGTGATGTGGCCAAGATTGTTTTCAAGATGGATCTTTAGTTGGCTAGTATCATGGCCAACAAGATAGGGCAGCCATTGATCTCGATTAGCAAGCATGGCAATAAGCAGTTGGCTGAGTTGAGATTGCCGATTATCAAGGTGTGATAATAGGGTGGCGAGCGCTGCTTGTATTTCCCCTGGTGTGTCAATTTCATTAAATAGTTGATTGACCGCTTTTTCGTAATACGTCCGAGAATCCTCTGTTGGGCTAGGTTGGCTGCCGAAACCACTGGTTAATGGGATTTGTTGACATAAGTTTTGTGCTAGTGCATCGATGGTCAAAATGCGCATTCGACTAGGGTTGTCTTGTAGGTGCCAGCCCAGTGTTTGGTCTTTTTGTAGGGCTGCCTTGGCCAGTTCCCAGGTGATTTGCTTGTGTGAGGCTTTTGGTTTTTCTTGAGTGCCTTCTTTTAGGGCTAAAAGTAAGCGGGCTCGCATTTCACCAGCTGCTTTGCGGGTGAAGGTGATTGCAATGATTTCTTCTGGTGCTTTGTTAGCGCAGGCTAATAGTTTTAAGTAGCGTTGAATCAATAGTTCGGTTTTTCCAGAGCCGGCTGGTGCTTGCACAATGAAAGATTCATTAGGGTTGAGTGCAGCTTGTCTGTCTTCAATTAAAATATTCATGATTGCTCTATCCTGCATAAGCGATGTAGTTGACAGTATTTACAGCTGTCTGTTGGGTTTTTTGGATCGACGGTAGCATCTCCTTGAGCAAAATTGTCGGCAAGTTTATTGAGTGTTTGTCGCCAATTGTTAGTTAACGTGTCCCAAGAATTAAATTCAGTAACTTTTTGAATATCTTTAAATTCTTTTTCTTTATTTCCTTGTTCAATGAGCCCCGACAGACTGACTTTGCTGGCATGAATGTTGGCATAAGCAATGGCAACGGGCAGTTTGTCATAAGTTACCGCATACAGTGGCAGCTGAGGCTCTTTAGGCCGGTCGCTTAGCCAGTCTTTTATATTGGTTTTCCCGGTTTTGTAATCGATAATAACCGTTTCACCGCTTTGTAATTGATCAATTCGATCAATGGTTAGCTTCATTGGAATGCCGCTAAGCTGGGTCTTGTAACTAAGTTCTGTCGCGATAACCTGGAAGCTGTCTCTGGTCGTCTCGTGTTTTAACCATTTAAATAATAGTGTGGCTAGGCGCTGTTGTTCAATCTCGATTAATTTTCTTTGTGAGATTTTTTTGAAGAAAAGATTTTCATTGATGTGCTGCCAGGTTGTTTTTTCAATAAGCGCTTTAAGATCATCATCCTTGTAATCAAGTAGTTGTTCTTGGTTTTTAATGCTCTGCCATAAGCTGGCAAGGCAGGCATGAACCAGAATGCCTCGAGTAAGCGGGCTGGGGCCCGGTGGATTTTTTTCTATGGTTTTTGCATTAAGACGAATGCTGGCAAAGGCACTAAAGGGGCAATTAGATTGTAACTGTAAAATCTTACTACCGCCTGAAATGGTTTCTTTGGCCTGTATTTTCATCGCTTGGGTATCTTCATAACTTTCAAGAGTGAGCAAATTGCTTGTTGAGGTTTTTTTAGCCGTGGGTATGAGCTCAGCATTATTCAGCGAGGGCAGATGTTTGATTAAGGGGCTTGCTAGTAGTTCACAATCACCTTTCTGCTCGGCATGGCTCGCAATAATTTCCTCAGCACTGGTCAAAAGACGATTCGTCAGTTGTTTAGCAAAATGATATTCTCGTTCGGCTGAGCTGTGGGGCATGTTTAATTGCCTTTGCCATGCTTTGGGTAAAAAGGCATTGGGCTTTGCTGGAGACGGCCAAGTTTCAGCATCCATGCCCATGATCCACATGGCATCAAAGTGCATGCCAGCAGCCTCTAAGCTTCCTAATACTTCAATGGCAGGCTCTCCCTGGGTTTTAGGCTGAAAGACGATTTGATTGAGCTGTTGATGCAATATTTTTAGTGCTTGTTCAAAACTTAAGGTGGCCTGGATGCAGTCAAGTTCGGTTAGTTCAATGAGTGCCTTTTGCCAACGAGCGATTGTTTGATAGGTATCACTGGGTATTGAGTGGTGGCCTGGCCAGCCTAGCTGAGCAAGTGAAGACTGCCAATCGTTTATCCAGTCTGCAAGCGCTTTTTTTGGCTGCCGATTTGCTGAGTTAATTAAATAGGCACCCCATTTTTTGCTCAGGCTGTCTTGTTGCTTTTTGCTTAGAATGGCGTGAGATAAGACGGCTTTACTTATTATGGACGGGTTGTGCTTTGTCAGGTATTGCGTAAGAAGAAAGGCACTCTGGTTTTCTGCTTGGCTGGCGTGTAGGTAGGGGGAGTGCATTAACGTGGTGATTTGATCTAGCTCAATGTTTTTGGAGTGACAATGAAGACTGATTGCTTGTAGTGCCACTTGAATAATGGGGTATGCGGCTAAAGGCATTCCGGCAGAAATATTAAATGGTTGAGTGGTGTTGTTTGAGCTGTTTGAGCATGCCTTTGTGAAGGCCCTTAATAAGGGCTGGTAAAGCTCAGTTAGCTTAGGAATAACGCAGGCAATTTTTTTATTTGGGTGTTTTTTTCGATAATCTTCTGCCCAGGTTGCCATGGCGCTAATTTCTTTAGTCTCATTTTTTAATGAGGTTTTTCTTGTGAATTTTGGTTTTTTTTCTATATTTAAATTAATGACTTCAGATGTTTTTTTAATCTTATTTATTATGCTTTGATATAGGGGAGGTAGTTCGTCAAAGCCAAATAAAATGATTTTTTGAGGTACGCTTAAAACTGTGTTTGTTGCTAGAATTCGGCTATGCAGTTGAGTTGATGTTAACCAGCGTTTGTTGGATAGCGTTGTGCTGAAAATACTTAGCCAATGGCGAAAGGTTGTTAGCTCATCGGAGTGGTAGTCGGGTAAGTCGTTAGTGCTAAGTTGCCACTCTTCTAGTAGTTGCCAAGCAGTCTGTGCTTCTTTTGCTGTTTGTATTTGGTTAAAAGCGTTTGTATTAACATCTTCTTGGATTATTTTTTCCCATAAGCTATCAATTTGAAGCTGGCTTAACATTTTTTCTGTGCTGGCTTTTAGTGGCCCTGCCAGTGTGTTTAACCAGTTTTTCAAAGGGAATACCGCTAAAGGCTCCCAGCATGAATGACTTTGCCATTTTGCATAGGCGCTTTTAAGCTGTGTGCTAAGGCGGTGATTCGGTGTCAGAATAATCGAATGATGATTGATTGATTTAAATAAACGATCATACATGTGCTGTAAGCCCTGTTTTAGCAAGCATTAAAAGGCTGCTATCATACGATATATTCATGAAGAGGGCTATTTGTGAATAGCGCCCCAAGCTTGGCTTTTATGAATACACGGGCTGTTTTTTAGGGAAAGAAATGCAAAACTCTACACCCAGGCCATGTTCGGGGGTGTTGATTTCAATGTGACCATGGTGCATAAGTGTTATTTGTTGCACGATCCCTAGCCCTAAGCCACTGCCCGGTGCTTTGTTGCCAATCACCCTGAAAAAACGTTCAAAGACACGTTCTCTTAGGTGCTCTGGTATGCCTTGACCTGTGTCGGCAACTTTTAATATGATTTTTTCGGCAGAGTCTTTCACAGTGATGGTCACTGAACCGCCCTCGGGTGAATAGCGAATAGCGTTATCGACTAAGTTGCGTAGTAAAATGGAGAGGGAGGTGGCACTTCCTTCCATGACTGCCTGCTCAGGGGCAATGAGCTCTATTTCAATATCTTTCTTGATGGCCTTAGGGACAAGGTCAACAATAATTTCAGAGGCTTGCTTGCATAGGTCAAATGGTTTTTGGTTGGGGATGGTTTTTTGTGGCTGCATTCTTGAAATGGTCAATAATTGATGCACAATGTGTGCGCATCGATCAACGCCGGTAAGCATTTTCTTTAATGCAATAGCCTGGTCATCAGGATTGTTGGAGCGAAGTGCTACTTGTGCCTGAGTGCTCAAAACAGCTAGCGGTGTTCTTAGTTCATGGGCGGCATCGGCTGCAAAACGCTTTTCTCTCTCTAGTGTTTCGCTTAGTTGAGAAAACAGCATGTTGAGCTCGTCAACTAAGGGGTTTATTTCTGTTGGTACGGCATCTAAGTCAACTGGCTCAAGATTTGTGGGAGCTCTGTCAGAAACTTCTTTAGCAACTTGTTGAATAATAGATAGACCTCGACCAACAATGATCCAAATAAGCAGGCCTAAAATCGGTAAAGATAGTAGCATGATGAGAATGGAATCTTGAGTGAGCTTGTTTTCTAGGCTGTGGCGTACTATTTCAGGTTGCGCGACAATAATGGTTAAATTGTGTTTTTTATTTTTAAGTGTCTGTGTTCGCCAGGAAGTGTTGTTTAGCCAAATATTACTTAATCCAGTTTTTTTGGTAGAGAAAAATTTGTCAGTGACCATGTTTTTTGAGTTTAGTATTAGCGTATCGCCTCGCCACACTTGAAATACAGGGGGAGAGCTCTTGTCCATAATGATTGATAAGCTAATAATCCGTTTAATTTGCTTCTTTAGCAGGGTTGCTTCTTTTGGCTTTAGAGAGGAGCGCTGCTGTATGGCTTCTAAGTCTTTTTTGTCTGGGCTGGCGGTAAAAAAGACAAGGATTTGTTGTGTGTTACGGACTAGCCGTTCATCTAATTGTTGCTGAATATGTTGGTGTTCCAGGAATAAATTACCAATAATTGATATCGATGTGATAAGTGTTGCGCTAAGCAAAAGATTTATTAGTAAAAAAGTTCTTATTGATGGTTTCATGATTTTTACTCAGCCATTATTGATTAGTCTGATGATTGGCTGGAGGGTGGTTTATCGATCATATATCCCACGCCCCGAATAGTTCTAATGAACCGGCTTCCAAAACGCTTTCGTAAATTATGGACATGAACTTCTAGGGCGTTGCTATCAATGTTTTCACCCCAGCCGTATAGCGTTTGGTTTAAGGTGTCGCGAGAGATAACCCGGCCGGTGTTCTCTAGCAACTTGTAAAGCAAAGAAAATTCTCTTCGCGATAAAAGCAGTTCTTTATCATCAAATTTCACCATATGAGAAGCTGGGTCGAGCGACATGTTGTTATAGCTTAGTGTTGGGGAGCTTCGAGAAGCGGCGCGACGCTGTAGTGCTCTCATTCGAGCGCAAAGCTCGTCTAGGTCAAATGGTTTAGTTAAGTAGTCATCAGCGCCAGCATCAAGACCTTTTACTCTGTCATCAATGCTGTCGTGGGCCGTTAATATGACAACGGGTGTGCTAATCCCTTGGTCGCGAATCTGTTTTAATACGTCCAGGCCAGAAATTTTAGGCAGCCCCAGGTCTAATACGATAACGTCAAAGTTATTTTTAGTGAGTAAAATGTTTTCTTTTGCGGCTTTGCCATCTTTCACCCAGTCAACTGAGTGGCCGTAGTGCTTTAAACCAGTGCAAATTCCATCGCCTAGTAACTCATCGTCTTCGACTAAAAGTGCTCGCATGTTGGCCACCTTTTTTTAGTTAAGTATTTGTTATCGATAATTATAGCACCTAAATGCTTGAAAAAAGCACGGATGTGTAGGGCTTAAGGAGATGTTTTAATAATCTTTTTTTAAAACAGCTGGTTACCTTGTTTTTTTGCAGGTGTTTTTTTTAATGCCTCGTGGCTTTTTGATAAAAAAAAAGCAATAAATACAAAATGTAATAAATAAGTAGTGAGTTCGTTGAATGTTCAGATACGATGGGATACGCTTACGAAAATGACTTTAAATTTAATTGAATAGGGTGTTGTTTTGCCTCACCTTTTCAGCAGAAAAAGGATTAGTGTATGCCAGTAATGATTAAATCTAATAAATCGTTGATAGCGCAAATAATTAAATTGGCGAACAAGCGCCTTTCCATGAAAGAGGCGAAGTTATTTAATCAGTTTGCCATGCTTTATTATAAAAACCTTCCTTTAAGAGAAGTGAAAAATACCGGTGTTGAGGATCTTTACTATTTGGCATTGTCGCACTGGAAGCAGATCAAAAAAAAGAAGCCCTCGGACTTAAAAATCAAAGTGTTTAACCCAACCATTGCCAAAGATGGCTGGAGGCAGTCTTCAAGAACTGTTATTCAAATTTCAACACATAATATTCCGTTTTTGATTGACTCAGTTTTAATGGAGTTGAGTCAATTAGGATATGTGACGAAGCTGATGCTTTATATGGGGGGGATGGAGATTGCTCGCACCCCTGCGGGAGATGTAATCAGCACTTCATCTGTCGATGATAATAGTCTCGCTGCAAGTCAGGAGGCGCCTATTGCATTTTTGATTGATTATGAAGGAGATAAAGTTAAGCTTCGACAAATTAAAGAAAACTTAAGGCAAGCTTTATATGATGTGAAAGTGACGGTTCGAGATTGGCCGAAAATGCGAGGAAAAATGCAAAACATTATTTCTTCGGTAGAAAAAAAAGAGTTTGTGACTAAGGTAAAAGAGAAAGAACTGGATGAATCGAAAAATTTTTTACAATGGCTGCTGGCGGATAATTTTGTTTTTTTAGGATACCGTGAATACACGTTAGTTAATCATGAAGATAAGGGTTTAGCTTTAAAATTAGTGAAAAAATCGGGGCTTGGTGTTTTGGCGGATGAGAGCAGAAGTACACTATATAGAATGTACTCTGAGCTTCCTAAAGAGGCTAGAGAGGCCGCCTTGTCAGAAAAAACGTTGCTTATTATCTCTAAGACAAATACTTTTTCATCGGTTCATCGGCGTGTTTATACTGACTATATAGGAATTAAGCGTTTTGATGAAAATGGTGAGCTAATTGGAGAGTCTCGTTTCATTGGGTTGTTTACATCGCTTGCTTATAACACAGACCCATTTGATATTCCTGTTCTTCGCTCAAAGGTAAGGCAGGCTTTATTGAAGTCAAGCTTTCCACTCAAGAGTCATGGTAGGAAAGACTTGAAGCATATTTTGATTAATTTGCCTAGGGATGACTTGTTTTGCTCCTCAGTAGATGAGCTTTATAAGTTATCAATAAATATTTTACAGCTTCAAGATAGAGCAGAGGTTCGATTATTTGTTAGTAAAGACGCGTATAATCGATTTATTTCTTGCTTGGTTTATGTGCCTGAAAACCGATTTAGTACTGATGTCCTGTATGAAATGAAAGCGGTTGTTGAGCATGAGTTTAAGGCTTTATCTATAAGATTTTCAACAGATTTCACTGGGCCAGTGCTTGCAAGAATACATTTTTCAATTCGTGTTAATCCGAAAACTTATCGAAAAATTAGCGAGGCAAAACTTGAGAGTAAATTAGAAAAAATTGGTTTAAATTGGCAGGATTGTTTGTTGAATTCATTGAATAATTATTTTTCTCAGCAGAAAAGTGTCTTGTTGTATAATGATTATAAAAACGCATTTCCAGCGGGGTATAGAGAGTCTTTTTCTGCTAATTATGCGGTGCTTGATATTGTTCAAATTGAAAAGGTATGCGAGCGTGAGCCAATGGTTATGACCTTTTATCGGCCGCCAAACAGACCCTGTGAAAATTTCTCATTAAAACTTTTCCATTTAAATAATACGGTTCCGTTGTCAGATGTGCTGCCATTACTGGAGAATATGGGGCTGAGAGTTATTGGAGAACAGCCTTACCCGATTAGGGTCGGAAAAGAAAAAGTAGTCTGGATTAATGATTTTAATATGTGCTGCATGCGAGAAACTAGCTTTGATGTCGACGAGGTGCGTGATATTTTTCAGGACGCATTTCATGCCGCATGGTTTGGCTTGTCCGAAAGTGATGGCTTTAATTTGCTAGTGCTGGAGGCGGGGTTAAATTGGATTGAAATCAGAGTTTTAAGAGCTTATTTTAAATATCTCAGTCAAGTTGGCTTTCGCTATAGTCAGCAATATGTTGAGCAAACATTGGCAAATAACCCGGCGATAGCGAGTAATTTATTTCGACTTTTTAAACATCGTTTTGCCCCAAGTTGTGTTAAGCAAAAAGACAATGAGAAAGTTATTAAGGGTATTCAAGAGGAAATTCAGCAAGCACTGGAGAAAGTCGTTGTGCTTGATGAAGATCGAATATTGCGCCGCTACATTGATGTTATTATGGCGACGCTACGAACAAACTATTATCAACTAGATGCTAAAAGCTCGCATAAATCTTATTTAGCCTTAAAAGTTGATTCTCATAAAGTGCCTGATATGCCTTTGCCCGCGCCTCGATATGAAATTTTTGTTTATTCCCCATTTTTTGAGGGGGTGCACTTGCGTATGGCTAAAGTAGCAAGAGGTGGTATTCGTTGGTCTGACCGCAGGGAAGACTTTAGGACTGAAGTGCTGGGCTTAATGAAGGCGCAACAAGTAAAGAACGCTGTTATTGTACCAGCTGGAGCAAAAGGTGGTTTTGTTTTAAAAAGACCTCCACCAGCAAGTCAAGGGCGAGAGGCTTTTTTGAATGAGGGCGTTCGATGCTACAAACAATTTATTTCAGGATTGTTAGATTTGACAGACAATCGAGTGGGTAAGCGAGTTGTTACATCTAAGAATACCATTGCATACGATGAAAAAGACCCTTATTTGGTCGTTGCTGCAGACAAAGGCACAGCCACTTTTTCTGATATAGCCAATCAGTTGGCTATCGATAGAGGCTACTGGCTAGGTGATGCTTTTGCTTCTGGAGGAAAAACAGGTTATGACCACAAAAAAATCGGCATTACTGCCCGAGGTGCTTGGGTATCAGCCGAAGAGCATTTTAGTAATTTAGAAATCAATGTTGAAAAAGATGATGTTACCGTTGTTGGTGTTGGTGATATGGCTGGCGATGTGTTTGGTAATGGTTTGTTATCTTCTCAGCATATAAAGCTAGTAGCGGCTTTTAATCATCAGCATATTTTTATCGATCCAAATCCTTCTGCATCGGATAGTTTTAAGGAAAGGAAGCGCTTGTTTTTGCTGCCACGTTCTAGTTGGACAGACTATAATGAAAAATTAATCTCAACCGGCGGAGGTGTTTTTTCAAGAAGTGCTAAGTCTATTCATCTTTCTAGCCAGATAAAAAAACTTCTGCAGGTTGAAGCCTCATCGCTTGAGCCTAATGAGTTGATTAGAGCCATTATGTGCGCGCCAGTTGACCTTATTTGGAATGGGGGTATAGGCACCTTTGTTAAGTCAAAGGGGGAAAGTAATGAATCTGTTGGCGACAGAGGCAATGACCTTTTACGAGTTAATGGGTGTGAGCTTCGTGCAAAAGCCTTTTGTGAAGGGGGTAATTTGGGCTTAACGCAGTTAGGAAGAGTTGAATATAGTCTAAATGGTGGAAAGATAAATACAGATTTCATTGATAATTCCGCGGGTGTGGATTGCTCGGATCATGAGGTTAATATTAAAATTTTGTTAAATAGCGTGGTGAAAGCGGAAGAGTTATCAGAAAGGCAGCGTAATAATCTGCTGAAAAAAATGACAAATGAAGTTGCACAGCTTTGTTTGCGGCATAATTTGCGTCAAACAGAGGCTATTACGCTAGCAGCGATAGAGTCATCGGCATACTTACCTTTATATCAAAGATATATGCAGAGCCTAGAGCAGCAAAGTTTGCTCAATAGGGAGCTCGAGTTTTTGCCTAGTGAAAAGATAATTCAGCGTCGTCGCGCAGAAAAGTCAGGGTTGGCGCGACCTGAGCTGGCTGTTCTTCTTTCTTATAGTAAAAATATTTTAAAAGATCAGCTCTGTGCAACGGCACTACCTGAAAATAAAGATTTGCTTTTTTATCTTCAGGAGGCTTTTCCTGCTGTGCTGCATAAACGCTTCCCTGGTTTTCTTCAGCAGCACCATTTGCGTAGAGAAATTATTGCAACGCAAGTGAGTAATCATATTGTCTCTGATATGGGTAGTACTTTTGTTTATCAAATGCAGGATGAACAGTCTAATGCCAGTGTTGAGGATATTGTTAAGGCTTATGTTATTGCTAGCAGAGTTTTTCATATGGACTTTAATGTTAGTGAGATTAATAGAGTTGGTCATAAGGCGAACAAAGAAATTCGTCAAAAAATGATGCTCGAGGCCATTTATTTGATTCGTCGTGCTGTTCGCTGGTTTCTAAGGAACAGAAGAAACAACCTGTCTGTGCTAACAAATGTTAATCAGTTCGGCGATTTAGTTATTGTTTTATATAATAAGCTGCCAAAATTATTGGTTGGTGCGACCAAGGCTGCATGGGATGAGAAAAAAGAGAGCCTGGTAGCGCAAAATGTTCCAGAAAGGCTGGCCACTAAGTCTGCTAGTGTCGCCTCGGTTTATCATACGTTGAATATTATTGATATTGCTCAAGCACATGAAATTGATATGTTCCGTGTTGCAAAGATCTATTTTACATTAATGGACCAACTAAATTTATTATGGTTGCGAGAGCAGATTGATGCGTACCCATCGGATAGCCGCTGGTCGGTTCTGGTGAAGGCTAATTTTAAGGGGGATCTTGACGCCATTCAAAGGCAGTTGGCAGTGTCGGTGTTAAAGTTAAAGTCTGATGCGCGCACTATTCCAGGCTGTATAAAATATTGGTTTTCTCATCATGAGAAGGCGATTTCTAAAATTAAAACTATGATTGAAGATTTAACAGGTGCAGAAAAGAAAGAGTTTGATATAATGATGGTAGTTTTAAAGGAGCTTAAAACATTGTCTGAGTTATAGGCCGGCCAGGTAGGGCTTGCAAGGATTTAAAAAATGAAAAAACCCGCTGAATGTCAGTCTAAGACAGTTTCTGTTCTTGATTCAACGATGCATTACCTTGAGCAAGGAGAGGGAAATCCTATTATTTTCTTGCATGGAATACCGACAAGTAGTCATTTGTGGCGCAAAATATTACCTGAAATGGCGCAGTATGGCCGTTGTATTGCACCGGATTTAATAGGAATGGGCGCTTCAGGGAAGCCTGATATTCCTTATCGTATTTTTGATCATGTGGAATATATCGAAGCTTTTATTAAAAAATTAGATCTGTCTAATAATATTACATTAGTTATGCATGGCTGGGGCTCAGTGATTGGTTTTGATTATGCTTCTCGCAATGAGAGAAGAATTTCAGGCCTTGCTTTTTATGAGTCTCATATTCGACCCGTGAGAAGTTGGGATATGCTTTCCCTTCCTATTCAGCATTTAGCTAAATCATTCAAGGATAATAAACAGTCTTCTTATGATGCCATTGTTGAGCAAAATGCTCTTATTGAGCAGATCATGCCTTCAGGAATTTTAACGGAGTTAGCTGAATCAGATTGGGCGCTTTATCGTAATCCATTTTTGAGCAAGGCAGATCGCCAGCCATTGTGGCAATATATGCAGGATTTGCCCTTGGGGGATAATGAGCCTGCTGATGTTGTTAGTTTTATTCAGGCCTATTCGGAATGGCTGCAAAAAACGAATTTGCCAAAGTTGATGTTGTATGCAATTCCTGGTTTTGCTACAACGATGGACACGGTTATTTGGGCAAAAGACTCTCTTAAAAATGTCCAGCTGAGTCCGTTGAATGATGCTTTGCACTTTGCTCAGGAGACATTGCCTGTTGTTTTTGCTGAGAACTTGAGTGGCTGGTATAAGGATAATTGCTTAGTTAATCATCCGGTTGCCTAATTTTTTCTTGCAATTTGTTTGAATATAGGCGTTAATTAAAGTGTTGTCTTTAAGTGGCGCGAGGTAAATTTTTGCTTCGCTATTTTTTAATAAAAGGAAAAACACAATGAAAACATTACTTATTTCTTCTGCATTATTACTTTTAGCTGGCTGTGCTCAGTCACCAGCTCCTACAGCAGGCCATGGCACAGTAGTTGTTCACCATGCTGACGGTAAATTAGGTAAGTTAGGTCGCTAATTTATAAGCTAATAAAGTGATAGAGCCGGGGGATTCCCCGGCTTTTTTTTGTCTAAATAATATTCACCTCTGGTTCTAGCATAATGTTGAATTTATCCATCACGGCTTGCTGGACTCTTTTGCTGAAGTTAAGGAGCTCTTTTCCTGTAGCGCCGCCGTAGTTGATTAAGACCAGAGCTTGCTTTTCATGCATGCCAACATGATCAAATTGTTTGCCTTTAAAGCCGCACTGCTCTATGAGCCAGCCTGCAGCAAGTTTTGCTTGGTTGTTGTCAAGTCGGTAGTGAGGACATTTGGGGTGGTTTTCTAAAATTTGTTGTAAGTTTTCTGAATCAACAATGGGGTTTTTAAAAAAACTGCCAGCATTTGCTAGTTGTTTAGGATCGGGAAGTTTACTTTGGCGGATTTCAATAACGGCATTGCTGACAAGTGCTAAGTTAAGATCGCTTTCTTTATAGTCTTTAAGTTTCTCTTTAAGCAATTTGTATTCTATGTTGAAAAATCTTGTTTTTTTTAGTTTTAGGGTGATTGAAGTTATTAGGTAACGGTTTTTGTGTTGCTTGAAAAAGCTTTTTCTATAGCTGAATTGACAGTCCTGGTTGCTAAAGGTCAGTATTTTTTTTTCGACTAAATCATATGCTTCCAGTGAATCAAGGCAGCTAGACAGTTCTACGCCATAGGCTCCAATATTTTGCACAGGGGCAGCACCGACAGACCCCGGAATTAGCGATAAATTTTCAATACCATAGAGGTTTTTCTCAATAGTATACATAACGATATTATGCCAACTTTCACCAGCGCCAATTTTTAACCAGGCGTGTTTACTGTCTTCTTTTATTTTATCAATGCCATATAAGGCGTTTTTAAGAACCAGGCCATTGATGTCTTGAGTAAATAAAGTATTACTGCCATCGCCAAGGATGAATTTGGCCAAATTTTCATATTTGGGGTCATTAACGTAGTGCTCTAATGTTTCTAGGCTGTTAATTTCAACAAAAAAGCGAGCCGTAGCAGGAACGGCGAGCGTGTTCAGCGGCGCTAGACTAACTGATTTTTGTATGGGTGGTATAATATTGCTCATGGGAAGATATTATATATAGGTAATTGGTGTAAGTCTTCTTTTGATTGCTCCTAAAGTTTAATCAATGTTAGACCTGTTTTTCTCATATTTGTCTGCCCCTTTTTTTTGTTGAGCATCTTATTTACTACCGTAGTTTTTTATTTAAACTGTTTTATAGATATATTCTATTATCTTTTTGATATTTAGCTTTTTTTTTCTTAATTTAACTTTCTTGTGAGTAAGGTTATGTCTTTTAGTCAAAAGTATGGAATAATGGTTTTTTTAGGTTTATCAGAATGATTTTAATTGCTGTAAGGAGATTATGATGGGTGAGAAAACAGAAGCATTGAGTAGTGCATTAGCGCAAATAAAGCGTCAATTTGGTGATGGCTCTGTTATGCGAATGGGTGATGCGCCCAACGTGAATGTGGATGTAATATCTACGGGGTCTTTAGGTTTAGATGTTGCTTTAGGAATAGGCGGCCTGCCAAAGGGGCGTGTGGTTGAGATTTTCGGTCCAGAATCCTCCGGTAAAACGACGCTGACATTGCAAGCAATTGCTGCCTGTCAAAAAACTGGTGGCACAGCAGCTTTTATTGATGCAGAGCATGCATTAGACCCAAGTTATGCTGAAAAGCTGGGTGTTAATGTGAAAGATTTATTAGTCTCTCAGCCGGACACCGGTGAGCAAGCATTGGAAATTACTGACATGCTAGTGCGTTCTGGCGGGGTGGATATTTTAGTTATTGACTCGGTTGCTGCTTTGACTCCTAAAGCTGAAATAGAGGGTGACATGGGTGACTCTCATATGGGATTGCAGGCTAGGTTAATGTCACAGGCGTTGCGTAAATTAACAGGAAATATTAAGCGATCAAACACTTTGGTTATTTTCATTAATCAAATTCGTATGAAAATTGGCGTAATGTTTGGCAGTCCGGAAACAACGACAGGCGGGAATGCTTTGAAATTTTACGCTTCTGTTCGTTTGGATATTCGTCGAATTGGGGCGATAAAGAAGGGTGATGAAATTGTAGGTAATGAAACAAGGGTGAAAGTAGTTAAGAATAAAGTGGCCCCGCCTTTTAAGCAGGTTATTTTTGATATTCTTTATGGTGAAGGTATTTCTTTTTATGGCGAATTAGTAGCGCTTGGGGTTGAGCATAAGTTCATAGACAAGTCTGGTGCTTGGTACAGCTATCAAGGACAAAAAATTGGGCAAGGGAAGGACAATGCGCGGCACTTTTTAAAAGATAACCCTGAAATTGCTGAAGAGGTTGAAAGTGCTTTGCGAGCTAAGTTGCTTGGCAATATGGGTGAGTCTGAACAAGAAGCTCAGCCTCAAAAAAATGCAAAAAAAGCAAAGAAAAAAGCTGAGTCTGTTGAGTCTTAGGTTAAAATGAATTCTATTCGTGACAAAGCGCTGGCCTTGCTGGCGCGTCGCGAGCACTCCCGCCATGAGTTGGCAACCAAGTTGAGTAAGCGTGGATATGCTTCGGATGAAATTGAAGCTACTTTATCTTTGTTGGTGAAAAGTAAGTTGCAGAGCGACCAACGCTTTTGTGAAAGTTATGTCCGGTATCGTAAGAATTTAGGTTGGGGGCCATTGAAGGTTTCGGCAGAGTTGGGCGCGAGGAAGGTCAATAGCACCATCATTGATCAAGAAGTGGGCGCCTCCCTTGCAGATTGGAGGCAATCTATTGTTTTAGTGTGGAAAAAGCGGTTTAATGCTAGGCAGCCTGAGTCAATAAAAGAGAAGGCAAGGCAAGTGCGGTTCTTGTTGGGCAGGGGGTTTCCGTCGGATTGGGTTTATTCTTTGCTTGATAATAGGTCTTGCTTTAGTGGTGACGAGTAACGAATATTTTTAAGAGGGTTTTCATTGAAATGGATAGTGCGCAAATACGACAGTGTTTTTTAAATTTTTTTGCTAAAAAGGGCCACTCCATTGTTCCGAGTAGCTCATTAGTTCCGGGAAATGATCCTACGCTGCTGTTCACTAATGCAGGAATGGTTCAGTTTAAAAATGTATTTTTAGGTAATGAGGATCGCCCTTATGTGGCAGCAACTTCTGCCCAGCGCTGTGTTCGGGCAGGAGGAAAGCATAATGACTTGGAAAATGTGGGTTATACGGCAAGGCATCATACTTTTTTTGAAATGCTGGGCAATTTTAGTTTTGGTGATTATTTTAAAGAAAGAGCAATTGCTTACGCCTGGGAGTTTTTGACAGAGGTATTGTTGATTCCAAAAGAAAAGCTGTGGATAACGGTTTACAAAGACGATCAAGAGAGCGCTCATATTTGGTTGAATAAGGTTGGGGTCGATCCCGATCAGTTTTCTTACTGTGGTGAGAAAGATAATTTTTGGTCAATGGGGGATACAGGTCCTTGCGGGCCTTGCACCGAGATTTTTTATGACCATGGTGCTGAAGTTCCGGGTGGACCGCCAGGCTCGGCCGATGAAGATGGTGATCGCTATGTTGAGATATGGAATATCGTTTTTATGCAGTATAATCGTGATATTCGAGGAGAGCTGACTACTTTGCCCAAGCCTTGTGTTGATACCGGAATGGGTTTAGAGAGGGTTGCTGCTGTCATGCAGGGCGTTACTAATAATTATGATATTACTTTATTTCAAAACTTATTAAAGGCTTTGGGTGCCATAATTGCTTGTGATGACATTAATCATACTTCTATGAGGGTTATTGCTGACCACATTCGCTCAAGTGTTTTCTTAATTGCCGATGGCGTCATGCCTTCAAATGAGGGTAAGGGGTACGTACTACGAAGAATAATACGTAGAGCGGCCAGGCATGGATATAAATTAGGCCAGAGCAAACCGTTTTTTTATCAGCTAGTTGAGCCTTTAATTAATGAAATGGGTGAGGCGTATCCAGAGCTGAAAAAACAGCAAGAAATTATTCAACAAGTTTTGCGACGAGAAGAAGAGCAGTTTACGACAACCTTGGACAAAGGTTTGAAAATTTTTGAGCAGGCGGTAAGTGATGCAGATGAAGGCTGTTTGTCGGGTGAGACTATTTTTCAATTATATGACACCTACGGTTTCCCTCCTGATTTAACTGCGGACATTGCTCGAGAGAAAGGCATCTCGATGGACTACCAGGGTTTTGATCAAGCAATGGCAAGGCAAAGGGAGCAGTCAAAAAAAGCGAATCATTTTAAAACAGATTATACTGAGCAGCTTCATATTAGTGGTGAGACTGAATTTTGTGGTTATGAAAAATTAACGTGTGAAGCAATAATAACAACGTGTTTGTTTAAGCAGCAGCCAGTAGCAAAGCTAATGAATGGCCAAAAAGGTGTGCTGGTTTTAGATCGTACGCCTTTTTATGCCGAGTCCGGCGGACAAGTAGGTGATGAAGGCGTTATTTATGGCAGTGACTTTAGATTTATTGTTGAAGATACACAGAAAAAAGGCCTGGTGTATTTGCATTACGGTTTAATGCTTGAAGGTGATGCTTGTCAAAATGATAAGGTGACAGCCGAAGTGAGTAATAAAAGGCAAGCGGTCATGTTGAATCATACGGCAACGCATTTATTACACTCAGCACTCAAGCGAGTGCTTGGTGAACATATAAAGCAGAAAGGCTCACTTGTTTCAGCAGAGCGGTTGAGATTTGATTTTTCACATTTGAAAGCATTGTCTGATTCAGAAATTTCAGATGTTGAGGAAATGGTAAATCAGCAAATAAGGGCAAATATAAAAACTTCTTTAGAGACTCTACCTTTGGATGAGGCTAAGAAAAAAGGGGCTATTGCATTATTTGGTGAAAAGTATTCCGATCAAGTCAGGGTGTTATCTATTGGGGAATTTTCCATAGAAGCTTGTGGTGGCACGCATGTTAGTCGTACGGGTGATATCGGTTTATTTAAAATTATTGCTGAAGAAAGTGTTGCTTCAGGAGTGAGACGAATTGAAGCAGTTGCAGGTGCTGCAGCACTGAAGTGGGTTTCTCAGCAATCGTCTTTATTGAGTCACTTGTCTGGTATTTTGAAGGCTGAAAAAGATGATTTGCCAAACAAGTTGAATCAGTTGTTGAAGAACACTAAAGACCAGGAAAAAAGTCTTTTGCAATTAAAAAAACAGTTAGCAAGACAAAGAGCTAAAAATTTATTAGATCAGGCTTTAACTATTAATGAAGTGCAGGTGCTATCTTGTGAGTTAAAAAACACGGATCGTGATGAGCTTAGATTTTTAATGGATGAGTTGAAAAATAGTCTTAGTGATTATGCCATTGTTTTGGCTTCTGTTGATTCTGGTCGAGTGCAGTTAATTAGTTCTGTTGCGAAATCGTGTTTGAAATTTTTTAATGCCACAGAGCTAATTAATTGTGTGGCTAAGCCGTTAGGCGGCAAGGGCGGTGGCCGGCCTGAATTGGCTCAAGGCGGTGCAGATAATACTGATCAATTAAATGAGGTTTTGGCTAATGTGGCTAGTTGGGTCAAAAATCAAACAGCAACACAAGTAAAATAAAAATATGGCGCTGTTAATTCAAAAATTTGGTGGTACATCCCTAGGAAGCTTAGAGCGGATTCAGGCGGTTGCAAAAAAAATTGCGGTAAGCAAGAAGGAAGGCAATGATGTTGTTGTGGTCGTCTCTGCGATGGGAGGTGAAACTAATCGGTTGATACAAATGGCGGAAAGCCTTAGCGCATCGGTTGTCCCAAGAGAGCAAGATGCTTTATTAGCATCTGGCGAGCAAGTTTCTGCAGCCTTACTTTCTATTGCTTTACAAAAACTCAATATTTCCGCACGGTCTTATACGGCATTACAGCTTCGCTTGAATACGAATGGTTTGCATAGGCAGTCGACGATTTCAAAACTTGATAGTGAATATTTACAAAAAAATTTAAAAGAAGGCGTCGTTTCTGTCGTCACAGGTTTTCAGGGTGTTAATCAAAAGAATGACATTACCACTTTAGGCCGTGGTGGATCAGACATTACGGCAGTTGCTTTAGCCGCTGTATTAAAAGCAGATGAGTGTCAAATTTACACAGATGTTGAAGGTGTTTATACTTCTGATCCCCGTGTGGTGAAAAAAGCACAATTTTTAAATGACATAGACATGAAAGAGATGTTAGAGTTGTCGGCTCTTGGCGCTGGAGTTTTGCATCCTAGAGCTGTTCAGTTAGCTAATCGCTATCAAATTCCTGTAAGGGTTTTGTCAAGTTTCAGCTCAGGAAAAGGAACGCTAGTTAACTATGGAAAGGGGGAGTTGGTGGAGAAGCCTTCTGTTTGCGGCATAGCTTTTAAAAATAACTACATTAGTTTGATGATTAAGAGCTTGCTTGAGGATCAGGCTGAATTAATTAGTCGCATAATGACTGACCTAGTTGAGCATGATGCGAGGGTTGATCATATTGCGCAATATTCAGAGGCTGATGCTGTTTATGCAAGAATCAATTTGATTTTTCAGGCAGATAATAATGAGGTTATTCATCGTTTATTGGAGGGTTATAAAAGAGAACTGAGTTTTGACACACTTGAAGAGCAGGCCCAGCTGGCGAAGCTTTCTGTTGTTGGTCATGGCATTGGAGAGTCTTCTGAAATCAGTGCTCAATTATTTAGCTTGCTGCAGAAAGAAAGTGTTTTAATTTATTCGGTTATGCACTCAAGTAATGCGGTATCAATTCTTGTTGATGCTGAGAAGGTGGAACATAGTGCTAGAAAAGCTCATGATTTTTTTATTAAATAATCAATGGCTTAGGTTTTTTTTTACATAAAAAGAGCGGAGAAAGTGATTAGCTCGGTTTTTGTTTATTTTTTATACTACACTGTTAGGTAGAAGATAAAATAAATAGACTTTAATGTACTCAGGGATGAGGACAAAAGAAAAGGATTAAGGAGGCAATAAAATGCTTATATTGACACGACGTATTAGTGAGTCTGTAATTATTGGTGATAATGTAAAGATTACTGTGTTAGGAGTAAAGGGAAATCAGGTTCGTTTAGGAATTGATGCGCCTAAATCAGTAACCGTTCACCGTGAAGAAATTTTTCAAAGAATACAAGGTGAGACTGGCAAAGACCCAGAAGGCTCTAGCAGCGATGCTTGAAAATAATTAGCCTATAGATCTTATTCATTATTTAATGTGCCATTTCTGTTTGCCTGTCAAATAAGTCAGTTGTTTTTGTCACCGTACTTTTTTCTTTAATATGGCTAATATTTTTTAAAAGGCAATTGAACTGCTTACATGCCTTTATTCGCACCATTTTAATGATGGTTTTTTTCATTTTACCTCCAATTGGTTTATTTTTGTGGATACAGCCCATTTCTTCTGCGGGTATTCTTTTTCCTGGATGTGGTTGGTTTGGGCTTGTTTTGACTATTGTCTTATCTGCCATGATGTCGACTCTTTTTCAAAAAAACCCTCACTGGTCAATAGGTGCTGGAGTTTTTGGTCTTCTCTTATCTGGCATAATCATTAATCTAATGGCTCAGCCAGCAACAATTAGCACAGCTGTTAAAACGATTAACACTCACCATGGTTTGGGATATACAAACTCTGTGAAAAGGGCTAAAGAAGAAATGTGGCTAGTGAACGAAGCAAAAGCTGCTCTGGGGAAGGGCAGTAAAATAATAGTCATTCCAGAAAACACAACTTACTGGTATGCCGGAACACGTGAAATTTGGAATCCTATTAAGCCCTTGCTTAAAAAGAAGCGTGCAGTTGTTTTTATCGGGAGAGTAAAGGCTTATCCAGATCAGTCTTATGATAGTGGTTTTGAAGTTCTTAATGGAATTAAGCCCCCGCAATTTTTAAAAGAACGCATGCCTATTCCATTAGGAGAGTGGCAACCTTGGTTGGGTGTTAAATATTCGGGTAGGTGCGAAATATTCTGTTCATGCCCACCCTGAATTATCTGGAATATATCACTTTAAAACAGACACGATTGTCTGTCTTGTTTGTAGAGCTGCTGATCCCTTATCTCTCTATTATGATGTTTTTGGAGTAAAAGCTCGCCTAACCTAATTATTAGCTAAGCAGCATCAGTGGTTTTCATCAAAAGCGAGCTATTTTACAGAGGACAAAAAGTCAAGCGTCTTTTTGCTCGAGGTTTTTTCTGTGCCGGTGTTTGTGGCAACGAATACTTAAGAGCGTTAATTTTTAACCATTTCAAACGAAAAACAGCCCATTGCTCAGCTATTGGCTGGACTTTTGCATTGAAAGATATCGGTTTTAATCAAACTTTTATTTGCTATAAACATGAAAAAATATTTAAGCGCAGATAGTGTTCGCAAAGCATTGCGTAGAATAGATGAGCAAGAAGGTAAAGCCTGGCTAAGTTCAAATCTATCTAGCTTGTTATATTGATTTATTAAAAACACTGTGGATATTGGATATTGGATATTGGATATTGGATATTGACGTATGTTTGTTTCATATAAACCACCACCAGTGAGTTTTAGGGGTGTTTTGGGGTAGTTCTCCTTCTTCAAGACAACCTCCCTCGACTTCACCTTTACTTTTCATTGCGTCATCTAAGCCAAAGCACTCTGGATCTAAGTCTAAGCACTCTGGATCTAATGTATCAGCAAAAAGCATTATGCATGCTTCAATATTAGAACGCCTGTGGCAGCATATTATCCACTCATCATTTTCAAAACTCCAAGTTAGCATCGATTTTAGATCACAGCTATAATCGAAAAAAACTGGTCCTAAAGCTTGTATTTGTTCTTTTTGCCTGGCGCAGACAGAAATTGAGTCTTGCAAATGATACTGATAATGTTCCAAATACAACTCTCCAAAGGTATTCATCGTCGGATCATTTTCTGAGTAATTATCTTTATTTTCATAAGCTCGTGTTATAGCATTGCTAAGTTCTCTTTCTCTGTCTATTTTATTTTTTATCATCTTAATACCACCACCAGTGAGTTTTAGGGATGTTTTTAGGGACCGCAGGGCTACCAAAATAACCCTGTAGTTGTTTAAAGAGGTCATCCATGCCCTCAACATCAAACTTCTGATCCAATATGTTTTCAAACATCTGATTAAAAGCTTCTATCTCACTTCGTCCTCGGCATAATCCTGGCCAAGCATCACCGGCTCCTTCATAACTGTCTCCATCCTCCAAACGTCTTTCCACAAAGGAGCAGTGTCCACGTTCAATAAACGGCACTAATTCATTAATTTCTTTTTTACATTCTTTGCCAATATTTTGAGCATCTGTAAGGTGATATTGATAATGTTCTAAATACAACCTTCCAATAGCAACCATAAAATTATTAGCATTAGTAAATAATATATTACCTCTTCCGCGACCCTCTTTTTGATCTGTAATGAATTTCTGGTGATATGAGGTTATCTTATTGCAAAGCTTCTGTTTGAAAATATTATCTTTATGCTCCTGATCGCTACATTTTAGCGCAAAAAACTCTACATCTTCTTTATCGAAATCTGGATCTGAATCCCGCACATGCTCCCCATAGGCGTCTTTTGTTATTATTTTGTATGTAGGAAAAGTAATCATATCTAGCCAACGATTGCGGTTTTGTAGAAAAAATTCTTTTCCTAAATTTTCTAAAGAGTTAAATTGCTTTAATTCTGCTCCTAGAGGTTTTAAATCATCATCTAATTCTTCTATGTAACTATATGTCTCTTGGAAAGCAGGTACTGATATCTGACCAAGAAGACTCCACTCATAATCAGCTGAAATAGCAAAAGTTAGGAAGCGATGTTGCTCTTCTTTTAAAGTTTCGAGATAGCCGCAAATATCACCTGCAATTGGACTATTAAAATCATATGTCCATTTTAATAAATCCAGTATGTATTTTTTATTTTTAGGATAACCAAGCTCAATAATTGCCTCTACAGTATGTTCATCAGTTTTGTATTTAATTTTATAAAATTCATACCATGTGTTTTTTATCATATCAATAAAGCCTTGATATGATAAAAAAAGGCCATCATCTAATATGCTTATAAATTTTTCTTGGAATTTGTTATCCTGAAAAAGATAATATTGCTGATTTTTATCTTCTCTGATATCTATAATTTCTTTATCCAATATTAATTGATTAATAACAACCTCAATCAAAAACAATCCTGGCTTATAACCTATATCCAGTCTGTATTTTTCAGGATTATCAAGCTGTTGTTTTACCTCAGCTTGCATTCCTTCTAATAACATTAGATCAGAGCCATAATCAGCTATTTCATCTTCTTCTGTTGCCTTCTCCTTCAATATTTCTAGTTGGTTTATATGATTAGTTAACGCTCTGATAATATTTACTTTTCCATGTTGATCTAAAATAAGCTTGTTATGTACTTTATTATTATTTTCTATCATGTAAACCACCACCAATGCGTTGCAGGGATATGCTCTGGTCTATCTTTTGTATTTTGCGACAAGGCCCAAGCAGAACGTATCATGAATTCAATTATCTTTGTTTTCTCTAGTTTGGCTATTTTATTAAACATACAGTTAAAGCTTTCTATTTTTGATCTTGTAAGTGATAGTTCTTCACTCCATGTCCTACAGTCTTCTATGTAAGGCGTGATATAATTCTCTATATCAAACTCAATTTCATATCCAGACACAATGACGTTCAAGATATCGGCCACATAGTCTTTTTGTATAAAATTTAAATTATCTATAATAATTTTCTTGTCATCAGGAGATAATATATCAACAACACATTCCGAACTGGAAAAGTTTTGGAAAAAGTTGAGATGTATCTCGAATATCTGAGTCATAAATTCCTCAATCTCTTTCTCGCGTTTATACTCCTCTAAAGTTCGCCAATTCTGCATGCTAGAAATTGTGTTTTTTAGTCTTGCTTCGTAATGTTCAAAACAACTTGATTCTTTCAAAGTGATATCGCCCAGATGAATATATTGCTCTGGATCTTCTTTGTTTTCATCAAAAATATTACCTATATATTCATCAGCCTTAGCCGAGTTGAGGCCATTGTCAAAAGCAAACATGCCATTGAATGCTTTGACATTTAAGCTTAATACTGCAGCATTGGAATAGTCTTCTTTAAGATCTACTAAATCATGTTCTTGTCTTTGTAAAAATCCAGAAGCAACAATACGATCCTTAAAAAAAGCAAGGGCAGTTAAATAAGGTTTTGTGGCAGCTTCGCTGTTGCCCACGATTGCAACAGCTCTATTAATTGGATCAAAGAACTCCGGGAAATCGCCATAAATATTTCCACAACATTTAAGTAATTCTTCAAAAAGAACTTTTTCATTTTCTCTTAAACACTCAAATTCTTTACGCTTTTTCCAGATATGTACAGCAGTTGATTTAATTGTTTTTTCAAGGAGATGGGAAGCAATAACTGTTTTAATGCTTGTTTCAAATATTTTAAATTGGTGCTCTGGAATATGTTTTTTGCCAAGTGCTTCGTAATAAATACTATGAGCTTGCTCTTTAGACACAATAACCCTTGATGGTTCTTGAAGTATCTTCATGCAAATTGCTTTAAAAGCGTCTTTATTTTCTATCATTTTCCTATCTCGTTTTTAATATGACTTATCGCTGTTTTGGTAAAATCAATGTTGGCTTTTTCGCAAATATTTTGCACTGGCCAAATAAAAGTATGACGTTCAAGTACTTCATCTAGAGTATTTTCATCATCAGTAAAATAGTCTTTTTGTATCATTCGGCTGAATAGAATTAGCAAGAAATAACAAAATCCTCTTATGTCCAAGTAACTAATATTAAGAATTTCAGCTAAATCCATTAACTTATCCAGTGCAAACGCATCTGTGTTGACGTAGTGTGGGTGGCCTTTATGGTTTATAATAGTGGACTGACTTTGCCCATCAAATAATTTTAGCTTCACAATGTGTTCGTCGTAACTCCAGTTATACATATATATGTATTCAAGCCTATACGTTTTATTGCTGTTATCATCAAATTCAATGATCATGACTTCAGTTTTATCATCTGCATTCCCCCCGGTTAGATCAACAGCAAAATCTATAAAACGGATAGCTTCAACAATCTTGGGTAAATCACGGTGCTGCTTTAAATACTCACTCTTGTGAAATTTTTCCAAAATGGATTTTTGTATATCAGCATCAAGACTTTCTACTTCTGTTAGAATTTGGATGGCTTCTTGCACACTATACTTTGAATCTAATAACGTTGCCTTTTCTAAGACAGATAATGTGTCGATTTTACCTTCTATTGCCGTATCTATTAAGCTATTTACAAAAGGAATAAACTTAGGATCAGATGCTACCTGTTTAGTATTGGCACGTGTGCATATAGCCAAAGCCATGTTCTCTGACTCATTTAATTTTATTACGATTTTACATTTGTTTTCCATTATGCACCTTTATCTTTTACCATCTATCCAATCCTTTTACATATTCATTCGTCGACGAGGTTCACGATAAGCCATGATAATAGCGAACCA
>CBDETP010000014.1:0-211428 GCA_965242995.1 Coxiellales bacterium
ATGCTTTTAAATAGCCCTTCATTATAATCTAACGAAATGACTGAAACAAAAGTTAAATCAAGTAATTTACATACAGTGTCAAAAGGCACCTCAGATGAGCCAACGATATCTCTTGAAAGCTTAACCACACCAACCTGACTACTTTTAAGTCGACTAATAATATCGTCAGGAATTACTTTTTCTTTACTGTAGTCTTCTACTACTGGTTTTGTTAACGGGTCTTTTTTTTTCACAACTTCTTTGTTTCGCATATGCTTAACTAGCTCCTTCGTGACAAATCAATAACCACAGTAACATACAATTATTAAGGAAATATTAAGAGAAAAGGAAAGGCGCCTTTTAAAAAAACCAATCTCACCACCCAAACCAACATACTGATTAATAAATATTTTTCATGGCAAAAAATTTCATTCAAAAACAATGGTTTTATGAGCATTAAGAAAAACTCGCTGTTCAACGTGATATTTCACCGCTTTGGCTAAAACTCGCGACTCAATATCTTGACCTAACTGCACCAAATCTTTGGGTTGATGATCATGACGAACCTTAACCGTATCTTGCTCGATAATAGGCCCTTCATCCAAATCCTCTGTCACATAATGTGCCGTGGCTCCAATGGCTTTTACCCCTCGCTCATAGGCCTGATGATAAGGTTTTGCACCTTTAAAACTTGGCAAAAAAGAATGATGAATATTAATCACTTTTCCAGAATACTTCTGACAAAAGTCTTCTGATAAAATTTGCATGTACTTAGCCAGGACAATTAAATCAACCTGATAATCTTTAATTAATTGAGCCAACTTGGCTTCTTGTTCTGACTTATTCACCTTGCTCATTGGTAGATGATGAAAAGGCACCTGATACCATGACGACATATCTTCAAGCAGCGAATGATTAGACACCACCCCAACGACCTCAGCATGAATAGAATGATTAGCAAAGCGGTGCAACAAATCATTTAAACAATGGCTTTCTTTAGAAACTAATACTAATACTCGAGGCTTATATGCCTTATCATGAATAGTCCATTGCAAATCAAGTTCTACAGCAAGCGCAGAAACATCTTTTTCCATACCCGCAATTAAAACGCCATTTGGTAACTGAAAAACCAGCCGCATAAAAAAGCGTGCGGTAATCGCATCACTAAATTGTGATAACTCAATAATATTAATACCGTGATCACTACAGAGGCCCGTGATTTTTGCCACAATGCCCGTTTGATCTGCGCATGAAAACACTAATGTATATTGATTTTGCATTTTTATCTTTGCCTTAACTTTCAACAACTCAACCAGCCAGAAAGATTAACCTAAGAGCGCTGACAACTCAAGCCAAACACTCTTGCTATCGGCCCTGTTTTATCCACAAACTCAGTGCAAAAATCTGTGGAAAACTACCGTACAACCATCCTAACAAATTGATTTTTTAAGAAAAAAGTTAAAATGCACAGTGTTAAAACAACTCCCTCAAAAAGACTATCCAGCTGTCATCCTTTGCCTACTTGCTGGTAAGAAATAAGCGCTCGACTCAGCAAGGCTCCCATGAAAAAACATGCCGGAATCAACCACATCGCCTGATAGAACTGATGTAAATTTGCAATATGCCCCACTTTTGCACCACCAATATCCAGTAAAAAACCAGCGAGCGGCTGCAAAATTGCACCACCCAATACCACACCAAAATTATTAAAGCCGATGGCTAGACCAAACTTGTCATTAGCATTATTGGCCCTGACCAAATCAAACGACATAATTTGCGCAGCAGCTCCGAATCCAATCACAACTGACAACAATAAAATAATAGTGAATGATAAATCTGGCACATAAATCAAGACGGCCGCGGCTAGCGCTGCAATAACCATGCTCCAAAACATCAGTGTTTTATGATTAAAATAACGTAACAAATAACCCAGCAAAGGCGCACTCACTGCAATACCAAACCAAACTGCCATAGCGCTCATTGATGCTTTGACAATAGGAAGCCCGTATTTTGCTGTTAAAAATGACGCGCCCCAAAGTTCAGCAAAAATAACAACCGGCCCCCACGATAAAAAAGCATACATCGCCACAACATAACTCTGTTTTTTAGACAACACAGCAAATAAGGACACCTTAATTCCTTGCCAAGAAAGCCGTTTATTTTTATCGACATCCGACCGAACAAAAGAAGCAATTAAGAATGCTAAAAACAGAGCGAAACCTGAGAAATAAAATGATGTTTGATGCCATCCAATATGATCAACCAATAATGCCACTGGTGCCTGCCCCAACATACCACCAATTGCCGCCATCAACTGCGTAATACCAACCAACAAAGCAAAATGCCTTGCAGCAAACCATCGATTAGCAACAACTAAAACACCAATAAAAGCAAAAGACGAACCAAAACCCATTAAAATACGCGAGAACAATAAGGGCAACCAGCCATTAGCCAAACCAAACAAAGCCGTGCCAATCGCTAAAGTAATTAAGGCTATTACTAATAATGTTTGCACACGAAAACGATCATAGAGCAACCCAACAGGCAGCATCATGATTGAATAACTATAAAAATAAACACTGGACAAAAAGCTTAAATCGCCTGCTGTCAAATGAAGTGTTTTCATTAGCATAGGAGCCATTACATTTGGTGTAACCTGCACCCCCATTTCAAATAATAAGAACAAACTCACCAGAAAAAAATTTAAAACACCTCGAAAAGATACGGCTTGTATGCTCATTTATAACACCTGAAAAAATAAATTTAAAAGAAGAAAAGTACGAAAATATATTGCCGAATCAACAACATCGAATAGAATAAAGCGGTGCAGATAAATGTTTCATAAAAAAAAATAAAATGACTAATACCCCTATTGTTGACAATAATGAGCGATAAAGTCAACAGCTAATGTAAAAAAATCCAAGTGAATGGCAGCAACGCAAAAAGTGAATTAAAAAATAGCACCCGCATCAAACTAGGAATGTTAGTTAAATTTGGGCAACTGCACCCTGCAATCGCAATGACATCGTCACACTGTGCGCCGATGCGTCCCATTTAGAGTCGAGCTGTTAGACCTATGTTGATCTTCATGTGACGCCGCCAGATGCCTCCTAAAAAAGGCAGCACCTTTACCTGCAACTTCACAGACACTTTCATCACTGCCTGTTGAATTTGTGCGGGCCGCGCGAGCTTCAATAGGGCGCGAAGCTGACGGGGAACAAGGGTGAAAGGACTTAGACCCTGGCCTTGTTTCTGGCTCTAGCTCTGGCTCTGGCTCTAGCTCTGGCCTGCTTCTAGGGCTACCAAAAAGCATTGCAAATTCAAGTTCTACGTCACCCAAACCCTCAGGGGTGGCAGAACCTCCTGTTCCACTCAAAGCTGAAATCTCTTCCTTATTATCTGTAGGCATTTTTCATCACCTCCTTTAATCTATTAATAATTATAACCCGATGCCTCATTTTTCTTAATGGTCAGAAATTGATTTACGCCAAACCATCCATAAATATAACGGAATACCACTTAAAAAAAGCAGCATTCCATAAAAAACAACATCCCGGCCTGCACCGACAACGGCTAAAAAGCTAAATAAGAAAGCCAGTATAGCAATCACTAGAACGCGAGACATTCGCACTTTACTACGCATTTCAGGCTTTTTAATCATTAAAATCATTTCAGCTAGTGATGTGTAAATATATGGGATTAATGCAGAAAACGTCGCGAGCAATATAATAAAAGTAAATTGATCCACTAAAGAAACACCATAGCGCATCAACAATAAGGCACTCACTAAAACACTCGAAATAACCAAACCCAACCAAGGCAAACCATTTTTATTTTTTCGAGCGAATGCAGCAGGAAATAATTCTTCTTCAGCCGCGGCCATCGGCATTTGCCCCTGCAGTAAAATCCAACCACTCAAAGCACCCAAACAAGAAATCACTGCAGACAAAGCCACAAACTTACCAATCCAAGAGCCAAAAACAATGCTAGCAGCATCGGCATAAGGTGCTGAAGAATGTGCTAGCTCACCCAGAGGCATAACGCCCATTACCGCAACGGTACTGGCAATATAAACAACCACAGCGATTAATGTGCCCAATAACGTTGCCCGTGGAATGGTTTTAGCCGGATCTTTCACATGCTCTGCCGGCACCGTTGCTGATTCAAAACCAATAAATGACCATAGCGTTAAAGCACTCACTGCAATTAATGCATGCCAGTTAGATTGGCCACTCACATTAAAGTTTCCTTGATAGTTCCCCGCGTGAATAAAAAACAAGCCGACGGTACCCATCAATAATAAAGGCAGTAGTTTCAATACGGCTGTAACAATTTGAAACTTACCAACAAAGCGTATGCTCAATATATTAAGTCCTGTTAAAGACCACAACACACCGAGCGCAACCAATATAGCCAGCATTGAATTACTTAATAGTGTTGGAAAAAAAACAGATAAATAACTGACTAAGGCCACGGAAATTGCAGCGTTCCCCACCCAAATATAAACCCAGTAATTATAAGCCACCTGAAAACCAATAAAGTCACCATAGGCTTCTCGACAATAGGCATACGGCCCACCGGCTTTTGGAATTAAACGACTCAAGCGCGAAAACACCAGAGCTAAAAACACAACCCCCACGGCGGTAAATAACCATCCTAGAATACTAATAGTGCCATATGAAGCCAAAACAGCGGGCAATAAATAAACACCTGAGCCAACAATATTGCCCGTCACCAAAGCCGTTAACATCCACAGCCCTAACTCTTTTTTTTCTTCTTTCATTCTTACTAAAACCAATTCCTATGAATAATGAGTACCTAACTTTTCAAAATTTATCTTTTTACCTAGCCACCAAAGTAACGCTAACGAAGGCAGACCAATCAAAAAAGTTAAAAAATAAAATGTTAACCACCCTAAATGTTCAACCAACAGCCCTGCTTCAGGACCAACAAACACACGCCCCACGGCACTTAATGCGGTAAACAACGCAAACTGCGTTGCTGTATAACGCTGATCACACAAGCCCATCAACAATGCCACAAAAGCAACGGTGCTTAGACTACCAAAAAAATGCTCGCCGAGCATCACAAATGCCATCAACGCCACACTTTTTCCAACAATGACTAATAGGCAGAAGAGCAGATTTGATGAGATTTGCAGGATGCCAAAATACCACAAGCTGCGATAAAGTCCAATCCTTGACATTAATAAACCACCGACTAGCGCACCGAACAAAGAGCCGATCAAACTAACCACTTTTGCAACGGCCCCAATAGTCATCCAAGAAAACCCCATGCCTAGGTGTAAAAAAGGCGTTGTTAGCGATAATGCAAAAGCATCGGACAGCTTATAAATCACAATGAAAACTAAGATGGCAATGGCCAAGGGCCGCTTTAAAAACTCTTTCCAAGGTAACACAACTGCTTCATGCAAGGTAATGGGTGTTTTTGGTGGCGTTTTTGGCTCCGAAGATAACAGCGTTGAAATAATTAATGGCAACATGCATAAGGCCATCACCAAATACATTAAGTGCCAATTATACGCTACAGCAATAACTAGGGCCAACGCACCAGAAACAACCATCGCCAAACGATAACCTAGCGTATTTAAAGCAGCACCTGCGCCATATTCAAATGGCTTTAAAATATCAGTTCTATAGGCGTCAATAGCAATGTCTTGCGATGCAGAAAAAGTAGCCACCATTACGGCAAGCCACGCTAACATTAGCGGATGCTTCGCTGGGCTTGAAAATGCCATTGCCACTAAACCAATCGTGAGTGCTAACTGCATTGCCAGAATCCAGCCTCGCCGACGCCCAAAACGAAAGGAATAACGATCCATTAAGGGTGCCCATAAAAACTTATAGACATAAGGCTGGCCAATTAAACTCAAAGAACCAATGGCAACAATACTTAAGCCCGACTGCGTATACCAAGCTTGCAGTGTTCCTCCGGTAAGCATTAAAGGTAGACCTGAGCTAAAACCTAAAAACAAAACACCCAGCAGCCGCTTGTTAAACAGCCGATAGTCAAACCACTGCATACGATACTCCGTTAAAAAAACACTGCTTATTGATTTTGAAGAATGACTTTACTTATCTGACTTTTCACTTTTCTGCTTTTTTTTAATGCTTCTTTTGCCTTTGAGTCTTGAGCAAAACCACATCAAAGGACCTGACAAAACATAAGCTGCAAAGACAACTAGCAGAACATCGGGTGGATCAAATGAAATAAGCACAATAATCATAACAACCGCTAAAATAGCCGTGAAAGGAACATTGTTTTTAAAATCAAGGTCTTTAAAACTGCGATATGGAATATTGCTTACCTTGCAAAAACTTAATAAAAAAGCAAACACAGCAACTAGGTAGCCGTAGTTTGCTCCCTGAACACCGTATTTATCACAGACCCAAACCAAACTTGCCACTAAAGCTGCTGCTGCGGGTGTTGCCAAACCAATGAAGTACCGCTTGCCGCCTGGCTCAACATTGAAACGGGCTAAGCGAAGTGCTGTACAGACCGCATACGTAAATGCTGCTAACCAACCCGCCTTGCCTAAATCGGCCAAAGCCCAGCTATATAGAATAAGTGCTGGTGCAACACCAAATGAAACCATATCTGACAAACTATCAAGCTGCGCACCAAACTCCGACTGTGTTTGCGTTAAACGTGCGACACGCCCATCCAGACCATCAAAAACCAGTGCGACAAAAATAGCAATGGCAGCCGAACTAAACTCATGGCGCATTGAAACAACAATTGCAAAAAAGCCAGCAAACAATGCGGCAATGGTGAGCAAATTAGGCAAAAGATATATGCCTTTGGTTTTAATTGATTTCTTTGCTGAGTCTGTCATGATTTATTTACCATAAATTTACGATGATTACCAAACGCAGTATAGCTTAAGCTAAAACTAATAGAAACTATTCGCGCCACTACTAACAACAAGTGAAAGCCCAAGGCTAAGGTGTTTCATCTTCAATATTACGCTTGGCCGCTAATAAATGCTTTCTATCCAAACCAAACAATACCGCTAAAGCACCGGCAATATAGATGGATGAATAAGTACCCACAACGATACCAATGATCAAGGCAATGGAAAAACCATGTATCATTTCACCGCCAAATAAATACAGCGCAACAACAACTAATAGAGTTAAACCTGAGGTCATAATAGTCCGAGACAAGGTTTGATTAATTGAGCGGTTCATTATTTCAATCGCACTGCCCTTACGCATTTTACGGAAATTTTCCCGCACACGATCATAAACCACAATAGTGTCATTCAAAGAATAACCAATTACCGTTAACACCGCTGCCAATACGATCAAATTAAACTCTAAATGAAAAAAAGAAAAAATACCTAAAATTAATACCGGATCATGAATCAATGCAATTGCCGCACTCAAAGCAAAACGATATTCAAAACGCAACGCAATATAAATCATCGTCGCAATCAGTGAAACCAAAACAGCCAAAACACCATTGGTCATTAATGCCTTACCCACTTGCGGACCAATATAAGAAGCTTGAGTCATTTCTCCAGGCAACACCGCTTTTTCTATTTTTGCTTGCAACTCTTTTTGTGTTACACCTTTCTTCGGCGCAACTTTAACGGAAATATCTCGCGCTGTTCCATAGTTTTGCACGACTGCTTCATCAAATCCGGCGCTAGCTAGCTCTTTACGCACATGAGTCAAATCAACGGGTTTAGAAAAGCTAAATTGCAATTGCGTGCCGCCGGTAAAATCCAAACCAAAGTTCAAACCGTTTACACCAAGAGAAACAATTGATAATACAAAAATAATTGCTGAAACCAATGCGGCCCATTTACGCTGACGCATAAAATCAATTTTTGTATTTACTTTAAAAAATTCCATAATGACCCTATTTTATTTTTTCACTTTAATGCCAATAGACAAGTGTTTGACTTTTTGCCTAGATCCATAAATTAAATTAATCACAGCACGTGTCATAAAAATTGCCGTGACCATTGACGTTAATAAACCAATAATTAAGTTGATCGCAAAGCTTTTCACTGTCGTCGTGCTTAATGCCAAAAGCACTACCGCGACAATCAGTGTGGTAACGTTCGCATCGACAATGGTTGAAAATGCACGGTCATAACCAGCGCGAATACTGGCTTGCACACTAACACCATTACGCAGCTCCTCTCGAATACGCTCATTAATCAGTACGTTGGCATCTACTGCCATCCCCACTGTTAATACAATACCGGCAATACCCGGCAAAGTTAATGTCGCCCCAAGTAAAGAAAGAATGGCAACAATGAATACGATATTCAAAACCAATGCCATATTAGCTACCAAACCAAATAGACGGTAATAAAACAGCATGAAAATCAGCACCAGCAATGAACCGATTGCTGTTGAATCAACGCCTTTATCAATATTTTCTTTACCCAAACTCGGGCCAACTAAAAGGTTTTGTACAATTTCCACCGGCACTGGATAAGCACCTGAGCGCAACTGCAATGCCAAATCTTGAGCATAACGAGGGCTTTCTAGCCCTGTAATAGAAAAAGTCCCAGGCAACGCTGCCTGAATGGTGGCAACACTAATCACATTTTCAATCTGATGGCGCGTGGTGACTTTTTTACCATTCACCATCTTAGACACTGATTTTGTCTCTACATAAACAACCGCCAAAGGCTTACCAATATTTTGCCCTGTGATCCGATGGAACATTGATTCGCCACTGCCAAGCGTAACATTCACTGACGGACGACCATCTTGACCTGTTAGCGATGTCGCACCCACAATAGATTCACCATGCAATATTACCTGACTTTTTAATAAGGTCGGTCTGCCCTGATAGTAATAAAGCTGATCGCCAGCAGGAATATTGCCCGTCTGCGCAGCAAGATTTGCATCATTTTGAGCATCTACCAGCTGAAAACGTAAGTTTGCTACCTTACCAATTAAATCCATTGCTCGAGTGACATCCTGAATACCAGGCAAATCGACACTAATTTGATTTAGTCCCTGCTGCTGAACTGTTGCCTCGGAGACACCTAGCGCATTGACTCGCTTGGTAAGCGTTGTAATGTTTTGCTGCATAATTTCAGAACGAATATTGGTCACCGCTGTCAGCGAAAATGTTGCATTCAATGCCAATGGATTACCGGCATCTTTAGAAAACGTGTAATCGGAAAACTTACTCGACAACAAGCTTTGCGCCTGCTGTAAATCATCGGATTTTCTAAAACCAATCGTAATGGCTTGCGTTTTCTGCGGACCAACCTGACCTGAAGAGATGCCAGCGTAGCGAATATTAGCGCCTCGCATCATTTCTGCCATTGATTGTGTGGCACCTTGCTGACGTTCTTTAATAGCCGCATCCACATCAACCTGCAGCAAAAAATGAATTCCACCGCGTAAATCTAAGCCTAATTTCATCGGATTAGCACCAATAGCCTGCAACCATTTTGGCGTTCTTGGCGCCAATGTTACCGCAACCGAAAAACCTTCACCAAGCTTTGCTTTGATGAAATCCTGCGCTTTGAGCTGAGTCGTTGTATCTTTAAACCGAGCCCAAATACTGTCTTTTTCTTTTTTGATTGATAAAAAATCAATATCTTGCTGCTTTAGAAATGCTTCCATGTCTGGAATTTCTGTACTGGAAAACTGCTTACCCATTTGCGGCGTAACCTGTACGGCTGGATCTTCAATATATAAATTGGGTAATGCATAAACAAGACCCAACACAATTAAAACCACCATTAAGATATAGCGCCACAATGGATACTTATTCATAAAACACTTGCCTTAATTTTGAGGTTCAACAGAGCCTTTAGGTAGAACAGTCGAAATTGAATTTTTTTGAACGGTAATTTCCACTTCTTTCGTGATCGATAAAATAATAAAATCATCTCTTAGCTTAGCTATTTTACCGACAATACCGCCTGCCGTGACAACCTCATCACCAATAGACAACCCATCCAGCAAACTACGCTGCTCTTTTGCTCTTTTTTGCTGTGGTCTAATTAACAAGAAATAAAACACTGCCACAAAAATAATAAGCATTGGCAATGCTGACAACAAACTCTCACCTGGCGTATGCGCCGCTGCTGTACCACTTGCTGCAACCGCATCAGATATACCTAATAAATTAAGAAACATACAACTCCTCCTCAGATAAATTAACACAGGGACTACCTGTTGATTGATAAAAACTAGCTCGAAAGGCATCTAATGTACCTGTTTCAATCGCTTGACGCAAACCGCGCATAAGATCTTGCATATAAGTCAAATTATGTAGAGTATTTAAGCGCGCCGCCAAAATTTCTTGGCAACGATACAAATGATGCAAATAAGCGCGGCTGTAGTTCTTGCAGGTATAGCATGAGCAAGCCTCATCAATAGGTTTTTGATCTTTTTTATATTGGCTATTGCGAATTTTCACCACACCGGTTGATGTAAATAAATGACCATTACGCGCGTTCCGTGTTGGCATCACGCAATCGAACATATCAACGCCGCGCATCACTCCCTCAACCAGATCCGCAGGTTTTCCTACCCCCATCAAGTATCTTGGGCGATCTGCCGGCATTTGCTGTGGCAAATAATTAAGTACACGTAGCATTTCCTCTTTTGGCTCACCCACTGACAACCCGCCAATGGCATAACCTGGAAAACCAATTTTTGTTAATTTAGCCAAAGATTCTTCGCGCAAATCTCGATACATTCCACCTTGAATAATACCAAACAACGCACCCGGATGACTGCCATGAGCATCACGACAGCGCTGTGCCCAACGCATACTACGCTCCATTGATTCCCTAGCCTGTATTCGTGTAGCCGGATAAGCCGTGCACTCATCAAACACCATTAAAATATCCGAACCTAATTGCTGCTGCACTTTCACTGCTTTTTCAGGATTCAACTCCACCCAAGAGCCATCAATTGGTGAACGAAAGCGAACACCCTCTTCGGTTAATTTTCGAATTTTCCCCAAACTAAATACTTGAAAACCACCTGAATCGGTTAATATGGGTCCTGGCCAATTCATAAAACCATGCAAACTGCCATGCGACTCAATGACCTCTGTGCCTGGGCGTAACATTAAATGGAAAGTATTACCTAAAATAATATCTGCCCCGGTACCAGCGACCTCCTCAGGGGTCATCGCTTTCACTGTGCCGTAAGTACCAACAGGCATAAAAGCCGGCGTCTGAACATTTCCTCGAGCAAATGACAACTGCCCTCTACGGGCCAGTCCGTCGGTATGTGAAACGGTAAATTGCATATAGCGCCTCCTAATTGTTTTTTCGATGAATCAACATCGCGTCACCATAACTGAAAAATCGATATTTATTTTCAACTGCTTTTTGATACGCCTCACGCATTAAGTCATAACCACCAAACGCAGAAACCAGCATAAGTAGCGTTGACTTCGGCAAATGGAAATTGGTAATTAATACATCAACACACTGAAACTTAAATCCTGGACGAATGAATAAATTAGTTTCACCACTGAACGGCAACAAGTCGCCTTTTGCTGCAAAAGCCGCTTCTAGCGACCGCACAACCGTTGTGCCAACAGCAACAACACGCCCTCCTCGCTGTTGACAAGCTAAAACAGCATCACAAACCTCTTGACTAACATCAAGCCATTCGCTGTGCATATGATGTTCATCCAAGTCATCAACACGAACTGGCTGAAAAGTCCCAGCCCCAACATGCAAAGTCACCTCAGCCGTTGCAACACCTTTTGCTTTAATTTTTTCAAGCATCACCTCATCAAAATGCAAACCAGCCGTCGGTGCAGCAACAGCGCCATCAATTTTTGCATAAACGGTTTGATAGCGAGACTCGTCCAAGGCCTGCGCAGATCGTTCCATATAAGGTGGCAAAGGCATTGCCCCCTGCTCTTGCACAATATCAATGATTTTTTCTTCTGACTCGCTTTTCAATAAAAACAAACTGTTCTGTCTTTCCAACACCGTAAAAGCAACTGACCCACAATAAATCAAACTACCCACCTTTGGCGCATGACTTGCCTTAATATGTGCCAACATCGTTTTATCAGAGATAATCCGCTCAACCAATAACTCAAGCCGACCACCGGTTGCTTTTTTCCCTTCTAGTCTGGCTGGAATGACCTTTGTGTTATTAAAAACCAAGAGATCATCTTCAGACAAAAATGTTAAAACATCTTGAAACTGGCGATTTGTTATTGACGTTTGAGCGGGATTGACCACAAGCAATCGACTAGCGCTACGCTCAGCAAGTGGGTATTTGGCAATCAGTGACGTGGGCAAATGATAATCAAAATCATCAAGTTGATACGATAGAGGGCTGTCTTTTAACATATTTATTACCAGAATATTGTGACTATTTTAAGAACACACAGCATACCGGTTTATTCATATTTGTACAGTTTTTTTTGCAGCTCTTGCCAACAAAACTGGGGAACAATAGGCCAACAGCAAAGGATCGCAGAAAAATATTTAAAACAAAGCACTTCTGTATAAACGCCCAATTAAAATAAGATTGCCAACGCAAGCAATCTTGTTATACTAGCCGAGCAAATCTGCAAGCCGAGGTGGCGGAACTGGTAGACGCGCCGGATTCAAAATCCGGTGGTGGTGACATCGTGCGGGTTCGATTCCCGCCCTCGGTACCAACCTAAAAAACGCCCTATTTAATCAACTGACTGCAGCCCTTTTAGCGGCCTCACCCAAGGTTTTAATGATTTCAGCTTAGCTGGCAACTGTTTCAATGCCGTTTTAGCGGTTTCCTGATTAACAAAATTACCATAAATCAACACATACCAAGCCGAGCCTTGATAGGTGGTTTTATAAATACTGACTGAAGAATGTAATCCATGCTGACGAATAAAAGCTTCAATACTCGCCTTATTTCGATTACCCATTAACTGCAGTCCCAGATTTTTTGTTTGTTTGGCAAAATGAGCAACATGCGGTCTTTTCAAACTTGAGGCTTGACTCTGATGTAACGCAGGCTTTTCACTTTGCCCATGTTTTGCTATCTTTTTATCGACTGAAACACTAGCGTCACCGGCTTTAACCAATGTTTTCTTTGCCAGTAATTTAGCGGCTTGCACTGCCTGAGGCTGCCCTTGTGCCGCTGCTTTGTTAATCCAGTTCATTGCCGTTTGCTGATCTTGCGTTGTACCCACACCATAGTAATACATATACCCTAAAGCATATTGCGCATCAGCGTCATTTTGCATCGCTGAATCTTGAACCGATGCTAGCGAACAATTATATTTTTGTAAAAAAACATTTTTCTGACATTCTTTTGCCAAAAGTTGATCATTTTTGCTAGCGGCACCACTTTGTCGTGCACAAGCTGCCAATACCCCTACGACACACAGCACTAAAAAAACACGAAAAAATAATGCAATACACTTCATAACGCCCTCCTGATCAACAATAAGCTTTAACACCACACCATCTTATGCAAATTGCTGCCAAAAAAAAACCCATCACAGAAAATTAATTCCACGATGGGTTAGCAATCGAACACATCATCACTGAGATCACAACAAAGGCAGTATTGTCTCGCAACGGCTGGCCATCCTAGCCCACCCCACTCAATAAAGAGCGAAAAGCCTTTCCTGTTTATTGTTCAGGACAACGCATTCAAAACTAGTAAATCATGTAGATTGGCATATCTCCTGCAACTTGTTGCTGCGCCTGGGAATCACTAATCAAGCCATTCCTTTCAAAGGTGCTAAGAACACTGGTACACAAAAAACCACCTAAAAAAACCACAAGTACACCGGCCACTATCTTTTTCATTGTAAGATCCTCCATTATCTTAACTGTTAATAATAATCAGGCTTATTGCCCGACAAAAAAAACCCAACTCCCTGTAAGGTTATTTTTTACTCACCCTTATCATCAATAAGGTAGGTGCTAATTTATCACCTCCATTTAACAGAGCAAGAGGGCCTTTCCATAACAGCGTTAAGGCTTGAAAAAATTTTTTTTTATTTTCAACGCTTTAAAAAAAACAGGCAACTTACCACTCAAAAAACAGTCACACAAAAACTTAATACAACCACAAACACTGCCGGTGATCTCTCACAAGAGAGCTAAGACTTACACAAAACAGGCTGTTCAAAAAAAACGCGCCAGATCATTGGATATGGCAAGCAAAAAAATCAACCCCAACAAGGCAAAACCAACATACAAGCTTATTTGCTGTACCCTTTCTGAAACAGGACTTCCCTTAAGTAACTCAACGACCTGAAACATAAAGTGCCCGCCATCCAGGCCTGGAATGGGCAACACATTAATAAAACCTAACATCAAGCTGATAAATCCAATAAAGGATAAATAAGCCACCACACCATAGGTTGATGCCTTACCCGCTGTAGCAAACACCGTCACTGGGCCGCCCAGAACTTTGGTTGATATCTCACCGAAAATTAACTTCTTTACAACCAGAGCATTAAAAGCAGTCAGCGAGACAACTTGCTGCCAAGCAGGATAAACTGCCTGCCAGGCTGAATAATGCAAACGAACCCTGTAGTCTTCAGGCACCACTTCTCTTTGCGGGATCACGCCTAAAAAGCCTTCTGTTTTTTTATCTTCTGGCCGTATGCCTAAATCAACAGAAAAAACCATCCTTTGTTTTGCTCGCTCAACCATTAAGTTAGCGTGCGATGTTGGTTTTGCCTTAACAAGACTAACCAACTGAGACCACGAATGGATAGGCTGATTGTCAAAACGCATAATTTTATCACCCTGACGCAAGCCAACTTTTTCTGCCGGAGAGTGTTTGATAATTTTAGCTACTTGCATTGTCGGCTTAGGCTCATATGGCACAACCCCCAAACCATGCAATGCATTACTATTTTCTGAATTAAATGTCCAAGTAGACAACGGTAATTGATAGGTCTTTAACACATCATTTGTTGGATTTTGCAAGGTCCAAGCCATATCTCCTTTTTCACCAATACGAGACAATGTAGCAACCAACACTTTTGACCAGCTTTTTACTGGCTCACCATCAACGGCTTTAATAATTAGCCCTGATTTAATACCTGTTTGAGCAGCAATAGAATTTGGTATCACTTGCCCAATAATCGGCTTAATCCCATTGACACCAATCATAAAAACAATCCAAAACATCAAAAAAGCAAGCAGCATATTAATTATTGGGCCAGCCAATACGATTAACATACGTGCCCACAAAGGCTTATATGCATAAGCAAGATTCTCTTCGCCTGCTTCAACTTGTGATTTACTGTGCCCATACATCTGCACGTAACCACCTAAGGGTATCATTGCGACAATAAATTCTGTGCCGCTGGCTGTTTTTTTTGACCAAATCGCTCGACCAAAACCAATCGAAAATCTCAACACCTTAACGCCAGCAGATTTTGCAACAACAAAATGACCCAACTCGTGAATCATCACCACGAAAAAAACAGCAAAAATCGCGCCGACAACAGATAAAATAACGGTCATAATCGACCACCAGCATGACAACATGCAAAAAACAGTTTAGAATGCCTCATTCATTATCCTTAATAAACCAACAAAGTCAGATTATGCAATATACTACGATTACTCACCGCTTAAAACACATCACCAAACTTAGCCTTTGCGTTGGCGCTATGCTTTCGCTTGTCGCTTGTGGTGTGCCAAGACCCAATATTTATATTCCCAAAAATCCACCGTCATCAAGCATACCTAAAAAACAGCCCAACATCGCATTAGTTTTAGGCGGTGGTGGCACTAAAGGTTTTGCTCTTGCTGGTGCTATTGCCGTATTTGAAAAAGCAGGCATTCCTATTGATTTAATTGTAGGCACCAGTGCCGGCAGCATTGTTGGCGCACTGTATGCTGATAATCCTAATTCGCAAAGTCTAATTAATTTAATTCTCCACACCAAAAAATCAGAGGTATTGCAGTTTTCCATTGCTCATCTAGGCACTGGCTTCATCCAAGGGTATCAGTTACAAGATTATCTATTAAAAAATATGCATGCAAAAACATTCAAACAATTAAAAATTCCTTTTATTGCGGTCACCACCAATTATTTAACCGGACAATCATACCCTCTTTCTAGCGGCCCTATCGCACCGGCTATTAATGCCTCTGCTGCCGTTCCTGGTTTATTCTATCCGGTCAGAATTTATGGCAAAGTGCTTGTCGATGGTGGTGTTTCACAACCAGTGCCCGTACTGATTGCTAAGCAGTATCACCCTAAAATGATAATCGCAATCAATATCGGTGACCAACTCCCAAAGAAAGTGCCGGAAGGGATTATTGCTAACCTTGTTCGAACTTATAATATGACCGCTAATAATCTAACTCAGCTACAAACCAAAGAAGCCGATATTATTTTATACCCAGACTTAGGCGATGTTGGCATTATTGACGATACACATCGAGGAATGATGCTAAAAGCCGGCCAATTAGTTGCTGAAAAAGCACTGCCTGCCATCAAAAAACTCATGAAACAAAAAGGAATTGCACTTGTCAAAAAGCGCAATATCCCCAAGCCTCCTAAGCACTAATCTTGCGCGCTAGCTAAGCCTAAAAGGCTGTGTTATCTTGGCGAACCATTGGATAACAAGACCTTCAGCATAGGTGAAAAACAAGCATGGCTAAACGAAATCGGCGAAGACCCCTCCCCCCAGCAACGACTGGAACCGCACAAAGCCTTAGCCATGATGGTCGAGGCATTGTCAGCGTAAATGGCAAAACCACCTTTGTTCGAGGTGCGCTCGCCGGAGAAGAAGTTGCGTTTAAATATACTGATTCACACAGTCAATATGATGAAGGCAGTGTCACAGACATATTATCCGCATCTCCCTTGCGTGAAACACCACAGTGTCCCTATACAGACAATTGTGGCGGCTGTAGCCTCCAGCACTTAAAGCCTGCCGAACAAATCAAACACAAGCAACAAGCATTAGCCGAATTACTCAAACACCACGCCAAGCAACCGCAGGAATGGCTCGAAGCAATTACTGGCCCAATTTATCACTACCGACGTAAAGCTCGCCTTAGCGTAAAACACGTTGACAAAAAAGAAGCTTGCTTAGTCGGCTTTCGAGAACATCGCAGCCGCTTTATCGCAGACATTAACGAGTGCGTTGTTTTAACAAAAGATATTGGACAAAAAATCACAGCACTGCGTGAATTAATTGTATCATTGGATGCAAAAGCACAAATACCTCAATTAGAAATTGCTGCAGCAGACAACCAAACTGCTATTATACTACGCCATCTAATCCCCTTAAGTGAAAATGATCTGAAAAAATGCACCGACTTTGCCAATGAAAATAATTTTTGTTTCTTCCTTCAGTCCAAAGGCATCAAAAGCATTAAACCCTTACAGCCAGAAAAAGATGCCTCACTGTATTATGCACTGGAAAATTATGGACTAAAAATTTATTTTCAGCCTCATCAATTTTTACAAGTTAATGCGGACATTAATCAACAGCTCATTGACACTAGCATTGATTGGCTAGATTTATCTGACAACGACACTGTGCTCGATTTATTTTGCGGCATTGGAAACTTTAGCTTACCTATTGCAAAAACAGCAGAACATGTTGTTGGAATTGAGGGAGACAACACCGCAATTGAACAAGCAAAAGAAAATGCTGAAATCAATCAACTAAAAAACTGCGAATTTCACTGCTTTAATTTACAAGAAAATGCAGACTCAGAAAGCTGGTATCAGCAACGCTTTAATAAAATTGTGATAGACCCACCACGAAGTGGCGCAAAAGAAATAATTCCAGCCATAGTGCGCTGGCAACCTGAAAAAATTATTTATATCTCTTGCAGCCAATCTAGCTTTGCACGAGACGCAGGCCTACTAATTGAAAAAGGTTACCAATTAAGCAAACTTGCTGTTGCCGATATGTTTCCTCACACTCAGCACGCAGAAAGCATTGCTTTGTTTGAGAGGTTAAATGAAGGAAAATGAGCACTAAAACACAAAACAACAATCCCGCATGGCTTAAGAAATTGCTAAAAAAGAATAGCGCCATAAACGCCGCCGAACTCATCAAAAACTACAACATTGCTGAAAAAATTGCATCTGAAGAGTCAAGACAAAACTATCTAGACCATGGTGTTGAAATTGCCGAACACCTGGCTGACATCAGCACTAACACCAACAGTCTTGCAGCAGCGCTCTGCCACCCTATTGTGCATCACTGCCAATTATCTGATCATGCGATATTTGAAAAGTTTTCTAAAAAGATTGCCAAACTACTCATTGGCGTTAATCGCATGAGTAAATTAGATCATTTAAGCCAACAAACAGGACAGCAGCCACTTAACCACACACAAGCAGATAATATTCGAAAAATCTTACTCGCAATTATTGATGACGTTCACGTGGTTCCCATCAAGTTATGTGAACACCTTATTAAATTAAAAAACCACCGCCACGAGACCGATCAAAAGAAAAAAGAAATTGCCGAACAAACTAAAAACATTTACGCACCACTAGCCAACCGACTAGGTATCGGACAATTGAAATGGCAGCTGGAAGATTATTATTTTCACTACACCAACCCTAAAGAATACAAAAATATTTCTAAAGAATTAAAAATGCGACGAGTAGAACGGGAAGACTATATCACAAACATAAAAACCACCTTAGAAAATCTTTTGAAGCAGCAAAAAGTTAAACAGCATGAAATATTAGGGCGACCTAAACATATTTACAGCATTCACAAAAAATCAACCAAAAAAAATGTGTCAATTAAAGAGATATACGATAGTTTAGCTCTACGAATTTTAACCAGCAGCATTCATGACTGCTATAAAACACTAAGCGCCATTCATCAAAGCTGGCCTCACTTACAAAAAGAGTTTGACGATTACATTGCTAACCCCAAGCCAAATGGCTACCGATCAATCCATACCGTTATCACCGGGCCACAAGACATTTATATCGAAATTCAAATTAGAACTTTTGATATGGATGAAGAGGCAGAGCTTGGCGTTGCCGCTCACTGGATCTATAAAGAAGGGCCCGGCGCTGAACAAAGCTACGAAGAAAAAATCGCCATACTTAGGCAAATGCTCGATTGGCAAAAAGATTTAAGCACAAAAAATAACGACCTCAGTTACAAAGAAATATTTGATGATAGAATTTACGTCTTCACACCCAATGATGAAATAAAAGATTTAACACAAGGCTCTACTCCCCTTGATTTTGCCTATTCAATTCATACTGATATTGGTCATCAATGCCGTGGCGCAAAAGTCAATGGCGCATTAGTACCGCTATCTTATACTTTGCGAACGGGTGATAAAGTGGAAATCATGATGGGCAAAGAAAAATCACCCAGCAGAGACTGGCTTAATCCAAAACTGAGTTATTTAAAAGCGAGCCGATCCATCCAAAAAGTCACTCGCTGGTTCAAACAACAAAATCAAAAACGATATATTAAAGCCGGCGAAGCACTGTGGGAAAAACATGCCACACCTTTTAAACTCACTAAAATTGATTTGCAAAAATCAATGAGTCGCTATAGCTTTAAAACTATTGATGACATGCTTGCCGCAATTGGTGCTGGTAACATTGGTATTAAGTCACTCATTCATGATCTTAGCCAGCAAGCTAAGCAAAACTTGCAAAACGACTCATTGCCAAAAATACAAAGTCTAGAACAAAAAAAACCAGCATCAGGTGTTAATATAAATGAAATAAGTGACATGCTCAGTCAGCTGGCCCGCTGCTGCAAACCCATTCCTGGCGACAGTATTATCGGCTATATTACAAAAGGACATGGCGTCAGCATTCATAAAAAAAATTGTAGAAATATCATTGGGCTATCGGCAAATAAGAAAGAACGCTTACTGGAAGTCAGTTGGAGCGAAAAAACTAGTCGGCAAAAATATTTCGTTGATCTTGTCATTTTTGCTGACGATAGGCCTGGACTAGTGAGAGATATCAGCACCGTCATTGCTAATGAAAAAGCTAAAATATTTTCACTCAACTATCATACTCTAAAAAACCTAGAGCAAAAAGTTATTGAAACCACCATAGAAATAAGCGACCAGGCATCACTCAAAAAAATCATCCAACTCATAGCCAAACTGCCCAAAGTCACTAAAGTTCAGCGTAAAAACAATGATGCCGAAACTACTTAAAAGCACATAATATTTTTCACGGGCAAATTAAATTAAAAGTAACCTAAAGCCAACAACATTACTATTTAAGATTTCCTTAATAAAAAAAGTCAACCCTCCCTGGTATTTACTCGCAAAAAATCAACCACATAGGTTTTTTTTATTTTTTTTTTGACAATCCATCATGTCATGCTATCTTGTACAAACATAAAAAATAAAGGAAAAATAAAATGTTTAATAGTACTAAAACCTCAGAAAACGCTTTTGAAAGTCTAACGAAAGATTACGTTACAAAAAATTTCAAAAAAGAAAGTTCTGCAGCTGAACAAATAGAGCCAAAATATTTAGCGGAAGCCGGTGATCTTATATCTTTCGATGAAGAACCTAGTTCAAGAACCACACCTGGAACAGAGGCTTGCCATACACCAGGAACAGAGGCTTGCCATACACCAGGCAACAACGATACAATGAATTTTTTTAGTCGGGGCTTTTCTCCAAAAGAAGCGACAAAAAAAGAATTCGAAAAAATCAGTGCGGAGACCGATGCTTTTTTAAGCAAAATTAAATGACCGGGGAGACAAGCATCCACGCCACCAAACAGCACAACGCAACACCTCGGCCACCCAAGCATCTAGAACTAAAGAAGCTTTTAGACATCAAGCTTTATAAATATATCAAAACAATCAAACTCAAAATACTCAGCCATTTGTAATACCAACAGATGGTTGAATATTTTTAATTGCCTTTTTAAAAATTTAAAATTTTTCTTATATTTTAAGTATTACTATCACATGGGTTTTCGTTAAAGTTTTAACAAAATATTGTCACACAAATTAGGCTCACACCCAGTCACAAAGTGGGCCTTAGACCACTTATTTAACCAAGTATATTGTCTCTTTGCTAACTGGCGTGTTGCAACAATGCCCTTCTCAATCATCGTCGCTTGATCGTATTCACCTTGTAAATATTGCCACACTTGTCGATAACCAACTGACCGCATTGCCGGCAAATCGGGATGAATATCATCTCTTTTGAACAACGCTGCGACCTCATCAATAAAACCCTGATCAATCATCTGATGAAATCTCTGAGCAATCTTATCATGGAGCATCGCTCTTGGCTCAGGCCTTAGTGCGACATTAAAAAAATCACAGGAAAGCTGCTTTTTATAACAATTGCTCGCTTTAGCATGCCAATCATGCAATGAAATACCGGTAATGTGAAAAACCTCTAAGGCTCGCTGAATGCGCTGACTATCGTTAGGGTGAATGCGTTGTGCTGAAACAGGGTCAATCTGAGTTAGTTCATCGTGCATAAACTGCCAACCGTGCAGCTTAGCCTGAGCATTTAATTTTTCTCTTATTTTTGCATCAGCCTCTGGCATATCCGCCACACCATACTGCAACACATAGTGATACAACATTGTGCCACCAACCAAAATAGGCCGTTTCCCTCGTGATAAAACATCATCAATGCATGCTGAGGCATCGGATAAAAAACGTCCTGCTGAGTAAGCATCCGTTGGATCACAAATATCCATTAAATGATGCACAACACCCTCTTGCTCTGCAAGAGTTGGTTTAGCAGTGCCAATATCCATGCCTCGATAAACCATTGCCGAATCAACACTGATAATTTCGCCCCCAACAGCTTTGGCAATTTCAACCGACAGTGCCGTTTTGCCACTTGCCGTTGGACCCATAATCACTAATGCTTTCGGCTTAGCTGACATTAATTACTGCCCACGCAAAAATAATTTATCCAGCTCATGCACTGAATATTGCCGATACGTTGTCCGACCATGCACACACTGCGCATTATTCGGTGTATTTTCCATATCACGCAATAATGCATTCATCTCCGGAATAGTTAATGCCTGATTGGCTCTAATTGCACTGTGACAAGCAATAGTGCCGAGCACATGATTAATTGCTTCTTCAAACCGCAGTAGCGTTTTTTCTTGTAATAAATCCGCTGCCAAATCTTTTAATAATTGCACTGATTCATGCTCTTTTAATAATTTGGGCAGCGCTCGTAATAAGATAGTATCCGTTCCTGCAGCTGAAAATTCCAGTCCTAACTTTGCTAATTCATCTTGAAAGTTCAGCAATACATCCACTTCTCGCTCGGCAAGACTTAAGGTATAGGGCACTAATAATTGTTGAGCCGCCAATGATCCTTTGGCATATTGCACTTTTATTTTTTCATAAACCACGCGCTCATGCGCTGCGTGCATATCCACTAGCACCACGCCATTTGTATTTTGCGCAACAATATAGATACCATGCAACTGACACATCGCACTGCCCAAGGCCTGTTCGTTCATGACTGCTTTTGGCATAGCTTGTTCAACGGTCGTCTCTAATTTATCATCTGCTGATTCTACCGATTGATGAACCACTTCGTAATACCGTGGTGACTCTTGTCGACCGAATGATAACTTCTCTTGCGAAGGCTTGGGCTGCTGCACCATAGGTTTATTAGCAACACCAACGGCAGAACTTGCTTGATACGCTGGTTTTTTCTGTTCATAACCTGCAGGGGCAGAAACCACGCCATCTTCATTTGGCTCTGTAATGACAGAATTATTCACATCATCATTTTCTTTGGCAAATGATTGATATTCATTTTGCGCTAAAGGCAAAGCCTCTTCTGCTTGCGGCCTAACCGATGCAAGTGCTTCTTTAATCGTTCGTCGAACCAAATTATGCACCAAAGAACTTTCATGAAAACGCACTTCATGTTTTGTCGGATGAACATTAACATCTAACAAAGACGGATCTAGTTCTAAATACAAGACATATGCTGAGTGTCGGCCATTATAAAGCACATCTTTATACGCTTGCCTTGCCGCGCTGAGTAATACTTTATCGCGCACATAACGCCCGTTGATATAAAAATACTGCATATCGGCTTGGCTGCGATTAAAATTAGGCAAAGCAATCCAACCCGACAAACGCATACCTGCTGTTTCTATGCCAATCATCAGTGCATTTTCCATAAATGGCTTACCAACAATCATAGCCACTCGCTGCTCTTTAGCCGCATCATCTTCTGCCGGCAACACTTGAAATACTTTCTTTTTGTTGTGATTCAGCGTGAGCCCCATGTCAAAACGTGCCAACGCTAAGCGTTCAAGGGTCGTACGAATATGATTAAACTCGGTTTGTTTTGCACGCAAAAATTTTCGTCTGGCGGGCGTATTATAAAATAAATCGGCAACCACCAAGGTTGTTCCTTGGGGATGTGCAGCTGGCTGCACCTTGTTTGATTCGCTAGTAATAGCAAAAGCACCTTGCTCTGCCCCCTGCGATGACGTAAGCGTTAAGCAAGAAACCGCAGCAATACTTGCTAACGCCTCGCCTCGAAACCCTAGGCTTGCAATTTTTTCCAAATCATTAAACTGGCGAATCTTACTGGTTGCATGGCGTGATAATGCTAAAGCCAAATCATCGGGATGAACTCCCTTACCATTGTCTCGAATGCGAATTTCCTGTGCTCCACCATTTTTAATATCGATGGTAATTTGAGTGGCTTTAGCATCTAAGCTATTTTCAACCAACTCTTTAACCACCGAAGCTGGTCTTTCAATAACTTCTCCGGCGGCAATCTGGTTGGCCGTGTGCTCACTGAGTAATTCTATACGCATAAGATTTCCTTTTTTTCATCTCTTTTTATGCTATTAACTGTTCGTCGCCGGAATAGATAAAACCTGCCCTACTCGGACAGAATTTTCTCGCAGACGATTGGCTTTTTTAAGGTCGGCAACAGATACACTAAAACGAGTCGCAATGTGCGATAGTGTATCGCCTCTAGCAACTGTATACTTTTGCCGACCATAACGCTGATAAGCCAACCACGTGCCACGAGGTGGGTATCGCGTGAAATACATTTTAATGCCTCGCATTAATGCATCAGCTACTTTTCGCTGATAAGCACTGGAGCGTAATTTTAATTCCTCTCTTGAATTGGAAATAAATCCAGTCTCTACTAGTAATGAAGGAATATCCGGCGATTTTAAAACCACGAAAGCAGCCTGCTCAACTCTTTTATTATGCAAAGCGGCAATTGGCTTTAACGCACCAATCAACTCTTTTCCTATTGCAAGGCTCGAACGAATTGTTGCTGTTTGTGATAAATCAATTAATACCGAGCGAAGCATATTACCTTTATCGGCCAAATCGACGCCGCCCATTAGTTCTGACGAGTTTTCTCGCACGGCCAACCAACGAGCCGCTTCACTGGTTGCGCCACGCCTTGACAATGCATAAACCGATGCACCATGTGCTTTTGGATTATTAAATGCATCGGCATGCACCGCAACAAACATATCACCCTTATACTTTCTAGCTAAAGTTAAACGCCGACGCAAACCCACATAATAATCAGCTTTGCGCGTTAATACCGCCTCAAAGCCAGGCTGCTTATTAATGGCCTGCTGCAGATATTTTGAAATATTTAATACCACATGCTTCTCTTGGGTGCCACGCCCACCAATAGCACCAGGGTCTTTACCACCATGACCCGGGTCGATGACAATAATGATTTTCTTTTGTGAAGGCGCGATACTTGAATTAGCAACACCCCCGACAACAGCCGAGCTTTCTTTTTCACTATTACTAGTCGCATTAACAATAGCCTTTGTTTTTTCAGAAATTGCTTTTTGCTGCAATGAATGACTTGAAAAATTATCAATGGGCACTGCAACTAACAACCTATTGGGCCCTTGATGAAGTTTTTACTAAAATAGAAATTTTTGCCTTCGTTGATTTTTTTAAATCAAACACCACACGAAGATCACCGTTGCTTTTTTTTGAATATCGCACACCCATGACTGGAGACGTTAATTTTTTTTGATAAGAAAATCCTCCGCGATAGTTCACATTAAGTAAATCCACCACCAAACGATCTGGGTTTTTCAAATAAAAACTTTTATACTCTGGCGCTTGTGTTAAATCAAAAATAAACTGGTCTGCAGAAAATTGATAGTTATTACGAATCTGTGTGAGCTGATTAGCAAAGCCAACAGAAAAAAAGCTAGCCAACAATAAAAATATCAAAAAAATATTTTTTGCTTTTTTAGCAAAACAGAAAATATTCTTTTTCATTCGATCACCTTAGCAGCAAAGTTTTCTGATATTTCATTGATTATTTTTACGGACTCCGGCTGCGAACCATCAAGAGAAATACGCCTACCACTCTCATCATGAGTAATATCGCAATGAATGAGTACTGCAGGCAGTAAATCTCCGCCTTTTTCAGGCCACTCAATCAAACAAATACTTTGCTCATTAAAATATTCTTCAAAACCCATATCCAATAGTTCTTCAGGTGACTGCAATCGGTACCAATCAAAATGATAAACACTGAGCTGATTTAACAGATAATTTTCAACGATATTATAAGTCGGACTTTTTACCGACCCCTCATGACCTAAAGCACGAATAAAACCACGGGCCAGTGTCGTTTTTCCAGCACCTAAAGCACCGGTTAATGACACTACCGAACCAGAAGGCACATACTTTGCCATGACAGCGCCTAGTTTTTCCATTTGATCACTATCAGCGACTTGAAATATAATTGACTTATTTTTTGACAACACTCGACTCCACTACACGGGGTTGACTAAGTTTTGGATGTAGGGTAACAAATCCGTTGCTATCATACCACGTTGGCCAGATTTCGCAGCAACTTCATCAGCAGCAGCAGCATGCACATCAGCACCAAGTTGTGCCGCCTGATAATTAGGCAATGCTTGAGCACACAGCCCAGCAATTACTCCCGTTAAAATATCTCCCATCCCCGCTGTTGCCATACCAGGATTGCCCTTCGTGCATACCGTGGTCTTTTCACCGACTGCAGCAATCAAACTACCCGCACCTTTTAGTACAACGGTAGCACCGGTTATCTTAGCCAGCTTTTCAGCAATTTCAAAACGCTTTTGCTGCACATCATCTGTATTCATAGACAACAAAAGCCGCCGCCTCTCCTGGGTGTGGCGTTAAAATAGCTTGAGAAAGATCAGCTTCTGGCATACTTGCTAAAACACGCAAAGCACCCGCGTCGATCACTACCGGCCCATTAAAACGCAAGACACACTCCAGCGTCTCTGCTGTAGCAGCATTATTCGTGCACCCTGGTCCAATGACCACAACCTGATGCTTTGGTAATATCGACTCAAGAGCTGGCAGATCAGCAAAGCGCTGAACAATGATTTCAGCAGGTAGTAAGTCTTGGTTAAGATCTTGCGTCTGATGTACCGCAAGCGTTACTAAGCCAGCACCGGCGCGCATTGCCGCTTGCGCTGCCATTATTGCAGCCCCCATCATGCCTTGATCACCAGCAATAACTAGCACATGGCCATACATTCCTTTATGACTATTACGTTGGCGTGCTGGCAATAGTTTCATTAGTTCTTCAGTATTGACTAAGGCAGTATTGGCCTCACAGGCTGCCAAAACACTTTCAGCAACACCTAAACTGTCAACGCTAATTTCACCGCAATAATCAACTGCATCAGCTGTATAAAGCCCCCGCTTCCTTAATAGAAAACTTAAGGTCGTTGTTGCTTGAACAGCTACACCCAAAATCGAACCACTGTCGGCAGAAATACCCGAAGGCACATCCAAAGAAAAAACAGGCACAGCCGATTTATTCATCGCTGTTATACCACTCACATAAAGCGAACCGGTGATATCTCGATTCAGGCCAATGCCAAATAAACCATCAATAATATAATCGGCATGATCAAAACAAGCTTCTGCCTGCCAGGGCAAAAGTTTTATTCTCATCGACACAGCCTCATCGGCTTTCTTTTTAGCAAGCTCTGGCAACAAAGCAGGGTCTTGCCAGTAGAAAATTAGCACCTCCACACCGGCCTGCTTTGCATGCGTGGCAAGCACATAAGCATCGCCAGCATTGTGACCTGCACCGCAACATACAATAATTTTTTTCATGCTTGGGGCACATGTCTGTAAGTGCTGCCATGCGGCCAATCCCGCACACTGCATCAAGTGCTCCATGGAGCAAAGGCCTTTCTGAACCAACTGCTCTTCAAAAGCAAAAACGGCTTTTGGCGTATAAAGCGCAACGCTGGCCATTTAAGCCTCAGTAGGCTTGGCATGAAATACCTGCTCACGATAAAAAGCCAACTCATCAATTGAATCACGAATGTCTTGCAACGCTAAGTGCTCAGCTTGCTTATTATGTTTTTTAGCAATGCTTGGATGCCAGTACTGCACAAGCATTTTCACCGTACTAACATCAATATGACGATAATGAAAATAACGTTCAAGCTCAGGCATTTCCCGCGCCATAAAACGTCTATCCTGACAAATTGAATTACCACACATGGGTGAAACTCCGGCTGGCACATGTTGCTGCAGAAAAGCCAACGTTTTCGCTTCTGCTTCCTCCATACTGGTTTTACTGGCTAAAACTCGATCCCAAAGGCCTGAGCGTTGATGATGCGAGGTATTCCACGCGTCCATGGCCTCCAACCTTTTTAATGGATGAGAGATAGCAATAGCAGGGCCTTCTGCCACTATGTCTAACTGTTGCGTCGTCACAATGGTTGCGATTTCAATGATGGAATCATGCTGGGTATCAAGCCCCGTCATTTCTAAATCAATCCAGATTAAATTTGACATAAGCACATCCCTTTTTTGATAAATACACTGTTAACTTAGCACACAAAAATAAAACTCAACAGCGCTAAAAAAACTCAAGCAGTGCCTTCAAGGCCAAACCCGATTTTAATAAGAAACACAAACAAGCTTTGTTGACGATGACAGCTTCCTTTTGTTGAAAAAATGTCCTATGCTTAAGGAGGTGGTTGTATACAAAAGGAGGTTCACCATGACTCTAAAATGTTTTTCTTGTGGGATTATGTATTTATTTTTTCTTTGTCTTTTAGTTATTTTACCCATTGTTGGCTTAATTTTCTGGGCGATTTTATTAAAAACACCTGAAGAATTCTTACTGATGTCTATATCCATTAGTGTATTGTGGATGGGCCTTGGCATTGGCTTTTACTTTGTCAAATACGGCATTGGTAAGTGTCGCCAGCTATCAAAAGATTAAGATCTTAGGCTCTTCAAAGCCCTGCTCTGCGGGGCTTTTTTATTGGTTAAGCTTGAGCTTGATCACAAAAGAAATTATGATGGCTTTATTCAAACCGTAAAAAGGGATTCTTTATGCTCACGCTCATTATGATTATCATTGCTTATTTGATTGGCTCCGTTTCATCATCCATTATTGTGGCAAAAATACTCGGCGCACCAGACCCACGCACACAAGGCTCTCACAGTGCTGGCGCCACCAACACACTGCGCACAGCCGGCACAAAAGCTGCTGTTTTTGTATTATTGGGCGATACCTTCAAAGGTTTTTTTGTGATGTACCTTGCTCACACAATGAATCTCGATAACTTCAGCTTAGCCTTAATTGGTTTAGCTGCGATTGTTGGCCATATTTTTCCACTGTACTTTAAGTTCAAAGGCGGCAAGGGTGTCGCAACCATGTTAGGCGTGGCGTTGGGTACATCACTTATGCTGGGATTATTTTTAATTGCGGTATGGATTGTTGTTGCTGCTGTCACTCGCTACTCATCCCTTAGCTCACTAACCGCAACCGCCTGCTTACCAGTATTGTGTTTTTTCACCGGGCATAGCACGATGTTTATTCCATTTCTGATTATTGCTATATTGATTTTTTATAAACACAGTGCCAATATTCAACGATTACGCTCAGGCATAGAAAGCAAAATACACTTTAAAAAATCCTAATCATCTAACAAAACTAAAAAACCCAGCAAATGCTGGGTTTTTTATAGTAATCATTGGCCTATTTTAAGGAGACGGGGTGGCTGTTTCTGGCTCATCTGGCTCATTAAAAACTCCTGACTTAGCCAGGTCTAGCCCTGTAGGACCTTCTGCTTTTTCTTCTTGTGCTTTTTTAAACTCAGAAGGAATTATTTCTCTAATTCCTTCTTTTAGCGTACCATCATTTATCGCAGCAAAATGATCTTCCCCTAAGTTCCTTAAAGCTTCACCGATATTTTCTCCTGATTTAATATTCTCTAGCAAAGTCTTACATGCACTTTTCTTGTGACTACTAGTAAAAGGACTACGAGAAACCACAGTGAAAAAGCTAGCAGCAAGTCCGTGGTTATTGTAATGTTCTACTTTCTCAGAAAGAAATCCTACAAGAGTTTCTTTTTTTACAGCGCCCCGAATTCTCTGAACATCTCTCAATATACCATCAGTACTATTAAGTAATTTATGTCTAGTAGGTTCACTATTAATAAGCTGATTAATAATTTCTTCCGGATTTTCAAGCAATCCTTCTGTTGTCTCAGCAGATCCATTCATCTTCTCAATTAATTTAGGATCAAGGCCATAAGAATTAAATACAACAGCCACCTCTCTCATATAACTAATCACTTGCCTATAAAAACCCCTCACATCATCAATTTTTAGCGGATTTTCCTCAAGTTTTTTATATAATACGCTTTTTTTTGCAGTTATAACTTCCATAAAAGAACCTACAATTTTCTTATATTCATTATATCTAGGGAGAAATTCTTCTGCTTTTTCTGGAGTATCAAAAGACATCCTTAGCATTGTATTTCCCGCAGCTTCATCTAGATTAAGACTGGCCCCCAGAAGAGAAAGCTCTGTCGCTTTGTCTAAATCATTTGATTCTTTACCCTGAAGTTCTTTAACAAAATTCACAGGGTGAATTTCGAATCCTAAAATATCGTTGGCTTCAGTTACAAAAGCAGCTTCTTGACGCATGACAGCCACCATCTGGCACGCAGCCTTATATGGTACTCCTGTAGATTCAATTTTTTTAACAATAGATCTAACTTTGCGTTCAGCAACTAAAAGCTGATCAGCTTCACCTAGGTTATACTTTTTAATCAAGGGATCTAAGCTTTCTTGTTGGGCCTGGGGCACTCCTTCCTCAAGTACACTATCAATCAAAGCCTTTGTTACCCTGCCCCTTAGGAGACTATTAAATTGTTTAAAACTTTCGTTTTTTTCTTCTGGACTCTTTGAAAGCAAGTCAAGAACATCCCCATGAAAAAGACGTACTTCATTATAGAAAGACGTAAATAATTCTTTTGAATCTATTTCTTTGCCTTCTTGGTACATGGCATTAAATACTTCTAACAAAGCACCCTGCATTCTAATGCCCGAGTCCATAAGCCTTTTAGCAAACAAAATTTCTTTGGCCTCTGGATCCCGAACATCTAAACTCGTCGAGAGAGCACCAACCAAGGCCCAACATGGTTGCTGAAAAACTGAATGTTGATATGAAATTTTTTTAAATTCCTCGCGAAAATGTTGCTGGGTTTTCAACTTTTTAACTATTTCATCAAATCTCTCAGGAATATTTTGTTCAGCAGAATTATAGTTATCAGGGTTATAGGCACTCCTTTTCCAATCAATTTCAATTTTTCCTTCTGCTTCTGCTGCTGCTGCTGTTCTAGCTTGTCTACCTCTTGCAGCTGCTTGAATCTTAGTTGCTGCTGCTGCTGTTCTAGCTTGTCTACCTCTTGCAGCTGCTTGAATCTTAGTTGCTGCTGCTGCTTCTTCTGCTTCTGCTTCTGCTTCTGCCTCCTTTTCATCTTCAGAGTCAGAGTCAGAGTCAGAGTCAGAGTCAGAGTCAGAGTCAGAGTCAGAGTCAGGGTCAAAGTAAAAGCCAGTATCGAACGGATCTTTTGCTGTTTTTGCTGCTTTTGCTGCTTTTGCTGCTTCTTCTGCTTCTGCCCCCTTTTCATCTTCAGAGTCAGAGTCAGAGTCAAAGTCAGAGTCAGAGTCAGAGTCAGAGTCAGAGTCAGAGTCAGAGTCAGAGTCAGAGTCAGAGTCAGAGTAAAAGCCAGTATCGAACTTATCTTCTGCTTCTGCTCCTGCTTCTACTTCTACTTCATTAACAGCGTCTAATAAATCCCGAGCCACTCCAGATTCACCAAACTCTTGAACCCCAGCCGCATTAATTTCACCAGGTTGTTTAGTCGGGCTGACGGCTGGAGAAACCTCCCCCGAAGGAGAGCTTTCAGACTCGTTGCGTGTTCCAGCTTGGATTTCTGCATTATCTGCATTATCTGCATTATCTGCATTTTCATGATACATCATAAAATCACCCCTTTTTTATTTTTTGTCTTCATTCTTTACCCAGTATACCAGACCAACCTTAACGTAATATTAAGGGTTTATTAACACAAGCTTAAGAGAATGCGACAACCAACAATTATTGTTATAAAACAACATGCTACAAGAGATTTATTAGTAAATTAATTGACATAAAAAACCAAAAAAATTGCTTTCAAACCCCTTTCCTGTGAAAAAATTGTTTGTTTAGTGTTTTTACTACACATTATGCGGTTTTTATGGACGAATTATTCGCGATTACGCGTCGATATTGGCTATTGGCCAACGTGCCTTTGCCACAATGGCTAAACGGCTATCTGAAAAGCCTGCCTGCAAACGCAAAAAGCCTGTATAAGCCACCATGGCGCCGTTATCGGTGCAAAACGCTGGCCGAGGAAAGAACACAGTAACCCCCTCTTTGGCTAACACGGCTTGGCACTGCTGCCGTAAGCGTTGATTAGCACTAACGCCACCGGCAATGACAAGGCGCTTTAGGCCTGTTTGCTTCAGGGCTCTCTGACATTTAATTAACAAAGTATCAACTACCGTCGCTTGAAAACCAGCTGCCAAATCCGCCGGAGTGCTGGGGTCATCTTTGTGCTCAGCATATAATCTGGCAACGTGTGTTTTTAATCCGCTAAAGCTAAAATCTAAGCCGGGGCGATTGACCATGGGTTTTGGCAATGTAAAACGATGCTCATTGCCTTTTTTTGCCAGCTCTGCTATTTCCCTGCCACCAGGATATGGCAAACCTAATAGCTTAGCAGTTTTATCAAATGCTTCACCGGCGGCATCATCGACTGTTTCACCTAAAATGCGGTAATCACCAAAGGCCTTAACCTCAATCAATAAGCAATGCCCACCCGAGACTAGCAGCGTTAAGAAAGGATATACCGGCGGATTATCCTCCAGTAATGCTGCCATAATATGCGCCTCAAGATGATGCACACCAATGGCTGGAATATTTAAGCCAAAAGCAAGACTTTTTGCAACGGAAGCGCCAACCAATAAAGCGCCGATTAAACCGGGACCTTGAGTGTAAGCAATACCTGTCAGATCTTGTTTTGCTATGCCGGCTTTTTTAATGGCTTGATTAATTAGCGGCATGATTTTACGGACATGATCGCGCGATGCCAACTCTGGCACCACGCCGCCGTATTCATTGTGTAATTTTATCTGGCTATACAACTCATGAGACAGCAATCCTCTTTCAGCAGAATAAACTGCAATAGCAGTTTCATCACATGAAGTCTCAATGCCCAGAACATTCATTGTTTTAAATTAAATTTAATTTTTCAATGGTTGCCTTTTCAGCTCGCAGCTCATCGAGTGTTTTTGTAAATAAAACATGTGCTGCCTCACTGTGCTCGATACTTTCATCAATAACCAGCACATCATTTTGCATGCGTGATGGGAATGAAAAAATTAAACCATCATCAACGCCGTATTGTCCTTGCGAACAACTGGCGACAGAGAATGGTGTATCTGAATCGTGCGTTAGTGCATAAACACTATCGATAACCGCATTAGCCGCTGAAGCCGCAGAAGATGCGCCTCGAGCTTGAATGATAGCCGCACCTCTTTTTTGCACCGTTGGAATAAAAGTATCATTCAACCATGCATGGTCAGTAATAACATCCGTAGCTGCTTGATCATTAATTTTTGCATGATAAAAATCTGGAAATTGTGTTGCAGAATGATTGCCCCAAATGATCATGTCTTCGACGGCACTAACATGAACTCCGGCTTTTTGCGCCAATTGATAACGCGCACGATTTTCATCTAACATTGTCATTGCATAAAAACGGTCATTAGGAATATCCGGCGCATGACTCATCGCTATTAATGCGTTGGTATTACATGGGTTGCCGACAACAAAAACCTTAACGTCACTCGCAGCCACGTCATTCAATACACGCCCCTGCTCACTAAAAATATTGGCATTGGCTTCTAATAAATCGCTGCGCTCCATGCCTGCTTTACGAGGCATTGAGCCGATTAAAATAGCCCAATTAACGTCTTTCATCGCAACACTTGGATCGTCTGATGTACTGATGCTATTGATTAACGGAAATGCACAGTCCTCAAGCTCCATCTTAACGCCTTCAAGTGCTGGCAATGCAGGTGTAATTTCCAACAAACTTAAGTCAATAGATACATTAGGCCCGAACATTGCACCTGATGCTAAACGAAACAATAATGCATAACCAATTTGTCCGGCCGCTCCGGTTACCACGACCTTCACTGAACGCTGACTCATAACACTCTCCTTTGTCCATAATAAGTGGCGCTAGTTTGCAGCGAGTCTTCCATAAAATCAACCACCGTTAGCAGCAAATACTGCTAGCGTTGCAATCGGTCTTACTCTACACTTGGCCAATGAACGAGCAACTCCGCCACAGCATCCCCTTAGGGCTTTATATCCACCTACCTTGGTGTGTGAAAAAATGCCCCTATTGCGACTTTAATTCTCATGCTCTAAAAGATGACTTGCCGGAAGAAGCGTACATCAATGCCCTGCTAAAAGATTTTGAACGACAGTATGAATTGGCGAATAATCGATCCATTGATAGCATTTTTATTGGCGGCGGCACCCCCAGTTTATTTTCTGGCAAGGCGATCGATCAATTAATGACTGGCATTAAACAGCGTGCACCCATCAGCACCAACGCTGAAATCACCATGGAAGCGAATCCTGGGGCTAGCGATCAAGAGCGCTTTAGCGCCTATCGTCAAAGCGGCATCAATCGCCTATCAATTGGCATACAAAGTTTTAATGCTCAGCATTTGCGTTCACTCGGTAGGATTCATAATCCCCAAATGGCACTTGAAGCCATTACTTTTGCTAAAAAAGCCGGATTCACACGAATCAATGTTGACATTATGCACAGCTTACCGGAACAAACCATAAACGAAGGACTGGCTGATTTGCAAAAAGCCATTACCAGCCAGGTTACACACATTTCTTGGTATCAATTAACCATAGAACCCAATACGCATTTTGCCCGATTCACGCCAAAACTTCCGTCACACGACCAGCAATTTGAACTAGAACAACAAGGTAAATCTCAATTACAGCAACATGGTTTTACACAGTATGAAGTTTCAGCGTTTACGAAGAACAATCAACATGCTCAGCATAATTTAAATTACTGGCTATTTGGTGACTACCTAGGAATTGGTGCTGGTGCGCACAGCAAAATTACTCAAAACAATCACTGCATTCAACGCGAATGGCGAATCAAACATCCAAAGAAATACCTTGCTAACCAGCAAAACCCCATTGCTGGGAAAAACACCTTGAGTGCCAATGAAAAACGTTTTGAATTTATGCTTAATGCACTAAGGTTAGAGCAGCCAGTCTCTTTTAAACTATTCGAACAAAGAACCGGCCTAAAAAAATCGACGCTTAATTATTATCTAGAAAAAGCCTATAAAAAAGAACTTTTAACCGAACACCCTGAACAATTAATAAAAACAAAATTGGGCGGACTTTTTCTGAATGACTTAATAACACTATTCATGCCGCCCGAATAAAAAAATTACATATTATTTACTTGCTTAGCACCCGTCTCTTTTAAAAAGAAAGTCAAAACAACTGCCGCAAACAAACCTAGTGGCAAAATTGATAAAGCTATTTGATAATCTTTCAACCCATAAAAATGCAATCCGTTTAACATCTGACCCGACCAACACAAACTCAACAAATAGCCGACCAAATAAACAGCGAACCCTGCCAGCATTACTGTCATATTAGTAATTGATAATGCTGTTCCACTTAAAGCATTCGGACTAATTTCCTTGCCTACTGAGAAAACTAAAATTTGCGCGCTAGAGAAAACACCAAATAAGAAAAATAAAGTATAAAGCTGATTTAAGCTAAAGCCCGTGGGATCATACAACATCAACAACATCAGCATTAGAGCAAGACAAGATCCTATTGTCATGGGCAATCGACGCTGGGCTATTCGATCAGAAATAAACCCAACAATAGGAGACCCAACTGCCCAGCCTAAAAAAATCATCGCGGTTAAATGAGACGCTGAAATTGCAGAAAAATGATAAGCCTCTTTCAAATAAGGAATTGCCCACGATTCAGCAAAGGCTGACACAGGCAAATACAACAAACAACCAATCATCCCATTTAACCAAATTTGCGGATTGCGAATAATCGCTTTTAAATACGGCCATGCTACCTGAAAACTTGGGATTTTTTTAATTACCCGAACCGATGAGCTGCCATTAGAATCTCGTACAAAAATACACACGACAATCATCAAAATAAAACCAAAACCACCCGCCAAAAAAGACGTATTTTGCCAACCATCACTTACTACAATTTTTGTTAACAATACATCGCCCAAAAGACCACCCAGCATGCCCAGCGACACAGCCAAACCAGAAACCATCGCAAACCAATTATTAGGCAACCAAATAGTCGCCAATTTCAACACCCCAACAAAAGCAAATGCCGAACCAAAGCCAATAAAAAATCGACCAAGCTCAGCCAAACCCAAATAATGACCATTTGCAAACAAAAAACTACCTAAAAAGCAGCAGGCAATCGCCATTGTCAGCAATCGCCTTGGTCCATAGCGATCCATTAATAAACCAACAAGCAGCTGCATTGGCGCATAAATATAGTAGTAATAAGCTGACAAATTACCAAAGCCCCGTGCATTCAAATGATAAGCATGCATTAGTTGAGAACTCATCACACTCGGCGAGACTCGCAAAAGAAACTCATAACAATAAAACATTGCTGCCAAAAAGCAAACAAACCAGGCGAACCAACCAACTCGTGGCCGAATAAAATCATCTTGAGTATTTGTACTAAGCATAACTTCCTCCTTGAACTTCCTATCACCCAACACACAGCACGATTAAGCACTGCGCATATCCATTTGAGTGCACTTAACTATTTAAGCTATGGCTAATAACGTTAGATATAGCAAAAAAAATGACAGAAAAGGCCCATTCATATTATCCCCTGCTTGCAACAATTACAAACCTAAAAAAACAAGGCTCAAAAGGCTTGCAAAGCCTAGGCATATTGCGCTATATTTGCGATCCAAGATTCAAGGAGCAAAAACAATGAAAGCAAAAATTCATCCACAGTATCAAGAAATTAACGCAGAATGCAGCTGTGGTAATGCTTTTAAGATCAACTCAACGCTTAAAGATAAGCTACACCTTGATATTTGCTCTAAATGCCATCCGTTTTATACTGGCCAACAGAAAATGGTTGACACCGCTGGACGTATCGATCGTTTCCGCAAAAAATACGCAGCTCGCAAGCCTGCAGAAGATAAAAAAGAAGATAAGTAATAAGCACTTAACTCATTACAGCACAGCGCTCCGCCATTGCCCTTTTTAAAACGCGGCTTGTTTGTTCTGGTAAATAAGCGTGCTCACTAAGATAACGACGCCACTTTCTCGCTCCCAGCTGACCATGATAAAGGCCTAACACATGGCGTGTCATTCGACCCAGCGGAACACCATCACGCAATTGCGCATCAACGTACTGACCATAAGCACCAATAACCTCATCTCGACTAATATTGAAAAGCACTTCTGGAAATAACGCCCGCTGCATTGCTGTCAAAATATAAGGATCTTGATACGCCGCTCTACCAATCATCACGCCATCGACATGATTTACTTGCTCTTTTGCTTGATCTACTGTGGTAATGCCGCCATTGATAATAATATCCAAATCAGGCCGCTCTTGTTTTAATCGGTAAACACGGTCATAACACAGCGGCGGTTTATGGCGATTTTCTTTTGGGTTAAGGCCATTCAACCAGGCTTTTCGAGCATGCAAAGTAAAGGCATTTACACCGACTTCAGCTAGCCCATTTATAAACGCACTTAAGCTTTCTTCAATGTCTTGGTCATCCACCCCAATACGTGTTTTCACCGTCACCGGAATACTCACCGCTTGGACCATCGCAGCAACACAATCAATAACCAAGGCAGGCTCTTTCATTAGGCATGCGCCAAGCCTGGCTGCACTAACACGATGACTAGGACAACCAACGTTCAGATTAACCTCATCATAACCCAAAGCTTCTACAATTTTTACAGATTGCACCAATGTTGCAGGGTCACACCCAGCCAACTGCATAGCAATCGGGTTTTTCTTAGTTTTTGCTACCGATTGAAAACCTTCTGTTGCATGCAATAACTGCTGGCAAGTGACCATTTCAGTATATAAAAAAGCACTGGGGCATAAAAGATGCATTAAATGATGAAAATGTCGATCGCTATAGCCCATCATCGGGGCAATTGCTAGACGCTGAGTAGAGAATGATTTTTTAGACATAAGGCTTCACTGAATCGATTAATTTATGATATTGCTTGTATTTCTTCTATTAAAAACTGTAACTGACAACGGCCCTGATAATAATTCACATCGAGCTGATAGGCAATCTTTACTTGCTCACAGCGCTCATTCGGCCATTTAGCCAAGTCAATATAAAAAGCAATACCGTTAAAACGTCGCCCCGATTGCTGATGCATTAATGACAAGCGTAAATGTTTTTCACCCACAAGACGTTGATCCAGAACAACAAACTCACCATCAAACAACGGCGCAGGAAAACCTTGACCCCACGGCGCCGCATGGCGCAACAACTCAGCCATTGGCAAGGTCATCTCTTCTGGCTGCAGCTCGCCGTCGGTATATACATGATTATTCAAAGCTTCCGCAGAGAGCATCTGTTCAGCCGCCCAAGCAAAGGCTTGGCGGAATACGGTTAAATTCTCCTGCTTTATTGAAAGACCTGCGGCCATGGCATGGCCACCAAATTTTTCAATAACACCCGGATAAGCCGCATCAACCATCTGCAAGGCATCACGAATATGCAGACCTGGAATTGAGCGACCCGAACCTTTCAAAAAGCCATCATCCGTCGGCGCAAAAGCCACCACAGGCCGATAAACCCGCTCTTTAATTTTAGAAGCCACTAACCCGACAATACCCTGATGCCAGCCAGGTTCATACAAAGCCATCGCCATCGGTATTTCCTTACTTAACTCCAGCCGATCAACCGCTCGCATTGCCTGCTGCTGCATGTCAGACTCAATGGCTCGACGCTCTTTATTTAACTGGTCAAGCTCAACCGCCATCTGATGCGCTTGCGACATATCATCGGTTAGCAGACACCAAATTCCCAGCGACATATCATCAAGCCGACCCGCTGCATTAAGCCTAGGACCAACAGCAAAGCCTAAGTCAGCTGAAACAATTGGCAAGCCCTCGCCTCGCTGACTCACCTGCAACAATGCGCGAATACCGGCACATAACTTACCCTGATTCATCCGCTGCAAACCTTGTGAGACTAAAATACGATTATTGCTATCGAGCACAGCAACATCGGCCACAGTTCCCAAAGCGACCAAATCAAGCAAGTTCGCCAAATTTGGCTCAGCAATGCCGCTTTGATTAAAAAAATCCTCTTCGCGCAGCGCTGCTCGCAACGCAATCATCACATAAAAAATGACACCAACACCGGCTAAATGCTTGCTGGGAAAAGTATCACCCGGCTGATTAGGATTCACGATAATGCAATCTTCCGGTAGTTTATCTCCCGGCAAATGATGGTCTGTGACCAATACATCAACACCCAAAGACCTGGCTTTAGCAACTCCAGCAATGCTAGCAATACCGTTATCCACAGTAATAATTAAATCGGGCTTTTTCTCACGAGCGGCTAACTCAACAATTCCCGGCGTTAACCCATAACCATAAATAAAGCGATCTGGCACTAAAAATTCAACCTGCTCGGCCCCCATTGCAGATAACGCTCGCAAAGCAACTGCCGTACTTGTAGCACCATCAACATCAAAGTCACCAACCACCAAAATACGTCGCTGCCTTTTAATGGCATCAATCAAACAAATAACCGCCTCATTGATTTGCAACAAAGATTGAAAAGGCAGCAAAGCCGCCAAACTAACCGAAAGCTCCTTTGTTGATGTGATCTCTCTTTGACGATAAATTTTTAATAATAAAGGGTGTATAGAATCTGCTGACAAATTTGATGTGCTTTTTCTTCTGACGATACTTTTGCCCACAATCGCTTCCCTACCCAATTGACTTGCCAATAATGTCGACCAGATTACCCAGTTCTTTCTTGTTCTGCAATACAGAAAAGCCGTACCCGTAAATCTTCGCTCTAAACAACAAACTCCTTTTTCAACTACCGGATAAACAACAAAAATTGTCTCTGACAGAAAAAACTGTTAACATTCCCATTGAGTGAATTATCAGCACTTTTCTACGGACTACTGTTTAAATGGATCTGGACTATCTGCCATTGATTCGTTGCTGATATTTATAAAACCGCACTCAAACTTTATTAACCTTAACCAAGAGAGTATTTCATGATGAAAAAAAAATGGATTTCTTTATTACTTGCTTCAACCGGTCTTGCTGCGAGTCATTCAGTGTTAGCAGCCACGCCTAATAGCACGCAACCGACCAACTATACCCAACGAGCATTTAATTCCGCTTTTGGTAGTAACGCAGGCTCTCGCTTTAAGGTTAATGGCTTTATGTCCACGGGTGTCTCTGTTGCCGACAGTGGTGAATATGTACCACCTAACATTGGTAAAGTCACTAAAACACCTCACTTTGGTGGTAACACTTTATTTGGTTTACAACTACAGGCTAACTTATTTCATAACTTAGACATTGTTAGTCAAATTCTAGTAAATGGACAAAATATAAATGGCAATACGCCTTTTAACCTACAGTCCGACTGGATTTTTGCGCGCTATAAAGTCAATCGCTTTGCTCAAATACGCGCTGGTCGTTTCCGTCTACCAACATTCTTGTACTCAAGCACCATTGATGTTGGCTATACCTTCCCTTGGACTTACCTACCTTCTGTTTACAGAACCGTACCATTTAACAACATGAATGGGTTAGATTTAATTTTTAACATTCCATTGGGTCAAAACTGGGGAATGAAAGTACAGCCCTTCTACGGCAATAGCAGCTCTAAATACGATTATGTTTTTCCTGGAACAAGCGTAACTGAAACCAAAAACCCTGTAAAAGATATCACAACCCAAACCGTCACCGGCGACTTTACTGAAGACAACATTTTAGGTGTAACAGCAAGCGTTAGTGATAACAACGGCTATGTCACATTGCGCGGTGGTTACGCACAAACGCAAGTGTCTGGGCACCTGGATATTCCTGTTGTTATTCCGGCTAATACTCTACCAGGAATGCCTGTTGCACTTAACAGCTCTACCACTGTGCATGTAAACAAACACATTGCTCGTTTTTATACTGCAGCAGCTAAGGTTAATTATCGTAACGTCTTATTCCTTAGTGAGTGGGCGCATCGTAAAACCGATGACCAAATTGCTAGCTTGACATCCTTTTATACCACATTGGGCTATCATATTAAGCGTTTCTTGCCTTTATTCACTTACTCACAAATTAAAACAACCAACCAACAAGCGCTGGCTGTAAAAAATGAAGGTATCAACACTCTAGCTGAGTCTCAACGCTCTTATACACTAGGACTGGATTATTTCTTTAATAACAACTTAGTGCTTAAAAGCAGTGCTGCCTTAGTTGAGCCATTAGATGGCACCATGGGACTATACAACGTATTGCCCAAACACAAATTTGGCCAAATTTATAGTCTAACATTAAGCGCGGTCTTTTAATTAACCTAAACATGAGTGATAAAAAGCAATGAAAAAAACATTAATAACCTTAAAAAAACATATAACGAAGCCCTTTTTAACACTCATGCTACTATTTTTTGTGATGCCCGCCTTTGCGGGCATTGCTATTATTGGCAACAAAGCCAGTAATATTAAATCATTGAGCCTACAGCAAATCAGGGCTATTTATAAAGATAAACCCGTCTCGCTAGCTGGTGGTGTTGAATTAGTTCCACTGGATCAAAATTCAAACTCAACATTGTACCGCGAATTTTATCGTGACCTATTTAACTGGACTCCAAGTGATACCAATAATTATTGGTCCTCACTCGTGTTCAGCGGTCAAGGAAACCCACCACAGGCAGTTAGCAGTAGCCGTGACGCCATTAATACCGTTGCAAGTTATCGCGACACGATTGCCTACATCAGCACAACTGAAGCAGAAAACCTGCCCAACAGCGTTCATGTGCTTTATAGCACGACACCCATTCGCTATACCAAAAAAACTCAACACAAAAAAACTCAACACAAAAAAATCACACAAAACGAAAAAACTGTAAGCACGTCAGTTCAAAATAATAATCAACAAATTGCCACGTTAAATAAAAAACTAAAACAAGAAGAGCAAAAAGAAAAACTTGCCCAGCAAAAAATCAATGCTGAAAAAGCCAAAGAAGCTAACCAAGCCACTGCAGAAAAGGCCGCTGCAGAAAAGGCCGCTGCAGATAAAGCTGCTGCAGAAAAAGCCGCTGCAACAAAAGCTGCTGCAGATAAAGCTGCTGCAGAAAAAACTGCCGCACAAAAAGCCGCTGCAACAAAAGCCGCCGTAGAAAAAGCCGCTGCAGATAAAGCTGCTGCAGAAAAAACTGCCGCACAAAAAGCCGCTGCAGATAAAGCTGCTGCAGAAAAGGCCGCTGCAGAAAAAGCTGCTGCAACAAAAGCTGCTGCAACAAAAGCCGCTGCAGATAAAGCTGCTGCAACAAAAGCTGCTGCAACAAAAGCTGCTGCAGAAAAAACTGCCGCACAAAAAGCCGCTGCAACAAAAGCCGCTGCAGATAAAGCTGCTGCAGAAAAGGCCGCTGCAGAAAAAGCTGCTGCAACAAAAGCCGCCGCACAAAAAGCTGCTGCAGATAAAGCTGCTGCAGAAAAAACTGCCTCTATAACGCTTAGCGCCCCAAGCGTAAAACCACAACTAACACTGGATGCATCGCCTGGCCAACCGGTTCAAAGCAAAAGCCAGCGAGAAGAAAACCAAGTCTCACCTAATTTAGTACTTGACCCCATTATGACAAGCGGTTCAACCCAATCAACCATTTGGGCAAGCATGATTCAAGGTTTTACGATGAAGCCAGAAACCAACGAACCCGCAGTAAAAGCTGCAATTCAAGCCTTTTTATCAAAACCTCGATCTTTAGAGAAAATTTTCAACAATGCCCAACCCTACATTTATTATATTTACCAACAAACAAAACTACGCGGAATTCCTGCTGAATTAGCATTAATCCCAATGATTGAAAGTGGTTATAATCCATTAGCTTACTCCGGCGTTGGTGCAACAGGCTTATGGCAAATGATGCCAGCGACTGCATCAGAACTTGGCCTAACCATTAACTGGTGGTATGACGGCCGTGGTGATATTTTAGCTTCAACCAACAAAGCCCTTAATTATTTCCAAAGCCTGCATAACTATTTTGACAATTGGCCACTAGCGATTGCCGCTTACGACTTTGGTGTAGGCTCATTGAAAAAAGCAGTCAAAAACAATAAAGCTGAACGCCTACCAACCGATTTCTGGTCACTTAAACTACCGCAAGAAACTAAATCCTATGTGCCAAAATTATTAGCCTTAGCTAACATTATCTCAACACCGGGACACTATGGTATTAAATTACCAGCCATTCCAAACAAGCCTTATTTTGCTCAAGTAACTATGGACTCACAAATCACGCTTGATACTGCAGCAAAACTTGCCGAAATTAATCCAAAAGTAATTAGTGAGTTAAACCCAGGTTTTAGACGCATTGCAACCGATCCTAATGGCGGCACCTACACTTTACTAATTCCTGAAGCGCATTTAAAAACATTCCAAAAGAATTTATCTGCCATTGCTAATGTTCCGCAAACCAGCTGGATATACCACCAAGTTCGTCGTAATGAAACACTAGCGAGCATTGCCCGCAACTATCACACCAACGTAAAAAACCTAAGAAAAGCAAACAACTTCAACACATTTGCTAAAGTCATACCAGGACAAGGAATTTTAGTGCCCGTAAAATTAAAACGCACCATTAAAGCCAGCAGTTATAAGACAGGCGTTGATTCACTAACAGCAACCAGCCAATACGGCGATGAAACAGATCAAGTCATTTATACCGTTTCCAATAGCGATTCACTCGAAGGCATTGCACAACAATACGGCGTATCGCCTGAAGATATTATTAAGTGGAATCGCTTGCGACCAAACCCTCAAACAGGGGTACCCGACATTCGACCTGGTCAGCAACTAAGAATTTATCTTTCTGGCTCAAGCATTAATGTCACACCGACTGCTGACCGCGTTCAACAAGGTGATTCATTAAAAGATATTGTAAATAAACTATATAACAGTCCTTCTCCTTAATATTTAGGTTAAGAATAAGGTAATGCATGCAAATATCTGAAGACACTTATCAACCGACAGACACTGTTATTGAAAAATTTAATGGCAGTGTCATCACAATTAATAAACAAGAGTATCAAAGCAGCCTTATTGTTTCTGCAAAAAAAGTAATTAGCCCGTGGCCAATAAAAAACCTTAACGAGCTTTGCACAGAACATTTAACCCCTATTATTGAGCTACAACCCGACCTGGTTTTAATCGGAACTGGTACACAGGGAAGACTTGCTAAAAAACAACAATTAATCCCTTTGTATGAGGCGAAAATTGCTGTTGAATCCATGTCAAATGCAGCTGCCTGCAGAACTTATAACGCCTTATTATCTGAAGGACGTCATGTTGTTGCTGCTATTATCTTAGAAGAGCAATGACTATTATGGAAAACTTACGTATTAGTCTGGCACAAATTAATTGTTTGGTCGGTGACATTGAGGGTAATACCAAAAAAATTATTGAACATACTTCTGCTTTACAAAAAAAAGAGAAAAGTGATTTAATTATTTTTCCTGAATTATGCATCACAGGCTATCCACCTGAGGATTTATTATTTCGGCCTGCATTATATGACCGAATAGACGCATCACTTGAACTCATTAAAAATGAATTGCAACACTGTAACATTATTATTGGCTATCCTACTTGTGAAGGGGGTGTTTTTTATAATACCGCCGCCTTTATCAAAGCAGGTCATGTTGAAGCCATCTATAATAAACAGTGCTTACCTAACTATGGTGTTTTTGATGAACAGCGCTATTTTTCTGCTGGGGAAAACCCTTGTATTGTTACAATCAAAAATATTCGCTTGGGCCTATTAATTTGTGAAGACATTTGGTTTCCAGAGCCGGCAAGACAAGCAAAAAAAGCAGGAGCTGATATACTATGCTGTATTAACGCATCGCCCTTTGACTGCGAAAAGATGAACGCTCGCACTCAAACTTTATCTGAAAGAGCCATTGATGTGGAGCTACCAATCCTTTATGTCAATTCTGTTGGTGGTCAAGACGAATTGGTTTTTGATGGCGGCTCTATGGCTGTTAATGAAAAAGGCATGCTAACCTACCAAGCCCCTCGATTTACAGAAGCCACCCCCACACTAATAATTAATAATAAAAAGCCCTATCATGCCATTAATCATGACTTGGCAAAACCAATGCCGATTGAGGAAGCCATGTATAATACCTTGGTCCTAGGCACTAAAGATTACGTCAATAAAAATAAATTCAAGGGGGCCATTATTGGTGCCTCCGGTGGCATCGACTCCGCCTTAATGCTGGCTATTGCCGTTGATGCCTTAGGTGCTGATCGAGTGCAGGCAATTTTAATGCCTTCTCAATATACCGCCGACATGAGCATTGAAGATGCGAAATCTGAAGCCAAATCACTTGGCATCAACTACCGCATACTTGCTATTGAAGAGACTTTTTCTGCTTTTTTAAACACACTAGCGCCTAGCTTTGCAGACACTGCAATTGATACAACAGAAGAAAATATTCAAGCAAGAATTCGCGGTACATTATTAATGGCTTTATCTAACAAATGGGGTGACATAGTTTTAACGACAGGAAATAAAAGTGAGATGGCCGTTGGTTATTCAACGCTTTATGGTGATATGGCCGGAGGCTTTGCGGCACTAAAAAACATTCCCAAAACCTGGGTGTATCGACTGGCCCATTATCGCAATACTATTGCGCCCGTAATCCCTGAGCGCTGCATTACCCGGCCTGCCTCAGCTGAATTGGCACCAAATCAACAAGATCAGGATAGCTTGCCCCCATATGATATTTTGGATGATATTCTAGATCTCTACATTGAACACGATCAAAGCCACACACAAATCTGCCAAGCCGGCTTTGACCCAGACACTGTCAAACGCATAATTAAACTAGTGAATCGAAATGAGTACAAGCGACGACAAGCAGCACCAGGTATTCGCATTAGCCATCGTGCTTTTGGTAAAGACAGGCGCTACCCCATTACTTCTGGATTTTCTGGTATTTTAGACTAAGCCATTTAGACACAATCACTTGATTTAAAACATATTTACCCCCCCTTTCTAACGACTGATTACTGACTCAATGGACAGTTTTATCTAATTATTGTCGATTTATCATTGAGGAAAGGCTAAAAACTTGACCACAAAAAATACATGTGCTAATATTTTACAGAAAGTAAATTATATTAACAGAAGGTAATCAGTATGGATGATTTAAATGAAGAACAAATTAATGAGCTAACCCAATATCTATCAGAACTAATAGGTCTCCGCAATACGCCTGATGATTTATACCAATTAATCATGCCTAAGATTGCAAAAGGAGTGACTGGTCGACCATCAAAAATAGAGGTTATAACCAAGATAATACCTGTCCACACCGGCTGGAATAAAACATCTCCAACATCTAAAGATTCTTTACTCGAAGATTTATTAAATCTTACACAAGACATAAATTTACCTGCAATAAAGGGCTTTATTAGAACTACCTCCGAAATTATTTTAGAAAAACTTGAGGAAGAGGTTCTAGAAGATGAACGTCAAGAGAGAAACGCTCTAGAAGCTGAACGTGAAGAGAGAAACGCTCTAGAAGATGAACGTGAAGAGAGAATGGCGTCTGAGCTTTTTAGTCGTCCAGAACCAGATACGAAACCATTTTACTCCGCTGAAATGTGCAGCAGATTAAGCAACCCCTAAAATAAAGATTTTGGGCTAAAGGGTTTCTTTACCAAAAGCAACCCTTTAGAGTCAAAGGACGTTAGATTGAATTTGCAGCCTGCGGATAATTTGTGACTAGCACTTGATAAGTTTGATTTGCCTGCTGGTTTAACCCTAATTTTTTATAGCTTTTTGTCATCATTTGTAGCGCGGCTTTTGCTTGTGAAGATTTTGGAAAATGCTTTACAACAAGACTCGCTCGGTTTGCAGCAGCCACATAAGCCCCACGCTCATAATAAAAATTAGCAACATCTAAGTCATGCCTTGCCAGCATGTTGCGGATAAAGGCCATGTGAATGGCAGAATCTTTTGCATAAGCACTTTTGGGAAACCACTGCACAACACGACTGAAATCCGTATAAGCCTGCTGGAAATAAGCAGGATCAAGGTTAGAACGATCATAGTGAAAAGCTCTCTGCAACCAATTGCCACTCATCTCAAAGCTAATCAGTCCTGACATATAATAAGCATAATCTGCATACTCACTACGTGGGTATCGTCTTAAATAAATTCCAGCAGACGCTAAAGCCATTTCCGAGTTATCATCTTTGTAATACGAATAAATACTATCAAGCAGCGCTTGTTGAGAATAAGCACTATAAGGGTATAAAGCATTCATTGCGGCAAAATTTTTACCCGCCTCAGTGTAATTGTTTTTAGCTAAATTTAACTCACCCTGATTAAAGATTTGCTGAGCGCTCATCCCCCGGTATGGCTTAAGGCTATCTGACTTATCAGCACAACCAATCAACAATAATGGCAAAAAAATTAACAACAACCGCTTAATCATGTAATCATCCTATTGAGTTGACCGGTGAAAAAATGCGATTATACCTGATAATGAAACAAATCCCAATATGAAAGAGAAATTATGAAATCTACTATTGAACTAAAAGACCATATTATTGATAGCATGAATGGCTGGCGCCTTGACCAGAGTTTAGCTAAGCTATTCCCTAAGTACTCCAGAGAGCAGCTAAAAGCCTGGATTAAGCAAGGTGCGGTGCAAGTAAATGGCAACATCATCAAACAGCCCCGCTTTAAAGTACATGGCAGCGAATACGTTATTGTGCAAGCACAACCCACTGAGCAGTGCCGCTGGGAAGCGCAAGCCATTGCGCTCGACGTTGTTTTTGAAGATGAACATATCCTCATTATTAACAAACCGGCAGGCTTGGTAGTCCATCCTGGCGCTGGAAATCCAGACCAGACCCTTGTTAATGCCCTGCTGCACCATGCTGAATGCCTCAAACAACTACCGCGTGCAGGTATTGTGCACCGTCTAGACAAAGACACGACCGGCCTATTGGTCATTGCTAAAAACCTTGCTGCGCACTTTTTCCTGGTTAACGCCATGCAAGCACGTGAAATTGCCAGACACTACTATGCCCTAGTGCACGGCAACATCATTGCAGGTAGCACCATTGACGAGCCCATTGGGCGGCACTCCAGTAACCGCACCAAAATGGCCATCACGTCTTCAGGGAAAGAAGCCATTACCCACTACCGGGTTGAAGAGCGCTTCACTAATTACACTTTGCTCGATGTTCAGCTCGAAACCGGCCGAACGCATCAAATTCGTGTTCACTTAAATCACATCAACCACCCCATTGTTGGTGACTTAACCTATAAAAGGGGCCACACCATTCCTGGCAGTGCTAGCGAACCCCTTAAAGCGGCATTGCAAAATTTAAAGCGCCAAGCGCTACATGCGCACCAATTAAGTCTGCCTCACCCTGACAGCAAAGAAATCATGACTTTTAGCGCACCAATCCCTGATGATATGCAAACACTGATTAATGTTTTAACAAAAGCTAGGCAGCATGAAAACCATTAATTCGCGCCAATATATTATTCCAAAATGGCCAGCGCCCAGTTGTATTAAAGCCTTTTGCACCACTCGAGAAGGTGGCACCAGCCTTACACCATTTCATTCTTTTAATTTGGCCGACCATGTCGGTGACGGCATGAAACACGTAGAGCAGAATCGACAACTGCTCTGCAAAGACCTCAATCTTAATGCCCCAATCTCTTGGCTAAGACAAACCCACACCAATCGAGCTATTGAACTACCCTATGATAACAATGATCTACCAGCCGATGCTGTTATCACACAAAAAGAAAAACTCGTCTGCGCTGTACTCACCGCTGACTGCATTCCTTTATTACTCTGTAACACAGATGGCACAGAAGTCGCTGCAATTCACGCCGGATGGCAAGGTCTTTATAACGGCATTATCGATAAAACCATCGCTAAAATGACATCTCCCAGCACTGATTTACTTGTCTGGCTAGGCCCGGCCATCAGCCAAGATGCTTTTGAAGTAGACACCTCTTGGGCACAAAGGTTTATTGATCTTGATAGCGCTAACCAAAAAGCAATACAAAAAAGAGGCCATAAAATATTTGCTGACTTATACCAAATCACTCGCAACCAGCTATGCAATTTAGGAATCAAAAAAACATACGGCGCAGGCTATTGCACCTTTAAAGAAAAGAATCGCTTTTTTTCTTATCGAGGCGAATCCACAACAGGCAGAATGGCTAGTGGTATTTATATTCAATCATAGAGAGAAAAGTCATTCGATTTTTTCAAAGGAAAAAATAATTAAACATCACCCACGCGCCAATCTTTAGCAATAAACTGCTCATCAGACATATTCATTAGTATATCCGCAATCATCGTTGCAGATTCTTTTGCCGACAATAACTGCCGACTTTTCTTAAATTCATCGAAAACTTCAAAACTAGCAAAAGAACCTTTGTGTTCTGGATGTCGTAATTTTGCTTGCATATCAGTATCAACAATGCCGGGCATAACAGAACCTACGTAAATCCCCTCTTTCAATAATTCTTGTTTATAGGTCTGATAAGCCATATGTAATGCTGCTTTAGTGATAGAATAAACGCCCATTCCTGCCAAGGCTGAATGTGCACAGCCGGTTGATATATTTAAAATACGAGTGCCATTTTGCATCAGTGGGTATAATATTTGATTAAGCAATAGTGGCGCCTGCAAATTAATATCGAGTGCTCGCTGCAAATCCTCATGATTAACTTCAATGAGCGGTACAATAGGTTCAACAATCGCTGCGTTATGAACTAAATATCTTATTGACGCATGTTGGAGCTTCTCTTTTATTTCTTCTCTAGCTTTACTATCTGAAATATCACCGGTTAGAGATTGCATTCGCCCATCCGACAAACCCACTGTTTCTGCCAGTGATGCCGCTGTTCTGCCCACAATCAATACGACGATTCCGGCCTTATCCAACTCCAGCGCTAAAGCCTGACCAATACCACGACCGCCACCAGTTATTACTGCTATACCCTGTCCCATTTGCAACCTATTTGTGTTACCTGTACTTAGTTCATTTATAACAAAAAACCCAGGCCAAGCCCATTGCCCTTTTAACAAAAAAACAGTTACACTGTCGTCTCCCAATATTTTAACTAAGGCACTCTAATGGACCTACTAAAGAAAATAGGCTGTTTATTGATTTTATCAATATCATTCTCAACAGCAGCTATTGCCCAAACCGCCCCACTAGCTAGCGATAACTTAAGCGCAATGCTCAAACGTGTCACGCCAACAATTGTTAATATTTCGGTCAAAAAAGACATTAATAAAGTCATTGAACAAATGCCTAAAGATCGGCCCATCACACCTCAACGCATCCTACCACACCTTTCAGCCGTGGGCTCTGGCATTATTATTGATGCACAAAAAGGCTATATTGCTACCAATGCTCATGTAATTAAAGATGCAAAAACCATTATTATTACTCTAAAAAATGGTGAGAAATACCTTGGCACACCCATCGGACAAGACACCGGTTTCGATGTTGCCGTTATTCAAATCAAAGCAGAAAACTTGAGCGCTCTACCTTATGCCAACTCCAACAACCAGAAAGTAGGGGAAGTTGTTGCAGCAATTGGTAGTCCTTTTGGCCTTCAGCAAACGGTTACTTCTGGTGTCATTAGCGCACTCAATCGTGATACTCCACAAATAGAAGGTTTTCAAAGTTTTATTCAAACAGACGCTCCCATTAATCCAGGTAATTCTGGTGGTGCTCTAGTGAACAAACAAGGACAGCTGGTAGGCATGAACACTGCGCTTATTGCTCCTATTGATGCCAATATTGGCATTGGTTTTGCTATCCCAAGCAACATGGTGAAAAGCATTTGCGATCAACTCATCAAGTATGGAAAAGTTGAGCGCGGCATGCTCGGCGTGATGGCTCAAAACTTAACGCCCGACTTAATCAAAAGCCTTAATCTGAAACAAGACCACGGCGTCATTATCACTCAGGTTGTACCCAACTCTCCCGCAAAAAAAGCCGGGCTTGAGACTGATGATATTATTATTAGCGTTAATGGCGACCAGGTTCGTAATGCACAGCAACTACAGAACACGATGGCTTTAACTCGGCCTGGCACTAAAATTACCATGACGGTCATAACAAAAGATAAAACTCATCGCTTAACTGCAACCGTTGCTGATCCTAAAAAGGCAAAAACTGAGCGCATTATTCCTTTTTTATCTGGCATACGCCTGCAAGACTTCAATGAACTTGAAGACACTGGCATGAATGTTAAAGGAATCATTATTACCGCAATGAAGGACAACAGCAGTGCAGCAATGGCTGGCCTGCAACCGGGTGATGTCATTATAAGTGTTAATAATCAAGCAACACCCAACCTTATTGCCTTTAGACAAGCCATTAAGAATCAAAAATCTAATTTGTTATTAAAAATATCCCGTGACAATTCTACTCTTTATATAGTGCTAAAACCATTTGCGTAATCTAGAGTCGGGCATGTTGGGTTATCAGCATGCCCTGACTAAACTAGTTGTAACTCAGCACTCAAAAGCTTCTGCACACACAAAAACACCAATAACTAATAATCTTTTATTATTTTTCGGGACTCATGGATGTGATTATTTCCTCCAATAGCCGGACGCTATACTCTCTACTCCTGACCCCTCTATAGTTCATGACATCTTTGCTGCTTTCATGACTCAGTCGGGGGATTAGCTCCCACAACAAGATCATACATTTGTTGTAAATTTCAGCCACTGACGATCAGCTGAGGAGTTTTAATTGATGCAGCCACAATGCCTCTTAATAAACAATAGGCCTTGCTACTGGCACTTATCATGCTAAACTAGCGGCATGATAGAAAGAGAGATACTAACACTACCAAATAACGGCAAGCGCCTGTTACTGCACTCATGTTGCGCACCGTGCGCCGTTGAGTTAATGGAAGCATTATTGGCTTCCAATATCCAATACACCATATTCTTTTACAATCCCAACATCCATCCACACAAAGAATATGTCATCCGTAAAAATGAAAATATCCGCTTTGCCGAGAAACACAACATTCCTTTTATTGATGGTGACTACGATCGTGAACAATGGTTTGCTCGCACAGAAGGCCTTGAGGACGAACCAGAACGAGGCCATCGCTGCACTGTCTGTTTTGATATGCGCTTTGAGCGTTCTGCACTTTATGCACACCAGCACGGCTTTGACACTTTTACTAGCTCGCTAGGCATTTCACGATGGAAAAACATGCAACAAATAAATGCCTGCGGCATTCGTGCTGCCGAGCGTTTTTCTGGCTTACATTATTGGACCTACAATTGGCGCAAAGATGGTGGTTCTCAACGAATGATTACACTGTCTAAACGAGAAGAATTCTATCAGCAAGAATATTGTGGCTGCGTTTATTCCTTACGTGACACCAATCGTTGGCGCATGGAAAAAGGTCGTGACCGTATAAAGATGGGCGTGAAATATTATCAAGAAGCTGAAGCTAACGAAAAAACCGATAAAAACAATAACTCATAAAAAATGACACCCTGGGTGCCGTTTCGTTAATCACTTATCAAGCTTTACTAATATATAAATTTAGCTTTTTAACTTTCAGTTAACATCTCCATTAACTGTTGCGGTAATTGTAAAGTGGCGCGGTTACTCATAAATAACACCTGATCACCCGCTTGTAAAATATGCTGTAATTGCTCAAGCGCTGCTTGAACTGTATTATTAACAATAATTATTTTTTGATTTTTTTCTGTTTTCGCCTGTAGATTACCCGATGGATTATTACTCAGTAAAATCGCATAATCAGCTGAACTAACCGCTTGCGCCATCACCTCATCATGCACACCTTTTTGCATGGTATTAGATGCCATTTCCACCACGGCAATAATTCGCTTCTCATTGCCAACTTTTTTTCTTAGCGCTGATATTGCTTCATTAATGGCCGTGGGATGATGGGCAAAATCATCGAATATATCAATCTCAGCTGCTTGACCATAATGCATCATGCGTCGCTCAACCCCGTTAAAACTCGCCAACGCCGCGGCTATATCTGCGGCTTTTACACCAAGGGATAAAGCTACCACACTTGCCGCCAAAGCATTTTTTACATTGTGAACGCCAATTTGCGACCACGCTACGGTCACTTTTTCTTGGTTATTTTGATAAATAATAAATTCACTGCCGTCAGGTTTTTTTAGCTTTGCTTGAAAATCCCCTTGCTCTATACCATAACTAACGATTGGAGAATAAGCATGTTCTTGCACGGTTTCCTGAACATTTTCATCATCGGCGGCAAGGTATATTTGACCATTGCCAGGCACTGTTCGTAGCAACCAACGAAATTGTTTTTGAATTGCCGAGAAATCATCATAAATATCGGCATGATCAAACTCTAAATTATGAATAATCAATTTTGATGAATGATAATGCATAAACTTAGGTCGTTTATCATCGAATGCACTGTCGTATTCATCGGCCTCAATAACAAAATATTTACCTTCACCAACGCTTGCCGTTGTTGCTAACTGATTAACCTTCCCTGCAATTAAATAACCTGGCTTTAAATTTGCGGTTTGTAAAATCCATGTCAGCAAACTGGTTGTGGTAGTTTTTCCGTGCGTACCTGTCACCGCAATGACTTCTCGATCCTGCAATACATTGGCCGCAAGCCAAGCCGGTGCTGATTGATAGCTTAGTCGTTGATTCAGCACATATTCTAAAACGGCATTATTGCGTGAAATAGCATTAGCAATAACAATTTCATCGGGTTCTGTATCAATTAAATCTTGCGGATTAAAACCCTCATGAACATCAATCCCCTGCTCTGCTAAATAATCTGACATTGGTGGATAAACACCATGATCACAGCCTCGCACTTCATAGCCTAACTGTTTAGCTAATGTCGCAATCCCTGCCATAAAGGTGCCGCAAACACCGACAATATAAAGTCTCTTAGCCATAACTCTCTCTTTACACTCAATTTTTAAAAGCAGTGTACCACAAAAGCAGCTGAGCTCGAATAATGCTTGTCAACGCACTGCCTTACACCTAGGATATGATCTAATAAAGCCCCTAAGCAATAAGGTGCCTGTATGAGCAAAAAAAACATTTTTTACGCCCAATCCGGCGGTGCAACAGCCGTCATTAATGCAACCGCCTGTGGCCTTATCCAAGAAGCCAGAAAAAACAGCGATCAATTGGGAACCGTCTATGCTGGGCATAATGGTATTTTAGGCGCGCTGAACGAAGAACTCATCGACACCAGCCATCACTCCGACAAAGAAATTGCAGCGCTTTTACACACCCCTGGCAGTGCCTTTGGTTCCTGCCGCTACAAACTACAGTCCATTGAAAAAAACGACTATGAATACCGCCGCCTTATCGACGTCTTTAAAGCGCACAATATAGGTTACTTTTTCTACAATGGCGGCGGCGACTCGCAAGACACTGCGCATAAAATCTCAGAAATGAGCCAGCAACTAAACTACCCCTTAACCTGCATTGGCCTACCCAAAACCATTGATAATGACCTGCCCTTCACCTCCTGTTCACCCGGTTTTGGCTCAGCTGCTAAGTATGTGGCTATTTCAACTCATGAAGCTGCCATGGATGTTGCCTGCATGTCAGCAACATCGACCAAAGTATTTATTTTAGAAGTGATGGGTCGTCATGCCGGATGGCTTGCCGCCAGCTCAGGCCTAGCTTGCCGCGACAACCACAGCGCGCCACATATTATTTTATTTCCTGAAGTTCGGCTAGATCAAAAAAAATTTCTCGCTAAAGTTACTAAAGCTGTAGAAGATCATGGGCACTGCGTCATTGTTGCTGCCGAAGGTATTCGTAACGCTGACGGTACTTTTTTATCACAAACCCAACAAGCTGATGCCTTTGGGCATGCCCGCTTAGGCGGTGTCGCACCAAAAATTGCCCACCTAATTCATGATAACTTAGGATACAAATATCACTGGGCCGTATCAGACTACTTACAACGCGCAGCAAGACACGTTGCCTCAAAAGCGGATCTTGAGCATGCCTATGCCCTAGGCAGAACCGGAATTGAATATGCATTAGGTGGCATTAATAATGTTATGTTGACCATTGAAAATCACACAGATAAAAATTGGAAAATTGGTCACGCGCCACTTCGTGACGTAGCCAACCAAGAATTTAAAATGCCAATGAGCTTTATTAGCGATGATGGATATAGCATTACCGACGCTTGTCGAGATTACTTAAACCCTTTAATACAGGGTGAAGCTTATCCACCATACAACGCAGGCTTACCTAATTACATTTCACTTAATCATCAGTTAGCAGAAAAAAAACTGACTGAAAATTTTGAAAAACCAAAATAATAATTATTATTTTTTATCATCTTCTTGAAGTTTTTGATACTTAATTAGTAGCTCTTCTTTTGTTTCATTAAAATCAGGATGTAAAGGAATGCAATCAACTGGACACACTATCTGGCATTGTGGCTCATCAAAATGACCCACGCATTCTGTGCAACGTTTAGGGTCAATTTCATAAATTTCCTCACCTTGATAAATAGCATCATTCGGACATTCCGGCTCACATACATCACAATTAATGCATTCATCGGTAATTATTAACGCCACAACCTATACTCCAGATTTATTGTAATTCTTCTATGTAATCGATAATTTCTTGGTTAACAAATGAAGAGGCATCGCCTTTCATTCGAATAATTTCTCTTGCAATGCTCGAAGAAATTAATGCATGCTTGGCCAATGTTGGCAAAAAAACCGTTTGAGCCTGAGGCATCATTTGTTGATTCATGTTAGCCAACTGCAACTCATAAGTGACATCATCCGCCGAACGAATACCACGAATAATTGTGTTGATTTTATTTTCACGCATAAAATCGGTTGTTAATCCTGCCCAACCACAAACACTGACCTTAGAAAAATCAGCCACAGCAAGGCGGACTGTAGCCAGCCTATCATCAAGTGACAACCATGGATTTTTATATTCATTATCAGCCACAACAATAATTACTGCATCAAACAACTCAATAGCAGACGCAATAACATCAATATGCCCTTTAGTAATTGGATCAAATGTTCCTGGATATATTGCCATTTTTTTCATTTATTCCACCCCGCTCAATACCACTGGTTCGTTTATTTTCTCTAAGCCTCTAATCTTACATGTGGACTTCAAATCATTCAAAGATTGCCCCGTTGGCAGCATTAAATTAGGCTCAATTTCTGCTAAAGGATAAATAACAAACTCTCGATCCGTCAAACCCAAGTGCGGCACGGTTAACTCCCGGCTACTAATGACTTGTGTGCCATATAATAATAAATCCAAATCAATAATTCGAGAACCCCAGCGAACATGTTCTTTTGGCCGACCCATTTCAACTTCAATTTCCTGCAACTTAGCCAGCAGCACTTTAGCTGAAAGACTCGTAGACAACTTCACCACCGCATTGCAGTAACTTGGCTGATCAAGCCCCGCTAAAGGACGGCTCCGATAAGTGCTAGAACACGCCAAGACCTTCACGGCCAACATCCGATTCAAATAGCTGATAGCAATTTCAATCTGCATATGCGGATGGCATAAATTACTCCCCAAGCCAACATATGCAATAATACCCGCCATTTATTTTCCTATTTTTTCTATCATTGCTTTTTTTTCATTAGCATTTGCTTTTGAAAGTTTCAGCCACCAATCTGCCTTCTCCTTATCAACAGCGCCAACCTCAGCGCGCATTAATAAAAAATCAAGCGCTGCTCTAAAATAACGGTGCTCCACAATACGAAAAACACGACTAGGCCTTAAACTTTCCATATGAAACTGTAAAAGCCACATATGGCGCATCATTGCAGAAAAACGCTTAGGAACTCTAACTAACTGCTCTTGTGACTGCAGAACATCTAAAACAGCATGATGAAGATTAAAAAATAATTTTGCTTTTTTAACTTTATTATCACGCAAATATAAAACCACCCTAGGCCAAAAGAAAACCGCAAACAAAAAACCAGGGCTTAATGATTGGTTTTCTTTAAATCGCCCATCAATTGACTCCATCGCATGCTCAATTAATTGAAACATTTTATCATCGGCCAACTCAACCAGTGCTGCGTGTGATTTTGTGAAAATTTGCTTAAAAACTCCGTTTTTTCGCAATGACTGATAACTACTTAAAGCATGCCCTTGAAAAAACATTTTTAAGAGCTCATCAAACAAACGAGACTCAGGCACATGATTAAGTAACTCAACTCGATTTATTATCAATGACCGCATTTTTTTTTCTATTTTAAAATTCAACTTTGATGACAATCTTATTGCACGCAGCAATCGAATAGGGTCTTCATGAAAACGCTGGTCTGGATCACCAATCATACGAATAATTTTTTGATTAACATCAGCAAATCCACCTGTGTAATCAATAATCGAAAAATCTTTTGCTGAATAATACAATGCATTAACGGTAAAATCTCGACGCCAAGCATCCTCCTCTTCAGAGCCATAGGTGTTATCTGCCAACACTTTTTTTGCTTGCCGATGAATTTCCTTTTGCTCGTCCGTCATAGACGCTCTAAAAGTAGAAACCTCTATCATTTCTTGTGGAAAATATACGTGCACTAATTTAAAGCGACGACCAATAATACGACTCCGTCGGAATAGTTTCTTCACCTGCTCCGGCAAAGCATCAGTTACGATATCGAAATCTTTAGGCTGCAAACCAGCCAACAAATCGCGCACTCCCCCACCGACTAAATACGCTTTAAAACCACTCTCATTCAAACACCTCATCACCTTCAACGCATGACGACTAACGCCCTTAGAAGAAAGTTTATGTTGCTTCGGTGAAACAACAAGCACCCCATCGCCGACTAACTTAGGTGAAGCCTTAGAGAAAAGACGTAAAAACTTTAAATATTTATTCATAACCCATTCATCAATTAAAACAACAACTTATCATATCACCATTCTTGCCTGACGTCATAGCTCACGGCATTGACAAGTCTATAAATATTAACGTATAACAAAACTTAAGGGACATTCATAGATCAGGGGGTTACCATGAAAAAGACCACGCTGCTACTAGCCAAACCCAATCATTTCGCCATCAACTATATCATCAACCCCTGGATGGAAAAACAAATAAATCAGGCCCGACAGCCTCTTGCAGAGGAACAGTGGCATGCACTCTACCAGCATCTGCAGCGTTTTGCCAATATTGAGCTTATCGACTCCAGTGAGAAACTACCTGACCTTTGCTTTACCGCCAATGCGGCCCTGATCAAAGATAAAACAGCCCTCATCAGTCGATTTAGACCAGAAGAAAGACGACCAGAAGAGTTGATATTTCATCGATGGTTAAGTAATCATGGATTTACCGTAATAGAACCCCCAACCGGCAGCTTCTTTGAAGGTGCTGGAGATGCCCTGATCAATCATGAACAAAGCTTGTGCTGGCTTGGCTATGGCTTTCGCTCAGATGATATCAGCCATTTTATTGAAAAAAGCTTAAATATAAAAACCATAGCATTAAAACTCAATAATCCTTATTTTTATCACTTAGACACCTGTTTTTGTCCTTTAATTGACAATCATATTATGTTTTATCCAGGTGCTTTTGATGACGAATCAATCAGGCTTATTGAAGAAAATAGTGATTCTGACAAACATATTATTGTATCTAAAAATGACGCGGAGCAATTTTCCTGCAATGCTATATCAATAAAAAAACAATCCGGTGATAATATCATTGTTTTAAATAACTGCAGTGAAAAATTAAAAACCCAGCTAAACAATATAGGATACAAGGTTGTTAGCACACCAATGTCTGAATTCATGAAAGCGGGTGGAGCAACAAAGTGCTTAAGCCTGGAACTCTAAAGATCACAAAAAACAAGCTAACTATATTTCAACAGCGCCAACCGACAACAACGAAATAATTTCCTGCAAAATATCCTTAGTCAATGGCTTGTTTTTAAAATGGTCAATGCCAGCCTCTTTGCATTTTTTAACGTTTGCCAAATCCAAGTGAGCCGTTAGTGCTACAATCATTACCGGGCTCAATTCTTTCTCTCTTTCTTTTTCTCTAATTGATTTTGCCACATAAAAACCATCTCTATCTGGCAGACCTATATCCAATAAAACCAGATTATAGTCTTGAATGTTTTTTTCCAATGCCTCTTGAGCACAAGAAACAACATCAAACGAGCAAGCCATAGAACTTAATAATGAGCGAGCTAAAAACTGTGAAACCCGATCATCCTCAACAACCAAAACACGTAAATCACTTCTTCCTTCGAAAAGACTTCTCCCTTTTTTCCCACCCAACCGACTAGCATCCATCACACTTTCAACAACTTTATTATCAGCAACCATTAATGGGAAACTGCATAAAAACTCTGTCCCAACGCCCAACTGACTTTCCACTTTAACAGAACCATCAATTTTATTAATCATTTTTTTCACAAGATCAAGACCCATGCCAATGCCTTCATACTTCCCATTACAAGATAAACTACCCCTATAGAATTGATTGAATATCAACTCCATTTGATCCTGAGCAATACCAATACCAGTATCCTTAATCGAAACCTCAACAACAACCATCGTTGCGGCACTCAAAAAATAACTATTCTTTGGCATCCCAACATTAATAGAAACGCCCCCCTCATCAGTAAACTTAACGGCATTCGTAACAATATTTAACAAAATCCGATGAATCCTTACCTCGTCTCCAACAAAACTATCAGGAAAACCATCAGGGAAATCAACCAGAAAACTTAATCTTTTATTAGATATTTGAGTGGCCAGGATTTCATGAATAGACCTAACCAACTCAACAAAATTAAATTGTTTTTTTTCAACCTTTGAAGAATCTAAAAACTCTTGCCTACTGTGATCAATAATATCATTTAGCAAATTAAGAAGCCTTGTAGCAGACTTAACAATACATTCGATTTTATTGGCTTTACTAAAGTCCTTTTCCTGCTCCTGAAGCGCTTTTGCAAACCCTAAAATACCACTGCAGGGAGTTCTCAAATCATGACTAATATTCATTAAAAAGTCTTTCTTCAGCATTCCAGCTTCACTTGCTCGCTCTTTAGCTACAAAAAGATTGGTTTCTAAACGCTTATTTTCTGATATATCTGTAACAACAGAAAAAACACCAATAACTTCTTGGCTATCATTATATATTGGTGCTTTCTTAACTGAAAACCAACTTTTCCTACCATCAACAATAATAAACATTTCAAATATCATGCTTTTTTTTGCCTGAATAACATACATATTGGCCTTATGTATTCTATCAGCATTGTCAATCTCAAAAAAATCATGGGGTGTTTTACCACCTATTTCCTTACTTGCAGACAGCCCAACAAGATTTGCGCCAGAAACATTACAACCAACATAATACCCCTCAGCATCAAACCAGTAAAAACTATCAAAAACGAAAGAAAAAATACTTCCAACATAGTTATCAATTTCAAAAACACGGGGATCAAAAAAATCTTTGAATTTACTTTTCTGGTTATGGAAAGAGTGTCTCCCCGCACTACTTTTTTCAGAAAAAAATAATCGTTCTTTTTTATTTAACAAAAAATTCTGAACTTCTTTATAATGCGTTACTTCTTGCAATAAACAAGAAACACCAATCAACTTATCACCATCCAGCCAGGGCGACTTATGACTCAAAAAAACCATCGCATCACTTTTACTGCTAACCTTTATTTTTTCCTCAAAAACATAAAACTTATTAGATGCTACTACCTTCTGATTATTATAAAAAAAAAGCTCTGCCGACTCCTTGTCGAAAATATCAAAAATAGAAAAATCCTGGCCAACATCTTCACAAGGAAAACCAAAAATTTCACAGAAAAAATTATTTGCTTCAACAATACCGCCTTTCAAATCAAACCAACAAACACAGCCAGGCAAGGAATCAATGGCAACGCTCTTTGCTAATAAACTTTTAAAACTTGATTTTTTTTTTGCTGTGAAATCCTTCATAACAACTAAGCCGGATTATCTTTATCAACAAAGTGGTGTTCTATGTTGAATTGTTCAGCCACATGCTCGCCCAGCGCCTTGACGCCATATCTTTCTGTAGCATGATGTCCAGCCGCATAAAAATGAATTCCAGATTCGCGGGCAACATGAACTGTTCGTTCTGATACTTCACCTGTAATATAAGCATCCACCCCATTTGCAATAGCTATATCAATATAATCTTGTGCCGCACCTGTGCACCAGGCAACTGTTGAAATAAGCTTTTTCTTACCTGGAATATATAAAGGACTTCGCTGCAGTTTATTTTTTATATCTAGCTGAAAATTTTCCCCAGTCACTGGGTGACTTAAGCTACCATGAAAAACAATAGGCATCCCATTAGCCAGCCAATGGCCTGCTGGCAGTATCCCCAAATGTTTTGCTAACTGCACATTATTACCAAAGGCCGCATGGCAATCGAGCGGTAAATGATAAGCTAACAAGTTAATATCATTTTTCAGTAACTTCAATAATCGCTGCTGCTTTATACCAACAATACAAGGGTCTTCCCCTTTCCAAAAATAACCATGATGTACCAGTAATAAATCCGCATCCATGCTAATTGCAGCATCAATCAACTCTTGACTAGCCGTCACACCAGAAACGACTTTTTTAATTTTCTCTTTACCCTGAACTTGCAAACCATTTGGGCAGAAATCTAAATACGTTGAACTTGCCAACAACTTGTCTAAATATTGAACCAGCTCTTTACAACCTATCCCTAACATTTGAAATCATCCTAATTTTCATTATCCAGAGACCCGCTTTATTTTGGCTTTTAACTGCAATAATTTTTCCTCAATGCAATCATAGCCTCGATCAATGTGATAAATACGATCTATTTCTGTTTTCCCTTCAGCAACTAGGGCAGCTAAAACCAGCCCGGCTGAAGCACGCAAATCTGTCGCCATTACTGGCGCACCCCTTAAGCCTTGACGACCAACACTGATTGCTTTATTACCATCCAAACGTATATCAGCACCCATTCTTTGCAACTCATTAACATGCATAAATCTGTTTTCAAAAATAGTCTCCGCAATGGCTGCCTCTCCTTCTGCAACACAATTCATTGCTAACAACTGCGCTTGCATATCCGTTGGAAAACCGGGATAAGGTGCCGTAACAGCACTTACTGCAGCAGGGCGCTTGCCATTCATCTCTAAACTAATCCAATCATCGCCTATATCAACTTTAGCGCCAGCCTGAGTTAGCTTATCTAAAACTGATGTTAAATATTCTGCCTGAATATCCTTCAGCATCACTGAGCCACCCGTCATAGCAGCGCCAACTAAAAAGGTGCCTGCCTCAATACGATCAGCCATTACTTTATATTGACCCCCGGAAAGTTTTTCCACGCCTTCAATAAAAATAGTCTTCGTGCCTGCGCCCTTGATCTTTGCACCGAGCGTATTTAAAAAATTAGCTAAATCGACAATCTCTGGCTCACAAGCTGAATTTTCTAAAACTGTTTGGCCTTCAGCAAGACATGCAGCCATAATTAAATTTTCTGTTCCGGTAACAGTAACTTTATCAAAAGTGATTTTAGCACCTTGTAGCCGTCCTTTAGGAGCTGTTGCATTAACAAAACCATCGGCTACCTCAATAACCGCTCCTAATTTACGCATTCCTGCAATATGCAAATCAATTGGTCGAGAGCCAATTGCACAACCGCCAGGTAAAGAAACTGAAGCCTGTCCATAGCGAGACAACAACGGTCCTAACACTAAAATCGATGCCCGCATGGTTTTAACCAAATCATATGGGGCAGAATAATGAGACACGCTAGCTGTATTAATTTCTACCTGCATTTTCTCATCAACCAGTACTTCAGCACCCAACTGGCCAAGCAAGCCAATCATGGTTGTAACATCTCGCAAATGAGGAATACTTGATAAAAGCACGGGCTCATCTGTTAGCAGCGTTGCTGCCAAAATAGGCAAAACAGCATTCTTTGCCCCTGAAATACGCACAGTACCCTGTAAAGGCACCCCACCTTCTATTACCAATTTATCCATAAGAAAACCCAAACTTAACTATTAAAAAGATTATTTTACCTACTTTGAGCTGAAAATTTGCTCAACACCATATAACTCAAATAAGCCAACTAAAAAAACTGGTGGATTCAAAATTAACAGTGTTCTTTCATGCTTTTGGACAAACCTAAGCCAACCTAGCAGAACAACAACTAAACCACTGTTTGAGCTCTGTGAAACTTCTCGCAAGTCACAAGACAAAACAGCATCTTCAGCTGACTCAATTAAAGACACGCCCTGTTCAAAAACAGTCGGGGCACTCTTTAGATCAACACTGCCATTTATAACTATGGTTTGGCTATTTTTTCCTACACTAACTTGATCCATTTACACTCCATTTCAACAACACTGCTTGAAACTTTAAAGACGTTTAATTAATTCAGCTACGCCACCACGAGACAAGATAGAAGCAAATTGTGAGCGATAACTTTGCACAACACTCACACCCTCTATGCTGAAATCATAAACCTTCCAGCTCGAGCCTTTGCGCACTAAATTATATGAAATGCCAATTTTTTGACCACTACGTCGAACAATAACACTGCGAACCCGCACCGTCTTTGCTGTTTTATAATTAGCGCGCATCCGATAAAACTCAACTTTGTCGTCATCAAAAGAAGACAGTGCCGCTGAATAGTTTTTAATAAGCAATTTTTTGAATTTATTAATAAAGGCTCGCTTTTGGCTAGAGCTGGCCTGCTGCCAATGGTGCCGCCCTACGGTTTGTCCAGCCATCTGATAAAGATCAACAGCAGGAATTAATGTTCGGTTAACAATGCTGGAAATAATTGCAGGGCCTCTGGAAGTTTTCAGCTGCGATTGATTTCTGTCTAACTGAGATACCATTTTATTTGCAACTGACTGCATCATAGCAACAGGCGAACTTATCGCGTAAGCAACTCCACAAAAAATACAAAAAACAGCCAGAACCGACAACACATAACGAAACAGCCCTTTAAATGCAAAAATTCTCATTTTTCTTCTCCTTAAGATCATTTTCCTTTGTCCTTCACACTAAACAATAACTGTCCAATAAGATTTTCTAAAATCATCGCTGAATTAGTTTGCTCAATGACACCGCCCGGCTTAATGTTTTCTTGATCAAAACCAGGCGTAAGGCTAACATAATTAGCACCTAACAAGCCTTGCGTCAAAATACTAGCGGATGTGTCTTTTGGTAATTTATTCACATTATCATTAATATCTAAAACAACTTTTGCTTGGAATGTTTTAGGATCCATTACAATTGAAGCAACCTCACCAATCTTAACACCACCCACACTTACTGGCGCTCTGGTTTTAAGCCCACCAACATTATCAAAATTAGCGGTTAATTGATAATAATGGCTTCCGCCCAGCCACTGTGTTAGCCCGCTGACTTTAAACGCTAAAATCAACAACCCCCCAACCGCGGCCAGCATAAACAAACCAACTAAAAATTCCATTGCTTTTGTACGCAAAACTACCATCCCCCCATCATTAAAGCCGTTAAAACAAAATCCAGGCCTAACACCAACAGCGAAGAATACACGACTGTTTTTGTCGTCGCTCTCCCCATTCCCAGTGCATTGGGTATAGAGTAATACCCTTGATAAACAGCAACCCAAACAATAATTACAGCAAACACTATACTCTTAATAATACCGTTTACCACATCAACTCGAAAATCAACCGCCGCCTGCATATTAGACCAAAAAGAACCGCCATCAACTCCTAGCCAATGGACTCCCACCATATAGCCACCATATATTGCAACAACATCAAACAATATTGTCAGTAATGGCAAAGAAATCAACCCTGCCCAAAACCTAGGTGCTATGACTCGCCAAAGCGGATCAACGGCCATCATTTCCATTGCAGAAAATTGCTCGGTTGTTTTCATCAATCCAATTTCAGCCGTCAAAGCAGAGCCAGCCCTTCCCGCAAACAACAATGCGCCAATCACAGGGCCAAGCTCACGAACAACACTCAAAGCCAATAGCTGCCCAAGTTGCTGGCTTGCACCAAAATCATTAAGCGTATTATATCCTTGCAGTGACACCACCATGCCAATAAAAAGCGCTGAAAGTAATACAATAGGAACAGACAAAACCCCAACTGAAAAAATCTGCTGGATCAGTAGGCGAGGAACTTGTCGAAAACGCTGCGGGCAGCTAAAAACTACTCGAGCAATAAACACCCCAGCCTCACCAAGTTTAGACAAGAAACCCAACCCAGCACGGCCAAAAAACCGAATAAATGCAATCACACTATGCCTCTCTCTAAACTCATCCAATTAACTCCTCTTGGATTGATTTTCCTGGATATTTAAAGGCCACTGGACCATCAGGTAAACCACGCACAAACTGATTAACCGCAGGTGTTTTATCCTTTAATATTGCATCCGGGGTCCCTGAAACCAGCACCTGACCTTTATATATTAAATAAACCCAGTCAGCAACGCTAGAAACCTCCTCTATATTATGGGAGACCACGATAGACGTTAAACCTAAAGAATTGTTGAGCTTCTTAATAAGTGATGACAGAATACCCCGCGTGATAGGATCTTGCCCCGTGAAGGGCTCGTCATACATCATTAAACGTGGATCCATAGCAATCGCTCTAGCCAATGCCGCACGTCTGGCCATACCGCCTGACAGTTGGTCAATACGTAAAAAAGCTGCACCGCGCAAACCAACCGCCTCAAGCTTCAGCAGTACTAAATCTCGAATCATCTCTTCTGATAATGATGTGTGCTCACGTAAAGGAAAAGCCACATTGTCAAAAACATTCGCGTTGGTGAACAATGCCCCGCCCTGAAACAAAAAGCCCATTCGTTTACGTGCATCATAAAGCTGTTGCCGACTTAAGGAAGCAATATCACTTCCATCAACGATCACTTGACCACTTAATGGAAGCAATTGGCCACTAATTAAACGCAACAAGGTGGTTTTACCTGTACCACTCACCCCCATAATAGCGGTCGTTTTTCCTTCTGGAATTGTTAGACTAATATCATTGAAAATTAAACTTTGCTGACGCTGAAAACTTAGATTTTTAATACAAACAAAATCGGGACCTAAATCCTGAGGCTTAAGTTCTGACAAAAGGTACTCCTTTTAATAGCAAAGATAGTGTATTATCTGTGGATCTATCATAGCGCAACATAAGGCAGCTGCCCAGATAAAGATTATAGGAAAATCATGGACAACAAAAAACGCATCCATACCGCTCAAACCGTCCTCAACAAAGAAAGCCAAGCGCTGACTAAATTAAGCGACTCGCTTGGCAGTGCCTTCTGCATCGCATGTGACACCATTCTCGCTTGCTCAAACCGCACCGCCATTCTAGGCATGGGCAAATCAGGACACATTGGTCGAAAAATTGCAGCCACTCTGGCTAGCACAGGTACTCACGCTTTTTTCATACACCCGGGCGAGGCTAACCATGGTGATCTTGGCATGCTACGCCAGGGGGATGTGGTTATTATTCTATCCAACTCTGGGGAAACCGCAGAAGTTCTTTCACTGCTACCATCCATTAAGCAGCTAAAAATCAAACTCATTGCCATTACCTGTCAGCCAGAATCTACTCTAGCTCAAGCCGCTGATACACACCTATTGATTCCAACCAAAGAAGAAGCCTGCCCTTTAGGCCTGGCACCAACAACCAGCACAACGGCAATGCTTGCACTAGGTGACGCGCTCGCAGTTACACTTCTGGAAAGCCGTGGCTTTAGCCCCCGTGATTTTGCTTTTATTCACCCTGCAGGGACCCTTGGGAAAAAACTATTACTTAAAGTTGATGACATCATGCAAAAGGGCTCGGCCATTCCTATTGTCTCACCACAAACTACGCTAAAAGACAGCATCATAGAAATGTCAAGCAAGCGTCTCGGGGTTGTTTGCATTGTTGAAAACGATCAACTAATTGGCATATTCACCGATGGCGATCTACGTCGCACACTTGAACAGCAAGAGGAAATAACAGGGACACTAATAAAGGATGTGATGACGCAAACAACTATTACAATCACACCAAACACCCTGGCTATTGATGCATTGAACTTAATGGAAAAAAATAAAATAACACTATTACTTATTGTTAATGAAGAAAAAAAACCACTGGGAATTGTTCACCTACATACTCTCTTACAAACTGGGCTCAACTAATGAAATTAACAAAAACCACATACAACGGCAGCTTAAAGCATAAGGGCGACAAAATAATAAAGTATAAAATTAACAAAGAAACAAAAACCCCTAATAAAAAACAATTTTATTTAAAATAAGGCATTCAAAATGAAATTTTTAAGAGAAGGCGCAAAGCCTAATACAATCAAATTACTCATTCTTGACGTTGATGGCGTTTTAACTAATGGTAAAATTTATCTCCACCCAGATGGCTCAGAAACTAAAGTTTTTCATGTCCATGATGGCTTAGGTATGCGCAACCTAATGGAACAAGGCATAGCCATCGCTGCTATCTCTGGCAGAAGCAGCCCTGTTGTTAGCAAGCGGCTAAAAGACCTAGGCGTTGAGCACATCTACCAAGGCGCCAGCGACAAAATTCCTTATTTTGAAAAACTATTAGCTCACTACAATATAAAACCTAATGAGGTTGCCTATGTTGGTGATGACACTGTCGACCTGCCCGTCATGCAGCAAGTTGGTCTGGCCATTACCGTTGTTAATGCAACCACACCAGTCAAAGAAATGGCCCACTGGCAAAGTGAAAAGAAGGGTGGCGGCGGTGCTGTTAGGGAAATCTGTGATGAGCTAATCAAACAACAGTAGCAGGAATTAAATGAATACTCGCAACACCGTACTTACCCTACTTGCTCTTGCTTTAACGGGGCTTAGTATTACATCAATGATTAGCAACCAACCAACACAGCAGCAACAAGCTTCAAACAATAAGCAACCTGATAGCTTTACGACAAACATCACCTACTCGGAATATGATCAATCCGGGTTGCTTCACATGCACCTGACCGCAGCGAAAAGCGTTCATTACCCAAGTCATGACAGCAGCGACTTACAACAACCTAACATCATTATTTATAATGAAAAACGAATCCCATGGTATATTAGCTCTAAAACGGCGCACACACTCAATAACGACACTATTATTCACCTGAAAGACAATGTTCGCTTTTACCGCCCTCCTTTAGAAGGCCGCCCAACCACAACCATATTAACTTCTAGAGCTACTCTTTTACCGCAAAAACAATTTGGTGAAACCAAGCAAGCCACCACTATTTTAAGGCCAAATTCCACTACGCATTCAAAGGGTTTAATCATTAACTTCAAAGATAACATCACCGACTTTCCAGGCGATGCAACCAGTGTTTTTTCTGCCAAACAAACAAACAAACAAGCAATAAGCAAATAAAGAAGCAATAAAAACAAAGGCACATGACTATCAATTTTCAAATAGTTCGTGCTATGATCGATCCAATTAAACAAACAGGCCTACTGCCACCCCGTTCAATGACACACACCCTTAGCACCCATCACTTAGAAAAAACCTATAGCTCACGCAAAGTTGTTAATGATATTTCCTTTTCCGTTAAGAGCGGACAAATTGTTGGTTTGCTTGGCCCCTAACGGCGCAGGAAAAACCACCAGCTTCTATATGGTTGTTGGTTTAGTTTCACCTGAGTGTGGCTCCATTATGCTTGACGATGAAGATATCAGCCAAACACCTATCCACCAACGAGCAAAAAAAGGAATTGGTTACTTGCCACAAGAGCCCTCAGTGTTTCGCAAGCTTTCCGTTAATGACAACATCATGGCCGTTCTTGAACTAAGAAAAGACCTTAATAAACAACAACGTGAAGAAATTAAAAATAAACTACTTGAAGAATTTCACATTAGTCATCTAAATAACACACTTGGCTTCAGCTTGTCTGGTGGAGAGCGACGTCGCGTTGAAATTGCAAGAGCAGCTGGCCATGGAGCCAAAATTCATCCTGCTGGATGAGCCTTTTGCTGGAATTGACCCTATCTCTGTTATTGACATCAAAAGAATAATCAATCACTTAGCTCAAAAAGGCAATTGGTGTGCTTATTACAGATCATAATGTTCGAGAGACTTTATCCATTTGTCATCAAGCCTACATTGCCAATCAGGGTAAAATCATTGCGGCAGGTAACTCAAATGAAATATTAAACAACAAGTTAGTTCGAGAAGTTTACCTTGGAGATGAGTTTAAGCTATAACATTATGATTAACATGGGAAAAACTAGTTATTGCGGCACAGTTACAAACAAACGGTTATTACCGAACAAAATTGAAGGACAACGTTATGCTAAAAAAAACACTTGAAGTATCCAATAAACTTGGTTTACATGCTCGGGCTGCAGCAAAACTAGTTGATTTGGCTTGCCGCTACCAAAGCCGTATTACTATCAGCTATAAAGACCGCACAGCGGATGCTAAAAGCATTATGAATGTCATGGTTGTTGGTGCATCAAAGGGCTGTGAGGTTGAGCTAACCGTAGAAGGTGAGGATGAACAAGAAGCTATGACGGCCATAGAAAAACTCATGAACAATAAATTTGGCGAAGAAGAATAATAAAAACAATAAGTTAAAGAAAATACCCGTATTAATCAACAAATTATTCATAAAAATCTCCATTTCCCCCTCTCTCTTAATATTACCTTAAGGTTCATCTGGTATAATAGTTACTAGGTTGAGGGGTGACTAAGGCTTACAAAAGCTTAAGTTCAAGCACCATCTAGAATGAACCATGCTCGTTGATATTCAGAGCCATTTGAATGAGTTGCGTATCGGTTCAATCTAGTTTAATCTGAGCACCTCCAAGGGAGAGGTGTCCGAGTGGTTGAAGGAGCACGCCTGGAAAGTGTGTGTGCGTTTCGCGCGTACCGAGGGTTCGAATCCCTCTCTCTCCGCCAAGCAGGGTGACCCTGCAGGCTCTTTTATGACAAAAGATTGCCAACCCCGTCAGATCCGGAAGGAAGCAGCGGCAGCAATCATTTTGGGTATAAAATACAGCTTGCGGGGCTGCCACCAAAAAGCAAAAGACTAACTTCGTTTGAACAAAAAAAGGAGCAGTAACTTTAATGAGTTATTTAGCACTAGCCAGAAAATGGCGACCTAAAAAATTTAGCGATGTCGTTGGACAAACTTATACTGTTCAAGCACTTAGTCACGCCCTAGAACAACAGAAACCACATCACGCCTACCTATTTACTGGAACTCGCGGCGTAGGCAAAACCACACTTGCCCGAATCATGGCAAAATGCCTAAATTGCGAAACAGGGATTACAGCGACGCCGTGTGGTGACTGCAACAGCTGCAAGGCTGTTGACGCTGGCAACCATATGGACCTTCTTGAGGTTGATGCGGCATCTAAAACAAAAGTAGAAGACACCCGTGAAATTCTTGAAAATGTTCAATACCGACCCACACAAGGTCGATTTAAAGTTTACCTAATTGATGAAGTTCACATGCTATCCAAGCATAGCTTCAATGCACTATTAAAAACCCTAGAAGAGCCCCCTGCTCACGTCGTTTTTTTGCTAGCAACCACAGATCATCAAAAATTACCAGCAACCGTTTTATCTCGATGCCTGCAATTTCATTTGCTAAGCATTACTGAAAAAGACATTGCTCAACAAATTTCTCACATTCTCACTAAGGAAAATATTGAGCATGATGCTCACGCAACAGAGCTTCTAGCAAAAGCCGCTAATGGTAGCCTGCGGGATGCGCTTAGTCTATTAGACCAGGCCATCGCTTATGATAACGGCAAAGTCACGACTTCGGCGATGAAACAATTATTGGGCTTTGTTGACCCCAAACATACACACGAACTGATTACAGCCTTAGCAAACAACGACATTAATGCCGCACTAGAGACCAGCAAGCAATTAGCACAACAAGGCACAAACTTTTCACAAGCTCTGGATGCGCTATTATCTACTTTGCATGACATGGCTATAGCACAAGCAACTGGCCAATCAACACAAGACTTCCCCTCACTGTCTGCAGAAAATATTCAGCTCTATTATCAAATTGCGCTTACTGGAAAAAAAGATATAACACTAGCACCAAGCCAACAAGCAGGTTTTGAAATGCTCATTGTTCGCATGTTTTGCTTTACACCAAACAAAAAAACACCTGTGCTGCAGCAGCCGGCTAAAAATCAACCCATGGCAGAAAAGCCAAGCAGCACAAGCTCAAACACGCCTCAACCTGTACAAGCGAAAAACAGTTCTGTGGAAAAAACAACACTAGACAATGCTATCTGGAATGACACTTTTTTAAAGGCGCTAAACTTAACTGGTGTTGCTTGGGCCTTAGCCAGGCACTCAGCATTAGAAAAAATAGAAAACGACACTGTTTTCTTGTTACTAGAACCCAATCAAAAGCCACTCATGCAAAATGGCCCTATTGAAAGAATTTCTCAAGCCCTCACGGCCTACTTCAACAAAACAATCAAGTTGAATATCCGTGTTAATGAGACAACCAATTCTCTCGCTCTACAACAAGAGCAAAGAGAAAAAAATCTGCAAGACTCAGCAAAACAGCAGATTAAACAAGATGTTAATGTACAAAAAATCATTAACTCTTTTGACGCAACGGTAATTGAAGATTCAATTACTTCACATTAAAACTTAGGAGATATAAAAATGGCAGAAGCAAATAACAGCAATACTAATCAAGCAATGGAAGAATTCAAAAATAGTATGCCTACTCAAGCTGGTAGCAATAACCCACTTGAAAACATCAACATGGAAGAATTTGAAAACAACATGAAAAAAATGCAAGCAGATATGGAAGAAGCTTACCGCAAGCTATCTGATATGCAATTAAGTGGCGCATCAGACGATCAAACGTTGAAAGTTGTTTTATCTGCAACTTACGAGCTTATTGACATTCAATTTGATGAAAAAGCCTTACAAGGTGGCATGCAAGAATTCCAAGCAAGAATTCGTCAAGCATGGAACACTGCACTTAAGCAAGTTCAGCAAACAACTCAGTCTCAAACTATGGAGTTATTCAAAGACATGGTTCCTGAGGAAGTAAGACAAATGGCTGAGCAAGCTTCTCAAGAAGAAAAGTAAGACAATAGACTAATGTTAATTAGCCCTGTCATTAAACAGTTGATTGACGCCTTATGCTGCTTACCCGGCATAGGGCCGAAATCTGCTGAACGAATGACGTTCAAGCTACTTAACGATCAAGGGCGACAACAAGCCGTTCAACTGGCCGAAGCACTGCTTGAGGCAAACAAAAGAATCAAGCACTGCCAGCTCTGTCAGATTCACACTGACACTGACATCTGCTCGGTTTGCACCAACCCTAAGCGGGATACTGGTAAAATTTGTGTTGTGCAAAGCCCACTTGACGCTAAGGTTATTGAACAAACCGGTAGTTTTCGTGGTCGATATTTTGTCTTATTAGGCCCCCTATCACCTTTCGATGGTCAGGGACCTAAAGAAATTGGCATACACTTACTGCTAGACCGCTTAAAGCAGGAGCCCATTGAAGAGCTCATTCTCGCAACCAATCCAACCGCAGAAGGTGAGGCAACAGCACAATACATTGTTCATCATATGGTAAAAACAATAAAGTGCACTCGGATTGCTCATGGGGTACCTTTGGGTGGCGAACTGGAATACCTGGATGGCGGCACGCTAATGCATGCGCTATTATCTAGAATTCCCATAGACCAAAACTAAAAAAACAGGAGACAACAAAATGAACTTTGGAGATATTGGTAAACTTGGCAGCTTAATGAAAAACGCTGGTAAAATACAAAAAATGATGCAGGAAAATCAAGAAAAACTTGCCCAAACGATTATTCTAGGTGAAGCTGGAGCAGGCATGGTCAAAATTGAAATGACTGCAAAATACAATGCAGTGAATCTTAATATCAGCGATGAAGCAATGAAAGAAGATAAAGAGGTCTTACAAGACCTTATTGTTGCTGCAATTAATGACGCAACCAGAAAAATTGAAAAACTTACTCAAGAATCCATGATGGATGCGGGTAAAATGTTTGGTATAGATGGTAGTGATCAATAAAAAATAACAGGCAAAAAACTTAAAAACCAGCAAGGCTTTTAGCTACTGCTGGTTTTTTTATACAATTTAATCAAACACTTAGAGTAAAACCACCCACAGACAACACTGAACAGACATCAAATATACTGATAAAAATCTGCTCCTTCAACAGGATTAAACACTTCCCGCGCCCTCCCCTGCCGCACTAAAACAGCATAGCCCCACATAATTGAGAGAAAAACAAAAATTATTACATTATGTACATTTTTTAATATTACCTTAAGGTTGATGTGTTAGAATAGTACAATAACGCAACCAAAAGTAAAGGATGTATCCGTGAGGCTAGAATTAACACTTAATGAAATTAGAAAGATCCAACAGAATTTTGCCGTTATTCATGGACAAGAACAGCTACCACCAACAGTAGCTGTGCTTAATGCAATACAAGCTTATGAAATTAGAACTGGAACTGGCACAGGATCAGACGCAAACACACCAGAGAATGATCAAAATAAAAACAATAATTTAGAACCACTCAAAGCTTTCATGGATGACGTGAGAGAAATTGAAAAGTTAGTTAATACAACCGACCTTGAAGAGGCAAGAACAAAAATAACCGAGCGATTAAAAGGCCTTTCAACTAATGGCGAGAAATCATTTGAAGCAAAATTGAACCAAAATTTAATTGCCGGATTAAAAGAGATTGAAAGAAAGATTAGCCCTGAACAGGCCTCAAATCCTCAATCGATTCAAAGTAGTCAATCTGCTCCAAATCACCAACAAGATTCAAAACTGCTAAGTGTTAAAGGCGATTTAGGCTTTGCTCTTCGCCGGGTAATAGATGAGTCACTTAATGACCTAATTTCTGAAAATCGAGTTGATGAAATTATTGACATTAAAGCTAAACTATTCAATGCTGACTTGACACACTATGATCCAACACCCTATGAATACGCAGAAGAAATACCCGAAGGAAATATAGACGACAAGAAAACAGCATCCATTGATCTTTCTAATTATGTAGATTTCTCATCATCGAAAGACTTGGAAAAAATAAGAGACTTAATACCAGAAGGAAAACATAAAGAAATAAATGAAAAACAACAACAAATTCAGAATGATTTTTTTCAAGGTGAAGAAAAACCTAGCGGAATTAAATGGATTACTAAAGGTGGAAACTTCTTTTGGAAAAATTTCAGAATTCCAAGAGAAAAATATCAAACACTAAAACTGTTAGATAAAACTATAATGTCTGGCATTAAATCAGTAGGACAATGGTTTAAAGGGAAAGACAATAAAACATCCTCAACAGTCAAAGAAGGACATTCAAGACCTGTAACCGTACTTATTGAATCAACTTTAAAGGTCCCAGCACTTGCTCTTGGTCTTGTTTCTAAGATTGCATCAGGAATTGGCCATGAACTAAAAAGCATGGCAAGTGATATAATAGAAAAAACCAAAAATGACAGTGAAAACACCACATCCCAACACAATAATGAAACAAGTTTAGTATTAAAAATGGCTGGAATTCAAAAAGATCCAAGAAGCTCATCAATAAAAACAAACAAAGAAATATTTTTAAAAGCAAAAGAATTAAAATTAGATGAAGAAATTACTGATAGATTTTACTCTGATCACTGTATGCCAAAATCAAAGATATTTAAGTTTTTTTCTGCAATATCAAACCCATCAATAGATAGTGCAATGAGAAACAAAGATCTTAGAAAACAATCTGTAAAGTACCTGGGTGCATATGCTTTACACTTTCCCATATCAATTTTGAAGGCAACTTCCTATAGCATATCCACTTTAACAAAATATCTTTTTTCACCTTTTAGAGCAGCTGCAGTAGCACTAAAGTCATCTACAGAAATTAAAAGTGACTCTCTACCTTTTACAATAAAATGGGTCTCTTCAGGAAGATTTCATAAGTTTTTTGAAAATATAACACTTAAGTTAAATCAAGCAAAAGCCTGGTCAGGCAGAATTATTGGTACAAGCAACAAAATTACTGCTGATGAAATCTATTTCGATAGGCTAAGCACTGAAAAAAGAAATCCTGGAACTAATGGTGCTATGGGCTTTCAAGAAAAAAAAGAATTATCAAAATATAATCCCAAAAGGCAACAGATTGCAAATGAGACCAATTATCTAACCGATGGTGTCGAAGAAATAATAGAGTTAATTTCTGAAATTCCAGACCACATGATAAGACATGATCCTAAAATAGCTGTGGCATCCTTTGTTATTGCAAATGTTGGACTGCTAGGAGCAGGATCTATACCCGCAATTCATTTCTTAATGAATGGAATTTCAAAGGGTTTTCTATCAAAATCTATTTCAGCTGGGGCTATGACAGAAATCCCCTCTGCCTTTATTTCATTTAAATTCATCTTTTTTTTAATGAAGGGGGCTGAACTTGCAGCAAATGGTCCTGGACACTCAAATATAAATTTCAACACTTCTCAAGTCTTAAGCTTTTGCTGTTTTCACATCCTATCCGCCTGGACCATATTAGCAAAAACAGGTATCCCATTTTTTGGCACTGAAGCGGCTCATGCTTTACATGGGCTTAATGCTGCCAACGCCGTTCCAAGATTTTCCACGCTTCTTCTTTGCTCCGCAAAATTAGCTGAAGTAATAATAGAGCCTTTTTCAACACAAGTAACAATCTTAGATAACAGAGGTAACAAAAATCTTAGCTCAGATAAGTTTGAAGAATTTAAGAAAAGTGGTGAGGGAAAAGAAAGTTTAAAAAAATTAGAGGAAATTTTTCCTGAAAATTCAACCGACAGAATGCAAAACAGTAATGATCAATCAGCATCTAATGATCAATCAGCATCTTCAGCAGGGCAGATTCTTTTATTTATGCTACATGAATTTCTCACCTCAATGGCAAAAACAAATCCAACTTCTAGTGCAGAAGTGAATGACACTATAAACAACTTAGCTAAAAAATCCTCTAATAAAGAGGAGCTACTTGAAAACATCAAAGAAGAAATTACAAAGATAGCAGGTAGTTCGGAATTTTTTAAAATCCCAAAAGGACATCAAAGACAACAAACACAAGATTGCTCAAAACCAAGCATTACTGAAACCCAGCACCTAGGGACTGCATAGAGCCAATCATGCAAATCCCGTAAACGTAGCCGATAGATTAAAAACGGCCGCATGCGGCCGATTCTGTTATTTTTTGTACAGCTAGAATGTTAATAAAGACAATGAAAGCCTTGTGGTACATTATAAATGGTACAAATAACCAATTTAGTCCGATCCAAATCCCGTAAACGTAGCCGATAAATCAAAAACGGCCGCATGCGGCCGATTCTGTTATTTTTTGTACAATCCTAGTAAGCCCCCTTCACTGGCCTAATCTTATCCCGTAAACGTAGCCGATAGCCCAGACTGTGGACTCAACTAAGAGCAGCATGCGACCTGTTAGAGCAGCATAAGGTCTAACTTATAGCCAATCATGCAAATCCCGTAAACGTAGCCGATAGATTAAAAACGGCCGCATGCGGCCGATATAACTGAATACACAAAAAATCTATGTTATAAAAGTAAAATATACGCCCAAATAGTAAAAACTAGGCCTCTGCCACAGCCCAATCTTGATACAGCTGAACCTGACAGGCATTAGCAACATAGTTAACATAATTCTTTACATTTTCTGGAAAAATTAATGATTCCACACAGGTCAGCGAACGCAATACTGGAAACAGCATAATATCAGCCCATGAGAATTCACGATTAATAAAGCCATCACCCGTCAACAAGCCATTAAGCTCGTGCAGTGCTGGCATGAGCTGCTCAATGTAAGCATCCGTATCTTTTATGCAGTCTGCAAAGCTTTTACCTAATCCTTTTTCTTTTTTCTGCTGAAAATACTCACGAGCATTTTCCGTGGTGAACTCTCCTACTGGCAACATGACAAATCTTGGATGCGTTAAGTACCGCGCAGCAGAATTAATTGACTCGATACAGGCTGCTAAAGGTTCTGGCAACTCTTTATTTTGGTCCGCTAGCAATACTTTTGACTGCGGCAATGAGTCTAGATATTGAATAATATCCAAACTCTCACCGATTGCCGTACCATCCTCTTTTTCCAAGATAGGCACGATTTTCTTGCCAATTAATTGGTTAGGGGTTTGTTCATCATCATTGAGTAAAACATCAATATCGCATGCTATATTTTTAATGCCTAAAAACATCAATACTCGCATGCAATACGGACAATGATCATAAATATAAATTTTCATAAAAAACCCCTAGCTTAAATCCATTAACTTTTTACAACTTCCCAACCGGTCGCCTCAGCCACACCTTTACCAATGTCTGCCGGAGAATCAACCGTGTGCACACCAGCGGCTTGTAATGCAGCAAATTTATCTGCAGCCGTGCCTTTACCACCAGCAATAATTGCACCAGCATGACCCATTCGCTTACCTGCAGGTGCTGTAACACCGGCAATATAGGAAACCACAGGTTTAGTGACATGATCCTTAATAAATGCAGCGGCCTCCTCTTCAGCACTACCACCAATTTCACCGACCATAACAATCGCTTCTGTTTGTGGGTCTTTTTCAAATAATGCTAATACATCAATAAAGCTAGTACCCGGAATAGGGTCACCACCAATTCCAACACAAGTACTTTGGCCAAAACCCAACGCCGTTGTTTGATTTACGGCCTCATAGGTTAAAGTGCCTGAACGTGAGACAATACCCACTTTTCCTGGCTGATGAATATAGCCTGGCATAATGCCAATTTTACACTCACCGGGTGTAATAACACCTGGGCAGTTAGGCCCAATTAAACGAGCATCACTTTGTTGCATATAAGCTTTCACACTCAGCATGTCTAAAACAGGAATACCTTCAGTAATACAAATAACCAATTTAATGCCGGCATCGACAGCTTCAATAATAGAATCTTTACAAAACGGTGCTGGCACATAAATCACACTTGCCGTTGCATTAGTTTCATCAACTGCTTCTTTAACGCTGTTAAAAACAGGTAAACCTAAATGCTCTGAACCACCCTTACCCGGTGTAACACCACCCACCATTTTTGTGCCATAAGCAATGGCTTGCTCTGAATGCAATGTGCCTTGCTTACCAGTAAAACCTTGGCAAATAACTTTTGTGTTTTTATCAATTAAAATACTCATTAATTTTTCTCCTTACTCAGCGACTAGTTCAACGATTTTTTTCGCTGCTGCTGAAAAATCGGTTTCTGCTGTAATTTTCAAACCACTTTCTGCTAATTTTTTAGCACCAAGCTCTGCATTGTTTCCCGCCAAACGGACAACAATCGGCACTTCAATGCCAACATCGGCAACCGCTGCAATAATGCCTTCAGCAATTAAATCACAACGCACAATACCACCAAAAATATTAACCAAAATTCCCTTCACTTCTTTATCTGAAACAATGATTTTAAAAGCTTCGGTTACACGCTCTTTGGTTGCACCGCCACCCACATCTAAAAAGTTTGCCGGCTGGCCGCCATACAATTTAATTAAATCCATTGTTGCCATAGCAAGACCCGCACCATTAACCATGCAACCAATATTTCCTTCTAAAGAAATATAGTTTAACTCCCATTGCTGAGCCTCATTTTCTCGATCATCTTCCTGATTAGGATCGCGCATTTCACGCACTTCTGACTGACGATATAATGCATTGTCATCAACATTCACTTTGCAATCCAAGCACATCAACTCACCAGAGGCTGTGACAATTAATGGATTAATTTCCAGCATTCCTAAATCACGCTCTACAAAGAACTGATACAAACCTAATAACATTTTAGTAAATGATTTTAATAGCGAATTATCCAGACCCAAACCAAAAAACAAATCTCGGCATTGAAAAGGCTGCAAGCCAACCACAGGATCAATTGTTGCTTTTAAAATTTTCTCTGGCGTTTTTTCCGCTACTTCTTCAATTTCAACACCACCCTCGGTTGATGCCATAAAAGTAATGCGCTGACTCGTGCGGTCAATCACCATACCTAAATACAGTTCATTTGCGATATCTGACGGCTCTTCAACCAATATTTGGTGCACTGGCTGCCCATGCTCGTCTGTTTGATACGTTACTAAGCGTGTTCCTAATAGCTCTTTAACAGCACTTTTTAACTCTTCTTTGGTATCAACAATACGAACTCCGCCAGCCTTGCCTCGCCCACCTGCATGAACCTGAGCTTTCACAACCCAACGATTACAGTCTAACTTATCAGCTGCGGCAACCGCTTCCTCAGCACTCCAAACCACTTCACTTGATGGTACTGCCACCCCATATTTACGCAATAAGTTTTTTGCTTGATATTCATGTAAATTCATAAACTCTTTCCTTCTTTAATTAATAAATTAAACATCCAACAACATACGCGCTGGATCTTCTAAACTATTTTTAATAGCGACTAAGAAACTAATCGCACTCTTACCATCAACCAGTCGATGATCATACGATAAAGCCAAATACATCATCGGACGAGCAACAATTTCACCATTTTCAACCACTGGCCGCTCAACAATATTGTGCATACCTAAAATTGCACTTTGTGGTGGATTAATAATAGGCGTAGATAACATCGAGCCATACACACCACCATTAGTAATACTAAATGTGCCCCCAGTCATTTCATCTAACGTTATTTTTCCTGTTTTTGCTTTTTCAGCATAACCTCGAATATTACCCTCAATATCAGCCATGCCCATTGTCTCGGCATTGCGTAGAATAGGCACAACTAAGCCCATTTTTCCGCCGCCAATGGCAATACCGACATCACAATAATCATGATAAATAATATCGCTACCATCGATGAATGCATTGACTTCTGGAAAAGCTTTTAAAGCCTCTACCACTGCTTTCACAAAAAATGACATAAAACCCAAACGCACACCGTGTTTTTTTTCAAAGTCTGCTTTGTATTTAGCACGCAAATCCATCACTGGCTGCATATTAACTTCATTAAATGTTGATAAAATAGCTGCCGTTTGTTGTGACTCAATTAGGCGCTCAGCAATGCGACTCCGTAACCGAGACATTGCCACGCGCTTTTCTGTTCGCGCACCACTACTAACTATTGCTTGCTCACTTGATGCAACTGGCGCCACACTCACAGCAGCGCTTACTGGTGCTGGAGATGCGGGAACAGTCTCATTCAATGCGCCTGAAGATTCTGCCGGACGATCTTTAATATAGTTTAAAACATCCTGCTTAGTCACACGACCACCATGACCTGAGCCCTTCAATTCATTTGTACTAATATCATGTTCTGCCAATAATCGCCTAACTGCCGGACTCATTGGAATATCATCAGTAATACTGGGTTCTGCTTCAGCAGGTGTTGGCGCTTCTACTTCTACTTTGCTTTCTGTCGTATCGGCAGCTGTAGACTCTGAAATAACCACCAATAAATCACCACCAACCACTGTTGCACCTTCTGCGGCAGCAATTTTACTAATAACACCAGCTTGTGGTGATGGCACTTCTAGCATAACCTTATCGGTTTCTAAGTCCACTAGATTTTCGTCACGACTAACCGTGTCGCCTTCCTGTTTATACCACTTGGCAACAACAGCATCAGCAACAGATTCAGGTAACATAGGGACTTTAATTTCAACACTCATAACACTTATCCTTTTTTATTAATCTATAGCATTCGACGTAGATAACCCTAATGCATCATCAACCAAGCTTTCTTGTTGTGTTGCATGCAAACTAGGATAACCAACAGCAGGTGCAGCTAAGGCAGGTCTTCCTGCAAAATATAACTGCTGACCGGCCAATAAACATTGCTGAATTCGATCACGCGTACAAAACCATAAGCCTTGATTTTTTGGCTCTTCTTGACAAAGCACAACGTCATTACAATGAGGATACTGCGCTAATAAATCAGCTAATGCATTATAAGGGAATGGATACAATTGTTCTATTCGAATAATAGCAACATGAGATAAATCTTTGGCATCACGTTTTTCCAACAAATCGTAATACACCTTACCGCTACACAAAACAACGCGGGTTATTTTATCAGGACTAACATCTGTATGATCTGGAATCACCAATTCAAATTGGCCATCAGCCAATTCACCTAATGATGAAACGGCTTTTTTATGACGTAATAATTTTTTGGGTGTCATTATAATTAAAGGCTTTTTAAAAGGCCTTAACACCTGCCGACGTAATAAATGAAAAATTTGTGCCGGCGTGGTTGGCATACAAACCTGAATATTTTTTTGTGCGCACAATTGCAAATAACGCTCTAACCTAGCAGATGAATGCTCTGGCCCCATCCCTTCTTGACCATGCGGTAAAAACAAAACCACACCACACAATCGATTCCATTTTTGCCATGCTGAACTAATGAATTGATCGATGATAACCTGAGCGCCATTGGCAAAATCACCAAACTGCGCTTCCCAAATCACCAAATCTGCTGGCGCCGTCATAGCATAACCATACTCATAACCCAACACAGCCGACTCTGATAACAGTGAATCGTATAATTGAATATCGCCACAAGGCTCAGGCAAATGTGCTAAAGGCATGTAAGATTCACCTGACTCCATATCACACAACAAACTCTGTCGGTGTGAAAATGTGCCTCGCCTTGCATCTTGCCCACTCATTCGTAATGAATGGCCTTCATGCAATAAGCTCGCATAGGCTAATGTTTCAGCAAAACCCCAGTCAAGAGGACGATCGCCTTTAGCCATTTCTTTTCGCGCTTTCATTAACGTATTAATTTGTCGCTGCAGTGTGAACTTGTCTGGGTAAGTTGTTAATGACTGACTTAATATCTCAAGCTCATTCATACTAACTGAGGTATTAGCAGGTGATTCCCAGGTTTGGCCAATAAAACTTTGCCAATGTTTTTCGTATTCTGCCGACAAACCATCGGGTAATAATTCTACCGTAGAACCGCCTGCGTCTAACAAGTCACGACAATGATCTAGCCACGCTTGCGGCTCATCCGCTTGACAAACGCCTTCTGACACAAGCTGGGCTGCATATAATGTTCTTGCTGTTTTTTGTTGAGCAATTTTTTGATACATCAACGGTTGTGTCGACGTTGGCTCATCAACTTCCTGGTGACCATGCCGACGATAACCAATTAAATCAATCACAACATCTTTATGAAACGTCATTCGATATTCTATTGCTAATTTAGCCACCTTAACCACTGCATCAGGATCATCAGCATTAACATGTAAAACTGGAGCATTGATAATTTTAGCCACATCCGATGAATACGTGCTCGTTCTTGCATGCTCATGAGACGTTGTAAAACCAATTTGATTGTTGGTGACAATATGCAAGGTTCCACCAACATTATAAGCCGGCAAGCCTGACATATTCATGGTTTCCATCACAATGCCTTGACCTGCAAAAGAAGAATCACCATGAATTGCAACACATAAAGCATAATCTTGGCTCTTATTTCCTTGGTGATATTGACGAGCCCTAACTGACCCCATCACAACGGGAGAAATAAATTCTAAATGCGATGGGTTAAATGCAAGTGACAAATGAACATCTCCTGTCGATGTTTTTACATCCGCAGAAAAACCCATGTGATACTTCACATCACCGGTGACCAAACCATAATCTTTAGTACCTTCAAACTCTTTAAACAATTCCGCAGAGGATTTCCCCATATAATTAAATAAAACATTTAATCGACCACGATGAGCCATGCCAACAGCAATTTCCTTAATACCTGATTGCGAAGCTTTGTCCGTCATGGCGTGCATCAAAGGAATTAAACTCTCTAGGCCTTCTATCGAAAAACGTTTTTGACCAACGTATTTTACATCTAAATATTTTTCCAACCCTTCAGAGTATGTTAACCATTTTAATGCATCACGACGCTCATCTTTTTGCAGTGGTGTGTTTATTGTTTTTTCAAGATTATGTTGGAACCATTGTCGCTCGTCTTCATCAATAATATAAGAAAACTCAGCGCCAACAGTGCCACAATAAACTTGTTGCAAAGCTTTATAAATTTCAGCAACACTCGCTTGCGTTTTATCCATCACGCCATGTGTCAAACAAGTCTCTGTTAAGCTCTGGTCATCTAAACCATAAAAAGACAATTGCAATTCATTAATTAACGCAGTTTTTTCATGCTGCAATGGATCAATAGCTGCAGACAAATGGCCCCAGCGACGAAAGCCTCCTATTAAATTATCAACTTTTGCCTGAACAACATCAGCTCCAGCAGAACCAACTTGAATGGCCTTAGCACTTTGTTTTGCTAGCTGCAGAAATTCCGCTTTAACTTTACTGTGTGACTGATCTTGTGGGCCCGGATAATCGCGCTGTAATGATAAGAAATAATCACGCCATTTTTGATCAACAGCATTAGGATCAACCAAAAAAGCCTCGTACAATTCTTCAACATATGCCGCATTCGCACCGCTTAAATAAGAGTTTTTTTGCATTCTCTCAATAACAGATTCTGTACTCATTATGCCTCTTCTTTTAGTAGCCCTGATCGAATTTCAGAAATTGCCTTTGTTGGGTTTAATTCCTTAGGACAAACGCTGGCACAATTCATAATAGAACGACAACGAAAAGCACTGTAAGGATCTTTTAAATCTTCCAAACGCTCTGATGTTTGCGTGTCTCGACTATCAGCAATAAAACGCTCAGCAGCTAAAAGACCTGCAGGGCCTATGAACTTTTCCGGGTTCCACCAATAAGAAGGACAAGAACTCGTGCAACATGCACACAAAATACATTCATACAGACCATCTAATTTTGCTCGCTGCTCCGGTGACTGCAGACGCTCTTTAGCGGGTGTTGGATCTGTATTCTGTAAATACGGCTTCACTTTATAATATTGCTTATAGAAATTATCCATATCAACAATCAAGTCACGAATTACTGGAAAACCAGGCAATGGCCTTAAAAGCACTTTCTTTGGTAAATCAACAAGCTTTGTGACACAAGCTAACCCATTTTTACCATTAATATTCATACCATCAGAACCACAAACCCCTTCACCACAAGAACGGCGTAAGGCCAAAGTAGGATCTAATGTTTCTCTAATTGCCTCTAAGGCATTTAGAAGCATTTTTCCTTGGATTTTGGCGGTATCCAACTCATAGTCTTTCATATAAGGTTTATCGTCTGTCTCTGGATTAAATCGATAAATAGAAAATATTTTTACGCTCATCACTTAACCCCTTATTGTTCTCTATCTTCTAGTTCAAATGTCGGCAACTCTTTTGGTGAAAAGTTCACTGGTCTAGAGCTAGTACTGCCATCAGCAAAATAAATGGAATGTTTTAACCAATTTTTATCATCACGCTCAGGGCAGTCATAACGAGAGTGCGCGCCTCGGCTTTCTTTGCGGTCCGTTGCTAATGTTGCCGTGGCTTGCGCTACCGCCATTAAATTATCAAGCTCTAATGCCTCAATTCTTGATGTGTTAAATACTTTACTATGATCTGTTAAAGACGCGTGCTGCAAACGCTCTGCAACACTGGCTAGCTTTTCTTTGCCTTTTTCCATTGGCTCAGCATCACGGTAAACACCAAAACCTTCTTGCATGATTTGTTTCATTTCATGACGCAAATCAACAAAAGATTCGCCCGCTTTGTTATTTTCCCAACGCTCAAGACGAGCCAAGCTGTGGTCTATTTGATCTTGCGGTGCATGACCTTGCTCAACACCCTGCTTCATCACTTCTTCTAAATACAAGCCAACTGCACGACCAAACACTACAATATCAAGCAATGAATTTGCACCTAAACGATTAGCACCATGAACCGAGACACAAGCACACTCACCAGCCGCAAATAAGCCAGGAACGACTTGATCATCACCTTTTTCATCCAGTGTAACTACCTGACCATGAATGTTGGTTGGAATACCACCCATCATATAGTGACACGTTGGTAATACTGGAATTGGCTCTTTTGCTGGATCAACATCGGCAAAGGCTTTAGACAACTCAGTAATACCAGGAAGTTGTTTTTTCAAAACATCTGCACCTAGATGGTCGAGCTTCAACAGCACGTGGTCTTTTTTAGGCCCAACACCTCGACCCGCCAAAATCTCCTGCATAGAAGCACGAGAGACAATATCGCGACAAGCCAAATCTTTAAGCACAGGTGAATGACGCTCCATGTAGCGCTCGCCCTCAGAATTAATTAAATAACCACCCTCACCACGACAACCTTCTGTTACTAAACAGCCCGCGCCATAAATACCTGTAGGGTGAAACTGCCAAAACTCCATATCCTGCACTGGCAGCCCTGCACGCAACACCATACCCAGACCATCACCGGTATTAATATAAGCATTGGTTGTTGATTGAAAAATACGCCCCGCACCACCGGTGGCTAATACAACGGCTTTTGATTTAAAAAATACGGTCTCGCCAGTTTCAATTGACATAGCAATAACACCAGCAATGCCCGTTTTATCATCTCGAACCAAATCAATGGCATACCACTCAGAAAAAAAGTTGGTTTCAGCTTCAATATTTTTTTGATAAAGCGTGTGCAGTAACGCGTGCCCCGTTCTATCTGCAGCTGCACAAGCACGATGCACTGATGCCTCACCATTATTTTTGGTATGGCCACCAAAATATCGCTGATAAATTCGACCACTTTCTAAGCGAGAAAACGGTAAACCCATATGCTCAAGTTCATAAACCGTTTGTGGTGCTTGCTTGCACATATACTCAATCGCATCTTGATCGCCCAGGTAATCAGAACCCATGACTGTGTCATACGTGTGCCACTGCCAACGATCTTCTTCACAATTACCCAGTGCCGCCGCCATGCCGCCCTGTGCTGAAACCGTATGAGAGCGAGTAGGAAATACTTTGGAAATCACTGCTACTTTATAACTGGATGAGGCCAACTGCAGTGCCGCACGCATGCCCGCACCCCCTGCTCCAACCACAACCACATCAAATACTTGTTCGCTTATTTTTGTCATTTAAATTACTCTCCACAACACTAAAATTAACCAAATCACATACGCTGACAATGAAACAACTAACAGCACCTGTAAAATCAAACGAAGCCACACCGGCTTAACATAATCAGTAAATACGGTCCAAAGCCCAATCCAAGCATGAGCAAAAAAGGCTATTCCCACCACCAGAGTTGCAACTTTGAAAAATTGAGAATCAAAAAGACGACACCATTGGTAGTACTGTAAATTGGGGTGCGCAATAAAATAAAATGTCAAAAAAAACACGTAGGCTAGAATTAAAATCGCACTAACACGCTGCCATAACCAATCACTTAAACCATTACGAGTTAAGTTAGTAATGCTCCCTACCATATATAGACCCCCAGAACTACTGCCATCACAATGGCTAGAACAATGATTAGTCGCGCACTAAAGCGACCTGCACGAAGACTTTCGCCGAAACCTAAGTCCATAATCAGGTGTCGCACACCCGCAAAAATATGATAATACAGTGCCACTAAAGATATCCAAACCACGAGCTTTAAATACCAGAGCGATGCCATTATAGCTTTCAAGTGGTCGAAGCTAGCCCCGTGTACAGACGACTCATATAAAAAGTAAACAGCCAGCGGAGAGACTAAAAACAACCAGACACCAGAAATACGGTGCAAGATTGAGGTAATTGCCATCACCGGAAAACGGATCTGCAGTAAGTTAAGAAACATAGGCCTAGATGATTTACTCATAAAAATGTATTCCCTGATAACAAATTTTACGTTTTAAGCGGGGTTGATTATAGACCCATGATTTCACAAAAACAACGACCAGCCACTGAAAGCCACAATTAAAAACAGGCTTTGACAAAACATAGGCCAATTGCCTATAGTGGCAAGCTAATATTTCCCATAATTTAAACAATAAGCAGAAAAGGATCTTTACATCATGGCTGACAACACCGCATTACTTAGCTGGAACAATAACGAAAACACCAGCGAGATGCTCATCGAAACACCAACACTTGGTCAAAAAACTGTCGACGTCAGCAAGCTTGGTTCTGAAGGCCTGTACTCTATCGATCCTGGCTTTAAATCAACTGCCTCATGCAAATCAGCTATCACCTATATCGATGGCCTGCAGGGTGTGCTTTTGTATCGTGGTTACCCTATTGATCAACTGGCTGAAAAATGTGACTACATGGAAGTATGCTACCTATTAATGCACGGCGAACTGCCCTCGGCTGAAGAGCGTGTTGAGTTCGTTGCTAAAATCAAACAAAGCCAATCAATTAATGAAAAAATAGCTAACTTGTTTAATGCTTTTTCACAAAGCGGCCACCCAATGGGCATGTTAATTAGCGCTTTAGGAGCACTAGCAACTTATCACCCAGCCATTCCAGCAAACCATGAAGAACGCATTGCTTGCGCCATGGATCTAGTTGGCAAGGTATCAACTCTTTCAGCCATGAGCTATCGACACACGCAAGGCAAGCCTTTTGTCTCCCCTAGCTCCGAACGCAGCTATGCGGAAAATTTCTTGCACATGATGCTCAATGATGGCAGCGATTCACCGGCAATCAACCCTGTGTTTATTCGTGCCATGGATTGCATCTTTTCACTTCATGCCGATCACGAGCAAAATGCATCAACCTCTACGGTTCGCATGGCAGGCTCTACTGGCACCAACCCCTATGCAGCCATTGCCGCAGGCGTTGCTGCACTTTGGGGCCCTGCGCATGGCGGCGCCAATGAAGCTGCTTTAAAAATGCTACACACCATTGGCACTGAAGATCAAATTGAACATTATCTAGAAAAAGCAAAAGATCGCGACGACCCATTCCGCTTAATGGGTTTTGGTCACCGCGTTTACAAGAATTACGATCCTCGCGCCAAATTAATGCGCAAAGTGTGTCACGATGTCCTTGAAGCAACCGGCAAAGAAAATGATCCTTTATTTAAACTCGCGATGAAATTAGAAAAAATTGCGCTCGAAGATGATTACTTTGTCAGCCGAAAACTTTATCCAAACATTGATTTCTACTCCGGAATCACCTTAAGTGCTTTAGGCATACCAGCGAACATGTTCAGTGTGATTTTTGCATTATCACGCAGCATTGGTTGGATTTCTCACTGGGTTGAAATGATGGATGATCCAAACCAAGTACTAGCAAGGCCAAGACAACTTTATGTTGGCGAAAATCTGCGTGATGTAAAGTGAAAACACTCTAAGCATCATTAGCGCCAATCGACATAAAAAAACCAGCACAAAGCTGGTTTTTTTATGGATCAACTTTTGAATAATTACTCTATGGCTACCTACCAAAGCTTTCTTCTGTCGAAAAATAATCATTAGGGTCATTTAACATCCTATTATGGCAATCATAATCACTCACAGCGTGCTCCAACCTCTTATTCTCATCCGAAAAAACCTTGAATTGACTCAACAAACCACCCAACGTAGAGCATTCCCAAGACCTCATTGATACATTAATTTTCCAAAAGCTTAATGAGAACTCACAAATACTGTTAGTGAACAAAGCACTCTTAGTTTTAGGGTCTAACGTTCTAACTAAATCCGTTAACATTTTATTGAGTCTTGTAGTCGATAAATCCTGCTTAGATATAAACCTAACCATCATTGCTTTCAATTTATTTTGAAATCCGGCAGCTGCAGAATACTTGGCAGGATGACGGTCTGTAAGTTTACAATATTCGTCAAGTGCGCGAATTAATTCGCATAATGATGCCAAATATGTCTTTGAACCATCATCTTCGAGATTTGCAATCTTATTAAAAACTTCTCGATTAAAACCATCCTCTTCACATAATGAAGCTGCTATTTTAAGATTATCACCCCTCAAGTCTTGAAATAAGAACTAAAACAGATGAATTAAAATTACCCTTTTCACATAATGAAGATGCTATTTTAAGATTATCACCCTTAAGTCTTGAAATAAGACCTAAAACAGATGAATTAAAATTACCCTTTTCACATAATGAAGATGCTATTTTAAGATTATCATCCTTAAGTCTTGAAATAAGACCTAAAACAGATGAATTAAAATTACCCTCTCCATATAATGAAGCTACTATTTTAAGATTATCACCCTCAAGTCTTGAAATATCACCTAAAACAGATGAATTAAAACCATCCTCTTCACATAATGAAGCTGCTATTTAAGATTATCACCCTCAAGTCTTGAAATATCACCTAAAACAGATGAATTAAAACCATCCTCTTTACATAATGAAGCTGCTATTTTAAGATTACCACCCTTAAGTCTTGAAATAAGACCTAAAACAGATGAATTAAAATCATCCTTTCCATATAATGAAGCTGCTATTTTAAGATTATCACCCTCAAGTCTTGAAATATCACCTAAAACAGATGAATTAAAACCATCCTCTTCACATAATGAAGCTGCTATTTTAAGATTATCACCCTCAAGTCTTGAAATATCACCTAAAACAGATGAATTAAAACCATCCTCTTCACATAATGAAGCTGCTATTTTAAGATTATCACCCTCAAGTCTTGAAATATCACCTAAAACAGATGAATTAAAACCATCCTCTTTACATAATGAAGCTGCTATTTTAAGATTACCACCCTTAAGTCTTGAAATAAGACCTAAAACAGATGAATTAAAATCATCCTTTCCATATAATGAAGCTGCTATTTTAAGATTATTACCCTCAAGTCTTGAAATATCACCTAAAACAGATGAATTAAAACCAACCTTTTCACATAATGAAGCTGCTATTTTAAGATTATCACCCTCAAGTCTTGAAATAAGACCTAAAACAGATGAATTAAAATCATCCTTTCCATATAATGAAGCTGCTATTTTAAGATTATTACCCTCAAGTCTTGAAATAAGACCTAAAACAGATGAATTAAAATCATCCTCTTCACATAATGAAGCTGCTATTTTAAGATTATCACCCTCAAGTCTTGAAATATCACCTAAAACAGATGAATTAAAACCATCCTCTTCACATAATGAAGCTGCTATTTTAAGATTATCACCCTCAAGTCTTGAAATATCACCTAAAACAGATAAATTAAAACCATCCTCTTTACATAATAAAGCTGCTATTTCAAGCTTATCACCCCTAAGTCTTGCAATATCACCTAAAACAGATAAATTAAAATCAACCTCTTTATATAATGAAGCTGCTACTTTAAGATTATCACCCCTAAGCCTTGCAATATCACCTAAAACAGATGAATTAAAACCATCCTTTTCATATAATGAAACTGCTATTTCAAGATTATCACCCTCAAGTCTTGAAATATTACCTAAAACAGATGAATTTAAATTATCCTCTTTCATATAATGAAACTGCTATTTTAAGATTAACATCTTTAAGTCTTGAAATATTATCTAAAACAGATGAATTTAAATCATCCTTTTTATATAATGAAACTGCTATTTTAAGATTATCATCTTTAAGTCTTGAAATATCACCTAAAACAGATAAATTAAAATCAACCTCTTTATATAATGAAGCTGCTACTTTAAGATTATCACCCCTAAGCCTTGCAATATCACCTAAAACAGATGAATTAAAACCATCCTTTTCATATAATGAAGCTGCTATTTTAAGATTATCACCCTCAAGTCTTGAAATATCACCTAAAACAGATGAATTAAAATTACCCTTTTCACATAATGAAGATGCTATTTTAAGATTATCACCCTTAAGTCTTGAAATAAGACCTAAAACAGATGAATTAAAATTACCCTTTTCACATAATGAAGATGCTATTTTAAGATTATCATCCTTAAGTCTTGAAATAAGACCTAAAACAGATGAATTAAAATTACCCTCTCCATATAATGAAGCTACTATTTTAAGATTATCACCTTCAAGAGCTTTTATTTCCTTAGCTTTTATTTCCTTTACTTCATCAGTCTTATCACCCTCAGAAAGATCTTTAGTTAGATAATTAAACAGGTAATGCTTTTTGAAAATAAAATCTTCAATACTAAAAAATTTAAATGCTTCTTTATATTTAGAATTAAATGCATTACTTCTATAATATTTGATAGAATTCAATGCAGACTTAACTAGTAGCTTAGATTCATCATAGCTTACTAACAATCCACTAATATCTTTTAAGCTCATAGTAGCATCAAGCTTCAAACAGATATAAGTTAAAAATTTTTCAGCTTCTTTATTGAAGGAAGAACTTTGATAAGCAAGCATTACAAAGGCTAGCGTAAACACATCTGAGGCAGCGCAGTAACCACTTAGACGAAATGGGTCAAAATATTGGCAGGTATCCCAGGGGTTGGTAACACGATTAAATTCTTTTCCAACTTCTTCGGCAAATCCAAAATCAATTAGCCCAACCTCGCTCTCTCCGCCACTCCCTTGTTTAAAAGTCATATTAGCTGGCTTTAAATCTCCATGCACATGACCGTCTAAAGATTTTAACTCTTTAACAACCTTTTTAAATAAATTCATTAAAAAGTGAACATCAAATTCACCACGCTTTTTTCCCATATAATCCAGCAAAGAATCACCTAGGTATGGCTGAACTCCAATTACTTTGTGTAAGGTTCGTAAGGTTCCTTTGCTCTTATGGTCAAATGAATCTCCAGCCACATGACGAACAATGCCAACGTGACCTTTGCTCTCAATATACCTACTTGTAATCGCAACTTCTTTTTCAAAAGATTTTTTTTCATTACTATCTAAGACATGATTGAAATAAACATGTTTTGTTACTTTTAATTCACCGCTCTTATTGATTAAAAATGCTGGCTTCACCTCCTTGAATGAGCCTGAGGCATAAGCTCCAGTCCTAGAGCTAAAGCTATAACGTGTTTCTCCACCATTTCCCTTACGTATATGCTCAACAAGACGGCCTCTAGCTTGATTATATATATCCCTGCTGCGGTGTAGTAATCTACCCTGTCCAACCCGATAATAACCAGCCGTCAAAACCACCAGATATTCTCCATCATTAACTTTAAAAACAGAAAATGCAGCATTCTCTTCCTTAATTTTAACAAGCGAAGGAAATTCTGTTTTAAATTCATCATAATTTATGGCTGTTGAAAGATCATCAAACCCCTCACTCTTCATGAAGCCTAGTAAATCAGAAAAAGTGATTTTTTTTCTTAACTTTTCCATCTCAGGTTTACTTAAAGCGGCATTCTCGCCGGATTTAAATTGTGGCTCTGGCGAAGCACCGGAAGCATCAGGGACACTGATTGTAAGCATAGTAAACCTCTTATCTTAAAAAAACATTCTGTTCAAAAATTAGAGCTGGCTATTAAATAATCTCTAATTTACCAAAGGCAGTAAAATATTATAACAAATTAACATTAAGGCAGTATTAAGAGTTTATTAAGGTTTTATTAAGGTTTTATTAAGGTTTTATTATGAAGCCGATAAGGCATTGAATAGACTCGAGAAATATATTACTTCTTGAAACAATCATAGGGTAATAAATATATAAGTTTTTTTACAAAAAACCGCCAAACTAACACTACATACGAGTTGTAACTTATTATTATGATTTATGCTGCATTGCTGCTGCAATGAATCCCGTAAAAATAGGATGACCTTTACGAGGTGTCGATGTAAATTCCGGATGAAACTGACAAGCCAAAAACCACGGGTGATTATTTAACTCAACCATTTCCACCAACTTACCATCGACAGACCGCCCAGAAACAATTAAACCTGCTTGCTCTAAATCATTTGTCCAAGCTGGATTCACTTCGTAACGATGTCGATGACGTTCTGTAACACGATTTTCACCATACAATTTTTCAGCCAGCGTTCCTTTGACCAAATCACAAGCCTGACCACCCAAACGCATGGTACCGCCCAGCTTCGTTTGCTTATCACGCTGTTGCTTAATGCCATGTTTATCTACCCATTCTTCCGCTAATGAAATCACCGGGTATTTACTATTAGCATTAAACTCGGTGCTATGCGCATCTTGCAAATTGGCGCAATGCCGCGCAAATTCGATAACAGCAATTTGCATGCCTAAACAAATCCCTAAATAAGGAATATTATTTTCACGCGCATACTTTGCCGCCAGAATCTTACCTTCAACACCTCGACTACCAAAACCACCCGGCACCAAAATGCCATCGACACCTTTAAGCAATTGATCGCCCTGCTCTTCTAACTTTTCTGAATCAACGTAATAAATATGCACTTTTGCCTTCAACTGAATACCTGCATGCGTTAATGCTTCATTTAATGATTTATAAGCGTCCGCTAAATTAATGTACTTACCAACCATGGCAATAGTTACTTCTTGCTCTGGTTGCTTATGCGCTAAAACAACTTGCTCCCAGTCAGACAAATCAATATCACCTACCGGCATGCCTAGCTTTAAAGCAGCGCGCTCGCCCAAACGTTGCTCACGCAATAAAAGCGGCACTTCATAAATACTCGCCACATCCGGCACTGAAATAACATCATCTCTCGAAACATTGCAGAATAATGCTATTTTATTTCTTTCTTTGTCTGGCAACGGCTTCGTTGAACGACAAATTAAAATATCTGGCTGAATGCCAATGGAGCGCAGCTCTTTAACCGAATGCTGTGTGGGCTTAGTTTTTATCTCACCCGACGTTGCGATATAAGGAACCAAGGTTAGATGAATGAAAATCGCTTGCTGTGGATCGAGTTCAATCCGCATTTGCCGAATGGCTTCTAGAAAAGGCAAAGACTCAATATCACCGACGGTTCCCCCAACCTCAGCTAATACCACATCAAAACCTTCCGCCGCGGCATGAATACGGCGCTTTATTTCATCCGTGATATGAGGAATAACCTGAACCGTGGCGCCTAAATAATCGCCCCCGCGTTCTTTACGAATAACTTCCTCATAAATACGGCCAGTTGTACAGTTATTAATCTTGCGCATGCCGACATTGACAAATCGCTCATAATGGCCCAAATCTAAATCAGTCTCTGCACCATCTTCAGTGACAAACACTTCGCCATGCTGTAAAGGATTCATGGTGCCAGGATCAACGTTAATGTAAGGATCTAACTTAAGAAACGTCACACGAAGGCCTTGCGCTTCAAGCAATGACCCCAAAGAAGCCGCTGAGATCCCCTTACCCAATGAAGATACCACGCCACCTGTAACAAAAATATACCGCGCCATTTGCTTGCCCCGCTAAAAGTAATTATATGTACTAAACGGGAGAGAATTATAGATTAATACCAGCCACAGATAAAGGAAAAAATCTCAGGGTTAATTTTTCAACCATAGTTGCTATACTAAATAGAGTACACTCCAAAAAAGGAACACAGCATGGCACAAAAAAAACTTTACAGGCCCCGCAATGACCGCATGATTGCCGGTGTTTGCGCAGGACTGGCCGAGCATTTCGACATGGACCCAACTATCATGCGACTCATATTTGTTTTGTTCTTACTGCTGGGAGGGGCCGCAATCATTGCTTATTTAATCTTATGGATCATCATGCCCGAACGAAGAAGCTAATAAAAAAGCCGCCACACTGGCCAAAAACGTGTTAAACTGGCCAGCTGATGACTTAAATGAGGAGAAAGAATGACCGCGCTATACCCTGAAATTGAACCCTTTCATCATGATTTCATGCCTGTTTCTGATATTCATACTATTTATTATGAGCAATGCGGCAATCCTAACGGCATACCTGTTCTAATCATTCACGGCGGCCCTGGCGGGGGCATTGTGCCAGAATACCGCCAATATTTTAATCCCAAGCATTATCACGTTATTTTAGTCGACCAGCGTGGTTGCGGAAAGAGTACGCCTCATGCCGAGCTACGTGAAAACACCACGTGGGACCTTGTCGCTGATTTTGAAAAAATCCGACAACATTTAAACATTGATAAATGGCTACTGTTTGGAGGCTCATGGGGCAGTACGCTAAGCTTAGCCTATGGACAGGCTCATCCTGAATCAGCAACTGGCATGATTTTACGCGGAGTCTTCCTTGGTCGAGACCAAGAGCTTGATTGGCTGTATAAATTTGGTGCCAGCGAGATTTTCCCTGATCACTGGGATAAATTTGTTAACGCCATTCCAGCTGCTGAACGAGATAATTTCCCAGAGGCCTACCATAAGCGATTAATGAGCAATAACCGAGAAGAACAATTACACGCAGCAAAAGCATGGAGCATATGGGAAGGCAGCACCAGCAAACTGCATTATGATCCAAAACTAGTCGAACACTTTGCCGATGAAGACTTTGCAATTGCTATTGCCCGAATTGAGAACCACTATTTTATTAACAAACTCTTTTTAACCGAGCGCCCGATATTAGATCACCTCAAAAGCATAGCGCACCTACCCATTGCCATAGTGCAAGGCCGCTATGACATCGTTTGCCCACCAGGAAGTGCTTGGTTACTTCACAAGTCACTACCAAACTCAACCATCAAGATTGTGCCTGCTTCAGGCCATTCTGCAACAGAGCCAGGCATAAGAAATGAACTGGTTTCCTGCGCTGATGATTTTATTAAAAAGTTAAGCTCTTGAAAAAGCCGTTACACTAAAAACTAAAAACAATACGAACTTATGCATAAAATTTTTAATAAAAATGAAATCGTCTTTGGAGCAACAGCATCACTTAGCTGCCTGCTCTCAGGGCTTAGTAGCTATTTTATTTTCAACGGGGGGCGAACCGATATTCTTTGGGCTTGTGTCTTTGGTATATTTTTAGCCTTCCACCGCTTTGGAAACAACAAAAAAACACAATGCCGATACATCATTATCGGCAGCCTTCTTGCACTGATTTCTTTAACGCTAACAATATTCATCAGCACACTACCCTTTCCTTTTTTCAATCTATTTTTTGCTATTATCATTTTCTCATTACTTTGCATGCACCGTTTTATTAAAGGCGGAAAATCCTGGGGCATATTCATTAGCCTCTACATGTTGATTTTTCATTCCATTTTTCCCAGCATTAGCAGTCAGCAAATACTTCCTGTTTTTAGCACCATACTACCAAATTTATTAATAGCCACACTTTACATCCTGCTTTTAATTCTTATTTTACCAAAAACAACAAACACGCTTGAAAAAACAAACAAGAAAAAATATCTATTTAAAAAATCCATAAGAACAACCATTTTATTAAGCCTAGCCATCTTGCTAGATCATTTTATCAGCGAAAGAAATGTTGTTTGGATTGCAGCTTCCATTTTAATCATTAGCGAAGACAATCTACACACCTCTTTTAAAAAATCAATTGAACGAGCCCTTGGGACTATTATTGGCGCAGCCATTGGAATAATAGCGGCACACACGCTATTCTCCATTAGCCCTACGGTCATAATTATCTCCTGCCTTGTCTTAATATTTTTAACCTATGCTACTTTTAATTATAATTATACTGTTTCAATCACTTTAGCAACAGTTTGGATTAGCGCTTCTTTCTATCTTTACAATCTACCCATCACATTCAATGAATTTGCCACCCAACGAATCATGGATACATTAGCTGGCATAAGTATAGGCTTAATTGGAGAACGACTTATCTTCCCTAGAAAGATAACAAAAAAACCATCTAAAAGAAGAAAAAAGACCTAGCTTCATTAGAACATAAAGCTAAAAAAATAAAGATACCACACTCACAAAGAGTTTAAAAAATTAGCTCGTCTCATTAAATACTATTTTCTGTAGATTACGTAAACTTTCAAGCTCATTTTTTTTAAAAAAAATCACCGCTGAAGATACTCGTTTATACAATGGCGACTTAAATCTCAAAAAAACAATCTTTTGAAAAAGACAGAGCGAGTCACTTAACTGAAGATTCTCATAAAGCTTATTGGACCTGCAAAGCATCCAATAAGAGGCGTCACTCTCAATAAAATTAAGAAAATCGCCATTATGATACTTTTTATTAAAAAAAAACTGGGAAAAAAACATTACTAACAAGGCCATAACAATAAAAAATGACCATGAAAAAGGTAAAAAGGCAACCACCACCAAGATGCCTAAAAGATAATTAACAATAGACCAACCGTGATAGTGTGAAATAGCAATCATGCATTAAGGTGCCTTAATAAAACAGGAGAAACAACCCAGTCAACTACCCACTGTGACACACCTACTTTTTCCAAACACACTACCGTTGCAGGAGAAAAATTAACTAACAATGAGTCTTGCTGATTAGCGACCAGCTCGCCAACCAACTGTGCAATATAAGGCAAATGGCCAACCAACAATGTGTCTTCCTGCCAACTATTAATAGAACTAACTAACTCAGGTATAGAGTTCTCTCTGGCAAGCGCTGGCAACTCTGTCGCGCCTCGAGAAACCCCTAGCTTACCCAAAAAACACTGTGCAGTTTGAATGGAACGAAGCTTTTCACTATGCATTATATGAGCAATTTCAATATCATGCTCAATAAAAAATTGTGACATTTGTTCCGCCTCCAGCTTGCCATTATCTGCCAAAGGGCGCTGTTGATCTTCTACTGAACTCACTGCTTCAGCGTGTCTCATGCAATATATTTTCATATCTTCCTTCTATAAAATAGATCAATTTTTAAACCTTCTCTCACTGCAAACTAATTTACAGGGGCATTTAACGACGGAATATGGCACAATAGCCAACCACTATCAAGACAGATAAAGGATTAGTGACTAAAAAATGCATCATTCAAAACAAGATACACCCCTTAGCACCCCCTCTGACTTAACCCCAAAAAAATCATTGCCTTTATCGATTCTGGTTTGCTCGCTAGCAGCGCTACTCTACGTGTATGAATTTATGGTCCGTGTTGCGCCATCAGCAATGACCGACGAACTAATGCGTTCTTTTCACATCCAATCTGTTGGTCTTGGCTTTATCTCAGCCCTGTTTTTTTATGGCTACACGCCCATGCAAATACCTGCTGGCCTTATCTATGATCGCTTTAGCCCAAGATTACTTCTGTCACTGGCCACCCTACTATGTGCTCTAATGACCTTCTGTTTTGCATTTACTCATTCCTTTATTATTGCCTGTATCGCACGATTACTTATGGGTGCTGCCGGAGCTTTTGCCTATATTGGTGCGCTACTTATTGCATCAAGGTGGTTCTCCGCTAAACGCTTTTCTTTTTATGCCGGTCTTGTTCAATTTCTAGGCTGCATGGGCGCCATAATGGGACAAGCGCCAATCACTATTCTAAAAGGCCTTATCGGCTGGCGACAAACAAATTATATTATTGCAGCCATAGGCGTGTTTTTTGCTTTGATAATGTGGCTTATTATTCGCGACTACCCTGAGGGTCACCCTCACAAAAAAACAACACCGCATAAAAAAAACCATTCGCTAAAACGACTCGAGCACGTCTGCCATAAAAAACAAACTTGGTGGATTGGCACTTATGGCTTTACTTGCTGGGCGCCAATTACCGTTTTTGCAACCCTCTGGGGAATTCCTTACCTATCTAACCGCTTTAATGTTGATACCACACAAGCATCAACCATGATAATCGCTGTTTGGCTAGGCATCGCTATTGCTAGCCCTCTTGTTGGCTGGTGGTCAAACCACATCGCAAGTCGTCGCATTCCTATGATTACCTGCTCAATTGTAGGATTAATTGGCGCGCTTGGAATCTTGTACCTACCCTATAATAGCTGGCACATTGCTCTATTTTTCCTATCGTTAATTGGCTTTTCTGCAGGCAGCCAAGTCATTAGCTTTGGTCTAGTCATTGATAATAACCCTCATAGCGTATTGGGAACCGGCCTAGGATTCAATAACATGGCTGTCATCGCTGGAGGTGTACTACTACAACCACTGGTCGGGGTTTTACTTAAATTAACCTGGAATGGTGACATCCATCATGGAATTCCTTTCTACAGCCTACACAGTTTCCAAATAGCACTAAGCCTTGTGCCTCTTTGCTCACTGGCGGGTATTTTTATTGCCTGCTACTGCATCAAAGAAACTCACTGCAAAAGCACCTTTAAAAAAGAGCAAAAACCTGTTTAATAATTAAACCTAGGTGCATAAAATTAAAAAGTAATTATAATGTATTGATTGGCCACTAATTAAAAAGCTGTTGTAATGAGAAACAAAAAGCATAAAATCATTTACTTAAACGCAACACGCCTTCACAGGGCGCTAATTGCAGGCATACAGCAGGTAATTTCTCGGGAAGACTACTTAAACCAAATCAATGTTTTTCCTGTTGCCGACCGTGATACTGGCACTAACATGGCTCAAACACTGCACAACGTTATAGAAGAAACCACCCACCAGCGTTATAAGACAATAAAAGAACTCATGACTAGCATTGCCGATGCTGCACTTAATGGATCTAGAGGAAACTCTGGCGCAATTATTGCTCAGTTCTTTCAAGGCATGAGCGAATCTGCTCCAAATAGCAAAAAAATCTCTAGCAAAGAATTTGGCGCTATGGTCGCTAAAGGTGACTCCTTCGCAAGACAAGCATTATCAAACCCCAAAGAGGGCACAATCTTATCTGTACTAACCGCCTTCTCTAACCAGCTTAATAAAAAAACACACAATGAAGCTGAACAAGATTTTGTCAACTTAATGCATGAAGGGCTCGTTACAGCAGAAGAGTCTCTAACAAATACAACACAGCAGCTTGATGAATTAAGAAAAGCAAAGGTTGTCGATGCCGGCGCACAGGGCCTAGTTGACTTAATTAAAGGCGTTTATAGCTTTATAACACACGGCAAAATTCGCGATCTTTACAACGATATCACCTACCATGCTATTACAAAGCCCGTGCAGCACATGACTCACGAGTCAGATCCTAATTTTCGATATTGCACAGAATGCTTAATTGAAGGCGAAGACATCAATCATAAAACACTACGCCAGCAGCTAGAAACCATTGGTGATAGCTTAATTGTTGCAGGCTCAAGTAAAAAAACAAAAATTCACATCCATACCAATGAGCCAGCCAATGTCTTCAGCTTATGCCATAAATATGGCTCTATTTTTGGAGAAAAAGCTGATGATATGGCTCAGCAAATAAAAACCACCGACGGCAGCCAAAGCGATGTCGCTATTTTAACTGACTCCGGTGCTGATATTCCAGATGAACTAATCAAGTCCTTAGATATTCATACGGTGCCCATTTTTGTTAACTTTGGCAAACAAACCTACATTGATAAAATATCAATTAATACCGAAACATTTTATAAAAAACTAATTGAAGAAAAGCAGGTTGCCAAAACATCACAGCCCTCTTTTGCAAACCTACATCGACAATACCAGTTTTTAAGCAGCCACTATAAATCTATTATTGCTATTCATATCCCGAAAAAAACCAGCGGCACACTCGGTGCATCACAATCTGCAGCAAAAAAAACAGCCAATAAAAACATTGCTGTAATAGATGGCTTAGCCGGCTCGGCAGGCCTTGGGCTTATTGTAATACATGCTGCAAAAATGGCCAAAGCCAATAAAACACAACAGGAAATCCTTAAATCTCTTGAACAGGTCACTCAAACCACACAATTTTCTGCCGTTATTCCTGACCTAGATTACGCCGTTCGTGGCGGAAGAGTTTCAGCAACTAAAAAACGCATACTAAGCTTCTTCAATTTGACGCCTATTATGGCCTTTGGTAAAGATGGCGCGGTGGCCTTAGATGGAGTTTTCTTTGGCAAAAAAAATCTACCACAAAAAATGTGCAGCCGCCTGGCCAAAAAATTAAAAAAGGGCAAAAAATATCATATTGGCTTAGCGCATACAAACCGTGAACAAGATGGAAAAAAACTCAAAGAAAATATTGAAAATCAACTAAGTGATCAAGTCAGCGACATATTCCTTATGGACTGCGGCGCTGCATTAGCAGCACATGTCGGCCCAGGAGCACTAGGGGTTGCTTTCCTTGAGGATAATAACGAATAATAAAAACCTAGGGCACTAAAATATACCAGCTATACCAAAAGAAGTTGAGAATATATCTGCCACTTGCTCAATATGAACTAAAAGCAAGCCGCCGCCAATATGCACAAAGGCCTTACCTAAAACACCGCCCTGCTGCTGGTCACCAGTATGCTTAGATAGTTGCAAAATGCCCCGAACAACTGAAACCACACCAATGGCACGCAAAAACAAAACTAGCGGCCTAAACACCTCATCTGACGCACTATCAACACCGCCTGAACCAATAATACTAGAACCTATTATTGGAATAATCTTAGGTAAAAACAATAATGCAACGCCGGCAAAAAACATCAGTATTGGTGTTGTTAATTTAATTTGAACATAACCTCCCTGGCCCTTCATTTCACCATGATGCTTTAACTTAAACAAAGACGAAACAATCAAACTAATTGCTATTATAATTATTCCTATATTCACAATTTGCAAAGTGCCTGTAATTGAACTAATTTGCTCAGCATCCATTGAACTAAAATCACCACCAAATGCTTGATTGGAAACAAGCATTACCGACAAACAGGCTACACAAGTAATTACAATTTTTTTCGATATTCTAAATAATTTTATAAACATGTAAACTTCCTTTCGTAATATTTTTCAATAAACATCAAATTAATCATTTGCATTAAGCTGTATTGTTTTTCCAGATGAAGTCACTATTTGGCCTTGCTCACTATCAATTTTTTCAACTTTTCCATAATTAGCTAATGAATCACCCATTTTAACTGTTTTAGTTACACCATTTGATCCAACAATCCAGGCTCTACCAGGTATTGATGCTCTGAGTGTATAAGTAACTGGCTTAGCCTTTTTCACTGGCGTCGCTTTCTCTACTTTTGCTTCTGCTGTTTTTTTCATTTCAACTAACTGACTAGATAGCTTTTCAATAACAACTTGCAAGTTTTGCTGATTTTGCGACAAGGTTCCCATTGCTGACTTTAACGCATCAAGCTGACCATCAAGCCTAGTAACTGACTGCTTATTTTCTTGAATAGAGTGTGCCGCAGAATCCAACCTGTTATCCGCCTCAACACTAGCAATATGAACTTTTTGCTCTAACATCTGATCTGAACTATTGGAAGCTGCCTGCGTTGATAATGGCTCAACTATAGACGCATTATTGTTTTTATGAGAGCTAGAACCAAAAATCAAAGCCAAAACAACAACCACAACAACTGCAGCTGCAACAACAATAATTCTATTTTTTTTGTTGGTTTGCAGTGAACCAAAAAAAGAAGATACTTTATGCATAATGTTTGAATCTTGCTCAACAAAAGCTTGCTGATCTACTGCAGCAGAACCATCACCAGCAGCAGCAGCAGTATGAGAGTCCTCTAGTGTTGCATCAATAAACTCATCGTGCTCTGGATGCTCATAATTGTAAGTGTCGTTTTCATTCTTTTGCATAATAAATCACCCCTTTTCTTTTTTTTATTTATTTGGTTTTTCCACAATTTTTTATAAAATAACTAAGCCACTTAACTATAAACCGGCTTGATTCAGAGCAAACATGCTCTGCAAACATCTAGTAAAACAATCTATTAAATCTATTATACCAGACCAACCTTAAGGAAATCTTAAATCACCCTAAAAATTAGCTTTTTTTTGCTATTTGTCTATGAAAAATGGCTTAAATGTACAATTTGGTCTGTATTTGCAATCTATGGATTTCTTATAATTTAGCGCTAAGTTAAATGCTCTTAGCGCTAACAAAACTCAACAATTACTTGCTTTCTGCCTTACCTGATGGTGCTGTATTTACTGGTGCTTCATCTTTATCCGTTGGTAGGGTAAGGTCAGCCATAAACAATAAGCCAATACCCGTGCCAGAGGCAATTTTTATCGTTGGAGGCATATTCACAATATCACCCATGTTTTGTGAAACAGTCGTACCGATATTACCCGCTCCAATTAACGCTGCCTGCTTAGTTGAAAATGGCTGCGGCGATGAGAACAACTTTTCCAATGGACTAGCTGCTCCTGCAGTAACTCTTGAGGCCATCAAAGCCTTAGAAAAACCACTCAAAAAAGATGCTCCAAACATAGTGCCATAACGAAGCAAGTAATGGTTATTAACCTGACCAGAAACTGCTGTATGAGCGGTATGCTGATCAATAGCGACCAAATTAACCTGTACAGATGCTGCTTGTGAAGGCATATTTAACAGATTGAAAGTTAACAATAATTTCTTATCTACACGCTGAAAAGAGCCAAGTAAAGTTGAGCCTTTCAGCTTACCCGCAACAATTTTAGCCATAATTGGGCTATTCTCATCACTGTTAACACCCGTCTCTAACACAGCAAACATCACTGTTCCTGCCTTAACAATAGGCCCTGCAGCTGCAGCTGCACCATCAGCACCAGCCTGACCCGCAGAAAGCTCAGCCTGGGTCTTTGGAGACTCTTTAAAAGCCTGTGTTGCTGGCGCACCCGTCCAGCCACCAATTAATTGTTGTGCCTGAGAAGACATTTGCCCTTGTAGGTTTTGTAAAAACATTTCTCTTTGCTCTGGCGTCATTTTTGCCAAACGCTCGGCCTGAAGCTGACGCAAGCGTCTTTCTTCATCTGTTTCAGGCATAGCTGAAGACTGCCCACCATCGGCATCTACAGCACTGCTATTGCTCGAAAAGCCTAATTTACGCAATTCTGCTGGACTAAAACCTGCACTTTTTAATTGCTGCGCATTAAAGCCCATTTTTTTCAAGTCAGCTGCAGACAATCCAGCCTTCTTAAGCTGCATTAAACTACAGCCTTTATTTTCCATCGCTTGTAAAGAGGCTCCCGTCATTCTAGCTTGCTTAATTGCGATAACACTACATTGACCTGAAGCTGAACCAACTCCAATATCAGCAGGAGAAAAACCCGCTCTCAACAAAGCACCATCAGTAAATCCGGCTTTTTTCAAAGCACTTACTGATATGCCTGCATCTTTTAAATCTTTTGCACTAAAACCTGCAGTGCGAAGTTCCTTTGGCGAAAAACTTGCTTTTGTTAAATCAGACGCACTAAAACCTGCTGCTCTTAACTGTCCTGCCAAGAAACCCGCGTCTTTTAATGCCTTCGCATTAAATCCTGCTGCATTTAATGCTGCTGCACTAAAACCTGCAGCTTTTAAACCTGCTGCACTGAAACCTGCACCTTTTAAATCTTTTGCGCTAAAACCAGCGTTCTTTAAATCACCAGCACTAAAACCGGCAGCTTTAAGGTCTTGAGCACTAAAACCTGCGTCTTTTAAATCTTTGGGGCTGAAGCCTGCATTTTTTAAATCTTTTGCACTAAAACCGGCTGCTTTCAGTTCTGCTGCAGTGTAGCCAGCAACTTTAAGCTCTGCAGCACTACAACCTTTATTTTTAATAGCAACGGCAGATACACCCATTGAGCGTGCACGTTTTAATGCTTCCACACTACATACACCATCTTTAGCGATAACTTCTGTGGGTTTAACTTTATCCGCAAAACCAGCCTTACGTAAATCAGAAGGACTAAAGCCTGCTTGCAATAAATCTGCCGCAGCAAATCCAGAATCTCTTAACTGACCCGCAGTAAACCCTGCTGCCTTAAGTTGCTTAGCAGAAAAACCTGCAGCTTTTAAATCATTCGCAGAGAAACCCGCCACTACTAAATCTTTCAAACTATAACCACAATCATGTAATTCTTCTGCGGTATATCCTGCATTTTTTAAATCTGCTGCCGTATAACCTGCCGATTTAATTGCCAAACAAGAACAACCCTTACAACGAAGTTCCATTGCTTTAACACCTGAGCCTCTTGCCAGCTCTAGGGCATCGGCCTTACAAGCATTAGGATCTGGCTTCATCCAATTACAACGCTGGCGAGCCAGCAAGTCTGCATTTTGATCACTGTTGTTTTTGCCTATATTTTCAGGGTTAAAAGCACCTAGATTTCCCTCAACACCAGGTCTTGTTAAGGTTGGCACTGAACTTTTACCCGCTTCACGGGCCTCTTGAGCTTCTTTAATATTTTGATCGTTTTGTGTTTTAACATATTGGTCTGAAGCATCACCCACACCAGGCAATGATTTTGTATCAGGAACCTGGCTTATGTTAGCCTCACTTATATCACCTCTTTGCTTATAAATACTGTGAAAGACAACAATTAAAGCGATTAACACAACAACAACTAAACCAGCTACTACTGCCAGACGGGCTTTTGCATTATTTAAAAAATCTAATTTATTGTTTTTATTAGTCATTACTGTAATCCTCCAACTTGCAACTGAACCATTTTACCATGATCCGATGCCAATAAAACGGGTGCCTTCTCTAACTCATAAGCATTTGTGCCATCTGGACTATTCATTTTAGAAACCCAGCCCGGTGACAGCAAAGTTAAGCGCGTTCTTAAATACATTTTTGCACCTACTTTCCAAGCTTTTGCATCCCCGCCAGTAATAGTAAGCTCTTTGGCTCCTGCAGGAGGAATGCCATCTAAAACATTTAACACCGCTGAACCGCCAACACTTGGTAGGCCACTAACACCTGCTTCTGCGTTTGGACCCAACTGAGGAACTCGAAGATCCACTCGGTAATCAACCGCATTCTGCCCAGGCAAAAGTGTTAATGTCACTGGAGCGGTCATCCCTTTTAAATTTATTACTAAGTTAGTTGGTTTATATTGAGTAAGTGCCTGAACCATTAATACCGAGCTACCTGTTTTTTTATCGCCAGTTTCTTGAATATTATAGTCTTTAGGATCTCCTAAATCATAAGAAGCAATTGGCCAAGGAGCGCCAGAAGCATCTAAAAAAACCAGTGAACTAATAAAACCTGATTCTAAACGAATAGGCTGCGGAGTTGCGCCGGGTGAAAGATTAACAATAACAGAGCTTGAAGTTGGCTTTGGCGGAGTACCTGGGGCTGCTGCCGCTGCTCTACGTTCTTTGTCTAATAATGAATGAAGTGTCGTCACTTGCTGTGGCGTCAGAGGCATAACATTTTGAGCAACTGATGCAAAAGCTTGTTCATTATATTGTGAGCCCTTGGTAATACTGCCAGCTGAACTAAGCGCTGAGCTATTAGATTTTTTTACTGTTTTAGGCTCTGTTAATTGAGGTAATGGCTTACTTTGTGAAGAATCCTCGCTTCCTTGACCTTGCTGATTTTTGGCTTGATCTAGAAGTTTTGAAAATTCTGCCTTATTTTCCTGCACTTGTGCAGGAGTCATGTCAGGGCTTGCTGCTGTATCAGCAAACACACTACTCCCAACTACCAAGGCACTTATAGCAACAACAAATGAAACTGTTTTCTTAAAATTACTCATTGTATTTTATCCTGTTTAGTAAATAATGACTCTCACATTAAAAAAAACTTCGCCACAATATAAAAATTATCCTGCCATTTCATATAAAAAGAGGCCTAAGCACTCTTGACGGCAAACACATAATCATATAAAACATAGGGTTATAGATTTAATCTACTCTTAAGGTTAAATTATACACTATAATCCTATATTTTAAAAGTGTTTTAGTAAAAAAAATATAGCCGTCCCTTCTAAAAAAGCCAGATAACTCCTTGTTTGTTATGTTTTTTTCAAAAAAAACACAGCGAAACCAATATGTTACACCTGCGCCACTACGACCACTTAAAACTAACCGCCATCCTGTACATCAGCAATATAATTATTAATGGCTATTCCTGCCGGAAAATCAGCAATAGACTGCCTAACAATAATTAAGGTAACTTCCAGTGTTTGTGAAATGCTTTTAGTAGCCCCCACATATTTCACCAACATTGGGACTTTTATGTTCCAAGCATAAGAATCACCAACCAAGCCCTTTCGAACAATTTCTGGCGCACCTGTAATTTCTGCTGTTGCAACCATTTGAAAGGCAATTAATGTTTTTAAGTTATTTGAACTCTTTAAAGAATCAGAAAAATCGCTCCAACCACTGCCTGTAAAATAGGCTGATTCTCTTGTCATTTGATTTTTCCAATGTATAAAGTCTAGCTGAAACGCCTCTCGAGCAGCAAGGCTTGCCCACTGTAAAACAAAGTCATCACTATGAACCGGGTCATTTAATGGATGCATAGCAATCATACGTCCATCATTTGTTGCCGCAAAATATTTAGGCGGAGCCGGATGCGTTACTTTATAAAAAATTGCACCGAATAAAACAACATTCACAAATAAGATAACCAGCAAAACAACAATCGAAGACTTATAATTGTCTCGATAAAACTCGTTTCTTAGTACAATGGTTTCTAATGCATTTTTTTTCATATTATTCACCTTTCAAATAAACCTTACGATGCCTGTAAAAATATAATCTGAATACCCTTAGAAGAATCCAGAGTAGGAACACGACTAACAACAAGGGAAACGGTAATCTGTTTCTTGCTGCTAGCACTTGACCCAGCATAAGTCACTAAAACAGGAACCTGAATCTTCCAAAAGAACCTACCCTCCAAGACCCCTTTCGCAAGTATAACCGGGCTAGATGTTACAACAGCCGAAGCAATTAACTTATCATTTTCCAATCTGTCAGTAACACCACTACTTGACATTGCCTCTTGGAATTTCTGAAACTCTTCAGGAGAAAAATAAATTGAAGCCTTATTCAACTGATCTTTCCAGTGTAAAAAATCAACATTATAAACAGATCGAACTGCCAATGCCGACCACTGCTCAAGATACTGATTTGACACAATAGGTCTATCCAAAGGCTGAACAGGAACATCATTACCATTAGCAGAGGTTACATAATAATCTATATCTGGTGAACGAACACTTAAATAGCTAAGCACCACAACTTGTGCCAAAGCCACCCAAACAAGAAAAACCGTGAATCCCAAAAATTTACGATATTTCTTTTTATAAGATGTATAATCTCTGTTTTCCATCTCAATACGCCCCCTCTCCCATTTGTTTAGTTTGCACTTTGTTCCGGATAAAACTGAAACGAAACAACCGCACGTCTATTTTCGGCTTGTTGTCGAAATGTTTTATTTTCTGTAATCGCTTTTTTATCACCATAACCAACCGTGTAAACTAATCGAAAATCAAGATTCTCCTCTACAAGAGCCTCGCCTATTTTCTCAGCCTGAGCAGTAGTTAGTAATTTCCGCTGTTCTGCTAACTTTCTATTGTCTCCATAAACAGAAACCTTAACTGCAACCAATCGATAAGAATTCATATATCTCGCAAGCAAACCCATGATTCTTGATGTGTTCGATTTGAAATTAGCTGAATCAACATTAAACAAAGTATCCGTAGACATTACTAACGAAACCTTTTGCCCTACCTTTTGAACAGAAACACCAGCAGAAGCTAACTCATGCAAATAACTCTCTCTCTGCTGCTTAATTGTTGGCTTTTGAGCAACGGGCTCACTAACAGAGCAGCCCGACAAAACTAAAGATAATCCAACAAACAAAGAAAAACAAAGCAACTTTATTTCATTAACTTTTCTTCCCATCATTTTCCACCCCTTATATTAAAATTCAACAACCCACAAAATTTAATCTTTTTCACTTTCCTCAGCTTTTTTAACAGCAATTTCCTTAATGAGCTTTTCAATAACTGCAGCAATATCTGAACCTTTTGGCATATCCTCCTGCTTAACCGCAGGATAAGATGAGCGAGACTGCATATCTGAAAGAAGCTCCATTGCAACATTCGTTGCTTGCTGGCTTGCCTTTCCACATAGTCTTTGAATATATTCAATACCATCTCTTGTAAAAGAACGATTCAATATGGCCTTAGTAAACTCAGGACCACCATCAAGTAAATACTTCTCTAAATGACTGTTTTTTCTAATCGCAAGAAAAATATTAATATCATTGCCGACATTTTCTTTAGAGCCACCAAAAAGAAGCTCCTCCAACAATGGTGACGTTGTTTTTTTAACTTTGCCTTTCATTGTTGCAAGCATCTTCACAACCAATGTCTCACTACTTTTATTATCAGCGTACGACTCAACAAAGCTCACAATATCTGGCCCTGCCTCAGCCGCCTCTTGCCAGGGGTTTTTTACGGATTTTATTTGCTTGTATTGATTAAACCCTTTTACAAGTTTTTCAACATCCGCATCCTCTGGAACATCTATTTTCAAGAAATGATTTAATCGCAAGCTTTTAACCGCCTTAGGTGCCGCATAAAAAACCTTTGTTCGAACCACTGTGGATTTAAAAAAGATATGCGCCTCTCCTGGTGCCTGCTCCTTAAGATCTAACAAATCAATACGCGCTCTCTTTTCCAGGCGAGCCCCTCTAGAGTCATTATAGCTACCTAGCGCATTCGAACCAGCATTAAAACTTTCGACATGAGCAACGTATGACTCACCAGCGGTTTTCATAAAAAAGTCCCAGGTTTCAGTGGGATCTTCAAGCTTCATACACATTTTAATGTTGGTATTCGCACCAATGGATGCCGCTTCTTCTTTTGATGCCTTTTGAAATGCCGGATAATCTTGTCCAGCAAAAACCACCGAAAAACCTAATGAACGTGCTTGAGCTGGCACAACAGCAAAACCTTCAACCGCATAATAACCATACTCATCCAATATGCATAAAAAAGGTGTATTGGCGTTCGTTGGCTTGCTCTCAATCAAATCTCGATACTCACCCTCTACACTATCACCAAGTCCAGACGCCATCATTGCCTTTAGTGTTGCAATAATTACTTTACCCAAGTTTGATAATTCATCTGGCGATTTTTCTAGTGCCGGCAACAACACAACCAAAATACGACGATTTAACACCACGTCTTTCAAATCCACTTCTGCCAACTCTGTCCGTAAAATATGGCCATAAGTATCAGCAAGTGTTGTAAACACTCGCGTTAATTGCATGGTAATAAAGCCATGCTGCTCTAGCACTTGAGAGACTTGTTTGCCTTTTTTATCTTTATTATAACCCGGTAAATTGAGCACATACATAGTAAGAGGTTCCATGATAGTTGGTGGCAACCCTTCAAGGCTCACAGGTTCCGCTCCATCACGAATGAACATCTTATCCATCACCATCGCTTCTAAACGATCTAGCGTAAAATAATTACGAATAACATTTGAATCAAGTAAAATATGACCACCATCGCGCATAGCAACCAACACCTTCATTAAGGCCTCAACAAACGAAATGGCACGACCCTTCCACATATCACCATCTGACGATGAAGAGCTGCCTCCCATCAAACTAATAATTAATTGCGACAACATGCTCGATGACCCCATCGAAAAGGGGTTCATTGTATTTGACAGCCTTTTTTCTTGTGGTCCGATAATATCTCGTGCACCCGTCATAAAGTTAATGAGCAACAAATCATCTTCTCGACCAACAGAACGCACCATAGAAAAAACTTTAGCAAACAGTGAATTATCACCCTTACCATCAACATAGATAAAACCACTGGATTGAACTAGCGCATTATAAGCCAGTGAAACTAAAAATTCAGTTTTACCACTACCGGTTGAGCCAAAAACTAATACGTGTGTCCGCATATCTTCATTAGCAAACCACAACTCATCTTGCGAGTCTTTTTCATTGCCAAAAAAATAAATCCCTCTTGCTTTTAATGGCTTACCTGTTCCTGGATGTGGATCATTATAATCTTTTCTTCCTGATCGCTGAGGCATTCGAAAAGGTAGTCGTACCTTTTGTTTAACACAAAAAACAAAAAGCACTACCGCAAGGGGTATTAAAAAATCTGAAAACTCTGGCAAAATCCAAGAAAACATCATCAAGAAAATTAAAAAAAAGATTAAATAAAGAGGATTACGTAAAAAATCACCCGCCTTTTGACCAAGCGTCCTTGTATCACGAATGATATTTTTTTGATTTTGCTCCTGACCAGAGCTTAACCCTCGTTGTGAGTACGCCATAAGTCACCCTTGTCTACATATAATGATTCTGCAATGGCTACTTCAAGCGCTACTATTGCAGATTTAATCACAGGAACCTTTAATCTATGCTTAATTCGAAGCTCAGCCTTCCAGTGAGAAAAAGCACCTGCAGCCTCAACAACAGCAGTTTGACGACCAACGCTATTAAGCAAATACCATATCTTTCGGTCTAGTGGTTTAAGCCAAATAAATTCTGCTGTAGCCAAAACACCTCCCTCTCGGGCAATTTTAATTAATGTGGCTAATACTGTTGACACATAAGCATGCCTTGATGAGACCCACTGGATTAAATCGCAATCTCCATATTGACTAACCACTTCTTTAACACCAGAAAAATCCAATTTCCCTGAACGTGAAGACTCTGCAATTTGCCGAATCAATTGATCCGCTTGCTCACGTTTATCTTTAACACATAAAATAAAAATAACAAATAAAGCCTGTAAGTGGATGGGTAAAACGTTAGCGCTTTTCCATAACGGGCCAATTTGCAGGGTAAACAATCTATATGCGGGTAACTTAACCAGCTCCCATGATGTTTCCCCGCCACTTTCAGGCTTTCGAATTAGCTTGTGCTTTTTACAATATTCTAAAGGCGTCATTGAAATAGCCCAAGGGCCTTTGCATATATCTTCTTTTGTTAAATTCAAATGGTGAATCGGCGTGATTTGCGGCCAGTTTTTCCTTTCCTCATCCCTTAATTTATTCATACTATAAATAGTGTTAAAATTTCCCTTTCTCATAAACTTCAACAAAAATAAAATCATGAGCAGCATTACTGACATAGAAATATAACGAAAATACTCTCCAACGATAACTGACATTCCTAAAAACTGGCTAAAACTAATGTCTTTTGGAATAGCTTCCAGCATATCCTGTTTAACATCCCTTAAAGCTGAAACATCAAGCTGGGGAAGATGCAACAAAGCGGCCGCCTTGTTGACCAGGTCAAACACAGGAAGCAACATATCAACTTCCAAAACCCTCAAAGAAAAAACGCCATGAACAACCCAGCTCTTACCTAAGAACCAGAGCATGACAAAAGAAAATGCAAAAAATATCAAAAAAATGATGACATTTGCACTTGAATCTGTTCCGCTGTTTTGATTCTGCATGATTTATTCCTTATCTTTACCATTGATCAAAACCAACTTACCATTAGAAAATTTATAATGTCGGCTTAAATGAACAAACTCCACAATCTCCCCCTTCTTGATTGCTTTTTCATTTAACTTAATTAGCTTTTTCTCACCATCCATACTATTAATACCATCAACAATGTGGCTTTCATCCACAGAAATCACAAGATAAGCTTCTGGTGTTTTTGATAATTTAGCTCTGATCATTTTTTTTATTTCATTCTCGTTTGAATAAACAGGACGAGCAACATTAAAGCGTAATAAATCTTGTATTTGTCTCTCCCAACGAGCAAGGTCATAGCCATCCAGCTGATACAGTGATACAAAAACAAAGCGCTCATGACCGGCAGCCATGCGGCGTGAATAAAACTTAGGGGATATTTTGCCTTTAAGGCTTTCTTGAGATGATGTCAACTGATCGAGGTGCTCTCGAAAAGGCTTCATTAAATTACGAATGAATAAAGAATCTTTTTCCTGAGGCTTAGAAAATTTTAAAAGCGTTTGCAATGTATTAATTGTTTTTTGATTTACATTGAACTGATCTTCAAGTGAGGCCTCTTCAATATCAAAATGGCTTTGGATCTCTTTTAGCTCCGCCGTTGCTATTTTAATTTTTTCAAGCAAAACCCGCTTCAAGTCCGTTGCGCTTACATTAGCTTTCGGCGACTCCTTGTCTTGCTGCTCAACCATGATAGCACTCCTCTATGCAAAAAAATCAGTTAGTTAACCTCCAAAGGCCTTTGTATTAATTATAGTCTAAAATACAGCAATTGCTTGATCACTCTGGCCTAGCAAGCCAACGAAGGAGTGGGGCTTAGATTAGATTGACTAAAGGAATCATTCCTCTCCACGCACAACAAGCCATTAGCTGTCTCTTTCAGCATAGCAACCGCCTCGATTAAGCTCTTATTAAGAGCTGCAGTGCTACTACTTCCTCTATCATTAAACATATTCTTACATCCTCTATAAATTAAGTCGTACAACCGATATAAGAATAGTATACAAGACAAACCTTAAGGAAATATTAAGAAACTAAGAAAAATGACATTTTTTTTTGTTTTTATTAGCAACTGAGGAGAATTTGTACAAAAAAAGACTAAAAATTAAACCGTTACGGGATAGCGGTTAGTCATACATTAATTCATCTAATGAAATAATCTTGCTTTGCGCGCCAGAACCCTTCATTAGCTCATCAATGACATCTAATATACAAAGCAACCGCAATACCCCTGGCGTGTATTCATCAAAACTGACCTTGCTGCCTAACAGTGAGTCTATGCTATCTTCAAATGTAGCTCCAATACCATATCCAAGCGTCATTAACGCCCGACCATCGGCTCTTTTTGCCAGTCCTGGCAAAGCACCATCTTCTGAAAAAACCTCAGCAAAACTCAATGGCCGCCCTTTAAAGCTAAACTGCACCTTCATGACCTTAACAATAGACGTCAATTGCTGTGCTATATCCATCAGTAACCCCTTAACAATAAACTACAATACACTACAGCCACCAAGGCTGGGCTGTTTTATGGCTCCCAGCTAATACCCCACGAAACATCCGGCAGAAAATAATGGGGCTAATACCATAACGAGCTAGAACAGAGAAAAACGCTGCAGCAACTGCAGCTACGGCAAAAGTAGTCCATGTAATGTGCAGTAAAAACAACATAAAAGGAAACACCGCTCGCCCATCAAGGAAGAAAAACTTGATAGGCCGCGCAGAATTTCGCCAATGGGCGTTGGGATCAACAAATGCCATAAAAACCTCCTACTACTATATAATTAAGTATACATCCCAGCAAAAGCGGAAAAAAACACCTGAAACATACATTTCGTACTGTTTTGAGCTAAACTTATACTATAAGCTTGACAGATAACCGATATACTGTCAATATAAAAACCATCCCAACAAGAGAAGAAAAACTATGAATATCAAGACACTCCTAACAATACCTCTAGTAACACTATTAGTTGGCTGCCAATCATCAAACCCAGACACAGTGCGTTATACCTACATCCCAACCTCAACTGACACCACCCAATCAATGGATAAAGCCGCACAGGATCAACTATCTGAAGCCGCATCCTCTGTAGGCCAATCTCTACAGCAACTTTCAAGCATTCAAGAAGCCACACACCCAGGCGTTAAAATGGGCAACCCACTCAATGCAAAAATCATTGGCATGGAACGCAAGGGCTCACTAAACTGGTATGGCGAACCGGAACCTGTCCTAAAAGAAATAGCAAAATCAGTAGGTTACAAACTTGTGGTTTTAGGAACCAAACCCGCTGTTCCAGCAACCATCTCAATTAATGTAAAAGATGTCACGATAGCAAGCATGGTACGAAACATTGACTATCAACTAGCCTTAAGCAAAAAAGGCAAAATCAACATTTATCCTTCTTCTAAAACGATAGAGCTACAATACTCTCAATTCTAAGTCGTCTCCAAAACACCAAGGTAAACTACTCGAGTTTGCCTTTTTTAGTGATAAAACCCATTATTTTAAAAAAAAATGCTATTTTTCTTGGTTTCTTAATATTTCCTTAAGGTTGATCAGCTATAATAGGATATATAACACATTAACCCCCCCCTTACTTATTTTGCTAAAGAGGTATGACACACTATGAAACATATAACTAAAAAATCTTTTCTAAAGCGCCCACTAAGCATCGCTATTACCGCCGCCCTTGTCGGCTGCTTTGCGAGCACGAGCTGGGCAAGCAATGACGATGTTGTTCAATTTGGTTATATGAAGGCACCTACCTCAAGCATCGTTAATGGCTCAGATGCGGTTAGTGCGATAAGAGAGCAGGCTCTAGAAAGCACAGCAACCGGCTTAGGAGCTCAAGGAGCGCTTGCTTGGAGAGCAAAACACATTGATGCAAACTTACAGCAAGAAGCTACCAAACTCGATCATATCTTTAATTTCAACTCACTTATTATTAAACCTAACGTATTGCCACCGGTACTTACCGAAAGTAACCAAGACTATACTCAAGACAATAATGACACTATTCGCTTAGCGGCCAAAACCTATCAAATTGTTAGTCAAGCCCGCTTTATTACCGTACCACCAACATGGCGCGATTACCTATGGTTGTCTTATCCTCAACCCACCAGACCAGACAAATCACTGCTACCGCAAAATAAAGCTGAAATTGCTGTTTGGAACAACTACTTCAAACAGGGCTGGGAAGAAGGATTAACACAGGCTAACCAAATATTTTCAGCTAACCTCAGTCGCTTAAAGCGCGACATAAATGGCATGGTTTTATACCGCCAACTATTAAAGCAAAACCTGGTCAGCGCACCATCAGTTGCAAGCGCCAACCTAGGTGTAACCGGTGATAGCAACCATATTCGCATTGGCGATCAAGTGCTACGCATTACGGCTAAAGCAAAACTACAAACTAATAGTAAAGCTTGGCAACCTATTATTACGCAATAAAAAAAAGGGTGTTGTCTTATGGATAAAAAAACACAAGATCAGATGACACCCGAAGACTATCTTTATCCTCGTGAGCCTTCACGCATTGAAATGCGGTTTTTTAACCAGATTTTAATTCATTGCAATACGCTCAAAGCTTCTGACATCACCCTCCAAACTGATCAGCCTATTTTTGCTGAGATTTTTGGTCGATTGCAAAAAATCACTCGTCGCTCACTCTCAAGCACAGAAATTAGTGAAATTCTCAATGGAATTTATGGCCCGAACGGCACCACGCAAATCATGAGTGGTAAAGACCTTGATACTAACTACGAAATCAGGCCGACACGGGCCGAACGCTACCGCTACCGGGTTAATGCAACGGGTTGCCATGTAAACGGCCATGAGGCCATTCAAATCACGCTACGTGACATTCCTTCGACCCCTCCTCCACTGAGCTCACTCAATTTACCTAAAAAAATTGTCGATAAAATAGCGCCAAAAGAAGGCGTCGTTTATGTCACTGGGGCCACCGGTTCCGGGAAAAGCACCTTGCTTGCTTCAATTATTCGTGAATTAACACAAGACCCTGACGCCAATCGTAAAATACTGACCTACGAGTCACCGATTGAGTTTGTCTATGATGCACTGCAAATGCCTTCAGCCATTGTGTCACAGACTGAAATACCACGACACTTACCCACTTTTGCCGCTGGAGTCAGAAATGCTCTGCGTCGAAAACCTCACGCAATTCTTGTGGGTGAGGCGCGTGATCGCGAGACCATTGCTGCCGTACTTGAAGCCGCACTTACTGGTCACCCTGTTTATACCACATTGCACAGTAACGGCGTTGCTGAGACCATTCGTCGCCTTGTTGGTAGTTTCCCAACGGAAGATCGCACAGCCAGAACCATTGATATTATTGAAACCATGCGCCTTATTGTCTGGCAGCAGCTTGTTCCCACGGTCGATGGTAAAAGAACGCCATTACGTGAATATCTCGCCTTCACTGAAGAAATACGCGATATTCTTCTGGATAGTAATTTAGATCAAATTACCGCAACCACTCGCCAACTGGTAGCTCAACATGGCCAACCTATGAAAGTCGACATTGAAAGTAAATACAAAGACGGCATTATTTCCGACCGAACTTATAAAATTCTTTGCAATAGCTTAGGCGATGATGCTGAGCAATAGACAGCTGATTATTGTTTTTTATAATTAAAATAGTTCCAATTTTAAGAGATTAAAACTTAGCTCAATCCCCACCCTATTTTTGACTTTTTCAATTTTTCTTAAGAAAAAAGTTATTATATGCTACAAGCGGATTCTGCTTCTGCTGCTGGTTCTGGTTCCGCTTCTGCTACTGGTTCTGGTTCTGGTTCTGGTTCTGCTGCGAAGGGTCCTGCTCTTAAGTCTGCTTTTTGTACTGCTGCTTCTCTACCTTCTATTATATGCTCCAGGGATACCCTTAATGTTGGTAAAATTAAAAGATCCACATCTCTTCCCTGAAAAACATTTTTAAAACTATGATAGAAAGCGCATGCAAGCTCCATCCTCATCTGTGCCATTTCTAATCTAAAAAGTTCGGGAAGGTATTGTAGAAAGCTTGAATCTCCCTTACAGGCTTTAACAAAAATATTTCTAACTTTCTTTTGATTTTCTAGGTTCAAGTCTGGTTTTCCATGTGGGTTTTCAGCAACTGTTTGCAAATCAGGATCAGTTTTTAATTCAGGGACAAACCTAAACACCCAACCATTTTGTGCCGCAGCTAAGACCACCTCAGGATCAACTTTTAATTTGGCAGAGGCATATTGAAACGCACTACATTTTGTGCCAACGCAGCTAAGACCACATCACGATTAGGTTTTAAGGCATATTGAAGCGCCAAACCCATTTGTGCCACCGCGGCTAAAACCACCTGATAATCTTTTCGTAATATTTTAGAGGCATGTTGAAGCGCCCAACCATCTTGTGCCACCGCAGCTAAGGCCACCTCACGATCAGCCTCTAATTTGGCAGAGGCATGTTGAAGCGCCCAACCATCTTGTGCCACCGCAGCTAAGGCCACCTCACGATCAGCCTTTAATCAGCCTCTAATTTGGCAGAGGCATGTTCGAGCGCATTCCCTTTAAGTGCCACCGCAGCTAAGATAAACTCAGGATCAACTTTTAATTTGGCAGAGGCATATTGAAACGCACTGACCATTTTGTGCCAACGCAGCTAAGATAAACTCACGATCAGCTAGTAATTAGGGAGAGGCAAACTTGAAGCGCGTGACCATTTTGTGCCACCGCAGCTAAAACGCCTTTTCTTGAGCTTTGTTTACCTATCATTTCTTTATATCTCCTAAATAGTAGTATTTGTTTTATGTTTCTGAATTTTCACCGTCACCGATAAACTGTAGGTATGTGCATGTGTCATACTTTCAAGACATTATATAGTACAAACATTAAGGAAATATTAAAAAAAGTAAAAAAGTAAAAATAATTTTAACTGATTGATTTATAGTGAATAAAAGTTTGATTAAAACCGGGTTTTCAATGCAAAAGTCAGCCAATAGCCGATCAATGGTCTGTTTTGCGTCTAAAATGGTTAAAAGTCAGCTCTTAAGTATTCGTTGCCACAAACACCGGCACAGAAAAAAGTCGAGCAAAAAGACGCTTAACTTTTTATAGCTGTAAATAGCTCGCTTTTGATGAAAACCACTGATGCTGCATAGCTAATAATTAGGTTAGGCGAGTTTTTACTCCAAAAACTACGCGATAGGGGATAAGGGATCAGCCGCTCTACAAACAAGATAGACAATCGTGTCTGTTTTAAAGTGATATATTCCAGATAATTCAGGGTGGGTATGAACAGAATATTTCGCACCTACCCGAATATTTAGCACCCAACCAAGGTTGTCACTCTCCTAATGGAATAGGCATGCGTTCTTTTAAAAATTGAGGGGGCTTAATTCCATTAAGAACTTCAAAACCAAAGGGCTTATTTTTAATTTAGTTTCGAGTTGAATTTAAACCGAGAAAATTAACTAAAAACCCACTATCCCCAGTATTATAGAATACTGGAGACAGTGAGTTTATTTATGCCTTAACAAAATGATTACCAGCTCTATGGAGCTGGGGTTGCTGCTGCTTCTACTGCTTCTATTTTTTGCCTCTTGGCAGATCTTTTTCCTGACTTTGCTGAAGCTACTGCTCTTGTTTTTGCCATCTTTTTTGCAAATTCTTCCATAATTTCCGGAATAGTTTTGGATTTAGCGACAAGCATTTGTCCTATTGTAAGCAGAATATCAACACTAAGATCTTTTCCAGGAGAGGTTTTAGAAAATTTACCATTAAAAAGTTTTGCAAAGGCTAATCTTTTTCTTTGCGGCAGCGAAATCGAACGTAAAAAACATGGAATCAATCTATCAGTAATACTCTCTATTGATGCTGTTTCTTCTTCCTCAGACTCAGTTTCTAAGGCTAACTTTTCAGCAATGCCTGTCATGCTTTTGGAGTTGTAGTAATTCCATGCCGATTTTTTTAAGTATGGTAAATGTTGCCTCCATTTATACTCCCCACTTCTAATATGTTTTTGAAACTCAGATGAAATACTTGCAAGACCCTTTCGTACTACCCAGAGTAAAGCCGCGCTGACATCGTTATTTTCTGGCTTTGGATCAGCCCCAGCTTCTAATAAAGCTTTAAAAACCGCTTCATGACCCTTGTCTGCTGCAAAAATCAAAGTCGTGCTGCCATATTGATTTACCGCATCAACCAAAGCCCCTGCTTGCACTAAAACATTCACAATCGCTGCATGACCTCTGAGTGCTGCCCAGTGTAAAGGCGTGTAATCCCTCCATCCTCGAATATTTGAATCAGCCCCTCCCGCTAATAAAGATTTAACAACCTCTGCATCACCTTTTTTTGCTGCCAAGTGTAAAGGCATTGCGCCATCATCATCTGTCGCATTAACACCTGCACCAATAGCTATATAGGCTTGAACTTTAACAATGTTATTCGATATTACCGCACTTCTTAATAATCCATTTAAAATGTTTTGACAAAGCTCTCTTTCAACACTATCTTTTTTAAGTAATGTTATATCTGCCCCAGCTTCTAATAAAAGATCAACAACCGCTTCATAACCATTTTTTGCTGCCCACTGTAAAGGCGTGTAATCCCTCCATCCTCGAATATTTGGATCAGACCCTCCCGCTAATAAAGCCTGAACAACCGCTTCATAACCATTTTTTGCTGCCCAGTGTAAAGGCGTGTAGCCATATTGATTTACCGCATCAACCAAAACCCCTCCTGCTAATAAAGCCTGAACAACCGATTCATAACCATTTTTTGCTGCCCAGTGTAAAGGCGTGCTGCCATATTGATTTACCGCATCAACCAAAGCTCCTGTCGCTAATAAAGATTTAACAACCTCTGCATCACCCTTTTTTACTGCTTCGAATAGTTCATTCATTTTTTTCCCCTTTATGTTATTTGTTTATTACTTTTCGCATATCATCACAGATGACCCCTTTAAATTAAATGCAGAAAAAATATGTTTCATTGCCATCATTCCTGCTCCCTTATTGTTTAATAAAAAACTAGTGTATGCCGTACCAAAAACCATTAACAATGAATTATTTTTATGATTATCATAGGAAAAAACTATAATCAAAAGTGGTTGTAAAGATTAAAAGCTCAGCAACCCAGAAAAAAACTACCGCTTAAACAAGAAAAACTCCCATTAATTAATCGGCCCTGTCGAATAAATAAAATTCAATGCGTGCTGATATTAAGGGAATATTAAGAAATCAAAAAAAGTAAAAATAATTTTCAAGTGACTGATTTATAGCAAATAAAAGGTTGATTAAGACGATATCTTTAGTGTGAAATCCACCAATAGCCGATCAATGGGCTGTTTTTTAGGTTTGGTTTAACCTTGAATTTAAACTGAGAAAATTAGCTAAAAAACCCCTACCGCCAGTATTATAGAATACTGGAGATAGGGGATTTATTATTGTTTTAGCAAATTAACTATTAAGGTCCAGGAGTTGCTTCTGGTTCTGGTGCTGCTCCTGTTCTTCTCCTCTTGGCATGTCTTTCACCTGCTGCTGCTGTTCCTGCCCTCTCGGCAGATCCTGCTGCTCCTACTGCTGCTACTGTTATTGTTTCTGCCCTCTTTTTTGCAAAGATTTCCGTAATTTTCGGAATAGTTTTGGGTTTAGCGGCAAGCTTTTCTCCTATTGTATCTAAAATATCGATACAGGGAGTTCCTACTCGAGATTTTGCAGAAAGTCTCATATGCAAAAGTTTTGCAAAGGCCAATCTTTCTAGGGGCCCTGCAATTGAAATTCCTATTAAAAAAGCTTCAATAAATGTATCACTACCAGCAATACTCTTTCTATAACTTGTCTTATTAGTGGGGTTGCGGTATTTCCATGCCGCTTTTTTTAAGTATGGTAAATGTTGCCTCCATCCATACTCCCCACTTTCAATATGTTTTTTAATCTTAACTACAATACCTGTATGATCCCTGGCCAAGTGCAAAGCCGTGTTGCCCGTGTTACTTTTTGCCTCTGGATCAGCCCCTTTTTCTAATAAAGCTGTAACAACCGCTGCATTACCCTGCTCTGCTGGGTAGTGTAAAGCCGTGTCGCCATGTTGATTTGGTGTTTTTGGATCAGCCCCTTTTTCTAATAAAGCTGTAACAATCTCCAAATGACCATTGCCTGCTGCAAGGTGCAAAGCCGTGTCGCCATGTTGATTTGGTGTATTTGGATTAGCCACTTTTTCTAATAAAGCTGTAACAACCGCTGCATGACCCTTGTCTGCTGCCCAGTGTAAAGCCGTGTCGCCATCTTGACTTGATTCCTCTGGTTTAGCCCCTTTTTCTAATAAAGCTGTAACAACCGCTGCATGACCCTTGTCTGCTGCCCAGATCAAAGCCGTGCCGTCATCGTTATTTTTTGTATTTGAATCAGCCCCACTGTCTAATAAAGCTGTAACAACCGCTGCATGACCATTGTATGCTGCCAAGTGTAAAGCCGTGTTGCCACCTTGATTTGGTGTTTTTGGATCAGCCCTTTTTTCTAATAAAGCTGTAACAACCGCTGCATGACCCCTGACTGCTGCCAAGTGCAAAGCCGTGTCGCCATGTTGATTTGGTGTATTTGGATTAGCCACTTTTTCTAATAAAGCTGTAACAACCGCTGCATGACCCTTGTCTGCTGCCCAGTGTAAAGCCGTGTCGCCATCTTGACTTGATTCCTCTGGTTTAGCCCCTTTTTCTAATAAAGCTGTAACAACCGCTGCATGACCCTTGTCTGCTGCCCAGATCAAAGCCGTGCCGTCATCGTTATTTTTTGTATTTGAATCAGCCCCACTGTCTAATAAAGCTGTAACAATCTCCAAATGACCATTGCCTGCTGCAAGGTGCAAAGCCGTGTCGCCATGTTGATTTGGTGTATTTGGATTAGCCACTTTTTCTAATAAAGCTGTAACAATCTCCAAATGACCATTGTCTGCTGCCCAGTGTAAAGCCGTGTCGTCATCGTTATTTTTTGCATCTGGATCAGCCCCTTTTTCTAATAAAGCTGTAACAATCTCCAAATGACCATTGTTTGCTGCCCAGTGTAAAGCCGTGTCGCCATGTTGATTTGGTGTATTTGGATTAGCCACTTTTTTCTAATAAAGCTGTAACAATCTCCAAATGACCATTGTTTGCTGCCCAGTGTAAAGCCGTGTCGCCATGTTGATTTGGTGTATTTGGATTAGCCACTTTTTCTAATAAAGCTGTAACAACCGCTGCATGACCTTTGTTTGCTGCCAAGTGTAAAGCCGTGTCGCCATGTTGATTTTTGCATCTAGATCAGCCCCTTTTTCTAATAAAGCTGTAACAATCTCCAAATGACCATTGTCTGCTGCCCAGTGTAAAGCCGTGTCGCCATATTGATTTGATGCCTCTAGATCAGCCCCTCTTCTAATAAAACTGTAACAACCGCTGCATGACCATTGTATGCTGCAGTGTAAAGCCGTGTCGCCCGTTATCTTTTGCCTTTGGATCAGCCTTAGAATTTAATAGCTTAATAACCTTTTCGTTATCTCCTTCTTTTGCAGCTGTTATTAAATCTTCACCTAGTGTTGGCATTAGCTCTCCCCTAAATAGTAGTATTTGTTTTATGTTTCAGTACTTTTTGAGGCATCCACCATCAACAATGAATGGGTGACACCTTTGAATACGGTAGAGATTATACAACACCAATATTAAGGAAATATTAAGAAATCAAAATAAAGTAAAAATAATTTTCAAGTGCTTGATTTATAGTGAATAAAAGGTTGATTAAAACCGGGTTTTCAATGCAAAAAGCAGCCAATAGCCGATCAATGGGCTGTTTTTTAGGTTTGGTTTAACCTTGAATTTAAACCGAGAAAATTAACTAAAAACCCCCTATCCCGATTATAAAATGCTGGAGACAAGGGAGGGGGCTATGGGTGCTCTGGCGAAATAATGACCACTGCCCGGCGAACAAAAAACTCACCAGGACCCAAGCACAAACACCAAGCCTAGCGCTTGCCCTTATATTCGCCCAAAAGAAGACAATGATAAAATCAATGACATAGCCTTGTTTAGTCAAGATCAATCAAGCATAGTATAGAGACATCATGCCATCACAAGGAAAGGTCTCGCATGCAAAAAATCAAACCACGGGCTGAACTCAACATTCTTGCAGGCCTGCCCATCATACTAAGCAGCCTGTTGGCTATTATTTTTATCCCTAACTATATTCTGCATTTAAGCTATGCCAGCTGGATTGCCGTGGCAATAATTATTGCCTGCCTTATTATGCCTATTAGAAAAATTCGACTAGGAAAACTATCCGAACGAAGCATATCAATCGGTGGATTATTTCTGCGCATTGCCGGCTTGCAATTATCACTTTATGTGATGCAAAACTTAATCGTTGTCGCCAGTTATACCTTCTTTAGTGAGCGCAGCACCTTCGTTAGTGCCACCCCACCCAGTGAAGCTTTAAGCCAAATTTATCACTTATTACTCTCAAATAGCGCTCTTTTTCCTTGGCCAATAGTCATTGTCATTGCACTGGGCTTGGGAAACCATGCCTTTAATCAACAAAAAAATGCCTATGCCTCAACCCTATTTCAACCATTTATTAATAAAACTCCTAAAGATGCGTTTGGTATTGTTGTTAATATGACCTGGAGAGCTGCAACGTATTTTGCCTTTTGCAGCACCTTAATGATTACTGCCTTTGCCTTCAGCACGCTGATAAGTAGCACACTACCTGCAACAGCTATTTATGGTTATAACAACAGTACTGCTTTACTGATTTTTATCATTTTTATTTTTTTAATGTTCAAAAGAAATAAAAAACGAATCATGAGTATTATTAAAAAATACCCAAAAAAAAATGCACCTATTTTTTTTATTTTTTTTATTGGAGTTACGCTAGCGTTAATTGGCTTAGCTTTTTTGAATCAATTTCTAGGGGGGGATTCAACACAAAGCCAAGCACCGTCTTGGGTTAATGCCAAGAACTGGCAAATTAACACCCAAGTATTTAGCCTATTGTGGTGGGGAGCATTGATACCCATTAGTGCTATTTATATTGCCATTTGGGCAAAGGGCCATCGCCTCACCACTGCAATTTTCTTAAGCCTGTGCATGCCGATTTTACTGCCTATTTTAAGTAACACCCTACCTCATAGCATTACCCAACTTGCCACTCACCTTATACCACTTTGCATTTTAGGATTTATCATCTGTGGTTTTGCTATATTTTTATTTCTCAAGCCTCAATCAATTCGCTGGTTTTGCTGGGTTTTTTTACCAAAGACCAATAAGCTCAATACAGCCCATAATAAACCAAAAACCATCATGCTTATGATCTATCTTTGTCTGATTTCACTGACAATATACCTGTATACTGGCCTTTTATTTTCAGCTTTAGCCATAGGTCAACTATTAATTGCAGGGCTATTGAGCTCGATATTCAGTTTACCCTGTATTCTTTTTCACCTTTACCAACAGCAAAAAGCCAGCAATTAATGCTGGCTTTTTATTAAGGAAAATCAAGCCGGCTTACTTCATCCTATTTGCTGCAGCATCATCTCTTTTCTTCTTCTCTATACCATATCGCGCGATTTTCTCTTGCGTTCCCTGAGGTGAGCCTGCTCCTGATGCTTTACCCATCAAGCCCGCCGCACCACTAGCAGCTGACTGTATTGAACCCTGCATTTTCTGGGCTGTTTGCTCTGCTGCATCGTTTGATTGCGGACCACCAATCCACTTTAAAATATCGACATACATAGTAATTGGTTTAAATGCAACCGTTAGCATATTAAAAACAAAAATAGCATAGATAATCATGAGCAATGGCAGCGTAATTAAATACTGTGTATCACCACCCGTCATACCATTTGCTGATGAAGCCATACCATTACTGTAGTTTTTGACCACAGCCTCCATAACTTGCTGCACACTATTACCAGAAAGGGGTGTAGAAGAGAAACCACTAGACATTGTGTTTATGATATGAGCAAAACCTAGGTTCAATAAGCCAAAGGCTGCCCATGACACCGCAATGGCTGCTAAAAACCCGATAACAAGCAATACTGGTCGCAAAAACACGCCCAATAACAGCATTAGTGCCTGCTCACTTTTGCCTAAAAAGTCATGGCCCTCTGGGTGAGTTAGCCCTAAACAAACCAAGGGTGCTGCAACCATCGCCTCGAGCACAGCAACAAACCACCCCACCGCTGCAAACATATAAACAAAGAATGGATAAAGCGGCACATAGAAAGTTAGCATCGCCCCTACAGCAATTAACCCAGTTGCAATGGTCTGAATAATCGGCTTCATCCACTCAACTCCTATATTCCACATTGTGGCCTCAGGAGATTCAGCTGAACACATACCAAAAAACATGGACGCTGCAGTTACCAACGCCATTGTGGCAAATAAGCCAATCTTTCCTGCTGACAAACAAGCCTCACCTACTCGCTGAACCACCACAATAGGATGTAACGACAAGCCATCTCCCTGGACATCAAATTGCATTGGAATAGTGTTCATTGCCATAAGTAGGGGTGCTGATATAAGCGGCGCAAACAGACCACCCATGATCGTTGTGCCAGCAGCATCGGCGCTCCAACCTGCCATTGCGTCATTAAGCTTTATTTCAGCTTGAGAATTAATGGAGCCGTCAAAATCATATGCTTGTGCTTGTGGGCCAGCTCCAGCCACTTGTTTGCTTGCCGCTGTTTCGGCATTAGTGATGGTTGTAGAATCAAGAATATGGTCGCCCGTGATGCCGGTCGCGGTTATTGAAGGGTTATAATCGGCATTAACAGTATCACTATAAGATAAATTCACAATATCCCAAAAATAACTACCCGCCATAATCCAACCCTGCCCGATAGGATTTTTATCCGTAGTCTCATCACCCCATGAGCCTCCTTGTTCACCACTGTAACTTGGCTGGTCGTCACTTGTTAACCCAGCTGTTTTCAAATCTGTCTTGTAAAGACTTTTAGTCGTTGTATTAGTGATAAAATCACGATTTATATTATACGCAGTTACAAATGCTTGAGTCACAGCTGCCTGCTTATCAGATGATCCTTGTCCTGTCATTGCAGCAATTTTACATGTGCCTTTTCCTTTACCTGCTGCCAAACATTGATCAACTTGTATTGAGCTTGAAAGATCAGTAATAACCGAGCGAACCATTTGCCCTTTAAGATCTGAATTATCACCACTCCAACTAAGTGATCCACAGCCTCCGCCAAACGTAGCAGAGCCTGCTTTAGAGTCTCCCGTGTAGTGAACGTAATACTGAGAGTTTACTCCATTTTCATTGGCGGGACCTGCTGCATAATATTTACTATACATACAAGATAAGCCCTGATGGGCACTTTTAATTAAATTACTCAAATCACTTTTTTGGCCGCTAAAAGTAGCCACTGGATCACTTGTTGTATCACCCGTTTGAGGCGTGTATAACTGACCGCCTAAAGCCGTCATCTTGCTCAACTGCATGTATCTCCATACCGTACGTCAGCTAGGCGTGTACCTTCCACAACGACTTTCATCACAACACTCTGGTAGGTTGAATACCCTGTGCCTATAGGCATTAATAATGCAATAGCAAGTGGGACACGAATAACCGTAAACAACATATTTTTACCTTGCTGCTGACCTAAAAATTGCCCCGATTGAACCCCACTCATCACAGCTGACAATACAGACCAACCAACAGTAATGGATGCTACTAAAACAACCGCGCATATTAAACCATACTTAAACATAGACAGCCATAACAAGCACCTGAGCCATGACTGCCTGTCAATGAACACCTTCCACACTACCAAAAATTCGAGCTAGCAAAGGTGAACTGATAAATCCGTTTTATCGTGTGACAGCATTAAAAATATCATGATGAAGAGTGAGAAATCGTACTCGAGTCTGACACCTGCCGCGAAAACCGAAGATGACACCAACAACGTAACCAACATTAATATAAAACGAATCATAATTATTCACCCTTCCCATTTGTTTGCTTAACAAAATCTAATAAATCTTTAAATGTACACCTTAGTGATCTTCTTCTGATTTTCACCACTGAAAAAATTTCACGTAGAAAAAAGGCCACCATCACAAAAGTTAGGGAGGCCCCCATTAAGAATGAAAATAAACTCGCTGAAAAAACCAGAAATAACGTGTATGAAAAAGCAAGCAATGCAACACATCCATAAATCTTAGACATTAATACAAGCTGCTTCTCTTTTTGTTGTAAATCATCTTCTGTAATATTTAACCGAGCCATCGCTGCATCAAAATTTTTATCCAAAGCGACTTTTGACGCATTGTTGAACTTTTGTTAAATCCTTCCAAGAATTCTTAATAGCTATTAGCGTCTCTTTCTAACAATTCACTGCCCATAAACCGTTTAACATCATAGGCTTTTCTAGCACCTTTTTTAATTCTATCGACTAACCACATAATATGACCTCGCTCATGATTTACAATACGTATTTACTGAAGATTTACCTGAGTAACAACTATTGTATCATGCCAACCTTAAGGCAATCTTAAGAGAACAAAGAAATTTTACTTTTTTTTTCATACCTTTATATAGGCAAAGCCATACAGCTGGCCGCACACATTCTTTTATCATAATAATCAACAGGTTAGGTAAATCCCTCGTGGATTTGCCGCGATAAACACCAAACAAAATAAAAAATAAAATGTCCGCTTCACTGCATTTTTGTAAAAAAAATACAGCTTTATCCGTCTTTTTTCGATCTCTTAAGATTACCTTAAGGTTTTTAGTAAAAAACCAGGGTATACTGATCAACATTATATCAATCTTTTTAAAAGGATTGACTTATTCACTCACTAAATAAAAGGTAGTAATCATGCCCGATTTTAGCCATGAGGCTGGCCACAAGTTTTGGAAAAACTATCAAGATAAATTGATTTATCGTGTTGTCGCGTTTATGGAAGGCGTTGAAGACTGGACGGTTGATGGCGATGCCAGTCTTGAAGAGTCCTTAAAAAAACTGGAAGCGGCTTTAGACAATGTTGATAACATTGATCTACAGCAAGAAGACAACATGATTGAGGCCATTAGCTTTCTTAAAATGGGCCGACTACTCAATATTTTAATGAGCATGGACATGGCCTATCCAGGGTCTGCAGCAAAAGTACTTATGCGTGCTGAAGAAATCAGCTCCTCTAATCAAGACACTGCTGGCTTACTACTAAAGCGTAATGCTGCCTTTGAGCGTCTACGTCTTTTGGGCCGAATGTTCTCTGAAGAAAGAATCAAGCTCGTGACCCAAGCATTGGAAGGAGCCGAGTAAACATGAAAAAAATCATTGCATCATTAATCATCTCCACATGTGTCGCTGCGTTTTCATCAGCGATGGCAGATAATAATGCAGCAACGGAATCTCATGATTATCAAGCAATGTACCAAACACTAAAAAGCGGCTCAGATATTAATAAATTCACCAGCGATGACTATCTCAGTTGTTCAACTCATTCCTGCTGCAGCTCAATGTTCAGCTCAAGCAAAGATGTTGCTGATTGTAACAAGCTTTTTGCTAATGGCGCACTACAAAGCGCCCTTTCTAACACGGACAACAATACAACACCTGCCACTAACACTAGTGAAAAACCTTTTATCTATATAGCACCTATTAAGTTAAAGTCTACCGACGAGCAAAGCTCTGCTTTAACAGAGAATAATGAAACACAAAACAACTCAACTGAAAAAAATGCAGAGAACACCGACTCAGCACAAGATGTCACTGTTCCAGTCATTAACAATAAAGAATCATCAACCTACGTTGCACCTATCGGCGCAGCGCCAACAAACAAAAAACAATCGACTGATGATAAAAAGAATTCGACTAAACAAAAAAACAACATTTGGTTTTAACTAAGAGGAACTATCATGAAAAAACAGCTAATTTTATCAACCATCATTTCTGCATCACTGGCGTTTTCAGCATCAAGCTTTGCTGACACCCCTAGCGATAAACAGAAGCCAAGTCCAGATCCGTCAAGCTCACTTAATGCATTCGCTGACAAAATATCTGACTCAATTAATGATGCTATTAAACCATTAACTACTGCGGTGAACCTGATCTATAGCACATACACCACAGATTCTAATCAGCCAAATACTATGCAAAAACCCGCACGCATGAACAATCAGCAAATATTATCGAGTCAGAATGCTTCTAATAAATCAAGTGAAGCAGCAAGCTTGAATTTTGTGGCCTCACAACTCAATCAGTTCCCAAGCAACTTTCATGCTAAGGACCCGAACTACACACCTCCAGCAACAAACAAAAGCAGCAATAGTGATGGATCTTATGTTTTTAATGATTTTGAAACACCTGCATCTCTGTCAGAAAGCTTAGACAAACTAACCGCATCTGATGATATCCAGTTAAGCGACAATGCAAACAATGCAATCTCTATATTTGGCTCAAAAGACAATAAAACAGCAAAAAACAATAATGAATCCATGAGTTTTGGGGGCTTAATTAATCCAAGCCAGTATGAAACAAAAAGTAATATTCAAGCAGCTCAGAATTTTATTGCCTTTGACAGCCAAAGTTACAAAAACCTGGCTGACAGTATTGATTTGGAAAAGCTAGGCAAACTGGAATCAAATGGAAAAGATGGAAAAGATGCTGTACAGGCCATCTTCAGCAGCGATAATTTTAAAGATTATAAGCGCGATTATCGCTCAATAATTTCACAACAGTCAGTGGGTTACAATAATTTAAGCTACCTTGCTGCACAACGTGCCGGCTCACCAAGTGTTCTGGCTTCAGAAGAAGCAAAAATCCATGCCCGCATTGGCACACTAAATTGGTATAGCAATGTTCAAGCTGCCTCCTCAGCAACAGTGCAACGAAGAACGCTAATTGTTTTAGCAGAAATTGAAAATGAAATGCACCAAAATCAACTTATAAATCAAAGAATGCTGGCAACACTATCAACAATGGAACTACAAAACACACAAACAGCAAAAATGCAACTAGCGGCTTCTGCTGGGAAATTAAATCGAGAAATTAGCAACTGCTCTGAAAACCCATCAGCCAACTGTGCAGCAGTCACTCCAGCTCTACCAACAGCCCCTGTGGGAAAAAATAAATAGAGGCAATCAATCTTCTATTTTGAGGCCTTCCTTAAAATAGAAGATTTTTTTTTATTAAGAAAAAATATTATTTAGCCGAACTCTAACCTTATCTTTTAGGATAAGCACAAAAATTACTTGGCTTTTTCCTATAACCATTAAGAACCGTTGCTGCAATAACAGCACCATCTTTTATCTTTTCCGTTTTCACCAACAAATAACCATCTTTTTTAGCAAACCACAATCGATTTGTTGAACCATCTTTCAATTTCCCTTCAAGTAAAACGCTACTCACCATACCCATGGGCAATTGAATTTTTGATGTTTTTATTTTTTTAAACACAAAGTTTTCCTTGACCCCATCTAAAACTACGGCATACCGCAACTTTTTCTTTTTACTCAGTAAATCATGGCGAAGTTGTAAAATATAATTTGCCGCACCAAAAGTCTTGGGCGAAAATTTTATCGTTTTATTAATATTATTTCGACTTTCTGAAACATGAACTAAATTAGGAGAAAAACCAGATGACCCATAGCGGCCTTCTGTCACACTTTTTATGTTTTCCTTAAACACAAAAACTTTTGCCTGTAATTGTGAGTTAAATTGAAATTGATGATTGTTTTTTAACAGCAGCACTCTTTCTACCGAACCAATAGCCTTGCTGCCACCCTTGCCATAAAGCGTGTAACTGGCTGAAAAACCAGGATATAAACACTGCGAGGCATAAGCCACTCCCGACAGTAATAAAGCACTCAACCCCACTGCACATTTAATTTTTTGCATCATAAGCACCTCCTCAATAAATAAAACCTAAACCACTAACTCACCAATTGCAGCCAAAACCATTGAAGGTTTTAAATCTAACATACAACGATGATGGCCTAATGGGCATTCTCGCTTAAAGCAGGGACTGCACGATAAATGTAAATTTAAAATTTTAACCTTGTCGCCCAAAGGCGGCGTTCTATCTGCCGATGTAGAACCATATACAGCAACAAGAGAGCGCGACAAAGCTGCTGAAATATGCATTAAGCCAGAATCATTGCTGACGACTACTTTTGCCTGCGCTAATAGATCGATTGCCTGACCCAAGTTGGTTTTACCCACAAAATCATGACATCTATTGGCACTCATTTGTTGAATCATACCAGCAACAGCGCGATCATTGGGGCCGCCAAAAATCCACACCTGCCATCCTTTTTCTAACATCTGACAGGCAAGCTCAGCAAAATATTCGGCTGGCCACTGTTTACTCGAGCCAAATGCTGCACCCGGACAAAGCGCAAGAATAGGCTTTTCAGACAAGTTAACATCAAATTCCAGCGCCAAAGCTGAAAGCTTTTCCTGATTGGCTATTATTTTTGGCAACAAATACGGCTTCGCTGGTTTTTCAGAGTCCGAAAAGCCCAACGCAATATATTGCTCTATGGTCATTTCATATCGCGTTTTTCTTCCTCGACGAACATCATTTAACAAACCCCACCGCTGCTCACCCAACCAACCTGTGCGTTTTTTAATGCCCGAAAAAAACGGGATTAATGCTGATTTAAATGAATTGGGCAAGACAATGGCTTGATCATAGCCTTCAGCTCGGCATAATCGACCCAAGCGTAAACGCTCTTTAAGATCAAATTTACCATGCACCAAGGCAGATTCTATCATTTGATGAACTTCAGGCATTCTTGCTAATAATGACTTTGCCCAGGGTGGTGCTAAAACATCTAATTGCAGCGCTTGATGCTGTTGCTGCAAGTGACGAAACAGCCCTTGCGCCATGACTAAATCACCAATCCAGCCCGGTGAAATAACTAGAATTTTAAATGTTTGAGAATTTGACACCGTGCACAGCTACTCAACTGGCGCTTGAAAATCAGTTAATCGATACTGTGCCTCACAATATGGACAAACCACCTCACCGGTCACTTCAATCGGCAAGTACACTTTTGGATGAGCATCCCATAAGCGCTGGCCTTTTTGCGGGCAAGATAAAGGCAACTCTTTACTCGTAATTTCATAGACACGCTGCTCACAAGCTTGATTATCATCTGACATAAAACACCCTCTCCCGCTAATTCAATCAAAGCATTCAGCTGGCATTCTAGCACACTAAAAAACCAAAAAAAGCCCTATAATCGATCTAAAAAAATGGGAAGCCAAGTGCTTCCCATGATTACAATTAAACAACAGTTTTTACATTAAAAACTTATAACCCAAGCCGACTGTAAAGGCATTAAGGTCAGGTAGTGGCCCTATTTTACCTAAATAGGCCTCTGTGCTATCACCAGCAAATCGACTGTAAGTCAAGTTCACCGAGAGGTTTTCATCAATATAATACTGTCCACCAACAGCAAACATTGGTCCCCAATAGCTACGATGATAAGCATTTTTACCCAAGCCAGGAATAGACTGCCTCACGTAACCAATGCCTGCTTTGGCAAACAAATACACTTGATCAACAATCGGCGCCAATATTTTTGCAGCGACGTAACCGGCATAAGGATGAACACTATCACCTGATTTTGGCAAAAAAACACTTCCCTGGTTAACTTTTGACTTAGCTGCCAAGAAATAGTTAAACCCGGCCTCTAGTGCTAAAAATTTATCGAATTGATAACCAACGTTGCCACCAAGTGCCCAACCCCAATTCTTACGATCATAATTTGACGAAGCGGCTGGATTGTAATTTTTAACATAATTATGCATCACCGCACCAAAGTTACCTTCGCCATAAAAGCCTTGTTGCTCACCAATTGGCACTAAGGCTGCTGCTGGTACTGTGAAATCACCTGGATCGGCCGCTGCAAATGAGCTGCTAGAAGCCACTGTGATTAATAAGGCACTCGCACCCAATAGTATTTTTCGACGTGTTGTCATTTTCCCCCCTAAAAATTAAAAAATAAAGCCAGCCAAGATTTCCGTCAAAAATAGCTGCTACTGAAAGTTATTATAAATACTATTGATTAAGAAGCAAGCTAAGATACCGACCAAAGCACCCCTGCTGAAAACACATTGAAATAAATAAAACTCTATGGAAATTCCTAAAAAACACTCTAAACAGAAAAAAGCTCAATATCTGGAAACCAGTCTATTATTAAGCGTTTAGCATAATCTTGATGCTCAGCAAGCAGCTGTTCTGCGGCCTCCGTGACCAGAGGCATTAAATGCTCATCGCGCTGTAAATCAGCCATTTTCAGCTGCACAAGCCCCGATTGCTTTTTACCTAAAATTTCCCCTGGTCCACGCATTTGCCAGTCTTGCTCAGCAATGACAAAACCATCTTGGGATTCACGCATCAGCACAAGCCTTTGCTGAGCCTGCTTTGACAAAGGCGACTGGTACATCAAAACACAATGACTGGCTTTGCTACCTCTTCCAACTCGACCTCGGAGCTGGTGTAACTGCGCTAAACCGAGTCGTTCCGAATTTTCTATGACCATTAAACTAGCATTAGGCACATCAACACCCACTTCAATCACCGTTGTCGCCACTAAAATATCAAGCTCATGCTTCCTAAAGGCAGCCATCACACTTTCTTTTTCATCAGCCGATAAACGCCCGTGAACCAAACCAATTCGCAAATCTGACAAGGAGACTCGCATTTGCTCAGCGACCACTTCAGCTGCTTCAGCTCGCAGCACCTCAGATGTATCAATGAGGGTACAAACCCAATAACATTGCGCACCCACACGACACTGCTCGGCAACTCTTGTCAATAGTTGTTCTTGCTCTTTATTGTTCATTACCACCGTTTTAATTGGTTGACGACCTGGCGGCAATTCATCAATCACTGAGCAGTCTAAATCAGCATAAGCGGTCATGGTTAATGTTCTTGGAATAGGCGTTGCACTCATGACTAATTGATGAGGGTAACAATCATCAACAACTCCTTTTTGCCATAGCGCCAAACGTTGCTCAACACCAAAGCGATGCTGCTCATCAACAATAATCAATGCCAGCTTTTTAAAAACAACCGCTGCTTGAAAAAGCGCATGGGTACCGATAACAACATCAACCTGGCCATCTGCAATTTGTTCATACTGCTCACGCTTTTGTTTTGCCGTTAAACTACCACTTAACCAACCCACACGAATGCCTAGGGGAGAAAACCAAGCATGCAGTTGGCGATAATGCTGCTCAGCCAATAGCTCAGTTGGCGCCATAAATGCAGCCTGCACTCCAGAGCCAAGGGCATGTAAAATACTTAAAGCAGCTACAACTGTTTTTCCTGAACCAACATCCCCTTGCAATAGACGCAACATTGGCATACCACTTTTTAAATCTGTAACTATTTCATTTAATACTCGCTTCTGAGCCGACGTTAACTGATAAGGCAGGGCTGAAAAAAAATTGGCGACTTTTTCTTTATTCCCCTTTAAAACCAGTGCTTTTTGACGATGAACAGATTGTCTAGACTGCAACAAGCTTAAACGATGCGCCAATAACTCTTCAAAAATTAAACGGCGCTGTGAAAAATGATTGCCCGATAATAGCTCTTTAACATCACAATCTTTTGGTGGCTGATGCAGTATTTGCAAAGCCGTTGGCAAATCACACAGCTTAAGCTTTTGACATAGAGCATCCGGCAAAGTTTCTTTAAAATGCGTGTCTTTGCGTAAATAATTCAATGCTTGCAGCATTAGTCGCCGCAAACTGGTTTGCTGCAACCCTTGTGTCGTCGGATAAATAGGCGTTAATACATCGCTTAGCGTTTCTTTTTCATGATCCTCATCAACACGCAAGCACTCAGGATGAACCATTTCCAAGCCATAAGGTCCTTTTCTGATTTCACCAAAACAACGCAGCACCTCGCCTTTCTGAGACATTTTTTTTTGCATGGCTTGATTAAAATAAAAAAATCGCAAAAAAAGAGGCACACCATCGCCATTAGCTCGACATAACAAACTACGGCGCCGACCAAACAAAACTCTTGCACTTTCAACTTCTACTCGCACCAAAATTCGCTGACCAGGAATACAATCTTTTAATGAAATGCAACGCGTTCTGTCTTGATAAGACAATGGCAAATGAAACAATAAATCTTGAATGGAAACAACACCAATTTTACTTAAACGCTCAGCTGTTCTTGGGCCAACACCGCTTAACGTTGAAATCGGCTGTTTTACTAATGATATTTTAGTCCTTTCTATCATTATCAAAACCTCTGAAAAAACTCATTATAAAAACAACAACAAAAAAAACAATACAGGAAAATGCTTACTCAAAATCGACACGAGAGACTTTAATAACAGAATCTATTCGACTCAACTGTTTAATTATTAATTCAACATGCTCTATGTTTTTCACAAACAATTTAAAATCAACCAAATAGTATTCACCTGCTCGCTCTTTGATTTGAATATCATCGATACCTGAATCCATATCTGAAATAGCAACTGCAATAATGGCCAGAACCCCTCGTTGATTAATTAACTGTACGGAAATTTTTGTGGGAAAATCACCTTGCACACCATCATCCCAGCGTAAAACGGTAAATCTATCTAGGTGATATTGAATTTTTGTCGTATGAGGGCAGTCGCCACGATGAATTCGCACACCATGACCCGCCTGAAAAACCCCAATAATTGGATCGCCTGGAATAGGTCGGCAACATTCTTCTAAATGCAATACCATGCCCTCAGTTCCTTTAATCTGCATAGGGGCAGCTTGTTTTAATTTTTGTTCTTGCTGGTATTCTTGCGCATGCTGCTCTTCCATAATCGATGCAACTCGACGCGCAACAATCATTGCAACTCGATCACCCAAACCAATTTCAGCAAACAAATTATCCAGTGATTTTACTTCAGCCTCTTTTAACAAATACGTTATAATTTCATCTGAAACATCAGAAAAAACGATAGAAAACTGCGCCAAAGACTGCTTCAGAAGTTGTTCGCCCAATGAGATAGACTGCGATCTTTTTTGGCTTTTCAAAAAATCCTTAACGCTGTTGCGTGCCTTGCTTGTCACCACAAAATCAAGCCAGGCAGGATTAGGCCGAGCAGAAACTGAAGTGACTACCTCAACAGTTTGGCCATTAATTAACGGGGTTGATAAAGGGACCAGCTGTCGATCCACTTTTGCAGCAACACTTTGATTGCCTACACTGGTATGCACCGCATAAGCAAAATCTATCACCGTGGACCCTGCTGGTAATTCTTTAATAGCGCCCTTGGGCGTGAAAACAAAAACCTCATCGGGGAATAAATCAATTTTAACGTTTTCCAAAAACTCCATTGGACTTGACGAACTTTTGTGAAGATCTATTAAGCGCATCACCCATTTTTGGGCATTTAAATGAGATTGCTCTGCAGACTGATCCGTTGATTTATACATCCAGTGCGCAGCAATACCAGAAGAAGCCAATTGATCCATTTCGGTTGTTCGAATCTGCACCTCTATTGGCAACCCATAAGGACCAAACAATGTTGTATGCAATGATTGATAACCATTATTTTTAGGAATAGCAATGTAATCTTTAAAACGCTCTGGCACTGGCTTAAATAAATTATGAATTAGGCCTAAAACGCGGTAACAATTATCAATGCTATCAACCACAATTCGAAAAGCATAGACATCCATTACTTCATTAAAAGGTAAATGCTTTTTCTGCATTTTACGATAAATACTATATAAATTTTTCTCACGCCCACGAATGACATAAGCACCTAAATTACCTGTTTTTAAGCCTTCTTCAATGGATTTATAAATGATATTAAGGACTTTTTTTCGATTACCTCGTCCCTTGTGGACAGACTCTTGCATGACTCGATAACGCAACGGATAAAGCGCTTTAAAGCCCAGCTCTTCTAACTCAATGGATATATCTCGCATCCCCAAGCGCCGGCCAATTGGCGCGTAAATATCTAATGTTTCACGAGCAATACGGCGACGCTTTGCTGCTCGTAAAGCCCCCAGCGTACGCATATTATGCAAACGATCGGCCAATTTAACCAAAATGACACGAATATCTTTAGCCATGGCTAAAATCATTTTACGTAAGTTTTCTGCTTTAAATTCAATTTTAGAGCGAAACTCAATTTTGGTCAGCTTGCTAACACCATCAACTAATTCTGCAACTTTTTCACCAAAAGGCCCAGCAAGCTCTTCACGAGTCACCGGAGTATCTTCAATAACATCGTGTAAAATGGCTGCCATGATTGTCTCAGCATCTAACCTATATTCGGCAAGAATACAGGCGACGGCAACAGGATGAGTAATATATGCCTCGCCAGTGCTACGACGTTGAGGCTTGTGGGCTTCGAATGCAACTAAAAAGGCAGCTTGAACCTGGTCAACTTGTTCTTTAGGCAAATAATCCAATTTTCGTCGAAGCTTTCTGAACAGACGCAACTTTTAACTCCCGCATAAAATAACAGCCCGTCTAGCAATGCTAGCATAAATGCAGACAAAAAAACCTTGAAATTTCAATTATGCTTTATCGTCTTCAAGAATTAATGTTTCAGTTTCATCACCCTCAACTTTCGCCTTAACAGAGACATCATGGCCTGCTGCAATTTCTCGCAAAGCTAAAACAGTCGGCTTGTCATTATCAACTTCAACGGTAGGATCTACTTCACCTTGTTCAATTTGACGCGCCCTAACTGCAGCCGATAATACTAAATCAAAGCGATTCTCTACATGTTTCAAACAATCTTCGATGGTTACTCGTGCCATTTTTTCCTCTTATATTCAGTTAGTTAACAAACTATTTTTTCAGGCAGCCTTGTGAATACTCAGCCTGTGTTGCGCATTCTACCGCTTTTCAACCAAATGCGCTAGAAGTTTTGCATACCGGGTCGATTGTCGGACCATTGCCAAGCGCTCTGCCCTAATAATCGCGATTAAGTTACTTTTTGCTTCAGCAAAATCATCATTAACAATCAGATAGTCGAACTCTTTATAATGCGACATCTCATTATGTGCTACCGCCATACGCTTGGAAACCACCTCAGCGCTATCTTGGCCACGACCTTCAAGCCTTGACTGCAACGTTGAAACTGATGGCGGCAAAATAAAAATTAAAATCGCCTGCGGATAGAGCTGTTTGATGGATCTTGCGCCCTGCCAATCAATCTCTAAAATCACATCAATCCCCACTGATAATTGCTCTTGTACCCACACCTGCGAAGTACCATAAGAATGGTCATAGACCTTGGCATGTTCTAAAAAAACCTCATCCGAAATGAGCTGATCAAACTCTGCCTGAGTCACAAAGTGATATTCTCGACCACACTGGTCACTGGATCGCATTGGCCGAGTTGTGTGAGAAACTGACAAAGCAATGTGCTCCATCGACTGAATAATTTCAGCAACCAGACTAGATTTTCCTGCGCCTGATGGCGCCGCAAATACAAACAAATTACCGTGCGCTGTTCCTTCCTGCATACCTGACTATCCTCTGGCTAGATTATTCTAAGTCTTGCACTCGCTTTAGGCTTTACTTTAGCTTAGCAATATGCCGACACATACTAACACTAATCAACTTACTGCCCAACGCATTTGTCTAGCAATTTAAATTATTCATTAAAGAACCCAGCCAGTTGGCAGCCACCGAGAAAACAGGCTAAAGTTCTCATCTTGAGATATGTGCCATTTCTTTACAGCAGGATCCCATCTGGCGCCAAGAGCCTTCGCTTCATCTTTTTCAGGGAATGGAACATTTAGGTGTATTCTGTTGCTCATGCTTTTCGAACTTTTACTGATTACCATTAGACTAGGTGGTTGGTATATCGTGAAATGCCTTAGGGGTCAAGTTTAGCTGTCGATAGCGAGTCGAGACTAGCATGGTGAGTACAGCATCGCTGATCGAAAAGAACTTTTTATTGCGTAATAACCTCACCACGGCGAGATAAAGCTATCTCCAGTATTATAGAATACTGGAGATAGTGAGAAGGATGTTAGTGCCTTAGCTAAATGACTATTATCCTTGAGCTGGAGCTGGAGCTGCTGCTTTTCCTGCTGCATCAGCACTAGTAGGTTTAAAATGATCTTCATTTATTACTACTTCTACTGCTGCTATGAGCACTTTTCGCACTGGTGATACAAATAATGTTGTTGCGGCTGGAAATTCTGGTGACTGGTTCTGGCTTCTGGTTCTGGTTCTGCTGCTGGTTCTGCCATCTTTTTTGCAAAGATTTCCGTAATTTTTACATTAATTATTTTGGGTTGAGCGGCAAGCTTTTCTCCTATTGTATTTAAAATATCGATACAGGGAGTTCCTACTCGATATTTTGCAGAAAGTCTCATATGCAAAAGTTTTGCAAAGGCTAGTCTTTTTTGCGGCAGCGAAATCGAATGTAAAAAACATGGAATTACTTTATTAGCAATTCCAACAGTAATGCTTGTCTTATCGGGGTTGTAGTAATTCCATGCCGCTTGCCTTAAGCGTGGTAAATGTTGCTTCCATTCATACTCCCCACTTTTAATATATTCTTCAATCTCAAATACAATACCTGTATGATACCTGGCCCAGTGTAAAGCCGTGCGGCCATCGTTACTTGTTGCATCTGCATCAGCCCCTGCTTGCACTAAAGCTGTAACAACCGCTGCATGACCATTGCCTGCTGCTATGTGTAAAGCCGTGTCGCCAAAAATATTTTTTGCCCCCAGATAAGCCCCTGCTTGCACTAGAGCTGTAACAACCGCTGCATGACCCTTGTCTGCTGCAATGATCAAAGCCGTGTCGCCAAATTGATCTTTTGCCTCTAGATCAGCCCATTTTTCTAATAAAGCTGTAACAACCGCTGCATGACCATTGCCTGCTGCAAGGTGCAAAGCCGTGTCGCCATATTGATCTGATGCGTCTAGATTAGCCCCAGCCAATAGGAAACCCCTAACCTCCTCTACGCTTCCATTACTTGCAGCATCTAATAATGCTTTATCATTTTCCTCTTGCGTTGGCATTAGCTCTCTCCTAAATAGTAGTATTTTTTTTATGTTTTAGTATTTTTACCGCCATCGATAAACTGTAGGTATGTGCATGTGTCATACTCTTAAGACCATTATACAACACCAATATTAAGGTAATATTAAGAAATCAAAAAAAAGTAAAAATAATTTTAACTGATTGATTTATAGCAAATAAAAGTTTATTTAAAACGGAGTTTTCAATGCAAAAGTCAGCCAATAGCCGATCAATGGGCTGTTTTTTAGGTTTGGTTTAACCTTGAATTTAAACTGAGAAAATTAGCTAAAAAACCCCTACCGCCAGTATTATAGAATACTGGAGATAGAAGGAAATTTATTATTGTCCTAGTAAGTTAATTATTATCCGCTATGGAGCCCGTGCTGCTTCTGGCTCAGGCGCTGTTGCTACTGGCTGAGACGCTGTTGCAGCTACTCCTGCTGATGGAAAAAACAAAAGAATAAGCTCATGTAGTCGACCCGCCCTCGGGCTGTGCTCTGCTAATCGATCATTAAGCAACTTACCGACAGTCATTTTTATTTGGGCTTTCATAATATCTGTCTCCAATATTTCCTTTTTGAAAGCTGTAATTTCACTTTCGAGCTCCGAAAAACATGGGATAGATTTCAATGTATAACAAAGCTTTATATTTCTTTTCAAATTTGAAATTTTTAAACCCATTTCAGTCAGTATTCTTAAATTTTCATTAAGCACCTGGAAATCCTGAAGCACCAGGAAATCCTGAATTGTTGAAGAAAATGGCATAGATGCTATTAAAGCATCCATTTCATTTAAAAAAGCCATTGATTCTGTGCTGTCACTAAACCAGCATAATGATTTTCTTAATGTGTACTCCTCCCGAAGTCGACTAAGAGTCGTGGATATAGGTCTGTAATATTTTTCTTTTAAGGCAACAATTTTTGGTTTAAAATATCTATCAGAGCAGTATTCAAAAAATTCATTAAATTCATTTGCAAGAAAAAAAAGTCCCTCACGAAGGGGCCAAGATGTTTTACTATCAATCATAGAACAAATTCTTTTAAGGAATTTGTCATTTTCCTGCGCCACCATAATTAATCCAGTCAATTTTTCACGAATTTCAGGGGTTAATTTTTCGGCAGTATCAAAGCCACATTCGTTAATCATTGAATTAATTAGCGCTACTCTCCTAGCGTAGTACTCTTTACCGGCTCTTCTTGCACTTTCTCGCTCGTAGGGGCTACTTGCAGTCCTTTCCGTCTCAAAGATGCTAAGATCTATTTGCTCTTCCATTATTTTTTCAGAGTCAATTGGTTTAAATTTTAACCTCGCTAACATAGTTTATCTCCTAAATAGTATTATTTGTTTTATGTTTCAGTACTTTTTGAGGCATCCACCATCAACAATGAATGGGTGACACCTTTGAATACGGTAGAGATTATACAACACCAATATTAAGGAAATATTAAGAAAAGCAAAAAAAGTAAAAAAAGTAAAAATAATTTTAACTGCTTGATTTATAGTGAATAAAAGTTTATTTAAAGCGGCGTTTTCAATGCAAAAGTCAGCCAATAGCCCTTCACTGCGCAGTTTTTGGTTTCAAATTGTTAACAATCAAGTATTTGTTGCCACAAACACCGGCACAGACAGAGCCCGGCAAAAAGGGCTTCATTGTTCACCTCTGTAAATAGCGTGATTTTACTGATAAAACTGCCGTTAAGTTTTAATAAGAGGATCATTTAGAATCTTATTTTCAGTTGAAGTTATAAAGAGAAAATTAACTAAAAAGAACCCTATCCCCAGTATTATAGAATACTAGAGACAGAAGGAGATTTATTTCCGCTATTCAAGAAAATTCCCTGTGCTAAACCTGCAGATTCTCCTCTGATAAGGCCAGTAATCTAGCACTACTTTAGCACCTCCAACAATCAGCTTTAGCTTTCAAAAAAAGCCTGCTCCAAGTCGGCAATTAAATCATCTGTCGCCTCGATACCAACTGAGAGTCGTAAAAAGCCATCTGTGATCCCCAAAGTTTCTCGCTGATCAGCAGGAACAGAAGCATGCGTCATGATTGCTGGGTGCTCTATTAAGCTTTCCACACCACCCAAACTTTCTGCTAAAATAAATATTTTTAATTTCGCCAAGAAAGCAAATATCTCTTTTTGATTTGCATTAATATCCACGCCAATCATCCCGCCAAAATCTCGCATTTGTTTTTTTGCTAACTCATGTTGCGGATGACTTTGTAAGCCTGGGTAATAGACCCGATTCACTTTCGGATGTTTTTCCAACCACTGAGCAATTTTTAATGCGCTATAACAATGCTGCTTCATGCGTAGCGCTAAAGTCTTAATGCCTCGCAATGCTAAAAAACTATCGAAAGGCCCAGCAATTGCCCCAATGGCATTTTGCAAATAACCTAACTGCTCAACTAAGTCTGATCGATCACCAACGACGACCATACCGCCAACCATATCTGAGTGACCATTTAAATATTTCGTTGCCGAATGCACCACCACATCGAAACCCATGGTTAAAGGCTGCTGCAACATGGGCGTTGCAAAAGTATTGTCAGCCACTGCAATTAAATCATGCTCTTTAGATAGCTTTGCCAAAGCAGTCAAATCAACAAGCTTAAGCATAGGGTTGCTTGGCGACTCTACCCACAACATTTTAGTCGCTGGTGTAACGGCTTGCTTAACTTGTTCTAAATCCGTCATGTCGACTATAGACACTGTGATGCCTTGTGAGCGAGTTAATACTTGCTGCACTAAACGATGCGTACCACCATAGACATCATCCATTAATAACACATGATCACCCGGCTGCAATAATGCAAAAACCGTACTAATAGCTGCCAAACCAGAGGCAAAAGCTAAGCCTTGCTGACCACACTCGAGTGCGCACACCGAACGCTCATAAGCAAACCGAGTTGGATTATGACTGCGTGAATACTCAAACCCTTGGTGCTCGCCTGGACTTTTTTGAGCGTATGTTGATGTAGCATAAATAGGCGGCATCACCGCACCGGTTAACGGATCCGGAGATTGCCCCGCATGAATCACTTGCGTTGCTAAATCGTATTGTTTTGTTTTGTCATCACTCATGATGATACCTCCATTAAATCATTTTGTTTCATCCACGCAGTATCTGCAAATTTAGATAAATAATTACGAATAGAATCTGGCAAAACTATCACGCAGCGCTGCCCTTCTTTTAATGACTCTGCTGCTTTTAACCCTGCCCACACAGCTGCACCAGATGAGCCGCCAACTAACAACCCTTCTTCTTTAATTAAACGCCTTGCCATATTTAAAGAATTCTTATCATTTGTTTTTATGTATTGGTTTACCAAATTATTATCTAGCACCTCAGGAAAAAAGTCATAACCAATGCCTTCAACTAAATAGGAAGAAACTTCATCACCCCCGCCTAAAATAGAACCTTCTGGATCAACACCAACAACACTTACGCCAGGATTATGCGCTTTAATTTTTTTAGCAACGCCCGTGATTGTACCACCCGTACCAACACCCATAACAACCATATCAACTTGACCGTCAAGGTCATCTAAAATTTCCTGTCCCGTATACTCAAAATGAGCATTGGTATTATTATCATTGCTGTATTGATCGAGAATATGTGCCCGAGGCGTGTCATCACGCAAACGCTTAGCAACTTCAATATGACTATCAGGATCATCAAACGCCGCTTCTGTTGGCGTACGCACAATGGTTGCGCCCAACGCTTCTATTACCACTTGTTTTTCCTGACTCATTTTCTCAGGCATCACAATAATTACTGAATACCCCTTCACAGCACCGACCATTGCTAACCCAATTCCAGTATTGCCTGATGTTGCTTCAATTAAAGTATCGCCCGGCTGAATTCTCCCTTCTTTTTCAGCTTGTTCTACCATCTGAAAAGCAATGCGATCTTTAATAGAACCGCCCGGATTAAATAACTCACATTTAACATACACCTCGCAAGCTAAGTGCTGCGCTATTTTATTTAAACGAACCAGCGGTGTGCGACCAATGGTTTCCAATATAGAATTAACTTTCACTTGCCACTCCTTCAGGATCCAAACTTCGCGCAGCCAGTTCATAAACATCTTTTGATAAATCTTTAGTTGCTAAAATACGCTCTAATTGTTTTTTCATTAATAATTGTCTGCTCTCATCAAACTTTTGCCAACGAACCAAAGGTTCAACCAAACGTGATGCTAATTGCGCATTTTTTTCATCGGCTATTAAAACCTGGTCTGCTAAAAACTGATAGCCTGAGCCATCTTTCGCATGGAAATAAATTAAATTTTGACAAAAAGCACCCACCAAAGAACGCACTCGATTAGGATTGCCTCGATCAAAATCAGGATGATTCAATAATTCCTTGACTCTATCAAAAGTACCACTTAATCCATAAAGTGCTTGCAGTGTAAACCATTTATCGACCACTAACGGATCATGCTTCCAATTTTTGTAGAAATCTTCCAGCGCCTCTTCTCGCAAAGCACACGCCGTATGGTTTAGTGAGTTTAATGCCCCCATGGTGTCGGTCATGTTTTTTGAACTTTTAAACTGATCAAAAGCTAACTGACAATCAATATCTTCCATCCTTACTACTGCAAAATCTAAGCAACAATTTTTAATTGCCCGCTTACCAATAGCTTCTGCTGAATATTTGTAATTAGCCGAGTCATGGTGCTTCTTGTATATCGCCATCCATTCATCATGCAAAGCAATTGCCAGTGAATTTTTAACAAAATCACGCGCTGCATGAACCGCATCAACATCTGCCACCGTCATCTGCTGAATAATATAGTGCTCACTAGGCAACGACAATAGGCGTGCCTGTAATTGCAAGTCATCGAAATCCGTCGTCAACAATGTACGATAAGCATTAATTAATTCTTCTGGTAATGGTGAAAATTGATCCGGCATTTTAGCTAAATTCAAAATAAGATCGCTCAAATAACGCTGCCCTGATTCCCAGCGATTAAAAGCATCGCTATCGTGCAACCATAAATGCACCAATTGTTCGCTGGCAAACGGATACTGCAAGATAACTGGCGCAGAAAAATGCCGCAACAAAGACGGCAAAGGCTCGCAGCTCACATTTTCAAATACAAACGTTTGCTCAGGCTTGTCAATCACCAGTACTTTAGTTCCATCAATCACTTGAGGCTCACCCAATAACTGCAAAGGGATATCATTACCTGATGAATCAACAAGACCCATTGCCAAAGGAATAACAAAAGGTTCTTTGACATTTTGCCCCGGTGTTTTTGGGCAAGACTGTGTAACAGTCAAATGGAACTGCTGCTTTTCAACATCATATGAGCTAGCACAGGTCAAGACTGGCGTTCCCGCTTGGCGATACCACCGCTTAAATTGTGTCAAATCAAAACCCGACACATCTTGCATGGCTTGAGTAAAATCTTCCGTTGTCACAGCTTGACCATCATACCTAGAAAAATATAAATCCATCGCTTCTCTAAACTTCTTTTTGCCAATAAGCGTTTGAATCATGCGAATCACTTCCGCACCCTTATTATAAACCGTTGCAGTATAAAAATTATTAATTTCTATGTAAGCTTCTGGCCGAATAGGATGTGCTGTTGGCCCAGCATCTTGTGGAAATTGCATTAACCGCAGCTCGTTAACATCATCAATACGAGCAACAGCTGCTGATAACATATCTGCAGTAAATGATTGATCTCTAAAAACAGTCAAACCTTCTTTTAACGTAATTTGAAACCAGTCTCGGCAAGTCACACGATTCCCTGACCAATTATGAAAATACTCATGCCCGATAACTGATTCAACACGAACAAAATCTTGATCTGTTGCTGTTTCAGGGTTAGCTAAAACACACTTTGTGTTAAAAACATTAAGCCCTTTATTCTCCATAGCGCCCATATTAAAATCACTGATTGCAACAATCATATAAATATCTAAATCGTACTCACGACCAAAGGCTTCCTCATCCCACTTCATTGCTCTTTTTAGAGATTTAATAGCAAAAGGCCCTTGATCTTTAAACCCCTTTTCAACAAAAAGTTGAAGTGCCACACGACGCCCCGAACACGTAACGAACTTATCTTCTAATAAATCAAAATCACCCGCAACCAAGGCAAATAAATAACTTGGCTTTAATGATGGATCTTCCCATTTTACCCAATGACGACCATCACCCAAATCTTTTTGATCAATTAAATTTCCATTCGACAATAAAGAAGGATAACGTGCTTTGTCGCCTGAAATGCACGTAGTAAATCGAGTCATTACATCGGGTCGGTCATAAAAATACGTAATTCTTCTAAAACCATGTGACTCACATTGCGTACAAAAATTTCCACCTGATTGGTACAAGCCACTTAGCTGTGTATTAGATTCAGGGTGAATGCGTACCGTCGTTGCTAACTTGAATGATTCAGGCAGACCTTCAATAACCAGAGATTCATCGTCGACCTGATATTGAGAGGCATCTAGTACTTGACCATCAATGGAAATTTCAAGCAGCTCCATTTTCTCACCATGTAAATTCAATACTGGCTTAAAATTCGTGACACTGGGATTACGATAAAAACTCATTGCGGCTTTCACTACTGTTTGATCTTCATGCAGATCAATATCTAAAAAAATATTTTCTACTAAATAATCGGTAGCGCGGTAATCTTTTAAATGAATCATGTTTTTTTCACTGGCCATAAATACTCCTCTTTCTTAACAAAAAAGCCTTCAGTGCAAAAGGCATTGAAGGCTTTATACCCTAGCAATAATACCAGGCCAATATAGCATAGATTATCCAGCGGGTCGCAAGGTAATCACCACACGACGGTTTTCAGCACGCCCTGCTTTGGTTTTGTTTGTTGCAATAGGATGACGCTGGCCAAAGCCCTTAGCAAACAAGCGATTAGGAGACACACCCTGTGATGACAAGTAGGCAACCACACTGCGTGCGCGACGCTCAGATAAGCGCTGATTGTACTCAGCAGAGCCAGTAGTATCCGTGTAACCAGACACAACAATATTTGTATCATTATATTTACGTAAAACAACTGCCACCGAGTTTAACACGGAGTAAATTCTAGAACGAATATCAGCACTGTTTAGTGCAAAAGTAACATCCGACTGCATCACTAACTGCGTGCCAATGACTTGTCCGCGACGATTATATAGATTCTCAACACTCACACCCGTTGAACGAAGACGCTCACGCAATTCTGCGTTTTGTTTATCGACCTGATGACCAACCACGGTGCCAACCACACCACCTGCAGCCGCGCCAATTAATGCGCCTCGTGTGCCGCCGGTTAATCCACCAATAAGGGCTCCACCAATTGCACCGATGCCTGCTCCCTTCGCGGTACCACTAACTTCTGATTGCCCAGTGTAAGGATTAATTGCAGTACAACCCACCATAGAACCTAGCATCAAACTAATCACACCAACCGATAAAATCTTGCTCACACGCATTGACTATCTCCTCAATAAAGCTGAAAAATGAATAAACAGGGAAAACACCCTCATCATACACCACCAAAGTATAAAATCAACATAGTACTGGCCAAGGCGGCGCGCCAAGCAACAAAATCACAGGCAGACAACTTTAACTATTTTTTAGCCAGCAACAGTTGCGGATGCTGGTGACAACAACGCAACACAATGTAACCAAGCAAACCCGAGATCAACGAACCAAACAGCACGCCCACTCGAACCATATTTATATATTGTTGGTCTAAATGACCAAACGCCAAGCCACCAATAAACAAACTCATGGTAAAGCCAATACCTGACACTAGCGCAATACCATAAATTCCCATCCACGTAGAGCCATGAGGTCGCCGTGCAACACCCAAACGCACTGCCAGCCACGTAGCACCCAAAACACCAATTTGTTTACCAATAAATAATCCACCGGCAATCCCAAAAGGAATTGGCGCCAACAATTGCCCCCAGTGCATACCATGAAAAGAAATACCCGCATTGGCAAAAGCAAAAATAGGCAAAATCATGAATGCAACCCAGGGGTGAAGCTTGTGCTCAAGGGATCTTAATGGTGAGTGCTCAGGGTCTTTTTTAGATCGTAAGGGAATTGCAAAAGCAAGCAAAATGCCGGCCAAAGTCGCATGCACGCCCGATTTCAACACACACAGCCAAATCAAAAAACCAACAATGAAATAAGGCGTTAAACGTGTAACATTTAAACGATTCAAAAGCAGCAACACCAATGCCAGAACAGCAGCTACCAACAACAGCCAGCCTACGACTTGAGCCGTATAAAACGCAGCAATAATAATAATGCCACCCACATCATCAAAAATAGCAAATGCCGTTAAAAAAACCTTGAGCGATGCGGGAATCCTCGACCCTAACAAAGCCAACACGCCAAGGGAAAAAGCAATATCAGTTGCAGTGGGAATAGCCCAGCCACGCAAAGCAACACTGTGCCCCCAGTTACAATAAACATATAAGAGCGCCGGCACTATCATTCCACCCAGCGCCGTAAAAATAGGCAAGCCTGCCTTGCTAATACCTTTAAGCTCACCTTCAAAAAGTTCTCGCTTAACCTCAAGGCCAACCAGCAGAAAGAACAAAGTCATTAAACCTTCGTTAACCCACAAAATAAAAGGCTTCACCAAGTGCAAATGAGCAAACTCCCAATTAAAGCCAACCTGCGCTGCAAAAATTTTTTGGTAGTAACTATGCCAAGCAGAGTTATCAACCACTAGGGCCAACACTGCGGCACTAAAAAGAATAATACCCCCACTAGCTTCTAGGCGAATAAATTCTCGCACCATCCGAAATTGCACGTAAATCTCCTTATTTGAATATCGAACTTGAGCATACAGGATTTTACCGATATATTAATCGGCATGGACAGCTATACTCTCATATCAATTATTGTCACTCTAGCAGTGATCTTCGGTTATCTCAATCACCGTTTTATAAAAATGCAGCCGACGATCGCCATCATGACCGGTTCTCTGATCTTATCGCTATTACTGCAATTTAGCAGCTACTTTGGCTTCACTAACCTTGAAGCACGAACCGAAAGCCTGCTTATGCAAACCGATTTCCGTAGCCTACTACTCAATGGACTTCTCAGTTTCTTATTATTTGCTGGTGCCTTAACCATTAACACCGCCACACTGCGAAAATATCGTTGGGAAATTATTGCGCTCGCTACCTTTAGCACTATTTTCTCCACGATCGCCGTTGGAATCTGTAGCTATTATATTCTAGCTGCACTAAGCCTTAACATTCCATTCATCTATTGCCTACTCTTTGGTGCTCTTATTTCACCGACAGACCCTATTGCCGTTCTTAGCACGTTTAAGAAATTAGGGGCACCCAAAGATATCAGTGCCTGTGTTGCTGGTGAATCTTTATTTAACGATGGTGTCGGCATTGTTATTTTTACTGTCTTACTTCAACTGGCACTCACTCAAGACAGCGTGACTCCGCTACTCGTGAGTAAATTATTTTTAACTAAAGCCGTTGGTGGCATGATTTTTGGCGCCATTCTTGGCTATCTTGCTCGCTGGCTTATCAAGCCTGTTCAAGAAACCAAAATAATTATTTTGGTCACCCTAGCCATCGTCACTGGCGGCTATCACCTTGCTGAGTTTATTCAAGTTTCAGGGCCTCTAGCCATGGTGGTTGCCGGACTACTAACCGCCTCATGCCTTGAAAACAAAAAACAACAGCATAGCAACGCACTTAAAGAATTCTGGGAAATTATTGATGAGATTCTCAATGCTATTTTATTTCTACTAATCGGCTTTGAACTATTGTTAATAAAATTTACCGCCAACCAGTGGCTTTGCATTATTCTTGTTCTCTCTGCCATCCTTATTATTCGCTTTATCAGTGTGTCAATCCCTATTGCTTTATTCAGACAAAAACGTCGCTATAGCAAGCACTTTATTAAAACCCTTACCTGGGGCGGCTTGCGTGGCGGCCTAGCCGTTGCATTAGCGTTAACGCTACCCCCTAGCGATATACGAGATCAAATCCTCGTACTAACTTACTCAGCTGTGGCTTTTGCAGTCATTGTGCAAGGACTTTCCATAAAAACGCTGATTAAAAGAATCTAACCTTTTTTCAAGTAAATTGCATAGCGATCGCCCTGATGCTCACAACCTGGTAACTTGCCGATGACTTGCGTTTTAAAAATAGTTGCGCCTGATATATTTTGCTGCCACCAAGAATGATTAATTTTAATATTAGCAGAACCTTTTTTCTTACCACCCTCTTCAATCATTGATGTTATCATCAGCAACGATCCTGGCTTTGCAATACGAACCATCTCTTGTGTAAATTTTTTCACCTCAGCCAAATTGTTTAAATAAATCACCACGCAATGAGCAATGACAATGTCATAAGTATTATCTTTTTGTTTTTTTAAATGCAAACCATTGCCTTTTGAATAATCACCTCCAGGTAAATTTTCCTCTGCAATTTTCAGTGCAGATGCCACTGGGTCTACGCCCGCCAAATGTGCATTAGGGTGTTTTTCATGAACACGCTTTAAAACAGCGCCCGCACCCATGCCTATTTCAAAAATTTTTGTTGGATTTTTTTCAGGAATCTTCAGCGGTGCAAGCAATGCGTCAATGTAAATATTCCATTGCTTTTGCGTTAAATAACTCCATGCTGATGCGTGATGCAATAGCTGTGGATCTTTGTTTTTTCTTGCTGTTAGCGAAAACCACAAATGAGTAAAGTAGCTTTTCTTTTTTATCTTAGAAAAAAAACCTTTATCCCACTTTTTGATGAAAAATAATACACCCAAAGCAACAACAGTAATAATAAGTACAATAAGCCCAAGCATACCACCTCCAACAATCTATACATTGCAGTATAGCTCAGACAGCGCAAACACACACCATACTAACTGGCAAAACAAATAGAAATGTAGGATACTAGCGGCCTTAAAGCACAAGCAAACCATAGGAGCCTACTGATGCGTTTTGAAAATCGTAGTAACAATGCCACTCGAGAAATCCAATTTCAACGCCACTTCACTAAATACGCAGAAGGGTCAGTACTCGCCTCAATGGGCAACACCAAAGTATTATGCAACGCGTCTGTCTCAACTGGTGTGCCGCGCTTTTTAAAAGATAAAGGCCAGGGCTGGCTTACCGCTGAATACAGCATGCTTCCTCGTGCCACACACGACCGCTGCCAACGAGAAGCCGCTCGTGGCAAACAAGGTGGACGCACGTTAGAAATCCAGCGACTCATTGGTCGCTCTCTACGCGCTGCTATTGACCTAAAACTACTGGGAGAATACACCATTAATATTGATTGCGATGTTATTCAGGCCGATGGTGGCACACGCTGCACAGCCATTAGCGGTGCTTGCGTAGCTTTGGTCGATGCATTGCGCACCATGCAACGCAACAAGCAAATCACCACCGACCCACTCAAGCATATGATCGCAGCCATTTCAGTTGGCATCCTGCACGACGAATTACTGCTTGATTTAGACTACAGTGAAGACAGCCAAGCACACACTGACATGAACTTAGTCATGACCGATGAAAAAGGCATTATTGAAATTCAAGGCACAGCTGAAGGTGAAGTGTTCAGCCAAACCCAACTCACATCTCTCGTTGGGCTAGCAGAAACTGGCATAGAACAAATACTACAAGCTCAAAAAGCTGTATTAGCTGAGTAGAAAAGAGAATCTAATCTCAGATTCAAAAAAACACCACTCCGTTGACTCATGCTTTATCAGCGACACTTACTGTGGATGATTATTAGAATAACCAACATTAATCATGGAAAAAATGAAGGTTGCATTCTGTCTTTGGTCGCCGCCGGCTTCTTCAATAAAGGCTGCACTGCCCCTCTACTTTAACTACCGCTTACAAATGGGCCTGAATTGCGACCGCGCTGCTTCACCGGATGGTTGAAGAACAGGGCTTACAGGAGGGGATCCAGACCCCCTTGAATCTGCTAATTGGAGCAATGCTTCTCCTGCAACTGCTACTGCTTCTACTTCTTCTGCTAAATGAAGCAATACTGAGCTTCTTGCTGATTCAAACAATTCTGCGTTTTCTGCTGTTTCTGCTAATTCAGGCTGAAAAGTAACACCATGAGTTTGGAGCACCAAAAATCTATAAAAATGAGCTGAGTCTAGGGTATTTATTTTATCCTTTTTAAAAACTCTCCTTTGTGCGCCGTACCAATCCCTGCTTTTTTGTCTTATTTCATCTGGGATTTCTTTACTTAGGCCTCTTTCCTTCAAGGCTTGAAGATGAAGATATAACACAAACCCTCTCATCCATTTTTTCCAATAATCTCCTTCTCTCATCGATTTTCTAAGCCCATCGCCGCGTCTTTTAGCTATACGAGGACTAGTGGCTTTAAATTTTTCCTCCTTAAAATCAAAACCGTTATCTTTGAGTAATTTTTCTCTCTCCACTGATAGTTTACCGGCTCTAAACACTTTCCTTTGTGTCTGGCACCACTCTTTGGTTTTTTTCCCACCAGGGTCTTTACCAGCATCACTGGGGTTTCTAAGAAAGAGCCATGATTTAAATCCTTTCATCCATCTCTTATCGAGTTTTGTTGTGCATGCGGGCATTGTCTATCTCCTCAATTATATTATTCGTTTTGTGTTTCAGTATGTACCGCATCATCAATAAATTAATGATTGACAAACCGGCAACACTTTGAAAAGCATTATAACAGCCCTACCACAAAAATAACAACTTAAGTAAAAAAAAGATAAATATAGTAAGAAACTATTCAGCTAATTGATTTCTATCTAATAAATATTTGATTGAAGTTTGACCCAAGGGCTTGTGTGTTCAAATATTTACCAAATAAGACGCCCGCCCCCACCAATACGCTATCGTGGCGCACCACTTGATATAGTAAAATCTTATAGTGAAAACCAAAGAAAGCCGCCGAGCCAAAAAGGCGTAGAGCAGGCCAAGCGAATTACAAAAACGAAGCTTGCTTAACCTCCCATTAAAGAAAGAGGTTTACGCAAGCAGCATAATCAAAAACTCGACTTAATAAAAAATACATCTATTATTTGACAATAAACCTTAATCTATATAAAAATCCATCTGCAGCTCTTGACTTGCATCAACAGCATACTTTGAAAAATCCGTCACTTCCACATCACGCAACACATCCTCATCTAAAAAAAACTGCCCAGTGACAAAATCTTGCTCTTGTAAAATAACGCACGCTGCATCAGCAACAATGCTGGCATGCCGACTGGCAGCCAACACTTCCGGTGGAAAATTAACACGAACCGCTGCGGTATCAATAGTGGTTTTTGGCCATAACGCATTGACAGCAATCCCTTCATCGCGGCATTCTTCTGCCAGCCCAATAACAGCCAAACTCATGCCATATTTAGTCATGGTGTAAGGCACTGCGGTTTTAAAACCATTTCGGATTCAAACTAATGGGCGGCGCAATTGTTAAAATCTGCGCGCCTGCTTGTTTTTTTAAATACGGCAAACACGCCTGTGAGCATACATACGTTGCCCTCATATTAACCTGATACATTAAATCCAATCGTTTAAACAGGCGTGTCTTCTAAAGTAGATAAACTTAATGCACTGGCATTATTCACTAGCACATCAATACCACCAAAATGCTCGGCTACTTGATTTATCGCAGTGACCGTTGCATCGGCATCTCTCAAATCCAGCTGAATAGGCAACGCTTTTCCGCCTAAAGCCTCAACCTCTTCCGCTACACTGTAAATAGTTCCTGGAAGTTTAGGGTGCGGCTCTGCCGTTTTCGCTAAAACAGCGATATTAGCACCTTGAGCTGCAAATTTTTTTGCCATTGCAGCACCTAAACCACGGCTAGCACCGGTAATAATAATTGTTTTATTTTTTAATCTGCTCATGTGTAAAGCTCCCTCCATAGAATAGACTGCCCACCTGCTTGCTTGTGCGGCTCACATCGCGAAGATTGTGGTTTTTTAGCATCACCCTGCCAGGCCAACAAGCTCACCCGAGCTTTATCATACTGCGCCTCCGCATGAACCGCCACTGCTGACTGAAAGCAACGAGTGTTTTTGACTTTATTCACACTCGTATTAACATTTGAGCCTTGAAATTGCGAACTCATTAAAAAATTATTTTGCTCACTATTTTTTAGTGACAACAAGCGCGCTCGCCAAAGCATTTTCTGCCAAGAAAAATGCCTGCAGTCTTTCCATTTGTGACTGGCCAACGCGCTGTTGCACAAACCCCTCTTCCGTTGCCAAAAGCACAGAAAAAACCATTGCGGTCATTATCAACCAAGTGCTTAATAAAATAAAACCCCGTTGTTTTTCAATCATCAAACAATCATCTTAAAAAATTAATTTGTCATTCGTAACGCAGTAACAAGCTGCATCGATTGATACCACCGTTTATCTGCCGCTGTGTTTTTTATGGTTTGCCAAAAATACCTCATCGGCTTTGTTAACACTGCTTGCTGACTAATCCATAGCACATCTGCGACGACAGCCCGAACTTTCTCCCAATCAGCCACTTGATTCACTGATTTTAAATTTAGCTGTTTATTATCAATTAAAAAATGCAGCTTTAACTTTGACAGACCTGGAACTAATTCCTGCCTTTGACCAACACCGCCATTACCACCTGATGTCGCCAATGCTTTTTGGAATAAAGCCAGAACAGGAAAGCCGTGATTATTATGATTGGTGTTAGCTATAAAATAAGCAATTTTACGCACCTGCAATCGCCCTTGATAAGGCACACACTCACGAACCACCAGCACATCGTTATCACCCGCGACCTGGCCAACCAAAGCAAGAGGCAAAGCATTAGCAGAATACGCACGAACCGCATCATGCAAGTTAACAGGATCTTGCGATGACTGGCACGAGACATCACCTGCAGCTCTAATTGCTCGCTGCCAAACGATAGCCCAACTAGCAAAATGTCCTTGCATATTCACTAAAGCATGTTGAAAACGAAAATTTTGTCGCATACTACTATAAGAAACTAATAAACTGGCAAGCAGCACAAGACTTAAAGCACATACCATCATGAACTCAAGCAAAGAGTGCCCCGTTATTTTTTTCATCACAAAACCTGAATAGTTTGTGTAATATGATATTTATTCGATTTACCCCACGCCAAGCTAAGATGACACACACCTGCAGCACAATAACCACTACCATTCGCATTAGGAAGCAGAGTCATGTTTTCTTGCTGCCAATGTGACACAACACTCGCCGCACTCAAACCTTGCGTTGCAATTAAGGTTTCCGCTAAGGATGAAACTCGAAGCCACGCTACCGAATGCCACCAAAGATCATAGGTTTTTTTCAGCAATTTCGTCTGAAATAATAACAAGCTCGTCACCACCACAGCCGATAATGACATTGCCATCAGCAACTCAAATAAACCAAAGCCCGACTTTTTAGAAACATATGAGTAATTCATAGAACAGATAATAACGACTTTGCTTCACACATCAATACCGGGTTTTGATTATTAATACTGACTTTATCAATAAATTAGCATAGAATTTTAACGCCGAATTAAATCAGAAAAAACCACTCAGCCACCTTACATTACAAACAACGCAGCACTACTTGCTTAAATAATTCATCCTCACTCATTGCCGCATCACCGTGCGCGCAATCACCGCCTGTGTCATCGCTTATTCCTTAAGCTTGTCTCCAGGTGGTGCCATCGCCACTGTCATCAATCGTCACACCCATCTTTGTTAACTGATCGCGAATTTCATCAGCTCTTTGCCAGTTTTTAGCCGCTCGAGCAATATTTCGCTCTTGAATTAATGCCTCAATTTTACTGACATCCATTTCACTTGCATCACCCTGCAGAAATTGTTCCGGCTCCATTAATAACAAACCTAAAGGATTGACTAAGGATTTTAAAACCGCAGCTAGCTGGGCTGCTTTTTGCAAATCATCCGCTTGACGCAATCGATTGATCTCTCTTGCCAAATCAAATAAAGCGGCAAAAGCCACTGGCGTATTAAAATCATCGTGCATTGCCGCATGAAAACGCTGCTTGAATTCATCACCACCAACCGCTTCTGCTTCAGGCAAATCACGCAGTGCTAAATACCAACGCCTTAGAGCCTGCGCAGCCAAGGTCATGTTGTTTTCCGCGTAATTAACCGGACTACGGTAATGGCTACTAATCATTAAATAGCGCAACACCTCAGCTGGATATTGTTTAAGTACTTCACGGATCACCACAAAATTGCCAAGCGACTTTGACATTTTTTCTTTATCAACTTGCACAAGCCCCACGTGCATCCAATAGCGAGCAAACTCACAACCGCAGGCCGCTTCTGATTGAGCAATCTCATTTTCATGATGCGGGAATTTTAAATCAAGCCCACCACCGTGCAAATCAAATGTCTTGCCCAGCAAACTCATTGCCATAGCCGAGCACTCAATATGCCAGCCAGGACGACCTTCACCCCACGGTGATGGCCAACTGGGCTCGCCTGCTTTGGCGAGTTTCCACAGCACAAAATCCAATGGGTCTCGTTTGCCGTGATCAACATCAACTCGAGCCCCGGAAATTAATTTTTCAATATCACGCCCCGATAACTTGCCGTAATCAGCAAATGATGTAACCGAAAAACAAACGTCGCCATTATCGGCCACATAAGCCTTGTCCTGGCTCACCAGATTTTCTATTAATTCAATAATCGATGGGACGTATTCGGTTGCCTTTGGCTCGTGATCGGGCGGCAATATATTTAGTGCTGCACAATCTTCATTTTGCGCATCAATAAAACTCTCTGCCAATTCTTGCGCAGAACAACCTCGCTCTGCTGCGCGCTTGATAATCTTATCATCAATATCGGTAATATTACGGACATAAGTGACCTGCCAATTTTGTGAGCGCAAATATCGCGTAATCACATCAAAGACCAGCATTGAGCGAGCATGGCCAATATGACAATGGTCATAAACCGTATTACCACAAACATACAAAGACACCTTCCCAGGCTTGATCGGCTCGAACAAAGCCTTTTCACCACGCATGCTGTTATAAATCCACAAATCCATACAACGCTACCCTTTAATAATTTAACCCAGTAGCGCCAAGCCTATCGAAGCTTAGCGGGGCTGTCTAGTCGAAAAAGATATCGACGCGGGGTAGCAAAAGCAAGCTCTGGAAGGTTGAATAGTGAACAGAATTCACTCCCAGCGCCTTCTATTAAACCTAAAACTCACCTTTATTATATGCCTCACATAGGTTGCACTGGCGCTGGTTCTGGCGGCACTCCTAATGCTCCATCGAATAAGTCTATTTCACCTTTAATCCCCTCAACTTGATCACGACCACCCCCTATTGCACGCTTATTTAAAAATTCATTAACCTCCCTTGCTTTTTCTTCGTTACTACTGTCACTCATCACTAGATTAAAACACATAGCCGTATGGCTTTCTGGGTTTTTACCTGCATGCTCTAATATTGCACTTAATACCTCATAACATGACATTTCCTTTTTTCCAGCGAAAAAACCATCTGTAACTCGAAAAGGCACCCACCACTTTGTCTCAAATTGGGGACTTCTTGATAAATCATATATCATTTTAAATTGTGAAATTAATGTATAAACAAAAGCCTTCTGTTTCTCAAGATAGTTTCGCACGACTTTTTTATCATTGTCTGAAATAGAAAATCCTTTTGCAGACTGTACAATAGCACAAACAAAACAATAAAATACTGGATCAAACTTTTTTGGCTCTTGTTCTGGTTCTAGTTCTTGTCTTCTCCCTGATTTTTGCTTTGGGTCCAAAAAATCAATCAACGATTCTTTCAAATGATATGGAAACAATGGAGAACCCTCTGATAACCCAACTTCTTCCGTGATCTTTTTCACAAAGCATCCCATTTCTTGCCCACAAGAAAAAGTTGATGTTGACTCAGTAATACCTTTATATTTATTAAAAACACCTCTAAAACGATCATCTGAATCTATTAATAAACGAGCTTTACTTTTAGAATCTGGTTTGCTCATACGCCTTAAACTTATCTCCATTGAATTTAACAATTCTGGCTCTGGCTTTGGCCCTGACTCTAACCGACCTACTGGCCTTAATTTAGGCAAACCTAAAAGGTTTAATATTCTATTCCTCACATCAAGATCTAGAACTAGACCTAGACCTGGACCTACATGTAATACTATTTCCTTATAAAAAAAATTCAGAATCTCTTTTCGACTCAGTCTTTCCTCTCTCAGCTTTATGAACATTGCTAAAAATTCAGATCCCCTCAACCTTGCCATGCCAAGAGGGCTTTCTCCTCGGCTATCATTCACAACCACATCCGCACCAGCAAGGACCAAAGCTTCGGTTATTGCCCTATTTTTAATCCTCAAGGCGAAATGTAAAGCCGTATTTTTATATTCCGAAGGCCAGTGCCCTGTGACAGGTGCTCCCCTACTTATTAAATCCGTAGCAATTTTTGTTTTGCCATAATAAGATGCATTAATCAATGCCAGCCCATACCCTGCCTCCTTTGGCTTCTCTTGGCCTTTTTTACTTTGTGCAATAGCAGAAACAATAGGCCAAAGTTTTCTCAGAGATGCCAATACAATTGGTAACCGAGCGTGATTCGGCAAGTCATGAAATCCCCATCCCATTCTATGGGTAGTCGCCATGATAATGGTAGGGTCTGCACCTTTTGCGATAAGAGCTGAAACCAGCTTTACATAAACTACCTTGTTCTGAGCTACAGCCCAATGTAATGCCGTAAGGCCCCAGACATCTGTGTAATCAATATTAGGGCCTTGTATTTTTTCAATTAAAACAAGTGCGCTATCTATACTATTAATTCTTGCTGCTGTAACTAGCTGCTGTCCTAAAGTGGCAGGGTCTACAACTTTTTCAACAAGTGCTGTAACCAGCCTTGCGTTATCATGCCGCACAGCCCAATGTAATGCCGTAAGGCCGTCACCATCTTTGCAATCAATATTAGGGCCTTGTATTTTTTCAATTAAAGCAAGTGCGCTATCTGTCTCCTTATTTTTTGCTGCTATAACTAGCTGATGTCCTAAAGCTATCAGCAATTGATCTTGTAACTCTCCATCTCTCGCCGGGATGTTGTCGACAATTATTTTCAAAAATTCATGTCCCATCGACCTTGCCATGTCAAGAGGGCTTTCTCCTTGGTTATTTTCCACAACCACATCCGCACCAGCACAAACTAAATCTTGAATCATCTCCCGATTTTTATGAGTTAAAGCACGATGTAATGCATTATTCTTTGTATTAATATAGCAAGCCTTAGCGTTCGCTCCCTTATTTATTAATTCCCTAACAATTCCTGTTTTATCAAAACATGCTGCGCGGAGCAATGCCAGCCCATACCCTGCCTTGTTTGGCTTCTCTTGGCCTTTTTTACTTTGTGCAATAGCAGAAACAATAGGCCACTTATTACTTACAGCCGCGCTCACAATCGGTGTGCAACCATCTAAAGGATCTTTCAATGTTACATCTGCACCGTGTGAAACAAGTTTTTTAACCAGCCTTGCGCTATCATGATGCACAGCCCAATGTAATGCCGTACGGCCTTCACCATCTGTGTAATCAATATTAGGGCCTTGTATTTTTTCAATTAAAACAAGTGCGCTATCTATACTATTAATTCTTGCTGCTGAAACTAGCTCATGTCCTAAAGCAACCATATACTCATCATCTCCTTTTCTCTTTCCTAGCATCATCTGTCTCCTCTATTAATATTATTTTCATTATGATCTGTCTCGGCTCGACTCTGTCGTTTATACAATTACAATTGTACAGAACAAAACTTAAGGAAATATTAAAAAAGTAAAAAAATGACAAATAAAACTCGACCCTGCTAAGCTATTGATTAAAATTTAACTTTTTGTGCTATGAGAAAACATTAAGTGCTGTTAATATTAATGAGCTCTGCTCTTTGCAAGCTAGCCGGGGACGCCGGATTATGAAAAAATTATTTAATATCAACAACATAAACCAGGATTCAGACGAGAACTAGGGCCCACACACATTGGCTTACGAAAAAATATCTCACAGCCAAAAAAGGATAATTTTGCGACTTTCATAACTTTGACTATTCCCCACGAAAAATGCCCATTAAAAATTATTATTTACAAGAAAAACGACCTAAGCGCGCTCCACCACACATTCATCCAAGACCACTTTCGCATATTAAGAAAGTAAATACACAGCCCCCATAGCAATCCAACCCTGACAGAACTGTCTAGTCGGAAAAGATATCGACGCGGAGCAGCAAAAGCAAGCCTGAATTGACTAAATATTAAACAAATCCTATCACTCCTATCTTCCTTCCCCCATTTCTACACCCATGCCAAGCAAGATAAAACTCAAATTAAAACAAAACCTTATCACCAAAGAATCTTAAAAGAGGAAAAAAAATCAATTTATTTGCATCTCTTAATATTTCCTTAATATTCATGCTGTACAATACTTGTTCGACTGTCGACAAAAATAACTCACAGCAATTGAACTAATTAACTTCTGGAGAAAAAATGACTTATAAAATTGGGCTAGGTGCATCAGACAAAAAAGGAAAGAGATATTTGTGCGTATTTGAAGACGGCAGGAAAACAGGGGCATGGTTACAAATTTTTTATAAGGATCATAATAGCAACCTCTATCCCAACGATAAGAAAGGGTTCACGCTAATGCTGGACAATCTAAAAAAAAACCCCCGTTTAGGAAAAATTTTAAAAGCTGCTTTTAATTATATTTCTAAAAATCCAAAACAACTTCCACGTGAAGTTGATCAATTTTCGGAAAAATTTTTGGCCGACATGGCTGTGCCAATGCCTGAAATCGAGTATGCGAGATGGATAACGTTTAAAAAAATAATTCAACAAATAGAAAAAGATATAGATTTAAAAGAAAAAAATAGAGCATCAGAAAAAGAAAGCACAAAACAGCTTGAAAAAACTTTAGAGAAAACGGAGATAAGTGAAAAACTCAGAACTGCAAATGGATCTTTAACCAAACGCAAAGAAGAAAGAAAAAAAGCAAACAGTGGGATGAAAGAAATCGTTGCTAGTATTTTGTCTGATAAACAATCACTACGAACAACTGAATATTCCTCAGCCGAAACAGAGAGGAAAATAACCCAATTACAAGAAATATTAAGTAAAATAGAAACCGAAATAAAGAAAGAAAAATCAAAAAAAGAGTCTTATGAAAAAACCCATATTACGAATACAGGATGGCTCGGTCCTCTTAGATTGGAACTAGAAAAAAAACAGAAACGGAAAGAAGATCTAATAAAACATCTAACTATGCAGAATAAAGACCTGGATAGAATCGATGGTGAATACACAAAAATGTGGGAAAAGTATACAAAATCAATGGATGATTTAATTCGACCTAGCAAAAGACACAAAAAAGAGGCACCCGCCAAAAATAAGACTCAAAGAAAAGAGCTTAATCTCATAATTGAAGCAAGGGCATCCGCCTTAAAAAAAACCATTAAGACTGGTGAATTAGTCTGCGAAAATATAGATTGCATGGAAAAACTTATACAACAAATCATAATTCATGAACGCAAAGTAGAAGAAAGTTCAAGGGGACTAAAGGTGGCTCGCCTTCAAATTGAAAAACTTAACGCTAAAAAGTTGGAAGAAGCCCCAGTACTAGCCCATCTTTCTGGTGACGCTGGCGCAATGAAAAAAAAATCAGTAGAATTAAATAAATCCTTATCTTCCCAGCGAATAAAAACACAAAATCTTAGAGGAGAAATGCGAAAAATAGACAAAAGTATCACATTGCTTATTGGAGAAATTCGTCGACTCAGCGAAAGCCTTCCTAGCATGAAGAGCCCCCCCGCAGATCCAAGAAAGAAGAGAAGACTCCAAGAGAAGACTCTTCAGGTCCCAGCCAAAGAACCAGCAGAAGATACTTCATCAGTGTTCTGGGGGCGAACCAAAGAACCAGCAGAAGATACTTCATCAGTGTTCTGGGGGCGAACCAAAGAACCAGCAGAAGATACTTCATCAGTGTTCTGGGGGCGAACCAAAGAACCAGCAGAAGATACTTCATCAGATGAGGATGGGGCCACGTGGACCTTTTAAGACTTTCAGTACAGTGCTACTTGAGTGTATTGAGATACATTATCTTTGCACACAAAAAATGAAATAATCATCTTTTATCAGGGGGGGCAACATCTCGCTCAAGGCCAGAAGCCCCTCATTTACTAATAGGCTACCCCCCCCTTCCTAAGCCAAGCAAAAAAGCCTAAAATGGCCTATCCATTGATTGACTTGATAAGGCAATATGACTCATACACTTTTTATATCTGACCTTCATCTGCATGAAGGAACCCCTGAAACCAATCAATGGTTTTTTGACTTTATGGAAGAGCTAGCGCCCAAGGCCGACGCGCTGTATATTTTAGGGGATTTTTATGAAGCCTGGGTAGGCCATGATGATCGTAACCCATTGCATGATCGCATCGATGACTGCTTGAAAAGCATCAATATTCCACTCTTCTTTATGCGTGGTAACCGCGACTTGCTGATTGATCAAACTTGGGCAAACCATGTCAATGCTCAACTATTAGCCGACCCTAGCGTCATCACGCTTTACGGCCAAAAGCTATTATTAACCCACGGCGACTTGCTTTGCTGGGATGATAAAAACCACCTGCGCTTTCGCAAGCTTGCTAGCAGCCGAATCACTCAAGCAATTTTTCGTGCACTACCCTTGTCACTACGGCAAAAAATTGCTAGTAAATTGCGTCAACAAAGTGGCAAGCACTATCAAAAAAACCAACGCTTTATTGATCTCCACCCAGAAGCCATTGCTGAAGCCATGCAAAAACATCAAGTCAATTTGATGATTCATGGTCACACACACGAAGGTAAAATTCACCCCTTAACGATAGAAGGCAAAGCTGCCACTCGCATTGTTCTAGATGACTGGCATCAACACGGCAGCGCACTAAGATTTAACGACGATGGTAGCTATCAGCTACTCTCATTCGAGACTGCATCTTAATAAAATCTTGCTTTATACTTTGAAAACGATCTATGCTTTATCTTTAATCATTTCAATCCAGAGGCATCATGCAAAATACCGCGATTGCATCATCGGTTCTTCCCTTAAATTCAGATGGAAGCGTCTATCACTTGAATTTACATCCTACTGACATTGCAAATACGGTTATCTTAGTTGGCGATCCTGATCGGGTTCAAATGGTCTCAGCTTTTTTTGACCGCATCGATATTAAAAAACAACGCCGTGAATTTGTAACCCACACTGGTTACATTAATAATCAACGCATCTCAGTCATGTCCACCGGAATGGGTGGCGCCAACATTGAAATTGCCTTAAATGAACTCGACGCTCTTAAAAATATTGATCTTTCCTCTCGCACTGTCAAGGATAACTTTACTCAATTAACTTTATTACGCATTGGCACATGCGGTGCACTTCAAGCCAACACCCCAGCCGGTGGAATTATTTTAAGTCAATATGCCATTGGCTTTGATGGTGCTATGAACTTTTATCCTTGTGCCACAACTGAAAATGAAAATAAATTAAAAAATATGACAACGGCCTTTCTACCCGACACGCTCAAATCACAATGCTATGTCAGCTCTGCAGATAATTTTCTACAAAAATTATCACCGCTAGGTGAAAGTGGCATAACTCTGACGTGCCCTGGATTTTATGCTGCACAAAATCGTGAATTACGCATTCCCATCAACAACCAAGACCTATTTTCTTGCACGCAAAATATAAATTCACCCAACATGAAATTTTTAAATTTTGAAATGGAAACAGCCATGCTCTATGGATTGGGCCGTGCTTTAAACCATCGTTGCGGCTCAATTAGCTTAGCTGTTTATAACCGCCAAACCCAACAACAGATCGCTTATAAGCAAGCGATGCCTGAGTTTATCGAGCAATGTCTCACGCGACTTATTACATAAAACCGATCCAAATTAGTAGAATCTAAGAAACCACATAATCAATTCGTCATAAAAGTTAACGCTAATCTACCGCCAGTATTATAGAATACTGGAGATAGGGAGAGAAATATTAGTTCCCCAGGAAAAGGATTATTATTTTCGAGTCCGTACTGTTGATAGAAATTATAACCCTGGTGTTGCCGCTTCCCCATCCAAATTATAAATTTTATTGTCATCTGGATTGTCAAATAATGAGCACGTCAATCCAAACTGCATGCTGGGGTGATTAGTTTTTTCCCTCATTTTAATTTCAATTTCCCTCCGTCTTTTTACAACTTCTTCTCTTTTAGGGTCTGATTTTTTCTTTAGTTCCACAAAAGAACTACGATCTGGGTAACTATCTCCACCAAGCATTCTTGAAACATCGGAAATGGCTTTTTGTAAAGTTGTTAGACCCCACAAATTGGTAGTCTCAAAAACCTCGGCGTAATTAGCATTTGATAGTGTCGTAATAACTTCATCAATTCCTACAAAATCACCTTCAGAGGAAAATATTTTTCCAAGCTCAGTGAGTTCAATAATATTATCAATAATTTCCCTAGCCACAACCGGACTGCTTCCTTTATATTTCTGCAACGCATCTACTGCTGCCATTATTTTTGCAAAGTTTTCCATGATTTTTGGATTAATAATTTTATGTTTAGCGGCAAGCATTGTTGCTACTATAGAAAAAACATCCATACAAGAACCTTTTACTGGAGAGGCCTCAGAAAGTCTATCATTCAAAAGTTTTGCAAAAGCTAGCGGCTGCGAAATCGAACGTAAAAAATATGGAATCAATTTATCAGCAATACTCCCTATTGATACTGTTTCCGCCAACTCAGGTTCTGGGGATAATCCTTCAGTAATGCTTGTCTTAACGGGGTTGTAGTAATTCCATACCGCTTGCCTTAAGCGTGGTAAATGTTGCCTCCATTCATACTCCCAACTTTTAATATATTTTTTAATCTTAACTACAATACCTGCATGACCCTCATATGCTGCCAAGTGTGAAGCCGTGTTGCCATATTTACTTGTTGCATCAACATCAGCCCCTGCATTTAATAAAGCTGTAACAACCGCTGCATGACCCTTACATGCTGCAGTGATCAAAGCCGTGTTACCATTGTTAGCTCTTGCCTCTAGATCAGCCCCTCTGTCTAATAAAGCTTTAACAACCGCTGGATGACCATTTTCTGCTGCGAAGTGTAAAGCCGTTTGGCCAGCTTCATTTGCCGCATTAACTTCAGCCCCTGCATCCAGTAAAGCTGTAACAACCGCTGCATGACCATTGCGTGCTGCTGCGCATAAAGCCGTGTTGCCATCGTCATTCTTTGCCCTTGGATTAGCCCCTGCTTGAACTAGAGCTGTAACAACTGCTGCATGACCCCTGTCTGCTGCCCAGTGTAGAGCCGTTACCCCATTGTCACCTGCTTCATTTACCGCAGCTCCACGAGCTAATAAAAGCTTAACAACCGCTGCATGACCCTCAAATGCTGCAAGGATCAAAGCCGTGTTGCCATAATGACTTGATGCCTCTAGATCAGCCCCTGCTTCTAATAAAGATTTAACAACCGCTGCATGACCACACTCTGCTGCCCAGTGTAGAGCCGTGTCGCCATTGTTATCTTTTGCCTTTGGATCAGCCCCAGATTTTAACAGCTCAATAACCTTTTCGTTATTTCCTTCTTTTGCAGCTGTTATTAAGTTTTCATTTCGTGTTGGCATTAGCTTTCTCCTAAATAGTAGTATTTGTTTTATGTTCTAGTAGCCGTCTTATCAGCGATAAATCGTGAATAAAGACTAGACAGAATGAACAGTATATAATACTAACATTAAGGAAATATTAAGAAGTCAAAAAAAAGTAAAAATAATTTTCAAGTGCCTGATTTATAGTGAATAAAAGTTTATTTAAAACGGCGTTTTCAATGTAAAAAGCCGCCAATAGCCGATCAGTGGCCTGTTTTGCGCTTAAAATGGTAAAAATCAGCTCTTAAGTATTCGTTGCCACAAACACCGGTACAGAAAAAAACTGATAAAAAGCAGCTCCATTTTTTTCCTCTTAAAATAGATCGCTTTTAAAGAAATCCACTGATGCTGCTTTGCTATTAATAACGATATTAGAGCCCTAGCTAAATCCACCTTTAGTACTATAGTCTATAATTTGTCTTTGGGATAAGAGTCGAAAATACGGGTATTAGAGGGGACTCTATTTGTTGTATTTACTCCTGACCCAGCTGCTACTTGATGAAAAAAGTTGGAACCTGATTGGGTCATTCTTAAAATTCCACCCTGAACAGCCTTTGCATCATCTGTTTGTGTCACTTCGGTCAAAGATGTTCTTTTAGGGTCTGATTTTTTCTTTAGTTCCACAAAAGAACCACGATCTGGGTAACTATCTCCACCAAGCATTCTTGAAACATCGGAAATGGCTTTTTGTAAAGTTGTTAGACCCCACAAATTGGTAGTCTCAAAAACCTCGGCGTAATTAGCATTTGATAGTGTCTTAATAACTTCATCAATTCCTACAAAATCACCTTCAGAGGAAAATATTTTTCCAAGCTTAGTGAGTTTAATAATATTATCAATAATTTCCCTAGCCACAACCGGCCTGCTTCCTTTATATTTCTGCAACGCATCTACTGCTGCCATTATTTTTGCAAAGTTTTCCATGATTTTTGGATTAATAATTTTATGTTTAGCGGCAAGCATTGTTGCTACTATAGAAAAAACATCCATACAAGAACCTTTTACTGGAGAGGCCTCAGAAAGTCTATCATTCAAAAGTTTTGAAAAAGATGGAATCAATTTATCAGCAATACTCCCTATTGATACTGTTTCCGCCAACTCAGGTTCTGGGGATAATCCTTCAGTAATGCTTGTCTTAACGGGGTTGTAGTAATTCCATGCCGCTTGCCTTAAGCGTGGTAAATGTTGCCTCCATTCATACTCCCAACTTTTAATATATTTTTTAATCTTAACTACAATACCTGCATGACCCTCATATGCTGCCAAGTGTGAAGCCGTGTTGCCATATTTATTTGTTGCATCAACATCAGCCCCTGCATTTAATAAAGCTGTAACAACCGCTGCATGACCACTGCCTGCTGCCCAGATCAAAGCCGTGTTACCATTCTCACCTGCTTCATTTACCGCAGCTCCACGAGCTAATAAAAGCTTAACAACCGCTGCATGACCCCTGTCTGCTGCAAGGATCAAAGCCGTTTCGCCCCATCCATTTGATGCATTCGGATTAGCCCCTTTTTCTAATAAAACTGTAACAACCGCTGCATGACCCCTGCCTGCTGCAAGGGCCAAAGCCGTGTTGCCATATTTATCTATTGCCTCTAGATCAGCCCCTGCTTCTAATAAAGCTGTAACAACCGCTGCATGACCCCTGTATGCTGCAATGTTCAAAGCCGTGTCGCCATAATGACTTGATGCCTCTAGATCAGCCCCTGCTTCTAATAAAGATTTAACAACCGCTGCATGACCACACTCTGCTGCCCAGTGTAGAGCCGTGTCGCCATTGTTATCTTTTGCCTTTGGATCAGCCCCAGATTTTAACAGCTCAATAACCTTTTCGTTATTTCCTTCTTTTGCAGCTGTTATTAAGTTTTCATTTCGTGTTGGCATTAGCTCTCTCCTAAATAGTAGTATTTGTTTTATGTTCTAGTAGCCGTCTTATCAGCGATAAATCGTGAATAAGGACTAGACAGAATGAACAGTATATAATACTAACATTAAGGAAATATTAAGAAGTCAAAAAAAAGTAAAAATAATTTTCAAGTGCCTGATTTATAGTGAATAAAAGTTTATTTAAAACGGCGTTTTCAATGTAAAAAGCCGCCAATAGCCGACCCATGGGCTGTTTTGCGTTTAAAATGGTTAAAAGTCAGCTCTTAAGTATTCGTTGCGACAAACACCGGCACAGAAAAAAGTCGAGCAAAAAGACGCATGCTTATTTGTTGTTTAAAATAGCTCGCTTTTGATGAAAACCACTGGCTTGCACCGCTAATAATTAGGTTAGGCGAGCTTTTACTCCAAAAACTTCGCAATAGGGGATAAGGGATCAGCAGCTCTACAAACAAGATAGACAATCGTGTCTGCTTTAAAGAGATATATTCAAGATAATTCAGGGTGGCATGAATAGAATATTTCGAACCCAACCAAGGCTGCCACTCTCCTAATGGGTCTAGCCAAAACGCGTATAAACTATTACGAGGATAATACTAAATAAAGTGATGATTAATCTATTAACCCTAACTCTTTTATTCTAGCCAGTGTCACGTATTTATTTTTACTACTAAATAATTTATTGGTTTTTTGAATATGATAATTAACCGTCCTTTCTGTGATATTTAAAACTTTAGCAATATCCTCAACAGTATGACTCTGATCAATCAACTTAAAACATTGTTTTTGTCGGCTATTTATTTGAGGACCACTCACCGCATTGTCACTTTGCTCCTTAAGTAATTGCTTGCGCAAATAGTGATAATACACATGCCCTATTGTTAAAAAATCATATTGCTTTTCTTGCCAGTTTCTCAAACCTGCCTCGCCCTGCATTTGAGATACTAAAAACACCGCATGTTCATTGCCTCCTCGATAAATTGGAATACACAAACCACAGTCTGCACCAAATTCAAGGGAGTCAAGGCGCATTTTCTGTTCACGCTTTGTTTTAGCATTGGCAATTTGTTCCTCAATAGTCCAAAGCTGTGGCAAATTATCTAACAAAGCTTGGGCGTTTGTTGTATCAATGCTATCGTAATCTTGCTCGTGATAATGGTTGTGCCACAACCGATAACTTTCTGACATGTAAGCATATTCAACCAATCGATTATTTTCCCGCCCATTACGGTAATAACAAGTAAAAACAAAAGATGTGATGCCGTCGGTTTTTAATTTTTCTTTCAAGCATTCACCAAGCTGCTCAACTGTTCTGCAGCGGCGCATTTTATTATTAAACTGATAAAAAGAAGTCATAAGCTTTCCCCCAAACCCATTCGACAATACACCCAAGTTAACCCGACAATAAGCACATTTGCGCCAACAACAACAGCAAAAAAAGCAGAGTATGATAAATATACTTTTAAAGGTGCGCTGATAAAACCAAAAAACATAAAACTCATTGTCATTATTGAAGTGCATAAAGCATAAAAAGAACTTCGGTACTTTTGGGTTTCTGTCATTTGCATTAAAGTTGCCATATACAAACTATTACAAATTCCAAAAACCAATTGTGCTAAAGAAAAAACAACTACAACAATCCAAAAATGTGGCGTATTAATTCCACTCAACAGCCAATAACCCGCATTAGTGACAAGCATTAGTAAAGTAAAAACAATTAATGACTTTCTCAAACGACTATGTTTAAGAAGCCATCCGGCAAAAACTGCACCCATGGCTATTGCCACTACCGCACAAGATTGTAACAAACCAACCGTGGCCGTATTCATATTAAGCCCTCCATGCTTAACAGAATCCATAAGAAACAAAGGAGAAATTCGCATTAATTGTGCGTCAGCTGCATTATAACAAAAAACAAAAATCAAACTTAACCCTGCATACGGCAAACTAAACCATTCCCTAACAACTTGCCTAAAGGTTATTAAAATAGCACGAAGTTTTTGCGGCGGGCGATCTTCATTCATTAATTTTTTAGGTAGCTGATAAAAATGATATGCCGCCAAAACAAACATTGCTAACCCCGCTAAAGCAAAGCTTATTGCCCAAGCCGCAGTAAGTGACAACACTGAAGTCATAGCCCCAGCTAACACAATTAAACCACCTTGAATAAATAATCGTGCTGATTGAAAAGCACAACACTGAACGCCAACATAACTAAATTGCTGTTCTAACGGTAAAGATAACAAATACACACCATCAGCAGCAATATCATGAAGCGATGCTAAAAAAGCAATCACCATAAATAAAATAGCGCTGTAATGTAAACTTTGAGGGAAGCAACTGGTAATGGCTAATAAAACAAAACTAATACTAATACAAAACTCTAACAGTACTGTCCATGACCGCTTACTAAACACGCTTTCAATTAATGGCGACAACAGGGGTTTAATACACCACGGCACCAACAACAAGCTTGTCAATGCAATAATGGTAACCGTATGCAAGCCAAAATCTTTAAGAAATACAATGGCTAAGACACTAATCACTGCATAAGACACACCTTGAGCAAAAAATAATGAGGGTATCCATCGAAAAGGTTGTGGGTTATTCATAAGCGAAACACAAGTAAAACTTGTCATATAAATTTTACCGAAGTATGACATAGGGGGTCGGCACTGTCAAAAATAACAGTGTTTTAAACCCTCTTACAAAACTAATATCACCACTCTAGTTTTTAACCTAACTTAAACCAGGCAAAAACTATTCATTTATGTTAATTAAACAGGAAAACCAACCATGAAAAAAATAAAACAGACCAAACTTAAAACGCTTTTAGCCCTAGCATCCCTTTGCACTATTGGAAGCGCTTTTGCGTTGCCATCAGTAGCAACAACGCCATCCCCATATTCCAATGTCTTTATGTCATACGCAGGACCAACAAATGCCAACAAGATATCATCATGGGCACAAAAAAATAAGTTGGCTGGCGTTATGATGTGGACTTTATCTTATGACATTGATCCAAGTAACCCAAAATCTTTATTATACAACATTAAGAATGGCCTTAGCACCAATCAAACAATCGGCTTATATTTCATGAACAGCGATGTCTATAGCTTGGAGGACCCAGCAAAAGACACTCCCTTTAAGCCACTAAGCCAACAAAGCGATTACCTGACTTCTGCAGCAGAAAAAAATAATGTTGATTTATATTATGCTTTTCTTGAAGTATCCAACCCATCAGCAAAAACTCAAAATTCCAGTCTTCCAGACATTGGAAGTGTATACTTTTTTGATCCCTGGTCTGATTTTGATGCAGCTTCCTGCAGCCTCATTCAACAGAATCTATCCTCTCAAGCACTAGTAACACCAGCTGCTGCAGCAGAAATTACCACCGGTGCAACACCAGCCGCAAAAGGCAATTGCTCCACAATGGCTGGTGGTTTTGGCAACTTTAAAGCCCTAATGGATATAAAAAAGAAGAACCCCAAAGTAAACACTTTTATCACGATTGGTGGGTTTGGGCATGACCAAAGTTTTGAAACTCTTTGGAAAGATGAGAATGGTAAGGATCTACCCTCTGCTCAAAAAACACAGTATCAAAATAATTTTACTCACTCAGTCCTAGCTATAGTTAAATCTGCTGGCTTAACGGGCGTAGACTTAGATTATGAAAATCTTGGCGCTACGACAGAAGATGGTGACAACTTTCTTCAGGTCGTGGAAAAATTAAGAAATGATGCTCAAGCAAAAAACATCCCTTTAAAAATTGTCGTTACGATGAACATGAACCCTGAAAATTTTCAACCCAGCGGTGTCTTTGCAGATTTAGCAAAATATAAAGATTCTATCGACACATTCCAGCTAATGACTTACGACGCTCATGGCGGTTTTGATTTTAAAAACAATCCTAATGCCAAAACCGGATTACAAACGAGCCTAGGGAATAACGGTCCAGGTGGAAAAACCAACTTTTCAATTACAGACTCATACCAAGCTCTTTCCAAGCTAGGAATAAATCCCGCTAAAATAATGGTTGGAATCCCCGCTTATGGACGAGCTGTAGCAAACATTTCTCATGGTGATGCCGGATGCAGCTTATCTGATCCAAAATGCACTGGATTATTTCAAGGCGTAATACCAGGAAGCAAAGCGCTTGTACCTACGGGTAATCTCGACTTCAACCCGAAAGACCCAAATGCTTGTGACTTCACCCCTGGTGGAAAATGTCAAGGCATGTTTAGCTACAACTATATTGCTAATACAATGAATACAGCAACAGTTAAGCCGAAAACGTATGATTGGCCAAATAGTTACAATGGAACATCTTGGTTCGCAGGCAGCATAACTCCAATATCTTTCGCAACACCTGATGTGAAGCTTAATATTAACAGCGCAGGATCCTCTGGGATTAATGTTTATATTGATAATAGAGACTTTGGGTATTTTAACCAGCAAAATAAATCTTTTAGCTCCAATGAAATGCAGGGTCTTGCCAACAAAAAAAGTCTTTCCGTTACATTTAAAGACTATAAACAGAATATACAAACTTGTCCTGGAACTTTAGACCTAACAAAAAATGCAACCATAGTTATTAATGATGCAAACGGAAATGGATCTTGCACGATTACTAACTCTTAAACAGGATTACTATAAAGCCGCACTTCTGCTAAGTGCGGTTTTTTGTTTTTAATGCTTCTGCCCCAGTATTCTATTGAATCTTTCAGCTATAAACTCTTAAATCCATCTCCACACTCACCTGACAAAGACATTGTTAAAGCTACCGTCGAGTCAATAGCCGTCTGACCAAAAAAGCCTGGCCTTACTATTTGACTATAAGCAGACACCCTATATACTCGCTTTATCATTCATACTGGATAATACACCTTGAACGAACTTGCTTTTTCTACTTTGAAACTTAACGCTGACCTTATACAGAGCTTATCGCAGCTTAACTATAAAAACATGACGCCGATTCAAGCACTTAGCTTGCCACATGTACTTAAAGGCAAAGATGTTATCGCTCAAGCCAAAACAGGATCCGGGAAAACCGCCGTATTTGGAATTGGCATTCTGTCAAAGCTCGACATCAAGGCTAATCATGTGCAAGCGCTTGTGCTTTGCCCCACCAGAGAACTAGCTGATCAAGTTAGCAAAGAAATTCGTAAATTAGCACAAATGACCCCTAACACCAGAGTGCTTACTTTGTGTGGCGGTGCTCCGATTAAAGCTCAAAGCACGTCTCTGGCCCGAAACGTTCATGTTGTTGTTGGCACACCTGGCCGTATCGAAGAGCTTCTAGAGAAGAAAATACTTAAGCTCAATCAACTCGACACGCTTGTGCTTGATGAAGCCGACCGAATGCTAGACATGGGCTTTCAACCATCGATTGATGCCATTACTCGCCAGATAAAAAAAGTGCGACAAACTCTATTATTTAGCGCAACCTATCCTGAGAAAATTCAGCTCATTACTAAACGCGTAATGAATCAACCAATAAAAGTTGAAGTAGATACTGCGCATGATGAAATGAGTATTCAACAACATTTTTATAAAGTAGAAGATGATGATCAACGTATAACAGCACTACGATTACTGTTGTTACAACAGAATGCTGAGTCCTCACTGGTGTTTTGCAATACAAAACGAGAAACTAATTTTGTCGCCAATCAATTACAAGACAAAGGCTTTAGCGCAATCGCCCTGCATGGTGATCTTGAACAAAAAGAACGGCGTGAAATACTGGTGAAATTTGCGAACAAAAGTAGCTCCGTGCTTGTTGCAACGGATGTGGCTGCGCGCGGCCTTGATATTAATAAAATAGAGCTCATTATAAATTATCAAATTACGCGAGACCCTGAGGTACATGTACATAGAATTGGGCGAACCGGTCGAGCAGGCAAGCTTGGTAAAGCCTATTCGATTTATACCGACAATGAGCACCATCAAATTAAACAGCTTGAAGAATACTTGAATCAAACAATCAAAGCGGAACCTCTACCGCCGCTTAGTTTACTAAAAAAAGCAGCCCGACAGCCATCGATGGCAACACTGCAAATCAACGGCGGCAAAAGTCAGAAGGTTCGGCCCGGTGACATTGTGGGCGCCTTAACAGGAGAGCATGGTGTTAAGGGAACGGATGTTGGCGATATTCATATTTTTGATCGCCGCTCTTTTATTGCCGTTAACAAGGCCGTACTACATACCGCCCTTAAAAAACTGGACCAAGGAAAATTAAAGGGCCGTAACTTTAGAGTCTGGGAAGTTTAGGTGTTTAGCATTTTCAGCCTTAGAATAACGATCCACTAGCATGTGCTCAACAACAATTAAAGCAAGTTGAGTTAACCACGCATACTGTTTTCCCATGATTAGAAAGCCTTATCTAATGCACAGACTTAGTTAATCTATATTAATTTCGCACTAGACAGCACCTTGCTATTGCTTTAGTAAATTAATTATTTAGATCTTGGAGTTTCTAAAGTTCCTGGAGTTATTGCTGCTGAATCTATTTCTATCTCAGCCTCAAGATCAGAAAAGCTCTTTGAAGTAGAGTAATCTTCACCAAAGAAAAAAACAATTTTTGCCAGATTTTTCTGCAGATCTGTCAGATTTTGCCATAAAGCTGTCAACCCACAATAATCTGTGGGTTTAAAAATCGCCTGAACAACTTACCCAGTACAGCGGTCGTTTAAAATAATCTGTTTAAGACTTATTACTTTTTCACCTCTATCAGCAAGGTCGAGTATCGCTTCACTAATTTTCTTTGCAGCATCTGCTCTCACTATATCAGAGGATATAAAAGGGTTACTAGGATTTCTATGCTTCTCTTCATATTCATCCAATATAACTAATGCCGCTATTATTTTTGCAAAGTTTTTTGCCGTAATTTCTGGATCAATTCTTTTGGATTTAGCGACAAGCGTTTGTCCTATTATATATAGAATGTCCACACCAAGATCATTTTCATGAGATATTTTAGAAAGTTTATCATGAAAAAGCTTTGCAAACGCTAATCTTTTTCTTTGCGGCAGAGAAATTAAATGTAAAAAAACTGGAATCACTCTACCTGCAATATCCATTCTTGATGCTGATTTTTCTTCTACTAACTCAAGCTCTGAGGATAACCCTTCAGTAATGTCTTCTTGTCTTTCACTTTCAGGATAGGCATATTTCCTGACCGATCGCCTTAATCTTGGTAAATATTGCCTCCATTCATACTCCCCACTAAAATCATATGCTCTAATCAAATCTACAATCGTTGGGTAGCCATTTTCTTCTGCTGAATGTAAAGGCGTCCAGCCATATTCATCTTTCGCATCAATATTAGCTCCTTCTTGCAATAAAAAATTAACAACCTTTTCACGACCATTTTGTGCCGCTATGTGTAAAGGCGTTAAGCCAACTGTATTTTTCGCATCTACTTCAGCCCCTGCTTTCACTAAAACTTGAACAACATCCAAACAATCATTTTGTACTGCCGGGTGTAATGGCGTCCAGCCACCTTCGACTGCCACATTAACATCAGCCCCTGCTTGTAATAAGACTTTTACAATATTCAAAAGACCATTTTGTGCTGCCCGGTATAAAGGCGTTTCGTCATATTTATTTTTCACATCAAATTGAGCTTTTTGCGCTAATAAAAATTCAACAACCTTTACTTCACCATTTTCTGCTGCCATGTCTAAAGGCGTCAAGCCATATTTACCTGCACTATTTACATCAGCCCCTACTTGTACTAAAGATTCAACAACACTTGCTTCACCATTTTGTGCCGCTAAGTGTATAGGCGACCAGCCAAATTTATTTTTCACATCAACTTTAGCCTTTTTCTCTAATAAAAGACTAATAACATCCAAGTGGCCATTTTGTGCTGCTATGTGTAAAGGCGTGCTGCCAAATGAATTTGTCACCTCTACCTCAGCCCCTGCCTTTAATAAAGCCCTAACAACCGCTTCATGACCTTTGTATGCTGCCAAAATCAAAGCCGTGTTGCCAAATTTATTTATTGCCTTTAGATCGCGGCCCCTGCCTTTAGTAAAGCTTCAACAACCGCTTCATGACCTTTGTCTGCTGCCAAAATCAAAGCCGTGTCACCATCGGTATCTTTTGCATTTGGATCATCTCCTCTGTTTAATAATTCTGTTACCCTTTCAAAATTGCCAATTTGCGCAGCTTCTAATAGTTCATTCATTTTTTATTCCTCTATTTTTTGTGTTACACCTTTGTGGCCTGATACAGGCACTGGTTAGTGTGCAGGTAAAATATTATAAAACACCAATATTAAGGAAATATTAAAAGATCCAAAAAAAGTAAAAACAAACTTAACTAATTGATTTATAGCTAATAAAAATTGATTTAAAGCGACAGGTTCAATATAAAAAGTCGAAAATAACCGACCAATGGCCTGTTTTGCGTTTGATATGGCTAAAAATCAGCTCTTAATTATTCGTTGCGACAAACACCGGCACAGAAAAAACCTGATAAAAATCGGCTTCACTTTTTCCTCTTAAAATAGATCGCTTTGGAAGAAATCCACTGATGCTGCTTTGCTATTAATAACGATATTAGAGCCCTAGCTAAATCCACCTTTAGTACTATAGTCTATAATTTGTCGTTGGGATAAGAGTCGGAAATACGGGTATTAGAGGGGACTCTATCTGTTGTCTTTACTCCTGACCCAGCTGCTACTGGATGAAAAAGGTTGGAAGAACTAGAATCTGTTTGTGCCACTACGGTCAAGGATTTTCTTTCAGAGTCTAACCTTCCTTTTAGTTTTACAAAAGAACCACGATCTGAGTAATTCTCTCCACCAAACATTCTTGAAACATCGGAAATGACTTCTTGTAAATTTGTTAGACCCCACAAATTGGTAGTCTTAAAAACCTCAGCGTAATTATCATCGGATAGTGTCTTGATAACATCACCAATTCCTACAATAGCGCCATCAGGGGAAAATATTTTTCCAAGCTTAGTAAGTTTAATAATGTTATCAATAATTTCTCTAGCCACAACCGGCCTGCTTCCTTCATATGACATCAACCGAGCTACCACTAATGCCAATGTAATAAAGTTATTTTTATACTTTACTACCTGCTGTTCTTCTAAAGAGCCTGCAATTTTCTTAAGGGAAATACACTTTAATTGTTCTAGCTGATGATCTTTTACTTCTGCCTTCGATGATACAGCCTCTTCACCTGCTTCTGTAAACTCTAGTTCTGGTTCTGGTTCTGGTTCTGGTGATGTTAATGCCTTTGCTCTTATTTCATCAATTCTTTCCTTTGTAGCTTTGTTCACAGTAGTTACAAAGCCTGAGTCTAGGTCTGCTAATGTTTTGAAGCCTTTTAAATATTCAACAACAACCTCATAACCCTTTCGGTCTGCCCAGCATAAAGCCGTGTGGCCATTCCCATCTACTTTATTTACCGCAGCTCCGCGAACTAATAAAAGCTGAACAACCGCTGCATGACCATTTTTTGCTGCCCAGTGTAAAGCCGTGCTGCCAGCGTCATTTGTTGCCTCTGGGTTAGCCCCTGCATCCAGCAAAGCTGTAACAACCACTGCATGACCATTGAGTGCTGCCCAGTGTAAAGCCGTGTTGCCATAACTATCTCTTGCCTCTAGTCCAGCCTCTGCCTTTAATAAAGCTGTAACAACCGCTGCGTGACCATTGTATGCTGCCCTGTGTAAAGCCGTGAGGCCATATTGATCTGATGCATTTGGGTTAGCCCCAGATTTTAATAGCTCAATGACCTCTTCATTATTCCCTTCTTTTGCAGCTGTTATTAAATTTTCATCTAGTGTTGGCATTAGCTCTCTCCTGAATAGTAGTATTTGTTTTATGTTTTAGTATTTTTAAAGGCGTCCACCACCTATAGTAAATGAGCGACACCTTTGAATATGGTAGAGATTATACAACACCAATGTTAAGGAAATATTAAGAGGTCAAAAAAAAGTAAAAATAATTTTCAAGTAACTGATTTATAGCAAATAAAAGTTGATTTAAAGCGGCAATTCCTGTGCAAAAGGATATCAATATTCTATTAATGGTCTGCTTTGCGTTTGAAATGGCTAAAAAATAAAGGCTCAAGTATTCGTTGCCACAAACACCGGCACAGAAAAAATCTGATAAAAAGCTACTTGACTTTTTGCCTCTTAAAATAGCTCGCTTTTGATGAAAACCACTGATGCTGCTTAGCTAACAATTAGGTTAGGCGAGCTTTTACTCCAAAAACATCATAATAGAGAGATAAGGGATCAGCGGCTCTACAAACAAGATAGACAATCGTGTCTGCTTTAAAGTGATATATTCCAGATAATTCAGGGTGGGCATGAACAGAATATTTTGCACCCAACCAAAGTTGCTATTCTCCTAATGGAATAGGCAGGCGTTCTTTTAAAAATTGAGAGGGCTTAATTTCATTAAGAACTTAAAAACCAAGGGGCTTATTTTTAATTTAGTTTTGAGTTGAATTTAGGTTGAGAAAATTAACTAAAAACCCCCTACCGCCAGTATTATAGAATACTGGAGATAGGGGATTTATTATTGTTTTAGCAAATTAACTATTAAGGTCCAGGAGTTGCTTCTGGTTCTGGTGCTGCTCCTGTTCTTCTCCTCTTGGCATGTCTTTCACCTGCTGCTGCTGTTCCTGCCCTCTCGGCAGATCCTGCTGCTCCTACTGCTGCTACTGTTATTGTTTCTGCCCTCTTTTTTGCAAAGATTTCCGTAATTTTCGGAATATTTTTGGGTTTAGCGGCAAGCATTAGTCCTATTATACCCAGAATATCATCACTAAAACCGTTTCCAAGAGAATTTATAGAAAGTCTAATATGCAAAAGTTTTGCAAAGGCCAATCTTTCTAGGGGCCCTGCAATTGTAATTCCTATTAAAAAAGCTTCAATAAATGTATCACTACCAGCAATACTCTTTCTATAACTTGTCTTATTAGTGGGGTTGCGGTATTTCCATGCCGCTTTTTTTAAGTATGGTAAATGTTGCCTCCATCCATACTCCCCACTTTCAATATGTTTTTTAATCTTAACTACAATACCTGTATGATCCCTGGCCCAGTGTAAAGCCGTGCGGCCATCGTTACTTGTTGCATCTGCATCAGCCCCTGCTTGCACTAAAGCTGTAACAACCGCTGCATGACCATTGTATGCTGCACAGATCAAAGCCGTGTTGCCATATTGATCTTTTGCCTTTGGATCAGCCCCTTTTTCTAATAAAGCTGTAACAATCTCCAAATGACCCTTTCGTGCTACCCAGTGTAAAGCCGTGGCGCCATGGTTACTTGCTGCATCTGCATCAGCCCCTGCTTGCACTAAAGCTGTAACAACCGCTGCATTACCCTTGGCTGCTGCTATGTGTAAAGCCGTGTTGCCATGTTGATTTGATGCCTTTAGATCAGCCCCTGCTTGCACTAGAGCTGTAACAACCGCTGCATGACCCCTGGCTGCTGCCATGAATAAAGGCGTTCTGCCATTTTGACTTGATGCCTCTGGATCAGCCCCTGCTTGAACTAAAGCTCTAACAACCGCTGCATGACCCCTGTCTGCTGCCCAGTGTAAAGCCGTGTCGCCATGGTTACTTGTTGCATCTGCATCAGCCCCTGCGTCCACTAAAGCTTTAACAATATCCAAAATACCCGTTGCTGCTGCCCTGTGTAAAGCCGTGTTGCCATGTTGATTTGATGCCTCTAGATCAGCCCTTGCTTGCACTAAAGCTGTAACAACCGCTGCATTACCCTTGGCTGCTGCTCTTATCAAAGCCGTGTCGCCATGGTTACTTGTTGCATCTGCATCAGCCCCTGCTTCCACTAGAGCTGTAACAACCGCTGGATGACCATTGTATGCTGCGTAGTGTAAAGCCGTGTTGCCACCTTGATTTGGTGTATTTGGTTTAGCCCCTTTTTCTAATAAAGCTGTAACAACCGCTGCATGGCCATTGTTTGCTGCCCAGTGTAAAGCCGTGCTGCCATTGGTACTTTTTGTCTCTAGATCAGCCCCTTTTTCTAATAGCTCAATAATAACCTTTTCGTTATTTCCTTCTTTTGCAGCTGTTATTAAATCTTCACCTAGTGTTGGCATTAGCTCTCCCCTAAATAGTAGTATTTGTTTTATGTTTCAGTACTTTTTGAGGCATCCACCATCAACAATGAATGGGTGACACCTTTGAATACGGTAGAGATTATACAACACCAATATTAAGGTAATATTAAGAAATCAAAAAAAGTAAAAATAATTTTCAAGTGACTGATTTATAGCAAATAAAAGGTTGATTAAGACGATATCTTTAGTGTGAAATCCACCAATAGCCGATCAATGGGCTGTTTTTTAGGTTTGGTTTAACCTTGAATTTAAACTGAGAAAATTAGCTAAAAACCCCCTACCGCCAGTATTATAGAATACTGGAGATAGGGGATTTATTATTGTTTTAGCAAATTAACTATTAAGGTCCAGGAGTTGCTTCTGGTTATGGTGCTGCTCCTGTTCTTCTCCTCTTGGTAGGTCTTTCACCTGCTGCTGCTGCTTCTGCACTAGTAGGTTCAAAACAATCTTTCTCTTTTGACCGAGGTGATGCACTATCTACTACTACATCTTTGATAAAAAATCCGTGACTCATTGGCCTGCATACTTGCATATACTTACTAAGATCTTTGGTTGTCAAATGTTCAAAAAGACAGACTGTCGGGCCCTGCAATCTAAGACCAAATAGCATGCTAAGCAGCTCTACCGGAATTTTAGAAACGGCTGTTTTACGTAACATAGGCAAAAATAATCCATAAAGACTTATTTTTATTTTTCCAAAATAAACAGGATTAAATTGGCGACGATGATTAGCGTCAAAGATTTCGCTATGTTCTGGCTCAGGTTCTGGCTCAGGTTCTGAACTTGATTGCCAATTGATTGCCCCCAACATTTGCTCAGCTAGTGAGGTTTTAAATTTATAGTCAATCTCCTTATCATTCAGCAGTTTTACTGTGAAATGGTTCTTTCCTTGAGCCTTAATAAAAGACTGAATTTTATCAAGACTATTTTTATCAATGTAAGTTGGAAGGAGTAGCGTCTTTGCGCGACAAGAATCCTTCTTACTATCATCAAAAAAAAGTTTTATTTCTTCATCAGGAATAGTCGGAAAAAATTGAATTAAACTAGGGTTGTTATGAATTGCTTTAAGTAGAATATCTTCATATCCCCGCTCCCTTTTAGCAACGGAGACCACATCACGATCACCTCGTAATGCGGGAGAGGCATGTTGAAGCGCCCAACCATTTTGTGCCACCGCAGCTAAGATAAACTCACGATCACCTCGTAATTCGGCAGAGGCATGTTGAAGCGCGTAATGATGGCGTGCCACCGCAGTTAAGACCACCTCACGATCACCTCGTAATTTGTCAGAGGCATGTCGAAGCGCGCAACCATGTTGTGCCACCGCTTTTAAGATAAACTCACGATCACCTCGTAATTCGGCAGAGGCATGTTGAAGCGCGTAATAATGGGGTGCCACCGCAGTTAAGACCACCTCACGATCACCTCGTAAGTTGTCAGAGGCATGTTGAAGCGCGCAACCATGTTGTGCCACCGCTTTTAAGATAAACTCACGATCACCTCGTAATTCGGCAGAGGCATGCCTAAGCGCCCAATAATGGTGTGCCACCGCAGTTAAGACCACTGCACGATCACCTCGTAATGCTTCAGAGGCATATTCGAGCGCGTAACCATCTTGTGCCACCGCAGTTAAGACCACCTGACGATCACCTCGTAATTCGGCAGGGGCATGCCTAAGCGCGAAACCATGGTGTGCCACCGCAGTTAAGACCACCTCACGATCACCTCGTAATTCGTCAGAGGCATATTCGAGCGCGTAACCATCTTGTGCCACCGCAGCTAAAACGTCTTTTCTTGAGCTATCTTTATCTATCATTTCTTTATATCTCCTAAATAGCAATATTTGTTTTATGTTTCAGTACTTTTTGAGGCATCCACCATCAACAATGAATGGGTGACACCTTTGAATACGGTAGAGATTATACAACACCAATATTAAGGAAATATTAAGAAATCAAAATAAAGTAAAAATAATTTTCACGTGACTGATTTATAGTGAATAAAAATTGATTTAAAGCGGTAATTTCTGTGCAAAAGGATATCAATATCCTATGGAATAGGCCTGCATTCTTTTAAAAATTGCGGGGGCTTAGTTCCATTAAGAACTTAAAAACCAAAGTGCTTATTTTTATTTTAGTTTCTAGTCGAATTTAAACTGAGAAAATTAGCTAAAAAACCCCTACCGCCAGTATTATAGAATACTGGCGATAGGGAGAGAAACATTAGTGCCCCAGGAAAAGGATTGTTATTTTGGAGAGCCCACGTGTACTGCTGCCAACCATTCTGACTAAGGTGCTGCTTCTACTGCTGATCGCCTTGCAAAAATTCTTACAAGCGCGAATCATCATAGAAATTGAAAATTTTTGAATAATCACCTGATGGATTGTCTCTCCCCTCCTGAGCCTTTTTTCCTACTGCCTTTTCGAAGAGTTGTGATTGTGTTGGTATTTTTTCTTGGTTTGCTTCTACTTCATCAAGATCTAACTTTTCCTTAAGTTTCGCTGCTGTTCTTGCTGCTTGCGGTTCTGGTGCTGCAAATAATGTTGTTGCTGCTTCCGGTTCTGGTGCTGCAAATAATGTTGTTGCTGCTTCCGGTTCTGCTGCTGCATCTTTTTCTATCTTATCCTTAAGAAGAGCAAAGCTCTTTTGAGTAGAGTAATCGACTTTATCATTCAACCAAAAAGCAATTTTTGCTAGCTCTTTTTGTAGGACTGTCAACCAATGCTTAGAGAGTGTGGTTTTAAAAACCTCCTGAAAAACTTGCCGGGAATCGCCTGTTTTTGAAATAATTTGTTCAAGACTTTTTACTGTTTCACCCCTACTAACAAGGTCCTAATATCGCATCACTAATAGCCTTTGCAGCATTTGCCCCCACCATATCAGGCTTTTTAAAAAAAAAGGATGCTTCATGGTTCTTTTTATATTCCTTCAATGCATTCTAGTGCTGCCATTATTTTTGCATAGCCTTCTATAACTTTGCTTACTTGAGCTTCTGCTTCTGCTTCTATTGCATCAATTTCTTTGATACATGCAGTCAGCACTTCTGCCTGTTTCTTCTCTTGTTACAGAGCCCTGTTGAGCGGCTCTAATGATAGGGATGAAACGTCGCCAGTCGTATTCTTTGCGGCTCTTGAACACATTAAAACATTCAACAAAATCCGAACAATTACATGTTTTTGCTAAGTATAAAGGCGTTATGCCATCTATATCTTCCGCATCAGCATCAGCCCCTGCTTGCAATAAAGCTTTAACAACCTTCAAATGACCATTGTTTGTTGCTACAAGTAAAGGTGTTGTGTAATTTTCATCTACCGCATTAACATTAGCCCCTCTCGCTAATAAAAGCTTTACAACCTCCAAATGACCCTTTTGTGCTGCTATATGTAAAGACGTTTGCCAAAACGCATTTGCCGCATTAACACTGGCTTTTGCTTCCAGCAACGCCTTAACAACATCCAAATGACCCTGTTGTGCTGCCATGAATAAAGGCGTTCTGCCATCTTCAAATACCGCATTAACACTGGCTTTTGCTTCCAGCAACGCCTTAACAACATCCAAATGAACCCTCTTGTGCTGCCATGAATAAAGGCGTTATGCCATCTTTCCTTGACGCATTAACATTAGCCCTTCCTTCTAATAAAAGCTTTACAACCTCCAAATGACCCTGTTGTGCTGCCATGAATAAAGGCGTTCTGCCATCTTCAAATACCGCATTAACATTAGCCCTTCCTTCTAATAAAAGCTTTACAACCTCCAAATGACCCTGTTGTGCTGCCATGAATAAAGGCGTTCTGCCATCGTGCCTTGCCGTATTAACCTTGGCTTTTGCATCCAGCAAAGCTTTAACAACATCCAAATGACCCTCTTGTGCTGCCATGAATAAAGGCGTTATGCCATCTTTCCTTGACGCATTAACATTAGCCCTTCCTTCTAATAAAAGCTTTACAACCTCCAAATGACCATTTTTTGCTGCGTAGTGTAAAGGCGTTGCGTTACTGTTATTTGCCGCAGAAGCATCAGCTCCTCTCTCTAATAAAAGCTTAACAACCGCGGCATGACTCTCTTGTGCTGCGTAGTGTAAAGGCGTTGCGCCATATTTATTTGTCGTATCAACATTAGCTTTGGCACCTAATAGATGCTCAACAGTATCCAAATGACCATTTTTTGCTGCCAAGAGTAAACGATCTGCCTGATAAAAGGGACGTAATTCTGTAAAGATTTCTGCTTTGTTTTTGCAAATTTTTAACTGCGTTTTATGTGTGACATCATAGTAAAGCCTTTGGTCATATTGATCCGCTCGGAAAAATTTTTCATGGCCCACGCCTCCAAAAAATGCTTCAATTCCCTTAGGTATCCGGCTTGCTATATTTTCTTTATACCACTTTAAGGCTGTCAAATTATTTGAGTGAAGTAAGTAATGCAGTAGCCCGCAGTTACTTTCGAGCTCTTTTTTCTCAATCAATTGATGAAAATATCCTCTTTCATGAGATCCATCAGCAGGAACTGAAGGTATTAAAGCACCACCACACTCAGGCTCAGGCTCGCCCATCTCTGGTGTCTTAGCTAAAACATCTCGCTCCATTAACATTGCAGCCAAGTTGTCGTATAGTGTGTAATACTGTGTTTTAAATCTCAATTCATATGTTCTTTCAATGAGTGATCTGAGAATTTCATCTTTGCTAGAAAAATTAATCTTACTTTTTTTTAAATATTTTTTTATTATCTTAATTAATTTCGTTAAGTCACCTAACGTAAAATACCTTGGGGCTTTCCCCTCCAAGAGAAAAGAGACTGGTATATTCACATCACCTTCACCTCGGTGCTCAGTAAAATATCGATCCATCGTGAGCTTTCTCAACAAGGTGACTATTTTAGCTTCATCACTTTTATCACCTATAACACAAGATGCCGACCCATCAGTAGGGAAAATGATTGAGGCAAGAACCTCATTGTATTGTCTACCGTGGCCGGAATTATTTTTAGTCTGCAACTGGTCTAGGCAGGTTTTAAATTTTTCTCTGTCCGTATCACTTATTCCTTTCTCTTTCCTATCATAAGGCCTTCCAACAGTTCCTCCATCATATTGATATTGCATAATAAGTTTATATATTGTGGATGCTTTATTCGGATCAACCCTAATCCCTGACACTATCCGTCTATCTGCATGATGGCCAAAAAGAGAGACAGCATTTTCTTTGAAATCAACATATGACATAGAGCTTGAAGAGTTATGCATTGGTTTTTTTTCAGATCTGGGTCTTCGTTCTCCTCCTAACCTTTTAACACCAGCGTTAGTAAGGACAACTTCAAGTTCAGCTTCATCACCTTGCTTGCCACCCACCATGCGTATTGTGTAAGGATCACGATAACTCGGGTCTTTCGATATCTCCCCCAAATTATCCTTACTAAACCTAGGCTTAGATCTATTTAATCCAGATAACTCATCAAGGCAAGCCATGAAGAAATTATCACTATCGGTTCGAAGCATTTTAGTAAGACAAGGTGTTGGAAGCTCATACTCTGTTTGTTGAGTCTTTACTTTTTCTATCAGCAGCTCTTCATAATATATTAGAGATAATGCGGAAATGACGAGTTCTTTATCATCCATATTGAGACTCTCCTCCCGCTAAGGAATTATATTTATTTATGTTAATTTATTATACAACACCAACATTAAGGAAATATTAAGAGATCAAAATAAAGTAAAAATAACTTTAACTGATTGATTTATAGTGAATAAAAGTTTATTTAAAACGGCGCTTTCAATGCAAAAAACAGCCAACAGCCCATCAATGGGCAGTTTTTGGTTTCAAATTGTTAACAATCAAGTATTAGTTGCCACAAACACCGGCACAGAAAAAACCTGATAAAAAGTTGCTTCATTTTTTTCCTCTTAAAATAGCTCGCTTTTGATGAAAACCACTGATGCTGCTTAGCTAATAATTAGGTTAGGCGAGCTTTTACTCCAAAAACGTCGCGATAGGGGATAAGGGATCAGCCGCTCTACAAACAAGATAGACAATCGTGTCTGTTTTAAAGTGATATATTCCAGATAATTCCGGGTGGGCATGAACAGAATATTTCGCACCCAACCAAGGTTGCCACTCTCCTAATGGAATAGGCCTGCGTTCTTTTAAAAATTGAGGGGGCTTAATTCCATTAAGAACTTCAAATCCAAAGTGCTTATTTTTAATTTAGTTTTTAGTTGAATTTAAACCGAGAAAATTAGCTAAAAAACCCCTACCGCCAGTATTATAGAATACTGGAGATAGTGAGAAGGATATTAGTGCCTTAGCCAAATGACTATTACCTTGGGCAGCTTTGCGTTTGAAATGGTTAAAAATCAAGGCTCGAGTATTCGTTGCTACCAATACTGAATGGCTAAGGCAAAGAGGAACACCCTATGAGATGCATACGCGCTCTTACTATGCGATGATATGGTTATAGATTAAAGCAAGGGCCATCCTTCTGTGTCACACACTTATATATTAATAGCCCTAACCAGCATTGTGGTGCTTGGCGCACTATGCCAGTGGATTGCCTGGTGGGTGCGACTGCCTGCTATTTTGTTCCTGTTGCTCACAGGGCTTTGCGTGGGTCCGGCCATTCACTGGTTGCAACCTGATGCGATTTTTGGTCAGCTCTTGCCGACGCTTATTTCTTTGTCCGTTGCGATAATTCTGTTTGAAGGTGGTCTGTCACTGCGCTTTAGTGACATTAAAGGCGTCGAGTGGCCTGTTCGTAACTTGCTAACATTAGGCCTATTAATTACCTGGCTACTAAGCGCCTGGTTGACTCACGCCTTATTTCATTTTAGCTGGCCTATTGCTTTATTATTTGGCGCGATCACCTCCGTCAGCGGACCTACCGTCATTATGCCAATCCTACGAACCACCAGGCCAACGGCCCGCGTAGGTAATATCTTACGCTGGGAAGGCATTGCGATTGATCCCATTGGCGCACTATTAGCACTATTGATTTATAACTACATCACCACCATCAGTACAGAACATCACCTTAGACCCATTTTAATGGAATACTTCGACACATTAATTGTTAGCATTATTACCGGTGTTGCTGCAGCACTGTTTTTAGGCATTGCTATTCGTCGCCGCTGGATACCAGGCTTTTTACAAAACACCGTCACACTCGCTTTAGTGCTGGGGGCTTTCACCCTTGCCAATCAACTTGATGAAGGTGGAGGCGTATTAGCGGTAACATTAATGGGGTTAATTCTAGCAAATATGCGTGATGTTCATATTGAAGATATTTTAGATTTTAAAGAAAGTTTAAGTATTTTATTAATATCCTCACTCTTTATTATTCTTGCCGCTCGAGTTGATTTAACACACTTACACGACCTTGGCTTTTCTATTATTTGGTTATTACTCGCTTTGCAATTTATTATTAGGCCTTTGTCTATTTTTGTGTGCACCTTAGGATCCTCTTTAAATTGGCGAGAAAAAGCTTATCTTTCCTGGATAAGTCCACGCGGCATTGTTGCCGCAGCCGTTGCTGCATTATTTTCCTTTCGTTTAAATCAGATGGGAATTGCCGATGCAAAATTATTAACCCTACTGACTTTTTGCGTTATTATTGGCACCGTTATTTTTCAGAGCGCCACCTCATCGATTGTCGCCCGATTATTGAAAGTCGCCGAACCAGAACCGACTGGTTTTTTAATTATTGGTGCCAACCCTGTTGCACGACACATAGCAACTGCACTTAAGCAGCATCAGTTTGACGTATTATTGGCGGATAATAGCTGGGAAAACACACGTGCTGCACGCATGGAAGGACTGCCTGCTTACTTTGGCAACTCTGTATCTGATCATGCTGACCGACACTTAAATTTAATTGGTCTTGGGCAAATGCTTACACTAGAACCACAAGATAATTTTAATGCGCTGGCCTGCCTGCATTATCGATCTGAATTTGACATTGATCACATTTATACCTTAGCAGCAAATAACAATCAGGTTTTAAATCTCGAAAAACAAGTCAGCTATAATAATGCCGGTGTTTTTGGTCAACCATCCGTTTCCTACAAAAAAATGGCCAGCCTAATTGCGCAAGGCGCACAAATTAAATCAACTCAGTTAACTGAAAATTATGATTTTCAACATTATAAAGAAACCAACCCGCAAGCAATCTTATTATTCGCTATTGACCATAAAAAAAGAATTCATGTCTTTACGGAAAAATCAGGCTTTCTTGTGCAAAACAATTGGCAAGTCATTAGTTTGATTGCAATATAACTACTTTCCAGCAGTCAAAGCACTTAGCCAGAGTCATGACTAAAGGCAAAAAAACACAAAAAGCATTGACCAATGTTTTTATAAAATAAACTTAATGTGACATTAATAAAGCCAACAAACAATATCTCTTGCTTGTCGGTTTTTTTCTGGAAAAAATTATTTTTTAATAAAAAAGAAATCGGCTATGTCGTGCCCTAAACGCTCACCACGACTTTCAAACTTTGTACTTGCGCGCCTAGCTCTTGCTTCTTCATTATTTTTTGCTTGAAAAAACACATCTTGCTGGGCAAAAACACCTGCAATATGCTCTGCATAGTTAGCCCAATCAGTTGCCACGTGAACAAACCCGCCTGATTGTATTTTTGTCGCCAAAAAAGCCAGGAATTCTGATTGAAATAATCGCCTTTTATGATGCTTTTTCTTTGGCCACGGATCTGGAAAAAATAATTGCAGTCCTGACAAAGATTCATCTTTAATGTTATTTTGCAAAATTTCTTTTGCATCACCCTCAATCAATTGAATATTTTTCAAGGGGGTTTTTTCCAAATTTGCTAATAAAGCACCAATGCCCGGACGATAAACCTCAATGCCAATAAAGTTTGTATTTTGATTCTGTTCTGCCATTGCAAACAATGACTGCCCCATACCAAAACCAATTTCTAAAACAACAGGATTTTCATTTTTAAAAATAGCTGCAAAGTCTAGCTGACTTTGTTTTGGCTCTAATACGTAACAGGCACCGAGCTCACTCAGTGCCTGCTTTTGTTTTGCTGTCATTCGACCCTCTCGTCGAACGAAGCTTCGAATATCTCTAATAGCCATTAGTTACTATTTATCGATCTTAATCAAATGAATTTTAAATACTAATGTTTCATTTGGACCAATTGCACCTGGGGCACCACGCTCGCCATAAGCTAGATCTGATGGAATATACACTTCCCAAGTAGAACCCGCTGGCATTAATTGTAAAACATCTTGCCAGCCTTTAATAACGCCACCAACAGGAAATGTTGCCGGCTGACCACGCTTATAAGAGCTATCGAACACCTGTCCATTTGTTAATGAACCTTCATAATCAACCGTCACGGTATCTGATGCTGCTGGCTTAGGACCCGTGCCTTTTTGCAAAATCTTATATTGCAAACCACTGTCTAAGGTCACAACATCTGCCTTAGTTTTATTTGCCGCTAAAAAAGCCTCACCTGCTTTTTTGTTTTTATCTGCTACCTCAGTCATTTGACCCTCCATTTTTTTCATTGATTGTTGACGAAATGCTTGCATGGCTGCTTTCATTTTCGTCTCTGATAGTGCTGGCTTTTTGCCTGTCATGGCATCTTGCACGGCCTGACTTAAAGCACTCGGATTTAAATTAGCTTGATGATCAGCAAAGCTTTTGCCAATTTCATAGCCTATTGCATAACTGGCTTGATCTTTCTGGCTTTTCAAATGCCCTGCTGCTGCAAAACTTGAACCAACAACCAAACTGCTTAACGCTAAACCTAATACCACGGTTTTTTTTAACATAACACACCTACTCCCTGTTTGCTTTATGAGAAGGCATTCTAACAACTCTCAATGCCAAGCGCCAGCAAACACCAAGCAAAGCTCGCATCTCCGGATAAAAATAGCTACCATTGGCGCAAAAACGGTATTGACAAGCATGACCAAAGCAACAACTAAGCCTTTTGCGCAACCCCTTATCGCCTGGCAAAAACAACATGGCCGACATACCCTGCCTTGGCAAAGTAGTAAGACACCCTATCGAGTTTGGATATCTGAAATCATGTTGCAACAAACCCAGGTTACAACCGTCATTCCTTTCTATGAACGTTTTATGCAGTCCTTTCCCAACATTGCTGATTTAGCCAAGGCTTCAACAGATGCCGTGCTTAGTCACTGGTCTGGACTGGGTTACTATGCTCGAGCCAGAAACCTACACGCCACAGCAAAGCTAGTGGTTGATCAGCACAAAAGTGGGCTACCAGACACGCTGGAAGGGCTTGTTGCCCTACCCGGTATCGGTCGCTCAACAGCCGGCGCTATTTTATCTCTTGGGATGGGCATAAATGCCGTCATCCTGGATGGCAATGTTAAACGCGTGCTGACACGATATGCCGGCATAAGTGAATGGCCTAGCAGCACATCTGCGCAAAAAGAACTCTGGGCGCTTGCAGAAAAGCTCACACCACGTGAAAACACCGCGATCTATAACCAAGCCATGATGGACTTAGGCTCAATGATCTGCTCACGAAGCAAACCTCAGTGCCATTCCTGCCCAATACAGCCAAACTGCTATAGCAATCAGCATAACCTCACTGCGCAGATTCCAGCGAAAAAGCCCAAAAAAGAACGCCCAAAAAAGGCGCGACAATTTTTAATCATGCAAAACCAAAAAAATGAAATTTTACTTGAAAAAAGACCTACCAAAGGCATTTGGGGTGGCCTATGGAGCTTACCTGAACGCAATATAGAGGCAAAAGAAGATGCGGCTACCTTCTACCAGAATTACAGCTTTAAGCCTGAAAAACAAACCGAGCTGCCCTGCTTTGAACACCAATTCAGCCATTATACATTAGTATTACACCCGGTTTTAATTCAAGGCAGAAGTCGTGCCAGTAAGAACCAGCCTCACAAATGGCACCGGATGAGCGCCAGCATGCCTGGCGGCATTGCCAAGCCTATCCAAAACTTGTTAGAGTCTCTCAATAACATAGGAGAATAAGCACATGACACGTATGATTTTTTGCAGCAAGCTAAACAAAGACGCGCAAGGCTTTGAAAAGCCACCCTACCCTGGTGAGATTGGCCAACGCGTTTATGACAATATTTCTCAAGAAGCCTGGCAACTTTGGCTAGCACATCAGACCATGCTGATTAATGAATATCGCTTAAACCTCCTTGATGACGACGCCCGCAGCTTTTTAGAAAAAGAAATGGATAAGTTTTTATTCAGCGACAGCAGTGAAAAACCACCAGGCTATCAGGAAGAAAACTAAATACCTTATATAGTTGAAAGATAAATGAGCAAAAGCGTCTGCCAAGCAAACTGCTGCTTGACGCAGACAGTCCAACTAGGGTTTAATGTCGTCCTATGGATGGCCAGATAGCTCAGTCGGTAGAGCAGTGGACTGAAAATCCTCGTGTCGGCAGTTCGATTCTGCCTCTGGCCACCATTCTTATCTAACCGAATCAGCAAATAGAATTTACTCATACTGCCCCGTCGACCAGCTGCCATTTAGCGGCACTCGTACTTTATTCAGCCTATTTTAGATAAGCCATCAAAAAAATATTGCACTCAAACACTGGTAAATTAATTTGAATCAATAAGCATTCTAATAAAGCGCTGAACATCATCTTTAGGGCTAAAACTTTCTCGTCTATCACCAGCTTATCCCGCCAGCCTGCGTAACTTAAAAATTTCATCTTATAAGGGGACTGCCCCACAACAAAGAAATATAATCTAAATCAATTGGATTCTCTGAAAAGCTTAGTTTAAGGAATTTAATTTTAAAAAATTAGTGCTGCAAGACATTATGCACTTAGAACTTTCATTGTAAGTGCATAAACTAAAATACCGTTAAAAAAATGCTGTCTAACCAGTCGCAACACAAGAAAAGATTCTCAATCACAATAAAAAAAACCTTTAAAAACTGAAAAAAATCAAATTAACCATATTGCTAGCAGTTATAACAAGAGCCTCAAAGAAAACTGCGACACCTACCATATTGAATAGTCACAATCCAACAATAGGGGAATAATTTTTTGCTATGCTTCATAGAGAGCTAGCCAGTTTTTCCAAAATTATTTTCTTTTCCTTAGTTTATAAAAAATAAATTCCTATCGGAAAAACCATGACAACTAGCGACGAAGCTTACACTGGCAATATGAAGTCGAGCCTATCGTTTGCCACTGGCCATTCCAACGTTTTAAACCACCACAAACAGCAGGGCAGACAAACTGGGCTTGATTATTGCTAAATATAGGGCCCGCATTGACGTTTCCCCAATTGTGACGCCCTCTATGATGCTTGTAAAAAGATCTCTTATAACCACCAGTACAAGCGAGTCTGCCATTAAGGTTTGCAATATAATTACAGCGATTAGGGGCATTGAGTGAGCTCCTCCTCCAATAGAGCTGATTGGCTTCTTGACACATACAAAAAAGCTTACCGTGGTGGATTTTACAGTGCTTGCAGGTTTGAGAAAAACTACCTTGTGGGTAGGCATAAACCATCGGAGTCAAAAACAGCATGAATATAAAACCTGTGGTCATAATAAAATATTTCAACACAATTTCTCCTTATAAAAAATCTAAGATAAAAAAAAGCCACTGAAAGTTTCCCTTTAGTGGCTTCTCAATTAAAGCAATCTTTAAAAAAATTTATGCCGCTTTTTCTGCTGCATCATCAGCTTTTTCTGCTTTCTTTTTAACTGGTTTTTTTATTTTTTTCTTTTCTGCTTTTTTTTCTGCCTTTTCTTCTTCTAAAGTTTTAGCAACAGGAATCTGCTCGTGATCTACTAACTCAACAATAGCCATTGTTGCTTTATCTCCGGCTCTTAGTCCACACTTTAAAATACGAACATAACCACCTGGGCGAGACTCATAAAAAGGGCCTAACTCAGTGAATAGTTTAGCACAGGCTGCTTTGTCACGAAGACGAGCAAACACAATGCGACGATTAGCAACAGAATCTTTAGCTGCCCGTGTAATCAACGGCTCAATAACTCGACGTAATTCCTTCGCTTTAGGCAACGTTGTTTTGATAACGCGGTGCGTAACCAGTGATGCTGTCATGTTGCGAAACATTGCTTCGCGATGACTCGTTGTACGATTTAGTTTTCTTCCACTAATACGATGTTTCATAATATATCCAGCCTATTTATCCATGGTTTCAAAAGGAGGCCATTGCTCAAGGTGCATACCAAGAGATAAACCATTCTCTAACAAAATACTTTTAATTTCAGTCAGTGACTTACGACCTAAGTTTGGTGTTTTTAACAAATCACTTTCATTACGCTGAACTAAATCACCGATATAATAAATATTCTCCGCTTTCAGACAATTCGCAGCACGAACAGTTAACTCTAAATCATCAACAGGACGAAGTAGTAACGGATTAACTTGATTACTCATTTCTTCTTTTTTCACTAAGTCTTCATGCTGCAACTCAACAAACGCAGCTAACTGATGCTGAAGAATAGTAGAGCAACGACGAATTGCTTCCTCAGGATCTAAGGTGCCATTAGTCTCAAGATCAATGGTTAATTTATCTAAATCTGTTCTATTTTCAACACGCGCATTATCCACAACATAGCTCACACGAGCAACGGGGCTATAAGACGCATCGAGTTGTAATGAACCAACCTCTTTACTGACTACTTCTCGACTGCTGGCTGGCTCATACCCTCTGCCAACAGCAACCTTAATAGTCATTTTAATGTCGCCATCTTGCGTTAAATGAGCAATAATGTGATCCGGATTCATAATATCAACATCGCTCTCTGGCTGAATATCTCTAGCAGTTACAGGCCCCATACCTTTTTTATGCAATGTTAAAACGGCTTCCGTTTTACCATGCATTTTAATAGCAATACCTTTTAAGTTAAGTAAAATATCAACTACATCCTCACGAACACCTTCCATTGAACTGTATTCATGATCAACACCCTCAATATTCACCTCAACAATAGCTGCACCCCACATAGACGAAAGTAAAATTCGGCGAAGTGAATTACCCAGAGTATGGCCAAAGCCACGTTCAAAGGGTTCTAAAGTAATTTTTGAATAGGTTGGCGATATGCTATCTACCTTGATCACATCTGGTGTTAAAAAATTTCTATATATCTCTTGCATAAGTGCACCCCGATTAATTAACAAACTATTTTGAATAATGCTCAACAACTAGGTTAACTTTAAACTCACTAGGCAGCTCACCCATGTCTGGCAAACGATTAAATGTCGCCTGCATTTTAGTTACATCAAGTTCTAACCATTCATTTGGCTCGCGTTGTTTAGCAAGCTCTAAAGCAGCAGTAATACGCAACTGCTTCTTGGCTTTTTCACGAATAGCAACCACATCTCCAATTTTAACTTGGTATGATGGGATATTAACTGTACTACCATTAACCAAAATTGCTTTATGACTCACTAATTGTCGAGCCTCTGAACGCGTTGCAGCAAATCCTGAACGATAAACAAAATTGTCCAAACGAGATTCAAGTAATTGCAGCAAGTTTTCACCAGAAGAACCTTGTCTGCGATCTGCCTCAACAAAATACTTCCTAAACTGTTTTTCCATGACCTCGTAATAACGACGAATCAATTGTTTCATTCGAAGCTGAATGCCAAAGTCAGTTGTGCGAGCACGACGCTGCCAATGCTGCCCTGGAATACGATCAAGCTTACACTTTGATTCAATAGAGCGAACACCACTTTTCAAAAGTAAATCCGTTTTCTCACGTCTCGCTAATTTACATTTTGGTCCTAAATATCTTGCCATCTTAATAACTCCTCAATTAAACGCGACGTTCTTTCTTTGGACGACAACCACCATGAGGGATTGGTGTCACATCTTCAAACTTAGTCACGTCAATGCCACTGTTTCTAAATGCTCGAACAGCAGAATCACGACCACTACCAATACCCTTTACACGAATACTGATTCGCGCCATCCGATACAATTCTTTTGCTGTTTGAGAAACGTTCTCTACTACTTGCTGTGCTGCAAATGGCGTACTTTTTCTTGCACCTTTGAAACCCAAGGCGCCTGAAGATAGCTGACACAACGTATTTCCAAGTGCATCAGTGATCGTCACAATAGTATTATTTAAAGAAGCTTGGACATGCGCTACACCCTCATGAACCGCGACTCTTGCCTTCTTCTTTTTCGTTTTGTTTTTTTGATCTGCCATTAGTATTCCTCGCTAATAATTATTTAACACGCTTCTTTTTACCTTTACGCGTACGTGCATTTGTTTTTGTTCTTTGGCCATTTAAAGGCAGTCCTCGACGATGTCGGTGCCCTTCATAACAACCTAAATCCATCTTACGCTTGATGTTCATGGCAACTTCACGACGAAGATCACCCTCAAGCAAATAAGCAGCCACTTCAGAGCGTAACAAATCTAGTTCAGATTCACTTAACTCTTTGATTTTCTTACTCTCTTCAATGCCAGCAGTCTTGCAGACAAGACCAGCACGTGTTGATCCAATACCATAAATTGCCTGAAGCGCAATACAGGTATGTTTATTTGGTGGAATATTCACCCCAGCTATACGAGCCATTCATTACTCCCAATGTTAACAAAGCCCAAAAAGGTCCACAGGATACCCTTTAAGCACTAAAAAATCAATCAATTAAATCCCTTTTCTTTCCAACTTTAAACGCCATTAAGCCATATTATCCTTGGCGTTGCTTATGTCGTTTATCCTTACAAATCACTCGCACTACACCATTCCGACGAACAACTTTGCAGAAACGACAAATCTTTTTAACCGATGCTCCCACTTTCATCTTCTACCCCCCTTTTATTCACAAAAATAACATTAATCTCTTAACAAACCATCTTTTTTTGACTTCATCAGAGACGCATATTGGTGACTCATTAAATGCGCTTGTACTTGCTGCATGAAGTCCATAATAACGACTACGATAATTAGCAACGAAGTACCACCAAAATACAGCGGCACATGCCATAAAAACATCACAAACTGAGGCAGCAAAGATACCACAGTTAAATAAATACAGCCAACAAAAGTAAGACGCGTCATTACTTTATCGATATAATTAGCTGTTTGTTCACCCGGACGAATCCCTGGGATAAACGCACCTGATTTCTTCAAATTATCTGCTGTTTCTTTTGGGTTAAAAACCAGCGCCGTATAAAAGAAGCAAAAGAAAATAACAAACACAGAGAAAACTAGCATATAGACTGGCTGGCCCATGGTTAATGATAAAGAAACATCATTTAACCAGCCAAAACCTTTTGTTGTTGCGAAAAACTTAGCAATCATTGCAGGAAACATAATGATACTTTGAGCAAAAATTGGCGGGATAACACCAGCCATGTTTATTTTAAGTGGTAAATGACTACTCTGGGCAGCATACATTTTTCGCCCACTTTGACGCTTAGCATAGTTAATTTTAATACGGCGCTGAGCTAACTCAAAGAAAACCACAACAACAACGGTACCAACAACAAGTAAAATCAAGAATAGCATATTAAGCATTGACATCTGACCGTCTCTAACCTGACCACTAACCGTCGCGACTGCCTCAGGGAATCGAGCAGCAATACCGGCAAAAATAATCAAAGAGATACCGTTACCGATGCCTCTTTCTGTCATTTGCTCACCTAGCCACATAAGGAACATAGTCCCTGTTACTAAAGTGATAACTGCGACAAAGTAAAAACCAAAATTAGGGTTCAGCGCAATACCTTCAGCGGCCAACCATTTAGAAATACCAACAGCCTGAACAAATGATAAAAATAACGTTGCTTGACGCGTATGTTGATTTATTTTTCTCCGACCCGCCTCGCCCTCTTTCTTTAACTGCTTCAACTTAGGAGACACTGTCCCCATTAATTGAATAATAATAGATGCAGAAATATAAGGCATAACACCAAGGGCAAAAATAGTGAGCCGGCTTAATGCACCACCTGAAAACATATTAAACATGCCTAAAAGGCCTGATTCATGCTGACTAAATAGGTGCGCCATACGGGAAGGATCTAAGCCTGGAACAGGAATATATGAACCAATACGGAATATTAAGATACCGATAAAAACAAATAATAAACGAGACTTGAGCTCACTCAAGCCTCCCTGCGAAAGTCCCTTTCCTGTTTTTGCTGCTCCAATCATTTATGCTTCAACCTTTCCACCAGCAGCCTCAATAGCTTTCTGCGCGCCAGGTGTAACTCGTAATCCTTTAACTGTTAAAGCTTTATTGATTTCACCGCTTAAAATAACTTTAACACAAGATACTCGGTGCCCAACAATACCTCCAGCATGTAATGCCGCTAAATCAACTACATCTGTGGCAACCAAGCCTAATTCACGTAAAGTGACTTCTGCCCGCGAAGAAGCCTTGCGCGAACTAAAACCAAACTTAGGAATACGGCGTTGAATTGGCATTTGACCACCTTCAAAACCAATTTTATGATATCCACCAGAACGTGAACGCTGCCCTTTATGGCCACGACCACAGGTCTTACCTAGACCACAACCAATGCCTCGACCTCGTCTTACGCGATTTTTTCGTGCACCTTCATTGGGCTGAATTGAATTAAGCTTCATAATTAATCCTCTACTACTACAAGATAGTCAATATGATGAATCATACCACGGTTAGATGGTGTATCTTCAACATCCACAGTTTGACCAATACGTCTCAAGCCAAGACCAAGAGCACATTGTTTATGCTTTTTAAGTCTACCGATTAAGCTTTTAGTTAAAGTGACTTTAACTCGCTTATTGTTCTGATTTTTGCTCATCTTCAACACCCAATATTTGTTTGATTGTTTTTCCTCGCTTAGCAGCAACACCTTGGGGTGTCATCATGCTAGTCAAGCCATTTAATGTTGCCCTAACCACATTGGCTGGATTTGTTGAACCAATGCATTTGGACAAAATATTCTCAACACCCATTACTTCAAATACAGCACGCATTGCACTACCTGCAATAATACCCGTACCTTCTGAAGCTGGCTTCATCCAAACTTTAGCAGCGCCATGTCGACCAATAATTTCATGTTGAATGGTTGCATTATGTAACGGGATTTTAACCATGCTGCGGCGAGCGTTTTCAGTCGCTTTTTGGATAGCAATAGGTACCTCTCTTGCCTTACCATGACCAAAGCCAACTTTTCCTTTTCCATCACCAACAACAACCGTTACTGAAAAACCGAAAATACGGCCTCCCTTAACAACTTTCGCAGTACGAGCAACGTGAACTAACTTATCAGTAATGCCGTCAGTTGCTGCGTTTTTATCAAATTTACCTGTGCTCATAAAATCACTACCCTTTTAAAATTCAACACCAGAAGCGCGCACTGCATCAGCTAGTGCTTTTACTCGACCATGATACTTATAACCAGAACGATCAAAAGCGATATCATTAAGACCAGCTTCCTTAATACGCTCCCCCAACATTTTTCCAACTTTTTCAGCCGCAGTAATATTGCTGCCATTCTTCAAATCTTTTTTCACTGTCTTCTCTTGCGAGGATGCGGCAACTAAAACTCTAGTGCCATCTACTGAAAAAACTTGTGCTGAAATATGCTGATTCGATTTGATCACTGAAAGACGTGTCTTCCCCAATCGTGCTGCCTGAGCTCGATTGCGGCGACATCTGCGCTGACGTGATTGCTTTTTACTTTTTATCATTTTTTCTTACCTTCTTTCAGAACAATAACCTCGTCCGCATAACGAACACCTTTCCCTTTATAAGGCTCTGGAGGTCTGGTTTTTCTAATCATTGCTGAAAATTGACCTACTTTTTGCTTGTCTGCTCCCTTAACCAACAGCTCAGTTGGGCTTGGAACCTCAACAACAAGCCCTTCTGGTATCTCCATCTCAACAAGATGAGAATAACCTACGTTAAGAATTAGTTGCTTCCCTTTTAAGGCGGCTTTATAACCAACACCCACTAATTGCAACTTCCGCTCGAAGCCAGCACTTACACCAACCACCATATTATTAACTAGTGCGCGGGTTGTTCCTGCCTGTATGGTAGCAGACTGACTGCCTTGATCATACTCAACAATAACCTGCTCATTCTCATGCTTCAAACCAACAAGCTCATGTGCTTGCCAACTTAATTCACCCTTAGGGCCTTTTACAACAACTTGTTGTCCGCTAATTGTAACTGTTACACCAGAAACAATAGGCACAGGACTATTAGCTACTCGACTCGTCATATTCTTCTCCTAGCTCACAAAACAGAGCACTTCACCGCCCTGTCCTAAACGCCTAGCATTATTATCTGTCATAACACCACAAGACGTTGAAATAATTGCTGTCCCTAAACCACCTTTAACCTTAGGTAGTTCCCCCGCTTTTTTATAAATACGTAAACTTGGACGACTAACACGATCAATTTGCTCAATCACAGGAAGCCCATGATGATACTTTAACTTAACAGTTAGTGTCGCTAACTTTACCGTATCTTTATCTGTTGAATAATCTTGAATGTAACCTTCGCTCTTTAATACTTTTGCAATTGCCATTTTCAATGAAGAATAAGGCATAGCAACTTCAGTTTTTTTAACGCTTAAAGCATTGCGAACTCTAGTTAACATATCAGATATAGGATCTTGCATACTCATTAATATTTACTCCTACCAGCTTTCTTTTTTAAGACCAGGAATGTCGCCGCGCATCGCTGCTTCACGAACACAAATACGACATAAACCAAATTTACGCAGTACACCGTGCCCTCGACCACAAGAACGACAACGATTGCATAAACGCACGCTGCTTTTATCACGCTTACGCTTATTTAATTTATCTACTGCTAATTCCACATCCTCAGAGCCTGTGCGAATCATTTCTTTTAATTTTTTATACGTAACTTTTGCACCGTCAACAAGTTTTTTTCTCTTGTCATTTCGGGCCATAATACTTTTCTTTGCCATGCTCTAACTACCCCCATCCTTTAATGGAAAATTAAACGCTTTTAATAACGCTTTTGCTGAATCATTTTTTTTAGCTGAAGTGGTTATTGTTATATCCATACCTCTCACCGCATCAACTTTATCGAAATTAATTTCTGGGAACACAATTTGCTCCTTCAAACCGAAGCTATAGTTCCCACGACCATCGAAAGATTTAGCACTAAATCCTCTGAAATCACGGATACGAGGGATCGATATATTCACCAAACGCTCTAAAAAGTCATACATCCGCTCACCACGCAATGTAACCTTACAACCAATTGGCCATCCGTCACGAATTTTAAAACCCGCAATGGATTTTCTTGATAAGGTAGAAACTGCTTTTTGCCCAGTAATATCCGCCAAATCACTTAAAGCATTTGCTATAATTTTTTTATCGGTAACAGCTTCACTCAAACCCATATTAAGAGTAATTTTTTCCAGGTGAGGAACTTCCATAACACTCTTGCAGCCCAGCTCTTTATGAAGCTGAGGAACAATCTTTTCTTTATAATGTTTTTTTAAATTTGCCATAATTTACATCTTCTTATTGTTTTTAAACATCTGCATCAACGACTTCGTTATTTGACTTGAAATATCGAACTCGCTTACCATCTTCAAGGACTTTTATTCCAACACGGTCAGCCTTGCCCGTTGCTGGATTAATGATTGCCAAGTTAGACACATCCATTGCAGCTTCTCTCTCAAGAATTCCGCCCTGAACACCTGCCTGTGGATTTGGCTTCACATGCTTTTTAATCAAGTTAAGCCCTTCAATCCAAGCCCTGCCATTATCGACGCGCAAGACCTTGCCACTGCGCCCCTTATCTTTACCTGCAATTAAAATCACCAGGTCATTCTTTTTAATCTTTTTTATCGCCATAACTAGCCTTCCCAAAAATGATAAAATTATAAAACTTCAGGCGCCAATGAAATAATTTTCATAAACTTTGCCCTTAATTCCCGTGTTACTGGCCCAAAAATACGCGTTCCGATCGGCTGGTTCTGTGCATTTAATAAAACAACCGCATTTGAGTCAAATCTAATTAGTGAGCCATCATTCCGACGAACACCTTTACGTGAACGAACAACAACCGCCAATGCAACCTCACCTTTTTTCACTTTGCTACGAGGAGCTGCCTCTTTGATGCTGACTTTGATTAAATCACCAACATTAGCATAACGACGCTTTGAGCCTCCAAGCACTTTAATACACATAACGCGCTTTGCGCCACTGTTATCAGCCACACCGGCCATAGATTGAGTTTGTAACATTATTAAGCCACCCTTTCTTTAATATCAACCAGTACCCAATTCTTTGTTTTTGAAATAGGCTTCGATTCTTTTACAACAACAACATCACCTATTTGACAGTCGTTTTTCGGTGCATGAGCATGAACCTTCGTGGAGCGCTTAATATACTTATGATAAACCGGATGCTTCACTCTACGCTCAACCATAACAACAATGGTATCTTGCATTTTATTACTAACAACCTTTCCAGTAACCGTGCGAGCTGATTTTTTTTGTTCACTCATGTTACTTACCTCCTTCATTCATAATCGTTTCAATTTGAGCTATAGCTTTTCGAATTTTTTTAAATAGATGTGAGCGAGGTGGCTGACCTAAACCTTTTTGCATCCGCAAGTTAAACTGCTCACGACGCAAAGCTTCAAGCTCTTTTTTCAACTCGCCAGTTGTTTTAATTTTCATTTCTGTCAATTTCATTCCATAATCTCCCTTTCTGCAAAGGTGGTACTAACCGGCAGCTTTGCTGCTGCCAAAGTAAAAGCCTCTCTAGCTAACTCTTCAGAAATACCTTCAATTTCAAAAAGCATTCTACCTGGCTGAATCAAGGCAACCCAATACTCAACATTACCTTTACCCTTACCTTGTCGAACTTCTAATGGTTTTTTACTGATTGGTTTATCTGGGAAAATACGAATAACCACCTTACCACCACGCTTTATATGTCGAGTAATCGTTCGCCTTGCCGCTTCAAGTTGTCTTGCGGTAATACGACCCCATGAAGTTGCCCGTAAGCCAAACTCACCAAAACTTACTTTATTACCGCGGCGGGCGTAATTACGATTACGTCCCTTAAAATCTTTGCGGAATTTTCTATTCTTAGGTTGCAACATTGCTTAGCCCTCTTTTCCTGTTGGTTTCTTTTCACCAGCTTTCTTTTTAACATTCATTGTCGTTTTTTCACCTTTAAAGATCCAAACTTTAACGCCAATAACACCATAGGTCGTATCTGCTCTTTCTGATGCATAATCAATATCAGCACGAAATGTATGCAAAGGAACTCGCCCCTCTCTATAGCACTCACTACGCGCAATATCAGCACCATTTAGGCGACCACTAACCATGATTTTTACACCCTCTGCCCCTTGTCGCATAGTCGACTGCATTGCTCTTTTCATTGCACGCCTAAACATTACCCGTCGTTCTAATTGTTGCGCAATATTTTGAGCAACCAACGTTGCATTTAAATCCGGCTTACGAATTTCTTCAATTTTTAAATGGGTGGGCATTTTAGTTATTTTACTAACTTGTTTTTGTAAAAGCTGTAAATCACTCCCCTTTTTTCCCAGTATGACACCTGGTCTTGCAGAATAAATTGTCACCCTTGCATTATTAGCAGGACGCTCAATTTGAATGTGGCTTACAGCAGCGTTTTTTAATTTTTTAATTAAAAATTTTCTAACCGCCAAATCTGCATTTAAATAATCTGCAAAATTCTTTTCTGCGTACCATTTTGCGGTCCAATCACGCACAATTCCTAAACGCATGCCAATTGGATTAACTTTTTGCCCCATACCTAAACCCTCTCTTCATTATCTGAAACTTCAACAGTGATATGACAACTGCGCTTTAAAATATTATCTGCTCGGCCACGAGCCCTTGGCTTAAATCGCTTCGCTGTCGGTCCTTCATCAACCATAATTGCAGAGACTCTCAATTCATCAATATCAGCACCATTATTGTGCTCAGCATTAGCTAAAGCCGACTGAACAACCTTAACAATTAAGCCCGCTGCTTTATGCTTACTAAACTTAAGTAATTCAATTGCATTCTCAACATTCATGCCTCGAATCTGATCAGCAACAAGCCGTGCTTTTTGCGCTGAAATATGAACGTATCTTAACTTAGCAAAAGTAACCATTACTTGCCTCCTTTAGCTTTTCGATCACCAGCATGACTGCGGAAAGTTCTTGTTATTGAAAACTCCCCCAATTTATGCCCAACCATGTTTTCACTCACATAAACAGGAACATGAACCCTTCCATTATGAACAGCAAGCGTCAAGCCTACCATTTCAGGAATGATTGTCGAACGTCTAGACCAAGTCTTAATTGGCTTCTTAACTTTATTTTTAATAGCATCAAGAACTTTCTTAAGCAGATGATGATCTACAAAAGGTCCTTTTTTAATCGATCTTGCCACAAAACACCTCTTTTTATTTATTTAATTATTTTTTCTTGCGTCTATCACGAACAATTAACTTGTTAGTTCGCTTATTTTTACGCGTCTTAAACCCTTTAGCAGGCACCCCTGTTGGACTCACTGGATGACGGCCTCCCGATGTGCGCCCTTCACCACCACCATGAGGGTGATCAACCGGGTTCATTGCAACACCACGGACAGTTGGACGACGACCGCGCCAGCGATTTGCCCCCGCTTTACCCAATGATTGCAGGCTATGCTCACTATTTGAAACCTCACCAATGCAAGCACGGCAATCCACCAAAACCTTACGAGTTTCACCAGATCTGAGTCGTAAAATAGCATACAACCCTTCACGTGCAAGAAGCTGCCCTGATGCTCCAGCACTTCTTAAAATTTGAGCACCTTTACCCGGCTTTAGCTCAACACAATGAATAACCGCACCCATTGGCATGTTTTTAAGAGGAAGACAGTTGCCTGGCGCGATAGGTGCATCAGGTCCTGATCGAACAACCGCGCCTGCTTTAACAGATTTTGGTGCAATAATATATTTTCTTTCACCATCTGCATACAGCACTAATGCAATATGAGCACTTCGATTAGGATCGTATTCAATTCGCTCAACTTTGGCAGGGATACCATCTTTGTTTCGCTTAAAATCTATAATTCGATATTGTTTTTTATGCCCTCCGCCACGACGTCGCACAGTTATGCGTCCTGCGTTATTACGGCCATTAATTCGATTTTTTGGCTCTAATAATGGCTCATAAGGCTCTCCCTTATGCAGGTGAGGCCTTTCAACAGATATTTTATGTCGCGTACCTGGCGAAGTTGGTTTTGATTTTTTTAGTGACATGTTGCTAAACTCCTAATTCTCAATTCCTGCGATCTCAATTTCTTGATCTGCAGGTAAGGTAATATATGCTTTCTTCCAGTCTTTCTTTTTACCTAAACGACGACCAACACGAGTGGTTTTACCCTTGACATTCAATGTTGTAATTGACTTAACTGAAACCTTAAACAAAGACTCTACTGCTTGCTTTATTTCAGCCTTAGTTGCATCTGGTAAAACTTTAAAAACATACTGCCGATAACCATCCGGAGAACGACTACTTTTTTCTGAGACATGCGGCGCCTCAATAATAGTTAATTGACGTGTTACATTCATTTCAACCTCTCTTCAATTTTTTTAGCTGCCTGAGCTGTAATTAATACTTTTTTATACGACAGAAGAGAAACCAAATTAACAACATTTGCGGTTGATAGCCCAACCCAGTATAAATTACGTGCTGCCAACTCTAGTGAAGGATTAAGCTCTTCTGTAATTATAAAAACATCATTCAACTCAAGAGAAGTCAGTTGTTTAACTAGGTCTTTTGTCTTAGAACTAGTAACAGACAAATCATCAATAACAATCAAACGCTCAGTTCTAAGTAACTCTGAAAAAACAGACTTTATTGCACAGGCGTATAGCTTTTTATTGATTTTTTTTGAATACGTTTTAGGGCGAGCTGCAAATGTAACACCACCACCACGCCAAATAGGCCCTCGGGTTGTACCAGCTCTTGCTCGACCAGTACCCTTCTGCTTGAATGGCTTTTTACCACCACCAGAAACATCTTTGCGACTTTTTTGCGCCTTTGTTCCCGCGCGCGAATTAGTCATGCATGAAACAACAACCTGATGAACAATATCTTCACGAGGCTCATAACCGTAAACAGCTTCTGACAAACTCACTGAAGAGGACGCAGCCGCGGCATTTGAAAAAGACTTCACGCTAATTTCCATTAGATGCCTCCCTTGCGTTTATCACTCGCTGTAATAATGACATAGCTACCGGTTGCACCTGGCACAGCCCCAGAAATTAACAACAAGTTACGCTCTGCATCAACACGAACAACCTTAAGGTTAGTTACGCATACATTTTTATTCCCCATTTGGCCTGCCATTTTCTTGCCTTTAAAGACACGTCCTGGAAATTGACACTGGCCTGTAGAACCATGCGCACGATGAGAAAGTGAGTTACCATGTGTTGCGTCTTGCATACTAAAGTTATGGCGCTTAATAACACCTGCAAAACCCTTACCCTTGGATACACCGCGAGCATCAACCATTTGCCCTTGCTCAAACTGGTCAACAGAAAGCTGGGCTCCTAACTCAAAACCCTCAAGGCTCTCACCTTTTTTTAGCCTAAACTCTTTAAAACCCTTGGCTGGAGCAACCTTAGCTTTTGCCAAAACACCTGCTTCTGCCTTATTGATTCGCGATGCTTTTTGAAGGCCAAAAGCAACTTGCAAAGCACTATAACCATCTGTTTCATTGTTTTTGATTTGTGTGATCTTATTAGAATCAATCTGAACGACAGAAACCGGCACCATACTACCATCTTCACCGATGACTCGTGTCATTCCACACTTGCGAGCTACTATTCCAATTGTTGACATGTTTTCACCTTTTAAAACAAACACCTAGCTAAACATTTAGCAAAGTGCAACTTGACTCTCTCAAAACCTTGCGATGAGATAAGTCTTAAATTTATCTAGCTTTTCTCCCCTAACTAGGGAGAGAAGAACGACATACTACTCAACTACGATGCGGATATCAACACCTGCAGCCAAATCAAGCTTCATTAATGCATCCACCGTTTTATCAGTTGGCTGCAAAATATCCACAAGCCTCTTATGAGTATGAATTCCATACTGATCACGCGCCTTTTTATGCTTATGAGGAGAGATCAGCACAGTGAAGCGCTCTTTCCGAGTTGGCAAAGGGATTGGGCCTCGCACAAGCGCGCCAGTCCGTTTTGCTGTTTCAACTATTTCATGCGTACACATATCAATCAGACGATGATCATAAGCCTTTAACTGGATACGAATGCGTTGACTTTGACTTTTGTTTTTAGCTTTTACCATTTAATAAATCCTACTTTTTAGATTATTCAACAATCTTGACAATCACGCCGGCACCAACAGTACGGCCACCTTCACGAATCGCAAAGTTGCCGCCGTCTTCCATAGCAATTGGAGCAATCAACTCAACTTCTACTGTTACGTTATCACCTGGCATCACCATCTCTACGCCTTCAGGTAAAATAACCGCTCCAGTCACATCCGTTGTACGGAAATAAAACTGTGGGCGATATCCTTTAAAGAATGGCGTATGACGACCACCCTCTTCTTTTGACAATACGTACACTTCCGCTTCAAATTTTGTGTGTGGGTTAATCGTGCCTGGCGCTGCTAAAACTTGTCCGCGCTCAACATCTTCACGCTTGGTTCCACGTAATAAAACACCAACGTTATCACCCGCACGACCTTCATCCAACAACTTACGGAACATCTCTACACCCGTACAAATTGTCTTCTCTGTCGCTTTAATACCAACAATCTCTAACTCTCCACCAACTTTAACAATCCCGCGCTCTACACGACCCGTGACCACTGTTCCACGTCCCGAAATAGAGAATACATCCTCAATCGGCATCAAAAATGGCTTGTCAATAACACGCTCTGGCTCAGGAAAATAGTCGTCCATGCTGGCAACCAATTTCTCAACCGATGGCGCACCAATGTCGCTGCTGTCGCCCTCTAGTGCTTTTAATGCAGACCCTGAAATAATCGGTGTATCATCACCAGGAAACTCATACTTGTTCAACAAGTCTCTGACTTCCATCTCAACCAATTCAACCAACTCAGCATCATCAACCATGTCAGCTTTATTCAAGAATACAATGATATTTGGAACACCCACTTGACGTGCCAATAAAATATGCTCGCGAGTTTGTGGCATCGGACCATCTGCTGCTGATACAACCAATATCGCTCCATCCATTTGCGCTGCACCTGTAATCATGTTCTTCACATAATCCGCGTGTCCTGGACAATCTACGTGCGCATAGTGACGCTTGTCTGATTCATACTCAACATGCGATGTCGCAATGGTAATACCACGTGCGCGCTCTTCTGGCGCGTTATCAATCTGATCAAAAGCTTGCGCTTCTCCACCAAACTTCTCGCCCATTACTTTAGTGATCGCCGCCGTTAATGTCGTCTTGCCATGATCAACGTGACCAATTGTTCCAACATTCATATGCGGCTTACTACGTTCAAATTTTTCCTTTGCCATCGCTTTTTCTCTCTTTTAGTTAATTAATTATTTATTAATGATTGCTTCAACCACATTTCGTGGGGCTTCAGCATACTTCAGAAATTCCATTGTGTAGGTTGCACGGCCTTGTGACAATGACCTCAAATGTGTCGCGTAACCAAACATTTCCGCCAATGGCACCTCAGCATTGATAACCTTGCCACTAGGGCTTTCATCCATGCCAATGATCATGCCTCTTCGGCGATTTAAGTCGCCAACTACATCACCCATATACTCTTCAGGGCTTACTACCTCAACCTTCATCATAGGCTCTAATAATTTAGGATTAGCTTTTTGAGCACCTTCACGGAAACACATAGACCCTGCAACCTTAAAGGCCATTTCACTAGAATCCACATCATGAAACGAGCCATCATATAGAGTTACCTTCACATCAACAACAGGATAGCCGGCATTAATGCCATTTTCCATGCGTTCCTCAACCCCCTTCTTAACCGGATTAATGAACTCTCTAGGAATTGCCCCACCTACAATTTCGTTAACAAACTCAAATCCTGTACCAGGCTCTTGTGGCTCTAGGCGCAAATAAACATGCCCATACTGACCACGGCCACCTGACTGACGAACAAATTTACTTTCATGTTCAACAGACTTGCCAATAGTTTCACGATAAGCTACTTGAGGCTTACCTACGTTGGCCTCAACAGAAAACTCACGACGCAAACGATCAACAATAATATCCAAATGAAGCTCACCCATTCCTGAAATAATGGTTTGCCCTGATTCTTCATCAGAGTGAACTCGGAATGAGGGATCTTCTTGCGCCAACTTACCGAGCGCAATTCCCATTTTTTCTTGATCAGCTTTTGTCTTAGGTTCCACTGCAACAGAAATAACCGGCTCTGGAAACTCCATACGCTCCAAAGTAATAATTTGCTTTAAGTCACATAGGGTGTCACCCGTCGTAACATCCTTTAAGCCAACTGCCGCGGCAATATCACCAGCCGAAACCTCTTTGATTTCTTCTCTTGAGTTTGAGTGCATTTGCAACAAACGACCCACACGTTCTTTTTTACTTTTAACTGAGTTATAAACTGAATCGCCCGATTTAAGCGTCCCTGAATACACACGAAAAAATGTTAATGTTCCTACAAAGGGGTCAGTAATAATTTTAAATGCCAAAGCCGAAAAAGGTGCATCAACTGAAGCTTCTCTTTCAACTTCCTGATCTCTTTCATCCAATCCTTTAATGGCCGGCACATCTAATGGCGATGGCATATACTCAATAACAGCATCCAAAAGCGGTTGTACGCCTTTGTTTTTAAATGCTGTTCCACAAAACATAGGAATAATTTCATTTGCAATCACTCTCTTACGAATTGCTTGCTTGATCTCCTCTTCTGACAGCTCAACACCTTCAAGATATTTCTCCATAAGCTCATCACTAGCTTCTGCTGCAGCCTCAATTAATTTAGTTCGATATTCTTGTGCCTGCGCTTGATTTTCTTCAGGAATTTCTCTTTCCTCAAAAGTCATCCCGCGGTCTTCTTCACTAAAATACAACGCTTTCATAATAACTAAATCAATAATGCCAGAGAAATCTTCTTCAGCACCAATTGGCAACTGCATAGCAACGGTATTAGCGCCCAAGCGCTCGCCAATTTGATCAACAACACGCAAAAAGTTTGCGCCAGCACGATCCATTTTATTGACAAAACCCATTCTTGGTACCTGATATTTATCAGCCTGACGCCAGACTGTTTCAGTTTGTGGCTCAACCCCACTAACCGCACAGAATACAGCAACAGCACCGTCCAACACCTTTAAAGAACGCTCGACTTCAATAGTGAAATCGACGTGTCCTGGTGTATCAATAATATTAATTCGATGTTTTTTGAAGTTCTTTCGCATACCACTCCAGTAGCATGTTGTTGCAGCAGACTGAATCGTGATACCACGTTCTTGCTCTTGCTCCATCCAATCCATCACAGCGGTACCTTCATGAACCTCACCGATTTTATGTGAGACACCTGTATAGAATAAAATTCGCTCTGTTGTGGTTGTTTTACCTGCGTCGATATGGGCCATAATCCCAATGTCGCGAATGTCTGATAGATTTGTTGTCATAAATGACTCCTTAAAAACGGTAGTGCGCAAATGCTTGGTTAGCTTTTGCCATACGATGAACATCTTCACGCTTTTTAAATGCACCACCCCTTTCTGCTACAGCATCAATTATTTCACCAGCCAAGCGATCTGCCATTGTTTTCTCATGCCTTTTAGAAGCAAAGTCCACCAGCCAACGCATTGCCAATGCAACCTGACGCGTCTCACGAATTTCAACAGGAACCTGATACGTTGAACCACCCACACGTCTGGATTTAACCTCAACGAGAGGGGTTACTTTATCTAACGCTTCTTTAAAAACATCTAACACTCTTTCACGAACTGAGTCATCATTGCGAATTGTTTTTTTAGCATCAACTGAAGAAGAGCCACTGTCTGAACCAGCCTCTCCTTCATCTTCCTTAGTTTCTTTAACCTTTGTGGCAATTGCTGTTTTGGCAACTTTATCAAACGCACCATAAACAATGCGCTCGGCTACAGATTTCTTTCCACTACGCATAACAACGTTCATAAATTTCGCCAACAGCTCACTATGAAAGAGCGGATCTGGCATGATTTCACGTTTAGGGGCAGCTTTTCTTCTCGACATAATTATTCACCTTACACTTTTAAATTATTCTTTTGGCTTTTTCTCACCATATTTAGAACGGCCTTGCTTACGACCAGAAACACCGGAGGTATCCAGGCTTCCGCGAACAATATGATAACGCACACCCGGTAAATCTTTTACACGACCACCGCGAATCAATACCACTGAGTGCTCTTGCAAATTATGACCTTCGCCACCAATGTATGCAGTTACCTCACTGCCGTTTGTTACTCTAACACGAGCAACCTTCCGCATTGCCGAGTTTGGCTTTTTGGGGGTTGTCGTATAAACACGTATGCATACTCCTCGACGTTGTGGAGATGACTCAAGCGCAGGAACAGTGGTTTTATTAACCTTGCGTTTCCTGGGCTTTCTTACTAACTGATTAACTCTGGCCATTCGGCGGCTCCTACTTTTATTAACTCTATCAATAGACAAGTGTCGAGATTCTAATGAAATGCAAGCGATGCTGTCAAGCAAAACCACCATTCATTGTTAAATCTTTCCTCCTATCCGACAAACCATCCTACTTACCGTCATCAGAAGACTTAAGCGCTTCACTTAGTGCCTGCTCAACATCCTGCGCGGTAAGCACCTCTTCTTCAACTTTTCCTTTAATTTCTTTCTGCGCTTCAACCAAGCTCGCCTTACGACGATCAGCATGATACTTAAAGCCTGTTCCGGCGGGAATAATACGCCCAACCATTACATTCTCTTTCAAGCCAAGAAGCTCATCGCGTTTGCCCGACACTGAGGCTCCCGTTAGTACGCGCGTTGTTTCCTGGAATGATGCGGCAGATAAGAACGACTCCGTTGCAAGTGATGCCTTGGTAATACCCAGCAACACGCGTTGATACGTTGCTGGCTGGCCGCCTTCTGCAACAACCTTCTCATTTGCACGTAAAACCTTCGTTAACTCAGCTTGCTCGCCTTGGATATAATTAGTGCTACCTGAATCAATAATGTTCACTTTCCGCAACATTTGTCGAACAATGACCTCAATGTGCTTGTCATTAATTTTAACACCCTGCAATCGATAAACTTCTTGCACCTCATGAACAATATACTCAGTAAGAGTACTCACTCCCAGCAATCTTAAAATATCATGCGATTCAGGGGCACCATGAGCGACAACCTCACCCTTAGTAACCGTTTCACCTTCAAAAACACCAATATGTCGCCATTTTGGAATTAGCGTTTCACTCACTTCACCTTCTGGGGAAGTAATAACTAAACGCCCTTTTTCTTTTGTATCCCTACCAAAACTAACAACACCCGATATTTCAGCCAAAATAGCAGGCTCTTTAGGTTTTCGAGCTTCGAACAAATCAGCCACACGAGGAAGGCCACCCGTAATATCGCGTGTCTTACTTGTTTCTTTTGGAATTCTTGCTAAAACATCACCAACCTTAACTTGAGCGCTATCTTCCAACGAAATAACAGTGCCTTCTGGTAAAAAATAATGCGCAGGAATATTGCTTCCCGCCAAATAAACATCTTTACCATCTGCATCGATGAGCTGAATCATGGGGCGAAGATCTTTACTAGATGAGCTGCGCTTTAACACACCAACAACAATACTGGATAGGCCTGTTAATTCATCGGTCTGACGATTTACTGTCATACCATCAACAAAATTAACAAAACGAACCTTACCGGCCGCCTCCGTTACAATTGGATGCATATGAGGATCCCACTGAGCAACAATGTCTCCTGCTGCAACCTCATTATCATCATGAACAGCTAAAACCGCACCGTAAGGGACTTTATAACATTCGCGCTGGCGGCCTCGAGCATCCAAAACAATAAACTCACCCGAGCGAGACACTGCAACCAGCTTGCCATCTGAACGCTCAACGGATTTAATATTAACGAGCTTAGCCTTACCTGCCGTTTGCACCTGGATATTACTTGCTGCTGCCTCACTAGACGCTGCACCACCGATATGGAAAGTACGCATAGTAAGCTGGGTTCCTG